>JANXRV010000160.1:0-25669 GCA_025356665.1 Pseudomonadota bacterium
CCCCGGCGATGACGCTGATGAAATTGCGGTTCATCGCCTGGCACATGATGTAAGACAGGATCGCCCCGCTCGAGCCCACCAACGCGCCAATGACAATCAGCAGGTCGTTCGACAACATGAACCCGGTCGCCGCCGCCGCCCAGCCCGAATAGCTGTTGAGCATGGACACCACAACGGGCATGTCAGCGCCACCGATGGCCATCACCATATGAATGCCAAAGAGCAGCGCAATCACGGTCATGACGATAAGCGGGGTCATGCCCTGCGCCATGCTTTCGGCGTGCAGGAATTCGCGGCCGAAATAAATCACCACCAGCAGGCCGGTCAGATTCAACCAGTGCCGCCCGGGCAGCAGCAGCGGTTTGCCGCCGATCTTGCCCGACAACTTGCCAAAGGCAATGATAGACCCGGAAAAGGTCACCGCGCCGATGAGGATGCCTACATAGATTTCCATCTCGTGAATGGCTTTGGCGGCGCCGCTGAAGGGCGCGGAAGCGGCCGGATCAATATAGGTGGCAAAGCCGACCAGCATGGCGGCAAGCCCCACCAGGCTGTGCATCAAGGCCACCAGTTCGGGCATCTGCGTCATCTGCACCGTGCGCGCGGCATACAGGCCGATGCCGCCACCGGCCACCATGGCACCGATGATCCACGGGATGCCGGCCGCCGACACGCGCGGGCCAAAAATCGTCGCCAGCACGGCGATGCCCATACCAATCATGCCGTAGAGGTTGCCGCGGCGTGATGTCTCCGGATTGGACAGGCCGCCCAGGCTGAGTATGAAAAGTATGATCGCGCCGATGTAGGCGACGCTTGCCAAGCTGTCATTGATAGACATGGTCATCGCCCTTATTTACGAAACATCGCCAGCATGCGCTGGGTCACGGCGAAGCCGCCGAACATATTGACGGCAGTGAGCACGATGCCCACCACCGCAATCCAGCGGATCCAGTCATCGGGCCGCGCCGCCGCGCCGGCCACCACATTGGCAACTTCCGGGGGCGAAATCTGCACCAGCGCGCCGATGGCGATGATGCTGCTGATGGCGTTGGTCACGCTCATCAGGGGCGTGTGCAACGCCGGCGTGACATTCCAGACCACCATATAACCGACAAAGCAGGCCAGCACGAACACGGTGAAGTGACCCAGAAAGGCCGCCGGTGCAAATGCGCCGATGAACCAGAACAGCAGCGCCGCGACACCGAACATCACGGCAAGGCGCTGGCCGGACATCGGCTCACCGCCGCCATGGCCGTGGCCTTTTTTCGCCGGCATGGCCGGCATCGCCGCCTTTGCCCCACCACCCGCAGGTGTAGTGGGCTTTAGCGCCGGTGGCGGCCAGGTCACGCTGCCCTCCTTGACGACCGTCAGGCCGCGGATCGCGTCATCTTGCATGTTGACGTTGATGACGCCGTCCTTGGTCTTGCACAACTCTTCGGTAAGGCGGAACAGATTGGTGGCGTACAAAGTCGACGACTGCCTCGCCAGGCGCGAGTTCAAATCGGTATAGCCGATGATGGTAACGCCGTGCTTCACCACCGCCTGGCCGGGCTCGGTCAGTTCGCAGTTGCCGCCGCGCTCGGCCGCCATGTCGACGATGACACTGCCCGGCTTCATGCTTTGCACCATCTGGGCGGTGATCAACCGGGGCGCGGGTTTGCCCGGGATCAGGGCGGTGGTGATGATGATGTCCACTTCCCTCGCCTGCCTGGCATACATCTCGCGCTGCGCCTGCTGGAAGCCCTCGCTCATGACCTTGGCGTAACCGCCGCCGCCGGAACCTTCCTCCTCGTAATCGATCTTGACGAATTCGCCGCCCAGCGACACAACCTGGTCGGCCACCTCCGCGCGGGTGTCGTTGGCGCGCACGATGGCGCCCAGGCTCGCGGCAGTGCCGATCGCGGCAAGACCGGCTACGCCGGCGCCGGCGATGAACACCTTGGCCGGCGGCACCTTGCCCGCGGCGGTGATCTGGCCGTTGAAAAAGCGGCCGAAGGCGTTGGCCGCCTCGATCACGGCGCGATAGCCTGCGACGCCCGCCTGCGAGGTCAGCGCGTCCATCTTCTGCGCGCGCGAGAGCGTGCGCGGCAGCGCATCGATGGCCAGTACGGTGGCTTTTTTCGCGGCAAGCTGCTGCATCAGCTCCGGGTTTTGCGCCGGCCAGATGAAGCCGGCCAGGGTGCCGCCTTCGCGCAGCAGGCCCACTTCGGCCGTCGTCGGCACGCCCACCTTGAAAACAATGTCCGACATCGCCCAGAGTTTGGCCGCACCCTCGACCACCTGGGCACCGGCGGTGCGGTAGGTGTCGTCGCTGAAGTTCGCCGCGGCGCCCGCGCCCGACTCGACCGCCACAGAGAAGCCCAGCTTGACGAGCTTTTCCACGACTTCCGGCACGGTGGCAACGCGCTTTTCACCCGCCGCTGTTTCTTTTGGTACGCCTATGACCTGAGGCATGAAATCCCCTTAATTAGCTATGGCTATCGATACGCAGTATTGCGACTGGTGTTTTTTCGCGGCCCGGAATAACAAGCCTGATGGCAACGCCCCCTGTCAGGCAGAGCGCGATGGAAGCTCGGATTTTTACGTTTGAAACGCATGGAAATTCTAGCACGATGCACCTGGCCGGCTTTGCGCGTCTTGAGCACAACTTCAAATTGCACCACGGGCCTCTGAATGGCTCAGGATCTCCGCGGCAGATTCTCGCTGCCGTCGAATGCGAGTTGCATAGATGGTCGTAACAATTCCAAATCCGATCAATGCAAGAACGATCGCCGGGATGCCAAAATACCAGCGACTTAGGGTTCGGGACTTCTTGCGCAAATGCTCCTGCACAAAACGCTCACCTTGGGCCATTTCGTTAAATGAGCGCTGAAAGGCCGAAAGCTTTTGCACCTCCTCCTCGCTTAGCGCGGCCCCCTTCCATCTGGCGCTGCGCTCCGCATCGCGCAACAGGTCGACCTCGCCCCGATAGCGTTTCTCATTGTTCAAAGCCTCCTTGAAAAGGCGCTGCTCAGTGGCCGTAAGAAATTGCGCCGGACTCGTGATGTTAGCCGCCTCGAGCGCGGCAGCAAGCGGCTGGTCCGCCGTGGGCACGGCCAGGGTCCAAACACCAAGGGCGAGCACAAGGGCACAACCAATGGCTGGCGTGAGCAACTGGGCAAAAGCGCCCGGCGTCGATACCTTTCGCGCCGGCCAGAGAATAAAATGGCGCAGGATAAAGGCAACAAGCAGCGCCAGACCGAAAAATGCAACCAGTGTGGCTCCGGTGGGCAGGTCATAGGCAAGTGAGGCACAGAACCCGGAAAAGCCGGCAAAAATCCCGGAAATCCATCCTAGAGTAAGTACAACGAGAACGCGACGAGAGAACAGGCCTCCTATCAAAGCTGGAATAATCAAAAATGAAAAGACCAGCAACACGCCCGCATACGTCACCGAACTGGTCACAACCACGGCAAAACTCGAATAGAACAAAAAATCCCAGCGCATGACACGCCAGTCGCCAGGCGCGCTATTCGCCGCTGCGAGCAACTGGCGCCGAAAAATCCAATGGACGCAGCCAACGACGCCATACAGCATGGCCAGCTGGGCCAACTCCTCGGAACCGATCGCGAGAAGGCTTCCGACAAAGAGTTTCTTGACTTGTTCCGCGCCTTGCGGAGAACCGTCTATGACCAATATCGTCAGGGCCGTTGCAACGACATAGGCGACGCCGATGACAGCTTCCTGGCTGACTCCGCGCGAAAGGCGGCGCAGCATGGTCAGGAAAATGGCGCCCAACATTGAAAATAACAACGCATAGGCGAGGCTCGCCGAACCTGCTGGAGGATGGCCCAGCGCGACAGCCACCATCGCCCCGAGCGCAGACAATTGCGCCAAGGCAAGGTCGGCGAAAATTACATCGCGCCGCAGAACCTGCAATCCGAGCCACGTGTGCATGCCGACGAAAACAACCACGGCCGCGGCTGGAAATAGCAAAAATTCGTAGACTCCGTCCATTTTTGCTTACGGAGAAAGCGCGTTTGCGATGGCCCGCGTATTGAATTCCATCATGCTGAAGTAGTCAACGGCCTCCACAACACTGCCAACGGACGGCGCCAGGACCACAAGCTTGGCGTTGGCATGCTTGCCGAGCAGGCGCGCAGTGTCCCCCGGCTGAAAGGGCTCATGCAGAATAAGCCGCACCCGACTCGCACGCATGCTGTCGGCAAGTTGTTTGAGCCTCGCCAGGCTTGGCGGTATCCCCTCCTTCTCCTCGATGACGGCGATGATGTTCAGGCGGAACCGGCGTGCAAAATAGGGCCAGGTGTTGTGATAGCTGACAAGCGGCACCCCCCGATACGGCTCAAGGTTTTTCGCCCAACGGACGGCGTGCCCCCTTAGCGCCGCCACGAATTTTCCGTGCGCGGCTTCAATGACGCTTTTTTTCTCGGGTCGGAGCCGTATCAGCGCAGCCGCTATCTGGCCGGCGATGATTTCGACGTTCACCGGGTCGAGCCAGTAATGCGGGTTGGCGCTGCCATGAACATGCCCAGGTATCACGTTCACGCTGCGACCGCGCACTTCAAGCAGGGCAATTTGCGCCGACAGGTCGAGATAACCGGCGCCACCGGGCATCAGCGCATCCCGTTCGGATCGCTGCAATAAGCGATCGAGCCAGTGTTCGTATCCAGCCCCGACACGCAGTACGAGCTCGGCGCGCCGTAACGTCGCCAAATGATTGGGGCGCGGCTCGAAAGTCTCCGGGTCGGCGCCGTTGGGCATTAACGACTCCACCTTGGCCGTACCGCCCGCCACCGCTTCGGTGATGCTTTTAAGATCCGGAGTCGTCGTCACCACGACGAGCTGCGCTTGTGCGAAAGCCTCCGATATCAGCGTCAGGGCAATGAACAGCGCCGCAGCGCCAGTTGAGAAGCGCAGCTCAATCCGTTTATTCCAGCATCGTTTTACTTCGATCCAACCCATAGGCTTTTTGGCATCATGCAATGGACTTCCTTGTCGCCCGTCGTATGCGGCCCAATCCTGCAGTCCATCGCAATGCTCGAAAGAGAGTATGCATCAAGGCGGGTAAGTTTCTTTTTCTCAACGATGGCGTCAATCATCGCAATCGCCGCTGAATTCATCGCCTTTTCCAGATCGGCGTCCTTGGCGTAGGTGACGAAAAATTTCGCGTTATCCTGTTTAGGCAGCGCAGCCGGCCGCGGCGATCTCGCCTGCTTAGGAACCATGCAATAAGTGCCTTTGACCACGTTGACCACCTCGGAAATCGGGCAATTCCATGTCTCGAGCATGATTTTCTCCGCCTGCGCACGAGATACCTTTCGTTGCTCGACAATGAACTTCACGGTTTCGCTCTTCAACAGGTCCAGGGCCTTGTTCAGGTCGCGATCGTAACCGATGGTTATCCACGCCGTGGGCGTCTCAACACGTGGCCATTCAAGCGGGGTTTGCTTGATGACATCGACAGTGATATTGAACTCCTGAAAGGCGGTCTCGATCGCCGTGAGGTTGATCTCGCCATTCCCCTGCCCGGCGTGGGAGTCGCCGGTCCAGACCAGCGCCCCCTTCATGAATACCGGCAGATAAAGCGTCGTGCCTTCCGTCATTTCACGCAGATCGAGATTTCCACCGTACCTGCCCGGTGGAACAGTATTGTATTTTCCGGGCTCCGCACGAGCGACCGCAATGGTCCCCGGAAAAGGCCGCAACGGGACGACTATCCCAGGCGCGAACTCCATCTGCTTCTTCTCGTTGTCGAGATAAAAATATTTTATTTGCCCTTGTGGGAATTCCTTGGGAAAGGCGCCGAGGATGCCCGGCAGATTCATATTCGACGCATAAGGACGGGGCACTATTTTGTTGAACTTTATACGCAGGATATCGCCCGGCTCGGCACCCTCGACATAAATGGGTCCGGTCACCGTGTGCGGCCCCCTACCCGGAAAATCATTACGCATCTTTACCAATTGGTCCATCGTTACGCCGGGCACAATCTGATTGTGCGATGCGGTCATGGTTTCCATCACGATGGTGTCGCCGGAATTGACCTTGAGCACCGGCGCCTGATTGCTATCAAACCATCCCCACTGTGTGGTTGCAGGCGTGGCCGGAAGTATGTGCGTCTTGGCGCCCTTGGTCGCCAACGGCGCGACCATCCCAGCCGCATCCAGCGGCCCGTAAATAAACGGCAGGTAGCTGTCCGACTTCTGCAGATCAGGCAAGGGCGTGGGTTGAACCGGGGCTGGCGCCGGAGCTGTCGGGGCCTGCGCCACTGCGCCGTTAGCCAACACAAAGCCTGCCAAAATCACACCACCCACCTGCAATAGCCTGCGAGTCGAATTCATGTTGCCCCCAATCTGTTGATAAAAAACACGTAGGTGAACAGGCGGCACATTCAGCCACAATCGTGCCCATTAGAAGGTATCTTTGGATAAATATAAGTGATAATTCGTGCTGGATTGATGCCTATTTTTTAAAACAGTGTTGCCGTTTCGGCAACACTCTTTCCATGCCAGGAGCATGTAACCGTGAAACATTTGCGTTTCCTCCGCTATGTCGATGAAGTGGCTCGTGCCGGATCCATCCGCCAGGCCGCCGAGCGTTTGCACGTCGCCCCTTCGGCCGTCAACAGACGCCTCCAGGACATCGAGGAAGAGCTGGGAACCACTATTTTTGAACGCTTGCCGCGGGGCATGCGCCTGACTCCGGCCGGTGAGTTATTTTTGCATTACATCCGAAGCCGCGAGGCCGACCTTGATCAAGTACGTTCTGAAATTGAGGACCTTCGCGGTATCCGCAGAGGAGACGTCAGATTACTGGCCAGCCAGGCACTGGCGCCGGTATTCCTGCCGCAGGCTATCGCTGCATTTCGAACTAAGCATCACGATGTGACATTTCAGGCGCGCTTCGGTGATCACGTCCAGGCGCTGGCCGCGTTAAGGGCGTTTGAGATTGAATTTGCGCTGGTATTCAACCTCGCGCCCGATGCGGATATCGAGCGACTCGCAGAGTCCGGCCAACGCCTGGTTGCGACCATGCATCGAAGCCATCCGCTGGCAGCACGCGGTAGCAGCCTGCGCCTGCGCGATTGCGCTGAATACCCGTTGGTGCTGTCAAACCGCGACACTGGCGGCCGGCAGATGCTGGATCTGTTTCTGGCTCGAAGCTCGGTGAAATTTAATCGGATTATCGAGAGCAACAGCTTCGAATTCCTGCGCGCCTACCTTTGTTACGAGCGAGCGATCTCCTTCCAATTCGCCGTCGGCCCCGCCCCCCAACAAGGGGAAATCGTCGCACGTGACATAGAGGATCGCGGATTTCCGCTCGGTCAGTTGGTTCTGGCACAACTACGTGGGCGCCTTTTGCCTGTGGTGGCGATACGATTCGCAGAGCACCTCAAAGAGGCGCTTGGCAAGACGCCTGAAACCAAACGGGCCAAGGCGGCAAGCGCAAAATAACCGGGCTGGAGTGGCCGCGCATACCGAGCCCCTCCCGCCGCTGCGGGCTTACCTCACACCGCTGCTTCGAAGCTGACGTCCTGCGCCCCTTGCCACAGCACTTTTCGCCCGAGTTCGGGCAACTGGTGCTTGCCTTCGACGATGGTCAGAAAGTGGTTCCCGGCAAGTTGCCCAACCTTGCTCGAAAAACTACAACTGCCATAGGCGAGGATGATCTCAGTCTCGCTATATCCGCCGGGGTAATAAAGTATGTCGCCGATCGACAAGTGACTCGTATGGTTCTCGTGCTCAACACCAAGATTGAAGTCGCCCATCGGGATCCAGCATCCTTCCCCGCTCCAGCGCACGTGGATCAATTTCTGGTGGTATGGGAGTGTTGCTCTAAACGCGGCGACAGTCTTGGGCGCGTCCGCGTTGAACTGGGCCACAAACTGCATCCCACCCGCGTTGATTCGTACACGACTCATTGGATTTCTTTCTGAACATATTTATCTGAATGAAAAGGCCGGCCAGTCGTACCGTGTCGTCTGGCCGCTTGTTAGCTGTCTATTAGCAATCGTTCCACACCCAGCAATCGTTCCACACCCAGCGAACCCCGCCACATGAACCGCCAGTCCGGCCTGAGCCTCCACGCCCTAACGAACCACACCGACTTGGCTTAGTAGTCGCTTCGCGTGTTGAGCGCCGGTTGGCAAATCGGCGCAGCGAGGACGCCGGTCTCTTTAGGCTTACTAGTTTTCCACTTTTATATTTGCGGTTTTTATGACTTTCTCATAACGCAAAAAATCAGCGCGCATGAGCGCACCAAATTGGTCTGGCTTCATCACAAGGGCCTCCATTCCCTGCTTTGCAAGCGCTTCCTTGAAATCGGCGCTGGCGAGAATAAGCGCGATAAGTCCGGACATTTTCTCGACAATCTCCTTGGGCGTTCCAGCCGGCGCAAGCAATCCGTACCATAGCCGGACATCGAAATTTGGCACGCCGGACTCGGTAAAAGTCGGCAGCTGCGGCATTGCGGCGGGGCGGCTTTCCCCGGATGCGGCGATGCCTCTGAGTTTTTCCGATCGCATAACCGGGATGAGCGTAGCCAGATTTCCCAGATACATCTGTGCATGCCCTCCGAGCACCGCATTGAGCGCCTCGCCGCCGCCCCTGTAGGGGACGGCGGTAAATTTTGCCCCGGTCAGGATGCCAAACAACTCACCGGCCAAATGTTGGTTGCCGCCTACCTGTGTCGTCGCATAGTTGAGTTTTCCCGGGCTGGCTTTACCCAGCGCAATCAACTCTTGCAGGGTTTTGGCCGGCACCGCCGGGTTTACAGCGAGCCCAAGCTCCGCTGCGGCGAGGGTGGCGACCGGCGTAAAGTCTTTTATCGGGTCGTACGGCGTTGCAATCAGGTTCGGGCTGATGACGTGTGTGGTGAGAACCATCAAAAAGGTGTAGCCATCAGCTGCCGACTTGGCCACAAAATCCGAGCCGATGATCGCATTCGCACCCGGGCGGGGCTCTACAATTATCGGCTGGCGCAAAGTTTCCTGTAGCTTCGGACTCAGTAGGCGGGCGAGCGTATCAATTGCTCCGCCAGAATACGGCACAATAAAACGGATTGGCTTACTCGGATAGGCCTGCTGCCCATGCGAAGCCACAGAGAAAAATGCCAACCCGACAATGGCCAGTCCCCTCACGATTGCGATTGATATTGATATTGATATTATTTTCAATCTATCTCTCCCGTTATCACGTCATGAACTATCGCCGACCGTGTGTCGCTCCGACATCTGGATTACCGCGGACGCAGTACCCCCCCGCCCTTGAAACGAGAACATCTTCCACAGCGCACGGTGAAGGGCCAACCCTCAGGGTGTTTGTCCAATCACGTTGCTATAGTGCTCCATGTTTTTTGGCTGGGCCTTGGGCATTTTTTGTATCGATTTCACAGACCGTCCCCAACCGGCCGCGTCTTCCACCAGTTTGCCGTCGCGCATCACAAAGCGCCCGCGAACCAGCGTGTGCAACGGATACCCCTGAACAACGCGGCCATTCCAAGGAGAAATTTTGCTCAGTGATTGGAGTTTTCCCTGCGAAAGCACCACCGCCCCGGACATGTCGACAAGCGCGATGTCGGCGTGCGCGCCAGGAGCAATCACCCCTTTGGTACCGTACAGGCCCCAGGCTTTGGCCGGATTGACCGAACTCCACTTAACATAGTCCATCAGTGTCGCGCGATTGCGATTCACTTCGGTGAGCATCAACGCCATTTGTGTCTCAACCCCGGGGAAACCGCAGTCGCAATCCCATATGCTCTCGCGCGTCTTTTCTTCCGGCGTATGCGGCGCATGATCCGTCGCGATCATGTCGATCACGCCTTCCATCAACGCGTCCCATAGCGGCTGGTTGTGACGGGCCTCCCGAATCGGCGGATTGACTCGCAACACGCCGCCAAGCCGTGACATGTCGGATGTGTTCAGAAGTAAATACTGGGGGCAAGTCTCAACAGTGACATCCACGCCCCGGCGTTTGGCGTCGCGAATCAGGAACAATGAATCAGCCGCGCTATGATGGGCGATATGCACCCTCGCGCCAGTCCATTCGGCCAGCGTCAGCACACGCCCCACAGCCTCTATTTCGCAAACTGCCGGCCGTGCGGCCAAATGCGCCGCAGAGTCAGTGCGCCCCGCCGCCTCCATGATCCTTTGCCGACGCGCCATGATGGAGGAATTTTCTGCATGTACAGCCGTGCGGAACCCAAGCGGAGCGAGTTTTTCCAGGCCCTCGAGCAGCGCGCCATCGCTAGGACAGGGCAGATTGCCAAAGGTGTTTCCAACAAACGCCTTGAAGCTCGTAACGCCGGCGTCCAGCAGCTCTTCCAACCGATCGACGGTGTCGTCACCAAGCAATCCATGAATACCAAAGTCCACATAGGAAGACTCTGCGGCCTTGAGCTTGAGCCTAAGCGCTTCGAGCGTCCCCGTGGGCGGATTGGTGTTGGGCATTTCAAACACGGTCGTCACACCACCGCAGGCTGCGGCGGCCGAGCCGGTTTTCCAGGTTTCCTTACGCGGGTAACCAGGATCGCGAAAATGAACATGACTGTCGATCGCGCCGGGCAGCATGTGCAACCCATCGGCTCGCATTTCATGCCGCGCCGCCGGCATCATATCGTCGTGCCCGACTGCTACGATTTGTTCGCCATCGATAGCCACTGAGGCATCGATGATCTGCTCGGGAGAAACCACTTTGGCACCACGGATGACAATATCTACTTTACTCATTATTTTTCCCTTAAAGCATCGCCCAGCCGCCATCGACCGGGAGATCTATGCCGGTAATCTGGCGCGACACATCGGCAGCGAGAAACAGGCACGCGTTGGCAATGTCTTCGTCGGTTGAGATGCGCTTGAGCGCGTAGTCCTGCGCATGTAGCGTCATCGCCTCATCAAGACTTATACCGCGCTTTTCGGCCAGGTTGGCGCAAACTTTTTCGCGGAACCGGGGCCCGTCGACCATGCCTGGTGCAACACAATTGACGTTGATATTGTGCGGGCCGGCTTCGAGCGCAAAACTCTTCGTGATACCGCGCAGGCCCCACTTTGAAGCGGAATAAGCCATCCTGCCGGCACGACCGCGCATGCCAAACGTTCCACCCACATTCACGACCTTGCCCGATCGTTGGGAGATCATGGTTGGCAGCACCGCATGCATGGTGTTGAAACAGCCCGTCATGTTCAGTTGCACTATTTCATTGAACTCGTCAGCCGTAGTTTCCCATCCCGTTTTCCCAATGGGCCCCGAACCACCGGCCACGTTGACCAGGACATCAATGCGGCCGAAGGCCTCCAGCGCCTTCGCGGCGAGGGCTTCCGTCTGGGCCGGCTCAGTCATATCGCATGACACGACAATTGCGTTTGCCCCGAGCAGCCTCGCCTCGGCCGCGACCGGCTCTATGGCCGCCATGTCTCGTCCAGCGAGCACCAGCCTGGCTCCCTCACGCGCGAATGCCAAGCTTACGGCTCGGCCCATACCCTTGGCCGGGCCGGTGATGATAGTCACCTTATCTTTCAGATGCAGTTCCATTACAAGCTTATCCAATCCGGAAGTTTAGTTATTTAAGCATATCAATATAGGCGGACGTGAGCGCATCAATAGTGCCAAATAAGGCAAGGTGCGTTGCTTTTTAGGCAACGCAATGCAGCAACAGCCCGGCCAACCGGTGGCGACCACATAAGCAAAAAATCACCCGCCATGATATTGCGCTGGAGACTGTCTATATAATCGCGGCTCGCGCAACAAAACCGTCAATGCATGGAGCAGTAATGAAAACACGAGCAGCCGTAGCCTATGAAGCGGGTAAGCCGCTAGTCATCGAAGAGGTCGAGCTGGCCGGCCCCAAATTCGGCGAAGTCCTGGTCGAGATCAAGGCAAGCGGTGTCTGCCACACCGACGAGTTCACGCGCTCGGGTGCCGACCCCGAGGGACTGTTCCCGGCCATTTTCGGCCATGAGGGCGCGGGCATCGTCGTTGATGTGGGCCCCGGTGTGAGCTCGCTGAAAAAGGGCGACCATGTCATTCCGCTCTACACGCCAGAATGCCGGCAGTGCAAATCCTGCCTGTCGCAAAAGACCAACCTGTGCACCGCCATTCGCGGCACCCAGGGCAAGGGCGTGATGCCAGACGGTTCGAGCCGCTTTTCGATAGGCGGCAAGATGATCCACCACTACATGGGCTGCTCGACCTTTTCCAATTACACCGTGCTGCCGGAAATCGCCCTGGCGAAAATCCGCGAGGACGCGCCCTTTGACAAGGTCTGCTACATCGGTTGCGGCGTCACCACCGGCATCGGTGCCGTCATCAACACGGCCAAGGTTGAACCGGGCGCCAACGTGGTGATTTTTGGCCTTGGCGGCATCGGGCTCAACGTGGTGCAGGGCGCGCGCATCGCCGGCGCCAACATGATCATCGGCGTGGACCTGAATCCGGCGCGCGAAGCGCTGGCGCGCAAGTTCGGCATGACGCACTTCGTCAACCCGAAAGACCTGGCGAAAAAAGACGACTTGGTGCCCCACCTTGTCGAACTCACCGGTGGCGGCGCGGACTACAGCTTCGAGTGCATAGGCAATGTCGATGTAATGCGCCAGGCGCTCGAGTGCTGCCACCGCGGCTGGGGCGTGTCGGTGATCATCGGCGTCGCCGGTTCTGGCCAGGAAATCAAAACGCGGCCGTTCCAGCTTGTCACCGGACGCACCTGGAAGGGTACGGCCTTTGGCGGCGCACGCGGCCGTACCGATGTGCCGAAAATCGTCGACTGGTACATGGAGGGCAAGATCAACATCGACGACCTGATCACCCACGTCATGCCCATAGAGCAGATCAACACCGCCTTCGACCTGATGCACGAGGGCACGTCGATTCGCAGCGTGGTGACGTTCTAAAGTCACTGTCTTTGCGAGCGCGGCATGAAGTCGCTGTCACTGCGAGCGCAGCGTGACGTCACTCTCACTGTCACTGTCACTGTCACTGTCAATGCGAACGCAGCGTAAAGCCACCGTCATTGCGAGCACAGCGAAGCAATCTCGTCGCCCTTGTGACTGCCGTCGCAATGCCACGCGATTGCCGCGTCGGCTTCGCCTCCTCGCAATGACAAAATTGGCCTAAGCGCGCAGCTTCACTCCGGCCAACGGATTGCACCAGCGTTCTATCAACTCAAACGCACCCTGCAGCAGCAGCGCCAGCGCCGCCGCCGGAACGGCACCGGCGAGCAGCATGGCGTTGTCGTTAAGGGCGAGCCCGATGGCGATACGCTCACCATAACCGCCGGCACCGATGAAAGCGGCGATAGTCGCCGTGCCCACATTGATAACCGCCGAGGTCTTGATGCCGGCCAGCAGCGTCGGCAGTGCGAGGGGCAATTCGACATAACGCAGGCTTTGCCCCGGCCGCAAGCCCAGCGCCAGTGCGGCCTTGCGCACGCCGCCGCCGACTTCACGCAGACCGGCCTCGGCGTTGCGCACAATCGGCAGCAGCGCATAAAGCGACAAGGCCACCAGCGTGGGCGCCATACCTATACTGCCCATCAGCGCGATCAGGAACACCAGCAACGCCAGCGCCGGGATGGTCTGGATCATGCCCACCAGCGCGAGGATCACCTGGCCGGCGCGCGGCGCGCGCGCCGCGACAATGCCCAGCGGCACGCCGATCAGGATACTCGCGCCAAGGGACACGAACACCAGCACCAAATGCTGCAGCGTCAGTGGCCAGAAATCGGCGGCGAACAGCCTTTCAGCAAGACTGTGCGAACGCGCCGCCGCTACTTCCTTGATCGCAAGCCCGGGCGGGGCATCCACCAGCGCGGCTGCAGCGGCGAAGCTCCTGCCCTCGAGCTCGGCCGCAGCGTTCATGCGAATCATCAGCTGCCGGTCGATGCGGCCCTCTAGCGTAGCGAGCGCGCGCCAGGCATCGGGCAGGCGCTGCGGCAGGTCCAGCCGATAAAGCAGCAGCGCGTCATAACGCGGGAAGTATTGTTTGTCGTCCTCAAGCACGCGCAGGCTGTAGCGCCCGATCTTGGCGTCGGTGGAATAAATGTCCATCAGGTCGATGCGGCCGGCGGCGATCGCCTCGTAAGCCAACCCGTGGTCGAGGCCCACCGGGCGCAGTGCGGCGAGCCCGTAGGCCGCGGACAGACCGGGCCAGCCGTCGGCACGGCCGATGAATTCCTGCGACAGGCCAAGGCGCAATTGCGGGTGACGCAGCAAATCGCCGACGCTGCGAATGTTCAGACGCGTTGCCTCGCTGTCGCGCATGGCCAGCGCATAACTGTTATTGAAACCGAGCGGCACCGCGGCGCCAAGGCCCAGCGGCGCCAGGTCGCGGTTGATGTCGGCAAGAGACGGACTGCCATCGAGCTTGAGAATTTCGCGCGCTACGGTGCCGGCGTATTCCGGGTAGAGGTCAATCGAACCGGCTTTGAGCGCGGCAAACACAATGCCGGTGTTGCCCAAGCCCTGCCGGTGCTCGGCCTGCGCCTTGCCCTTTACCGCGGCCAGCAGCACCTCGCCCAGCACATACGATTCGGTAAAGCGCTTGGAGCCTATGCGCAGGGGCTCCTGCGCCATTGCGGCTGAGGCGACGACCAAGACCAGCGCCGCCAGCGCCGGCCAGACGATGCGACGCAGCCTCACACCGCCGCCCCGGCCGCCCCGGCCAACTCTTGCTGCATATCAAGGAACTGCAGCCGCGCCAGATGTGCATACAGGCCGTCCTCGCGCATCAGTTGGGCATGCTTGCCGGTGGAATGTATGCGGCCGTGCTCGAGCACGACAATGCGATCGGCGCGCTGCACCGTGGCAAGTCGGTGGGCGATGACCAGCGTGGCGCGTCCTTGCGAAAGCCGGTCAAGCGCGGCGCTCACCAGACGCTCGCTTTCGGCATCAAGACTGGAGGTGGCCTCGTCGAGCAACAAAATTTCGCGGTTGGCAAGAATGGCGCGGGCGATGGAAAGGCGCTGGCGCTGCCCGCCGGACAGCTTGACGCCGCGCTCGCCCAGGTTGGTGTCGTAGCCGTCCGGCAACTGTGAAATGAATTCGGTGGCATGCGCGGCCTCGCAGGCCGCACGCACCTCATCGAGCCCGGCCTCGGGGCGGCCATAGCGCACGTTATCGTTGACGCTGGCGGCAAAGATCACCGGATCCTGGGGCACCAGCGCGATGTGCCGGCGCACCGCGCGCGGGTCGCACTGTGCGATGTCGGTGCCGTCGAGCAGGATGCGACCCGACTGCGGGTCGTAAAAACGCAGCAACAGCGCAAACAGCGTCGACTTGCCCGAACCCGAGGGCCCGACCAGGGCGACGCGCTCGCCGGGGGCGACCTCAAGGCCTATGCCCGAGAGCGCCGGCACATCGGGCCGGCTCGGATAAGCAAAGGAAATATTGTCCAGCCGGATTGCGCCGCTCAGGCGTGGCGGCAGCGCAAGGGCCGCGGCCGGCGCGCGGATATCGGGCTGCGTCTCGAGCAACTCCATCAGGCGCTCGGTGGCGCCGGCGGCGCGCTGTATCTCGCCCCACACCTCCGACACGGTGCCGGCGCCGCTGGCCACGACGACGGCGTAAAAAACGAACGCCGACAACTGCCCGGCGGTGAGGCGACCGGCGATGACGTCGTGCCCGCCTATCCACAGAATCACGCCGACGGCGCAAAAGCCGATCAGCATGACCATGGATATCAGCCAGGCCTTGACGCGCACACGCTCGACACCCGAAGCGCAGGCGGCGTCGGCATGCGCGCCAAACAGCGTCCGGTCGGCGTGCTCATGGGCGTAGGCCTGCACCGTGCGTATTTCATGCAAGACCTCGTCAACATACGAGGACACGTCCGCGACACGGTCCTGGTTTTCGCGCGACAACTTGCGCACCCGCCGGCCGATGACAAAAATCGGGATCAGTATCGCCGGCACGCCCAGCACGATGAAGGCGGCGAGCTTGACGCTGGTGACGAACAGCAGCACCAGCGCGCCTATCATCATCAGTCCGTTCCTGAGGAACATCGAAAAGCCAAAGCCGATGACCACCTGCAGTTGCGTCGTGTCGTTGAGAATGCGCGACACGATCTCGCCGGTGCGCGCCGAATCGAAAAAGCCCGGTGACAGGTCGAGCACATGATCGAACACCGCGCGGCGGATGTCGGTGACCACGCGCTCGCCGGTGGACATCATCAGGTAAAAGCGTCCCCAGGTGGCGAGCGAAAGGATCACCGCCAGCGCGACCACGCCGGCGAGCGCCGCATTGAGGTGCGCCGAATCGCCCGAGCCGAAGCCCGCGTCGATGACGTACTTGAGCCCCTGACCGAGCGCGAGCACGGTGCCGGCCGCCACCAGCAGCGCAAACATGGCGATGATGATGCGTGAACGATGCGGCACCAGAAAACGCGCAAGGCGCTTGAGTTGCGAAACTTTGCCCTTGGGCGGGGGTACGGAAGGAAGGTCGGCCATGGCGCTATTTTACTCTCGCGGCAGGGCTGGTCCGCGGCGGCACATCGCCTACTCCCCTTCTCGCCTACTCACCTACTCACCTACAATGAGTTCCCGCCGAAAAATGGAGTACGCCATGATCCCCGCCCTGCCCGCCTTGGTGCTGTGCCTCGCCATCATCCTGTTTATCGCCACCGCCATCAAGGTCGGCGCCGCCCGCGGCAAGTACGGCATACACGCGCCGGCCACCAGCGGCCATCCGGAGTTCGAGCGCATATTCCGCGTGCAACAAAACACCCTCGAGCAGCTCGTGGCCTTCATCCCTAGCCTGGTGCTGTTTGCGCAATACGTCTCGCCCAACTGGGCGGCGGGCGTGGGCCTAGTCTGGATCATAGGCCGCATCTGGTTTGCGCTGAGCTATTACGCTGCAGCGGAAAAACGCGGCCCCGGTTTTATGCTCACCTTTACCGCGCTGGTGGTGTTGCTGGGCGGCGCGATGATAGGCATCGCCGCCAGCCTGCTGCGCTAAGCCCTCACCGCACCATAGCCTGGAGAGCCGCACCAGACGGGCGTTTCCAGCCTATGGCAGTGAAAAATAACGATGGACGGGTACCCTTGCACCCGCCCCTCAGTCACCCAGGTGGCGATCCAGCGTATTAACCCAGTGCTCGACCGGAATGGCGCTCGCCTCCTGCAGGTGCGACAGGCAACCGATGTTGGCGGTGGCAATGCAATCGGCGCCACCGGCGCCAAGCGCCGCCAGCTTGGCCTGCTGCAACTGCGCGGACAGCACAGGCTGCAAAATGGAGTAAGTGCCGGCTGAGCCGCAGCAAAGGTGCGAATCGGCAACGGGCACCAGTTCAAATCCCGCCGCAGTGAGAATTTTTTCCACCACGCCCTTCACCTGCTGGCCGTGCTGCAGGCTGCAGGGCGGATGGAAGGCAAGTTTTACGTCGGGCTTGCGCAGCGCCAGCGCGGCCAGCGCGCCGGGACGCTGCAGTTCTGCCTCAATGATCTCGCTCAAGTCGCGCGTCATCGCACTGATGCGCGCGGCCTTGTCACGGTAGGCGGCGTCATGCGCCAGCAGGTGGCCGTATTCGCGCACCGTGGAGCCGCAGCCGCTGGCCGTCATGACGATGGCCTCGACTTCGCCGCGTTCAAGCATCGGCCACCAGGCATCGATCAGGGCGCGCATGTCGGCCAAGCCCTCGTCCTGGTAGTTAAGGTGATAGCGCAACGCACCGCAACAGCCGGCACCCGGCGCTTCAAGCAGCGAAACGCCGAGCCGGTCGAGCACGCGCGCCGTCGCGGCGTTGATGTCGGGCGCCAGCACCGGCTGCACGCAACCGGCGAGCACGAGCATTTTTCTGGCGTGACGCGCAGCAGGCCAGACGCCGCGCGGCGGGTTGGCCGCCGGCACCTTGCGACCCAATGCGCCCGGCAGCAGCGGTCGCAGCAGGCGTCCCGTCGCCACCAGCGGCGCAAACAACCATGAACGCGGCAACAGCACCGACAAGGCGCGGCGCAACAGGCGTTGATGCAGCGGACGTCCGACCTGCTCGTCGACAAGCTTTCTGCCGATGTCCGCAAGCCGCCCGTATTGGACGCCCGAGGGGCAGGTGGTCTCGCAGGCGCGACAGGTGAGGCAGCGGTCAAGGTGCAACTGCGTGCTGGCGGTGGGCGTGACGCCCTCCAGCACCTGTTTCACCAGGTAGATGCGCCCGCGCGGGCCGTCCAGTTCATCGCCGAGCAACTGGTAAGTCGGGCAGGTGGCCGTGCAAAAACCGCAATGCACGCACTTTCTCAGGATGGCATCAGCCTCCGCGCCCTCGGGCGTGCCCTTGATGAAATCGGCCAATGCGGTCTGCATTTTATGGAGTGAAGGAGTGAAGGAGTGAAGGAGTGAAGGGGAGAGCACGGCAGCACCCGCTTAAGGCTCGCACTGGTTTTGACTCTGTCACCCCTTCACTCCTTCACTTTTCACTTATTTAAAGATCCACATACATCCGCCCCGGATTGAACACGCCCGCGGGGTCGAACTGCGCCTTGAGCTTGCGGTGAATGCGCATCATGGCATCGGGCAGGGCCTGAAACACCCCGGCGCCGGCCTTGAGCTCGGCCGAACCGCGGAACAGCGTGGCATGCCCTCCCGCCTTCACCGCCGCAGCGCGCACGCTCGCCGCATCCGCGCCGCTGCGTAGCCAGCGCAATGCGCCGCCCCATTCGATCAGCACGTCGCCGGCAAGCCCGGGCGACGGTGCGGTCGAGGGCAGCGACAGGCGCCACAGCGGCGCATCACCGGCGGTAAAAAAAACATCCGTCTGCTCACGCAGGCCCAGCCAGAAGGCGCAAGCCTGCTCATCCTCCACGCACTCACCGCCAAGCGTTTCACGCGCAGCACGCACAGCCGCGGCCGCACCCGACAGCCGCACCCGCAGCTGGCCGTCGCCCCAGGCGCTGGCGGAAACCGGCAGCGGCTTGCCGCCCCACTGGTTGAGCGTGTGCACGGCCTTGTCTTCGGGCAATTCAAACGACAGCGTGGCGGTGGCCACCGGCATGGGCAGGGTCTTGAGGGAAACTTCAAGAATAAGACCCAACGTGCCAAGCGAACCGGCGAGCAGGCGCGAAACATCGTAACCGGCGACGTTTTTCATCACCCTGCCGCCAAAATCGAGCACGTCCGCGCGCCCGTCCAGCAGCTTCGCGCCGAGCACGAAATCGCGCACACTGCCTGCCGCCTGCCGGCCCGGCCCGGACAAGCCGGCGGCAACGGCGCCGCCAACGCTCGCTTGCAGACCAAAATGCGGGCACTCACAGGCGAGCATCTGGCCCTTGGCGGCGAGCGCAGCCTCCAACTCGACCAGGGGGGTGCCGCAACGCGCCGTCACCACCAGTTCGGTCGGATCGTATTCAACAATACCGGCATAGGCACGCGTATCGAGCACCTCGCCGACCAGCGACTGGCCGTAAAAATCCTTACTGCCGCCACCGCGCAGGCGCAGCGCTCGGCCGGCACCCGCAGCGTCGCGCACCGCCCGGGCAAACTGCGCGATAAGGGCCGGCATCAGAACCGCGGCAACTCGGGATGCGGTAATTGCCCGCCCTTGACATGCATGCCGCCATACTCGGCGCAGCGATGCAGGGTCGGGATGTTCTTGCCCGGATTGAGCAGGCCGGGCGCGTCGAACGCGCGCTTCAGGCCGCGAAACGCGGCCAGTTCGGCGGCGCCAAACTGCATGCACATCTGGTTGATCTTTTCTATGCCCACGCCATGCTCACCGGTGATGGTGCCGCCGACGGCGACGCATTTTTCCAGCACCTCGGCGGCGAAAGCCTCGGTGCGGGCGAGTTCGTCCGGGTTGTTGGCATCGAACAGGATCAGCGGATGCAGGTTGCCGTCGCCGGCATGAAACACATTGGGGCAGCGCAGTCCGTATTTTTTTTCCATCGCCGCGACAAACAGCAGTATCTCGCCCAGGCGACGCCGCGGGATGGTGCCGTCCATGCAGTAGTAGTCGGGGGAAATACGCCCCACCGCCGGGAAGGCCGCCTTGCGCCCGGCCCAGAACTTGAGCCGCTCATCTTCAGAACCCGATACGCGCACGCCGGTCGCCCCGGAATGCTCCAGCACCGCGGTCATGCGCGCGATTTCCTCTTCAACTTCTTCGGGCGTGCCGTCCGATTCGCACAGCAGGATGACCGCGGCATCCAGGTCGTAACCGGCGTGGACGAACTCCTCGACAGCGCGCGTCGCCGGCTGGTCCATCATTTCCATGCCGGCCGGAATGATGCCCGCGGCGATGACTGCGGCCACCGCATTGCCGGCCTTCTCAACGTCATCGAAGGACGCCATGATGCAACGCGCCACCTGCGGCCTGGGCACCAGCTTGACCGTGACCTCTGTGGTGACGGCGAGCATGCCTTCGCTGCCTATGATCACCGCCAGCAGGTCGTAACCGGGCGCGTCCAGCGCCTCCGCGCCAAACTCCACGAGGTCACCCTCGATGGTGAAGCCGCGGACGCGCAACACATTGTTCACGGTGAGCCCGTATTTGAGGCAGTGCACGCCGCCCGAGTTCTCGGCAACGTTGCCGCCTATGGTGCAGGCGATCTGCGAGGACGGATCGGGCGCGTAATACAGACCGTAGGGGGCGGCCGCCTCGGAAATGGCGGCATTGCGTACCCCCGGCTGCACGCGCGCGGTGCGCGCGAGCGGATCGAGTGCGATGATTTTTTTCATGCGGGCCAGCGACAACAGCACGCCGTCGCCCATGGGTAGCGCGCCACCTGACAGCCCGGTGCCGGCACCGCGCGCCACCACCGGCACTTTCAGCTCGTGGCAAATACGCAGCACCTGCGCCACCTCCTGCTCGTCCGCCGGCAAGACCACCACCATCGGCAACTGGCGGTAGGCCGACAAGCCGTCGCATTCGTAGGGGCGCGTGTCTTCCTCACGCGACAACACGCTCGCCGCAGGCAGGACGGCGCGCAAGCGCCCGGATACTTCGGCCTGGCGCAGAAAATCAATGCGAACGAGTGGCAGGTTCATCGGGTATGCGAACAGGGTGTAGGAACGGTGACCGTGCCCGATGGTACGGGGCGGCCTTCTCTAATGTCAACGAATAAGGTCAAGCAACAAGCCCGGGCCATGACCGCCAGTTTGCGCCATTAATCCCCTGACCATGCACAAGCGTTGCTTTATCGCGTTTGTTACTATGCCTCTTGCATCCGCGGCTCGCATGCGGCGGCGGCACGCCCCACATCGGCAAAATGCCCGGCATGGACACGGTGCTGAAAAAACCAGCGAGGCCTTATGATGAAGTCGCGACACCCAGACATAGCTTCCTACGTCACCAAGGACGGATCGGAGATCCGCGAGCTGATGCACCCGGCAACGCAAGGCAACCGCAAGCAGAGCCTCGCCGAGGCCACGGTGCATGCCGGCCAGCGCACGTCGCTGCACCGGCACCTTGTCACAGAAGAGATTTACCATTTCACCCATGGCACCGGGCGCATGACGCTGGGTGCGGAAACCTTTGCCGTCCGCGCCGGCGACACCGTCGCCATTGCCCCCGGAACCGCGCATAGCGTGGAGAATACCGGCGCCGACAGCATGACCATCCTGTGCGCCTGCTCGCCGGCCTACGCCCACGACGATACCCAATTGCTGGACCTTGCAATCCCGGACGCCGCAACGGCCGAACCCGCCGCCTGAGCGGGGCAGCCGCACCATTACGGAAAAACAGAAAAGGAAACACCCATGAACAAAAAGGTGGCATTGATCGCCGGCGTCGGCGACGGCCTGGGCAGCGCGGTGGCGCGGCGTTTTGCGCGCAAGGGTTACGACACAGTGCTCGTGGCGCGCAGCGCCGACCGGCTGCAACGCATCGCCAGCGGCATCGAGGCCGGAGGCGGTCGCGGCGTCGCCTATGTCGCCGACCTGCGCAACGAGCAGGCGGTGTCCAAACTGTTTGATGACGTCGAGACCGAGGTCGGCCCGATTTCGGTGGTGGTGTTCAACACCGGCGCCAACCACCGCGCATCCATACTCGACACCGAGGCCGAAATGTTCGAGAAGATATGGCGCCTGTCCTGTTTTGCCGGATTCCTGGTCGGCCGCGAGGCGGCGCGCCACATGGTGCCGCGCGGCCAGGGCACAATCCTCTTCACCGGCGCGACAGCCAGCCTGCGCGGCGCAAGCAATTTCGCCGCCTTCGCCGCAGCCAAAGCCGGGGTGCGCATGGTGGCGCAAAGCATGGCGCGCGAACTGGGCCCCAAGGGCATACATGTCGCCTCGGTGATCATCGACGGCATGATAGACAGCCCGCGCATGCGCGAACGCTTTCCCGAACGCATCAACATGCTGCCGCAAGAGGGCATGCTGCGCCCGGACGACATCGCCGAAACCTATCTACACATCCACGAGCAGCCGCGCAACGCCTGGACCTTCGAGACCGACCTGCGTCCCTGGGCGGAAAAATTCTAAGGACTGCCGCGGATGTGTGGGGGAAGGGCTTGCGAACTTCGGACTTCGGGCTTCGGGCCTTGAACTTAGCGCCAGGTACCGCAGTTCAGGTCGCGCGCACCGTCCAAAAATGCACGCTGTGCTCGCCCACTTTGACGCTGCGCTCGGGCGGGAACTCCGGCCCCATGTCGAACTTGTTGCTGACGACGCGCGAGCCGGGCTTGAGTTGCTTCCATAGAGCCGGCCGCAAACGTCGATTGAAGGCAACCGAAAGATAAAGCGTCACCACGCTTGCCGCCGACACATCGGTGGCAAAGACATCGGCAACCTCGAAACGGGTGCGCGCCGCCACGCCGCCCTTGTCGGCGTAATAGCGCGCTTCGCTGATGCGCTGCGGGTCGATGTCAACGCCAAAACCGCGCGCGCCGTAACGGTAGGCCGCGGCGATGATAATGCGGCCGTCGCCGCAACCGAGGTCGCACACGTTGTCCTGCGGGCCGACCCCGGCGCCGCTGAGCATGGCCTCTATGGCCTCATTACCGGTGACATGAAACGGAATTTCCGGCGGGAACAGCATGACGCGGCTGCTGATGCCGTAGTTGGTGCAGCCGGCGACAAGCAGGGGCAAGGCCGGTGTCGCGGCAAGAAAGCGCCGGCGCGAGATACTCATGCGGCCGCCCCTTTTTCACGCCGTATGCTCCAGACGAGCACCAAGCCGCCCGCAGCGAGCACCCCCACGCCGGCTAAGGCGCCGACACCGGTGTAAGCCAGGCTCGAGTAGAGCAGCCACGCCGCACTGGCGCAAAACAGCAGCGGCAGCAGCGGATAAAAGGGCACGCGAAACGGCCGATCTGCCGCCGCCTCGGTGCGCCTGAGCACCATCAGCGCGATGCCCGTAAGCAGGAAAAAGAACCAGAACACCGGCGCGGTAAAATCAACCATGGTCTCGAAACCCTTGCGCGTCGCCGCACCGAAGCCCACCAGTAGCAAGGAAATCGCCGACTGCGCCAACAATGCCGGACGCGGCACACCCGAGGCGTGCCAGCCGCCAAGCCAGCCGAACAACTTCCAGTCCCGGCCCAGCGCGTAATTGCTGCGCGCGCCCACCAGCATGGTGGCGTTGATCGAGGTCAGTGAGGCGACGATCACCATCAGGCTCATCAAGCTGGCGCTGCCCGGCCCCCAGGCGCGCGCGAGCAGATCGGCGGCAACCACCTTGGAACCGGCCACGCCCTCCAGCCCGAGTCCGCGCAGGTAGGCAAAATTCACCAGCAGGTAAAGCGCGGTGACCAGCAACAGCCCGATCACCAGCGCGCGCAGGATGCCGCGCCTGCGGTCCTTCACCTCGGCCGACATATAGGCCGCCTCGTTCCAGCCGCCATAGGTCAGCAGCACGAAGACCATGGCCAGCCCCAGCGCCGAAGCGGCGGGCATGCCCGTTGGCGTTGCAGCCGCCGCCGCAGCAGCAGCCGCCGGCGCCACCGTGGCCGCCGGTTCGACGACGAAGAGTCCGGCGACGACGATGGCCACCAGCCCCGACACTTCAAAAACCGTTAGCACATTCTGCGTGGCTTTGCCCTCGCGCAGGCCGAACCAGTTGAGAACGGTGAGCGCAATCACCACCAGCGCCGCCCAGATGGCGCTCGAATGCTCGCCCAGAGGCAGCAGGTTGCTGGCGTAATCGCCCAGCACAAAGGCCAGCAGCGCGATCGAGCCGGTGGTGATGACGGTGGCACGCGCCCAGGCAAAGAGAAAGGACAAGTGCCGTCCGAAGGCGCGCGTAAGAAAGTGATAATCACCGCCGGCGTTTGGAAAAGCCGTGGCGAGCTCGGCGTAGCAGAGCGCGCCGACGATGGACACAAGGCCACCGGCAAGCCACAGCGCGTACACCATGGGCTGGCTGCCGGCCATGCCGGCCACCAAGGAGGGGAACTTGAAGATGCCCGCGCCTATGACAATCCCGACGACCAGGGCGACCGCATCGCGCGTGGAAAGCACCCGTTCGGGCAGGGCTGAAACTGTGCTCATCGGGAAGCCTGCTTTTCAATAAGGTTCACCAGGACCTGGCGCAACCATTGCTGCGCCGGATCGGTATGGGTGCGCTCGTGCCAGATGGAGGCGATGTCAAAGCCGGGCAGCTTGAGCGGCGGCTCGAGGATCAGCAGCTTGCGCGCATACCCGCGCGCTAGCCGTTCGGGCAGTACGGCGACCATGTCGGAGTTGGCAATAATCTCGGGCACCATCAAAAAGTGCGGCACCTTCAGCCTGATACGGCGCATCCGCTTTGCCGTCTTGAGTGCCGCGTCGATGAGCCGCACGAAGGTGCCCCCGCCGCTGGGAGTGGCGGACACATGCTCGAGACGGCAAAACTGGTCCAGCGTAATGCTGTCCGCGATTTCAGGATGGTTGCGGCGCACCACGCAAACCAGGCGTTCGGTGTAAAGGGCGCGGGCGTGCAGCCGCTGCGAGGCGTTGTCGTAACTGGTCACGCAGACATCGACCTCGCCCGACTCAAGCTGCTTGTCCATCAGGTTGAAGTCGATGGCCTTGACTTCGAGCCGGGTGCCGGGCGCCTTTCTCTCGATGAAATCGACCAGTGCGGGCAGCAGGGCGTATTCAACGTAATCGGAAGCAGACAGCGTAAAGGTCAGCTCGGCGTGCGTCGGATCGAATGCCGTTTGCGGCTGCACCAGGCGGTTTATTTCCGCCAGCACCTGTTTCACCGGTCCGCTCAATTCCAGCGCGCGCGCCGTGGGCAGCATGCCGCGCGCCGTGCGCAGCAACAGCACATCACCAAAAAGTTCGCGCAGCCGCGCCAGTACGGCGCTGGTGGCCGGCTGCGACAAGTGCAGCCTCGTCGCCGCGCGTGACACGCTGCGCTCGGCGATCAGCGCATCGAAAGCGACGAGCAGGTTTAGATCAACATTTCTTATATCCATGGAACAGATAGTTTAAATAGATAGAATCGATTAGACAAATATGTATGCAATTCTTAAACTGGCGTCACTCGGGCAATACCAGTAACGATGCGAGTAACGATACAAGCAACAACAGCAGCAGAAACCTAATTAAATTTGCAGGCCATTCATGAGTTACGCAGCAGCTAAAGTGATTATCGGATACACCAGTATAAGCATCGGCGCAGTTACGGCAGCTTACCTTGTCGCCTGCGAATTCGGTAGCCAGCCTGCGGTAGCGCTGCATAGTCCCCTTTTCGGCTGAAGAACGCGTCCCGGGCCCTCCTCCTCCTCAACCCGGGGTGATTTCGTTCAGTCGGCCCTTCCCGGTTCT
>JANXRV010000008.1:0-78733 GCA_025356665.1 Pseudomonadota bacterium
CCATCCGCCAGCTCGCGCGCGGCCTCTACGACTATCCGAAACAACATCAGGATTTTGGCACCCTCCCGCCATCGGACGACCGCATTGCCAACGCCCTGAAGGGCCGCGACGACACCCGCATTCAGATATACGGCGCGCATGCAGCCAACATGCTCGGCATTTCAACCCAGGTCCCCGTGCGCACCATATTTCTGACCGAGGGCCTCGCGCGCAAGGTCAAGATCGGCAAACGCGAAATCATTTTGAAAAAAGCGTCGGCGCGCCAATTGGCCACCGCCGGCCGCGTCAGCGGCACAGTCATTCAAGCCCTGCGCTGGATTGGAAGACGTAACGTCGATGACCGCATGATTGCCGTCCTGCGGCGCCGCCTCTCTGCCGCAGACAAACAACAACTGCTCAAGGATATGCGCTACGCCCCGGCCTGGATCGCCGACATCATGCGCACAGTGGCGCAACCGACAAAACCAGCGCAAAGCTGAACCATGGACCGCTTTATCACCATGCCGGCAAACGAACGTCGCCAACTGTGCGAGGTAGCCGGCGGGGCGATGGGGTTGCGTCCGGCCAGCATCGAAAAGGATTTCTGGGTGTGCTGGACGCTGCGCGAACTGTTCAGCCTGCCAGACGTCGGGCCACGGCTCACCTTCAAGGGCGGCACCTCGCTGGCCAAGGCCTGGAAGCTGATCGAACGCTTCTCGGAGGACATCGACGTCGTCATCGATCGCGATTTTCTGGGCTATGGCGGAGACGCCTCGCCCGACGCGGCGCCCAGCCGCAAGAAGCGCAGCCAGAAGCTCGATGAGCTGCGAGCGGCGTGCCGGCAGTACATCGGCGACTCGCTGACCCCCGGCGCTGCGCGAGCGCATTACCCAGACTCTCGGCCCCGCCGATGCCAATGGCTGGTCGCTGGAATCCGATCCCGCTGATGCTGACGGACAGACGCTGCTGTTGCGCTATCCGGCCGCCTTCGATGGCGGCGGCTATGTGGCCCCGGCGGTCAAGATCGAACTGGGAGCGAGATCCGATATCGATCCGGCCGACGCCCCGCTGATCGAGCCCTACCTTGCGCAGACCTTCCCGGACCTGCTGGGCGACAGTCGCTTTGCCGTGCGTACCCTGGCCGCGCGCCGCACCTTCTGGGAAAAGGCCATGCTCTTGCATGAAGAAACCTATCGCCCGGCCGACAAGCTGCGCGGGCGCTTCATGTCGCGGCATTACTACGACCTGTGGTGCATGATCCGGCAGGGCGTGGCCGACGAGGCGCGCGCGGACGAAGGACTGTTCGAGCGCATTGCCGCGCACCGCAAGGTGTTCTTTCGTTACAACTGGATGGATTACGGCACGCTACAACCGGGGACGATACGCATGGTGCCGTTACCGGTGCAGCGTGCCGCCTGGGAGCAGGATTACGCAGCCATGCGGGAAGCCATGTTCTTCGGAGAGGCGCCGGAGTTCGCTGAAATCCTGCGAGTAGTGGGTGAGTTGGAGCAACAGCTCAATGCTGGCAGGGCATGAGGCATGACTGGCGATGAATGGCGTCAGCAGGCGACGCTAAAACGAGGTTCGCTGCGGCTCATGCCTGCTCTCTCATGGCGGAGACCAAAGCCGAACCGTAATGGGCTTTGAGGTGACCACCCCATCCGTGCTGAAAAAAGTCATCTCCGGCGGCCAGACCGGCGCCGATCGCGCAGCCCTCGACTGGGCGATCGCCCACGGCATCGCGCACGGCGGCTGGTGCCCGCGCGAGCGCAGGGCCGAGGAGCCATCGACGCCAGGTACCGCTTGCAGGAAACCGAATCCCCCCACTACCGCCAGCGCACCGGCTACAACGTCGAGGACAGCGACGGCACGCTGGTGCTCAACCTGGGGCCGCTAACCGGCGGAACGCTGGAAACCATCCGGATTGCCGAGCGCCTGGGCAAGCCATGCCTGCTGCTGGCGCTGGACGCCGGCGCCACCCCGGCAGACGCCCAAAAGCTGTCAGCCTGGCTGGGCGAGAAACGCATCAGCACACTCAACATCGCCGGCCCGCGCGAGGGCAAGCGGCCGGGAATGTATGCGGCGACCTACCGCTTCCTCGACATACTCGCAGCAGGTCCCCTCCCCCTCGACGGGGGAGGGACAGGGAGAGGGTGAATGCCGAAAGCACCGACCAAAGTCCACCCACCCAAAATCATTCGACTTACCCCTCAACTTTTCTCGCCCAATGCTATCCTGCCTCTCCAACCAAACCATTCCAAACCACAACACCACGCGCCACTTGGGATTGAAGTGACCCGCCTGATCGAAACCGCCGCCCTCGAACGCGCCCTGGAAGAATTTGCCCAGGCCCGCGACTGGGAGCAATTCCATTCCCCCAAAAACCTCGCCATGGCCCTGACCGGCGAAGCGGGCGGACTGGTGGAGCTATCCCAATGGCTCACCAAAGTGCAATCGCTCGATGCCATGAAAGACCCGACGAAGGTGCAGCGCATACGGGAAGAGATGGCGGATGTGATGCTCTATCTGGTGCGGCTGGCGAGTGTGCCGGGGGTAGATATGAATAAGGCCGTGCGCGGGGCGCTGAAAGTCACCCTCGAAGCGCATACCATCGGGCAACGTAGTCGGCGAAGTGCGCGCGCCTGATCACCCTTGCATCATCGGTCTATAATTGTCCGCCGGCAAAAGTGCCGCCAAATCGGGAGACAACATGTCCAGCACCCTGCCCCTAAAGACTATGTCGGTTGAAGAAAAACTGCTGGCAATGGAATCGCTTTGGGATGACCTGTGCCTCAACGCCGGGGAAATGACTTCCCCGGCCTGGCATGCAAATGTCCTGGCGGGCCGGGAGGCCGCGATAGGGCGCGGCGATGACAAATTTGAAGACTGGGACGCCGCCAAAGGAAATATCAAAAACAAAGTGGCATGAGAATCAGGATTCTTGTCTCGGCCAGCGGCGATCTGGTCGACGGTTACAAGTTCTACGAAAAGCAGGCCGCTGGCGTAGGCGAATACTTCCTCGACGCGCTGTTCTCGGACATCGATTCCCTGCTCATCAGTGCCGGCATGCACTCAGTGCATTTCGGCAAATATCACCGACTGCTTTCAAAGCGATTTCCGTTCGCCATCTACTACCGGATGGAAGAGCAAACAGCGCTCGTGTATGCCGTCCTCGATTGCCGAAGGAACCCGGCATGGATCAGGCAAAAACTAAGCTAGTAACGCCCGCCAGTCGGGCGTTTCCAGCCATTACCACCCCATCCGTGCTGAAAAAAATCATCTCCGGCGGCCAGACCGGCGCCGACCGCGCAGCCCTCGACTGGGCGATCGCCCACGGCATCGCGCACGGCGGCTGGTGCCCGCGCGAGCGCAGGGCCGAGGAGCCATCGACGCCAGGTACCGCTTGCAAGAAACCGAATCCGCCCACTACCGCCAGCGCACCGGCTACAACGTCGAGGACAGCGACGGCACGCTGGTGCTCAACCTGGGGCCGCTAACCGGCGGAACGCTGGAAACCATCCGGTTCGCCCAACGCCTGGGCAAGCCATGCCTGCTGCTGGCGCTGGACGCCGGCGCCACCCCGGCAGACGCCCAAAAGCTCTCAGCCTGGCTGGGCGAGAATCGCATCAGCACACTCAACATCGCCGGCCCACGCGAGGGCAAGCGGCCGGGAATGTATGCGGCGACCTACCGCCTACTCGAACTGGGCATGCCTCGACCAAAGTAGCGGCCCCCTTTTCCGTCATTCCCGCGAAAACGAGGCTCGCGAAGCGAGGCGAAGTTTCGAGGAACGGCCAAGCGGGAATCCATGGGGTTAGCCTCCCACCGCAACTCATCCGACCTATCCCCTCAATTCCCCCTCGCGCAATGCTATCCTGCCCACCACACGAATCATTCCAAACCACAACACCACGCGCCACTTGGGAGTGAAGTGACCCGCCTGATCGACACCGCCGCCCTCGAACGTGCCCTGGAAGAATTTGCCAAGGCCCGCGACTGGGAACAATTCCATTCCCCCAAAAACCTCGCCATGGCCCTGACCGGCGAAGTGGGCGAACTGGTGGAGTTATTCCAATGGCTCACCGAAGCACAATCGCGCGACGCCATGAAAGACCCGGTGCAGGCGCAGCGGATACGGGAAGAGATGGCGGATGTGATGCTTTACCTGGTGCGGATGGCGAGTGTGCTGGGGGTGGATTTGGATGAGGCGGTGAAGGATAAATTGGTGAAGAACGAGCTTAAATATCCGGCGCCACCTCTGATAAAGAAAACGGGTTAAACCATGCCATGCGCCAAGAAAAGCGTTTCCAAAGATTTCTCGGCCAACATCGAATTGGAAACGATCCTACACCGCGACCTGCATTCACGCATCGCATCAGTACAATTTAACGGATCAATTTAATGGCCACTGAAACACACACCCAACTCGCCGGCTTCATCTGGAGCATCTGCAACCTGCTTCGAGGACCTTACAAGCGGAATGAATATCGCAAAGTCATTCTCCCGCTCACCGTTCTACGCCGCTTCGATTGCATCCTGGCACCGACAAAGGCGGCCGTGCTTAAGGAGCACGCCACCATCAAGGCCAAGGGCGAAAACATCATCCGTCACCAGCTTTCCCAAATCACAAAAGTCCCGTTCTATAACCTGTCGAAATTCACGCTTGGCAAGCCGGATCAAGGCAGCCGTCTCAATGGCTTGCTCGACGATCCTAACCAGCTCGCGCCAAACCTCAACAGCTACATCAACGGCTTTTCGCCCAATGTTCGCGCCATCATGGAGCGTTTTGCGCTCGACGTGCAGATAGCCAAGATGGCCGAGAAGGACCTGCTTTACCTCGTGATCCAGAAGTTCGCCGCCATCGACCTCTCGCCGGCCCGCGTTGACAACGTTCAGATGGGCTATGTCTTTGAGGAACTCATCCGGATCGGCGCGGAACAATCCAACGAAGAAGCCGGGGAACATTTCACGCCGCGCGAGGTCATCAAGCTCATGGTCAATCTCCTGCTGTCCCCGGAGAAAGACCTTGCCCGCAGTCATGTCGTGAAAACCATCTACGACCCCGCCTGCGGCACGGGCGGCATGTTGTCCGTCGCGGAAAAATATATTCGCGACCTCAACGCCGACGCGCAACCCAAACTCTTCGGTCAGGACTGGAATGATGAAGCCTGGGCGGTCTGCAAGTCTGACGTGCTCATCAAGGGCGAGGACGCAGACAACATTATCAGGGATGACACCTTTACCAAGGACGGCTTCGACCGTATGCCCGACGGAAAGAAATGGACCTTTGATTACATGCTCGCCAACCCACCCTTTGGCGTGGAGTGGAAGCAGCAGCAGAAGTACGTAGAAAACGAAAAGGATACCCTTGGTCACGCCGGCCGCTTTGGCGCTGGCACACCACGCATCAATGATGGTGCGCTACTCTTCCTCCAGCACATGCTCGCCAAGATGCGTGCCCCAAAGGACGGCGGCAGCCGCCTCGCCATCGTTTTCAACGGTTCGCCTCTTTTCACTGGCGACGCCGGTGGTGGCGAGAGCGAAATCCGTCGCTGGATTATCGAGAACGACTGGCTGGAGGCCATCGTTGCCTTACCCGAACAGCTTTTCTACAACACTGGCATTTCCACCTACCTCTGGGTACTTACCAATCGCAAAGAGAAGCCGCGCAAGGGCAAGGTACAGCTCATCGATGCCCGCCTGTTTTGGGTGCAGATGGAGAAAAGCCTTGGCAACAAGCGCCGCCGCATCGGCGACACCTCCGACAGGGAGAAAGACCCCGACCACATCGGCGAACTCACCCAAATATTCGGCAATTTCCGTGATGGCCAGATGCGCACCTTTACCGAGGAAGACGCCATCACCCACCAACCAGTTGAGCGTGAACGCGTTGTCAGCAAGATTTTCGATAACGAAGACTTCGGCTACCACAAGATCACCGTCGAGCGCCCGCTGCGGCTGAACTTCCAGGCCAGCACCGAACGCATTGCGATACTCGATGATGAAAATGGATTCAAGAACCTCGCCACCAGCGCCAAGAAAGACCCCGCTATCCGCCAGCAAGAAATCGAGGCAGGCCAGCAGCGGCAGGAGCAAATCCGCGAACTGCTCCGCGCTTTCGGCAAGGCCGCCAAAGAAAAACTCTTCACGGACCGAAAAGCGTTCCTCACCGAACTGCGTAAACACGATCGCGAGCGCGACGTGCGTTTGAGTGGTCCTGAGATCAAAGCCGTGCTCGCTGCCCTGGGCGAACGTGACGAGAAGGCCGAAATCTGCCGCGACCGCGACGGCCAACCAGAGCCTGACACCGACCTGCGCGATACAGAGACTGTCCCGCTCAAAGAAAGTATCGAGGAATATTTCAAACGTGAGGTACTGCCGCATGTGCCCGGCGCGTGGATTGACACCAGCAAGACCAAGGTCGGCTACGAAATCCCACTCAACCGCCACTTCTACCGCTACGAACCGCCGCGCCCACTGGAAGTCATCGAGACCGACATCAAGCAGCTCGAAGACGACATCATGAAAATGCTCAAGGAAGTGACGGCGTGAAGTTCTCAGCCTACCCTCGCACAAAACCCAGCGGCGTCGAATGGCTCGGCGATGTGCCTGAACATTGGACTTCGATTGCTCTACGACGAACTTCTATTCGTTATGCGGGTGGAACACCAGACCGCAGCAACGACGCGTATTGGGAAGAGGGGACGATCCCTTGGATTAACTCGGGAGCGGTAAACCAAGATCACATTACAGAGCCGTCGGCTTTCATCACTGAGGAGGCATATCGCAATAGCAGTGCGCGGTGGGTGCCGAAAGGGGCACTTGTCATGGCGTTAGCCGGGCAAGGCAAGACAAAGGGCATGGTCGCGCAAACGGCAATCGCCACGACATGCAACCAATCTATGGCCGCGATTTGCCCAGCGCCACCAACAGAGGCTCGCTACCTCTATTGGCTGCTCGCTTCACAGTATGAGCACATTCGCAACATGGCGGGCGGCGAAGCACGTGACGGACTCAACCTTGAAATACTCGGTTCGATCCCTTGTCTGAAAGTTCCGCCCGTCGAGCAACGCGCCATCTCAGCGTTTCTGGACCGGGGGACGGGACGGGTGGACCGGCTGGTGGCGAAGAAGCGGGAGTTGATCGAGCGGCTAAAGGAAAAGCGCGCTGCACTCATCTCTCGCGCCGTGACCCGTGGCCTGCCGCCCGTCGAGGCCGGCGCCGCTGGCCTCCCCGAAAATCCGCCCCTCAAACCCTCCGGCGTCGATTGGCTCGGCGACATTGCACATCATTGGAAAGTCAGCCCAATCAAGTTTCTCGTTTCAACACCAGTTACTGATGGACCACATGAAACACCCGAGATTTTTGATGAAGGAATCCCCTTCGTTTCTGCAGAAGCAGTCAGCAATAAAAGAATCAACTTCGACAAGATTCGCGGGTATATATCAGCGGATGATCACAAACGATTCGGCAAAAAAATATAAGCCGAAGAGATGTGATATTTACTTAATAAAGTCTGGAGCGACTACGGGGCGAGTTGCGATGGTGGAAACGGATATTGATTTTAATATCTGGTCTCCTCTTGCTGCAATTCGATGCAATCCAGCTCTCGCAGACAGCTCCTTCATCTTTCTTTATTTGCAGTCGAATGAGTTTCAAACGGCCGTTGAATTGAACTGGAGTTTCGGAACCCAACAAAATATTGGTATGGGCGTAATACAAAATTTAGCAGTCCCTGTCCCACCCCGCCCAGAACAGGCTGCTATTGCCGCGTATCTAAGTAAGGAAACAGCGAAGCTGGACGCGCTGGTGGAGAAGGTGGAGGCGGCGATAGAGCGGTTGCAAGAATATCGTACGGCTCTTATTACCGCCGCCGTCACTGGCAAGATTGACGTAAGAACGGCTGTCGGGGTATGAGCACGCCATTTCTCATAGAGAGCTTCGAGGAATACCTTGAAACCGTCCGAAAGGAGCTACCGAAAGGGCGCATCTATTTTCGGGGGCAAAGCAAGCTGGTCAGCGCTGGTTACCCGCTCAAGTCGTCTATCGGGCGTTATAAGAAGCTCGAATCCATCACCTTGTTCGAGCGCGACCAGATGGAGCGCGAGGTATTGGGCGTATTTACCAACCACCTGCTGACCTATGTCCATCATCTTCCGCGCAATGATTGGGAGGCCCTCGCGATTGCCCAACATCACGGGCTACCCACGCGTTTCATGGATTGGACGACCAATCCGCTAGTGGCACTCTACTTCGCTGCACGCGAAACAAAGCTCGATGACGACGACAAGCCCCTGGACAGCGCCGTCTATGTGCTGACTAGCGAGCCGGTTAGGTTCAGCGAACTGGGGCGACCAACCGAGGACACGATCAAGCCCATTCCAGATTCCGCGACGACCTTGGCATCACCCGCGTCTGGCTACGAAGATTTCGGCGTCGACGACGAAGCAACCGGGGAGGCAATGACGGCCGCCCTTGAAACCGGTACGGTCGGGCCCGACGCCCCGCTGACCGAGATGGCGAAGCAGCCTGCCGCCGAGGGTCCTGTGATTTCCCCATTCAGTATCAGCGAGAACGTCATTTATGATCCGCCCCACGTTTCGCCGCGCATCCGTGCGCAAGACGGTGTGCTGATGGCTTGCCACCAGCCGATGCAACCGCTGGAAGAAAAGGATTATCTGGAGATCGTCATCAAACACAAGGCGCACGACGATATCCGGAGGCGTCTTGACCAATACGGTGTCTTCGACAAACAGCTTTTCCCGGACCTCGATGGTATCGCCAAGTGGCTTAAATACCGAGTGTTCGAAATCGATGGAAAGTGCTAGCAAGGAGCGAAACGATGCCCGGACAAACCACAGAACGCGCCTTTGAAACCTACGTGGAAGAAATCCTACTGACGCGCGGCGGCTGGAAATCTGGCAGCAATGCCGATTGGGACAAGGAGCGGGCGTTGTTTCCGGCACAAGTTTTCGCCTTCATTGCAGACACGCAGCCGAGGCTGTGGGCCGAGATGCAGGCGCTGCACGCGGAGGGGCTTGAGGCTTTACTGCTCACTTCGCTCGTCAAGGAACTGGACTCCAAAGGCTCGCTGCATGTGCTGCGACATGGGTTCAAGTTTTACGGTAAGACGTTTCGCCTCGCGTATTTCAAGCCTGCTCACGGCGCGAACTACGAGGTGCTTGGGCTATTTGGAAAGAATCGGCTGACGGTCATACGCCAGGTGCCGTGTCATCCAGGTGACAATCGCACGCTGGACATGGTGCTGGCAGTGAACGGACTGCCGGTGGCTACGATCGAGCTAAAGAATCCGGGAACGGGTCAGAACTGGCGGCACGCTGTGCGTCAATACAAGGAGGACCGCGACCCGCGCATGCCGCTGTTCGACTTCAAGAAACGGGCGCTGGTACATTTCGCCGCAGACTCGGAAGAGGTCCACATGACCACCCGACTGGCGGGCGCAAAGACCTACTTTCTGCCCTTCAACCGAGGAAGCCATCCGGGGCAGATCATTTGCGGCGCAGGCAATCCGAAGCACGACTCTGGCTATCGCACGGGCTACTTCTGGGAAGAGGTGCTCAAGTTCGAGAGCTTCCTGGATATTCTCGGCCACTTCATGTTCCTCGAAAAGAAAGAGGAAAAAATGGAGGATGGTCGGGGTGGGCATCGCGTAGTGACGAAAGAGACGATGATTTTTCCGCGTTACCATCAGCTCGACTCAGTGCGAAAACTAGTCGTGACCTCAGGCAATGAGGGACTCGGACGCAACTACCTGATTCAGCACTCGGCGGGCAGCGGAAAAACGAACAGCATTTCGTGGCTCTCTCACCGGCTCGCCAGCCTGCACGACGGACAGGACGCGAAGGTATTTGATTGCGTGGTGGTCATCACCGACCGGCAGGTGCTCGACCGGCAGTTGCAGGACGCGATTTATCAAATCGAGCACGCTCAAGGCGTGGTGAAGGCGATTGACCAGGACTCGAAGCAACTGGCCGCTGCATTGATTGATGGGACGAAAATTGTCATTACCACCTTGCAGAAGTTTCCATTCGTCTTGCGCGGGCTGCTCCATGTTGCCGGCGCAGAGAGTCAGGAGGAAGCGACTGTCGAGCAGAAAGCCGACGCGGCAAAATGGGCGGCGGAAATAGCCAAGCGCCGGTACGCGATTATTGTGGACGAAGCGCACTCCAGCCAGAGCGGCGACACCTCGCGGGAGCTGAAAGCCATTCTCGGTGCAGCCGCGAACGCCGAAAACGTTGAGGAGGAGCCGGATTGGGAAGACCGTCTGAATCAGGTGATGCAGTCGCGCGGGCGTCAACCGAACTTAAATTTCTTCGCCTTTACCGCCACCCCCAAAGGCAAGACGCTGGAGCTGTTTGGGCGCAAGGGATCGAGCGGATTACCCGAGGCGTTTCACCTTTACTCGATGCGACAGGCCATTGAGGAGGGTTTCATCCTCGACGTGGTAAAGAACTACACAACCTACAAGACCTACTACCGGCTGGTGAAGGCAGTCGAAGACGATCCGAATCTGCCAAAGAAGAAGGCGGCACGGGCGCTGGCAAAGTTCATGAGCCTGCATCCGCACAACATCGAGCAAAAGACCGAGGTGATGGTGGAGCACTTCCGGCAAAAGGTGCGGGGGCATCTCGGCGGCCGGGCCAAGGCTATGGTCGTGACTTCATCGCGTCTTCATGCCGTGCGGTACATGCAGGCGTTCGAGCGTTACATTGCGGATAACAAAATCACCGATGTTCGGCCGCTGGTTGCTTTCAGCGGCATGGTCAAAGACCCTGAAACTGGCGTTGAATATACCGAGCCGGGTATGAATACGGATTGCGTGAGCGGGAAGCCTATCAGCGAAAAGCAGCTGCCGGAGCGCTTCACCTCACCCGATTACCAGGTGTTACTCGTGGCGAACAAATATCAGACAGGCTTTGATCAGCCCTTGCTGTGCGCAATGTATGTGGACAAGCGTCTGGACGGCGTACAGGCGGTGCAAACATTGTCACGACTCAACCGCAAGATTCCCGGCAAAGAAACCCCTTTCATTCTCGATTTTGTCAACGAGGCCGAGGATATCTACAAAGCTTTTAAGCCCTACTACGACGCAACGAGTTTGCAGGAAGGTTCCGACCCGCAGCAATTAGAGAAGCTGAAGCACGAACTCGACGCCGCGCAAGTCTATTTCTGGAGCGAGGTGGAGGCGTTTGCCCGAGTCTTCTATAAGCCCCTGGCCAGACAGAGTGCACAGGATCATGTGGCATGCAGCTTCACCTTCAGCCGGCGGTGGATCGCTTCAAGGCGATGGAGGACGAGACGAAGCGCAGCGAGTTCCGTGAGAAATTGAACGGCTACGTCAATATTTATTCATTTATGAGTCAGATAATGCCTTACGGCGATCCTGCTTTGGAGCTACTCTACAGTTTCGGGCGCTTTTTATTACCACATCTTCCGCTCGACCGCGACACAGAGCGCGTGAAAGTCGGTGACGAAATCGGGCTGGAATACTATCGCTTGCAGCGAATTTACTCCGGCGAGATCACGCTTAAAGTTGGCGAACCCGAGCCCGTCAAAAGTCCGACCGATGTGGGCACCGGAAAGGCGAAGGATGAGAAAGCGCCATTGTCCGAGATCATCAAGGTGCTCAACGAAAGATTCGGGACAAACTTCACAGACGAGGACCGGTTTTTTTTCGAGCAGATCCGGGAAAAGGCAACGGCCAACGAGCAGGTCGTCAAGCTTCGACGGGCCAATCCGTTCGACAAGTTTCAGCTTGGCCTGAAGCAGTTGCTAGAAGACCTCATGGTCCAGCGCATGGCCGACAACGACAAAATTGTCACGCGCTACATGGATGACAAGGAATTTGGCGATGCAGCGTTTAACGCATTATCGAAAGCAATTTATGAGTCGATTCCCATTGAGGGCGTGACGCAAAAATGAGGCTGATCGTCGCGGCAAGGTTCAGGCAAACGGCACAACGAGGTTAAAAACGATGACAGTTCATCTCTCCGCTCGTTTGACTTGGCACGAGAACGCCTGGAATGGACGCATTTGCGATAACCCGACATCCAATGCAGCTTGCATGATTCACGAGCATGTCAGAAATGATCGTGATGACACGATTGAACATAAATATCGCGGGCAGTCTATTTCCGTAGTAAGAGAGTCCGAAGACTATCTCCCCCCGTGCCAACGGGATGCCAATGCATTTGGCGCCGAAAGTTACGTAATCAAGCACAGCGATCCACTTGCAACGCGAAAACTGCCGAGTGTCGACGAGGAAATTCCGCCATTTTCTTGCTGTCCAACCCCCTATCGTTGGATGCTAGAGGACAATTTCCGCCAAATTTGTGAGGACGAAAATCTCAGAATTCCTGGAAGACAAAACCCGGGGGCGTCGCCCACTTGGGTTATGGAGGACAACCGACAACGCTCTCTCCTGAAACAATTTTGGGGGAAATTGGAAAACAAACGTTCACTAATTTTTTACTATTGCAATCGAGGGAACGCCGTCGATGATGAGGCCAACCGCTTAATCGTCGGCATGTCGCGAATCGCGGAAATTGGCGATGAAGTATTTTTTGGTCGAAATCCAAAAATGCCCGGCAATTTCCCGGTCTGGTCGCGCCGGATTACAAACTCAATGCCAAAAGAAGGTGTACGTATTCCATATCAAGAATACATGGCCTTAGGTAAAAACACGGACGAGATTATTTGCCGCCCACCCAACGGCATGATCATGCCGTTCTCGTACGTCGCGGAGCATCTGAGCGATGGACAAGCTGTTTCAGCCATACTCGCCATCTTAAAGTCGCTCGAACAGGTGCGAGAAGATGGGTTTGTTCCAGGCGCATGGGACGAGCAAGTTTCTTGGTGCAACTCTATTCTCGATGAGGTTTGGTCGGGCAGAGGTGCATATCCTGGAATTGGATCGGTTCTTCGCTATCTTGGATGTTCTCGTGGACATGGTTACCACGCCACGGTGCTGCGCGAATTGGAACGAAACCATAAAAATCCGTGGGATCATGTGCTTGCAATTCTCCAAGGCCGGACGACCCCGCCTACAGACGAATTTACCGCTGGACTTATAGAAGCGACGAACCAGTGGCGTTCGATGCCTTCACGTCAGAATCTGCTTAGCGCCCTAGTGCGCTTTGAACTATCTACAGATCAAGTTACAGGCATCGCAAATGAGGACAAACGCAAAGAACGAGGAATTGCCGCTCTACCTGCAAACATAATCGAAAACCCCTACCTCTTATTTGAACAAGACAAGGGCGAGCGAAATAGCGAACCCATTGGACTTGAAACAATTGATCAGGGTATGTGGCCAGAAGGTGACGCGGCGCTCTTTCGAAATGACGACGCAATCCGCCATAACGATCCACGCCGAGTTCGCGCGACTGCGTGCGCCGTGCTTCGAGAGGCTGCAGACGCGGGCGACACGCTCCTTCCTTTCGAAACCTTTATCCGAAGGATTCACGAAAAATTTCCAGACAAACGGCGCTGTTTAGTTGACCGTGAAATTTTTTGGGAAGGAGCAGAGCGCAAATTTCATGACGGCATTCTTTGGCTTAAAGAGGAGCCTTATCCCCCTTCATGGGTAAAGGCAAAAGAAGCGGTCGAGGCGCCTGGGATACTTGACGATGAACTCCTTGAGGATTTAGGTGCGAGCAGCACCGAAGATGATGAAAGCGCGCCGACAATTCGGCTAGTCGCACTGAAATCAATTAGACGCCACGAGGTAGAGGTTGCAAAGGTAATTGAGGGATGCAGGGGTGTCGAAGACCTCCCGAAAACGAAACCAAATTGGCAGAAGCTGCTAACGGATTCCGGGGCAGGCGGCGGATTTGGCGCTCCGAAAACTCAACGAGAAATCGATGCGATTGACGAGAAAGTTCGAGCGCTCGACACTCTATATAGTCAAAGAATAAGCGTTCTCACAGGAGGAGCGGGCACTGGGAAAACGTCAGTCCTAAGAATGTTTCTGAATTTCTTACGGGAAACCGAAGGCCATACCGCGACCTTGCTTGCAGCGCCAACTGGTAAAGCGCGTGTTCGGTTGCAATCGGCCACAGGGCGTTCCGCAAATACAATTCATCAGATCCTGAATGACGCCGGGATGTTAGGCCCCAATTATAGGATCCTCGACATACCGAAAAATGGAAAGCTCACGTTTACAAATATCGTCATTGATGAAAGTTCCATGCCCTCTGTGGAACTTTTGTCTGCGTTGTTTCGAGCGGTTGACGTCAACGCTTTTCGTCGACTTATCTTTGTTGGAGATCCCTTTCAATTGCCGCCAATCGGACCGGGGCGACCGTTCGTTGATACATTGCACTGGATGCGCGACAAGCATCCAGAATGCGTTGCAGAGCTCGCGACATGTATGCGCGTAACTCAGACCACCGACGGCGGAACAACATTTAGCAAAGGCCTTGATCTAGCCGCTGGATACAGGGACGAAACAGGCCCAGGCGATGACGCGGTTTTGTCAGAGCTAATTCAAAATGGCGAAACCGCCGACGTAAAGATTGCCTTTTGGCAAGATCACGCAGAACTTCTGAGCGTGATGGATCAGGCCCTTAAGTCTGAATTTGGCATTCGAGGGAATGACGAAGCTCAGTTTGCAGTTTCCCTTGGGATCGATTCCGAAAATTGGAAAGCTTGCGAAAACTGGCAGATTCTATCGCCGACTCGAATACAACCTTCTGGAACTGATGAGATCAATCGTGTCATTCAGGGGCGGTTTCGCGCAAGCATGCTTAGTCAATCGCGCGACCCAAGATCTGTTTGGCCCCGCCCTATGGGCGACCAGGAGATCGTGTTTCATGACAAGGTTATGCAGCGTGTTAATCAAGGAAAATGGCTTCCGCACGGGAGCCCAGGTCTTCGATTTGTTGCAAATGGCGAAATAGGAATCGTAACTAAGGCCTGGAAAAGCAAAAACGAAAAACCCGACAATATTTACGTAGCGTTCTCAACACAGGCCGAGGCTGAATATCGCTATTTAAAAGCAGATGTGAAGGAAGAATTGGAGCTCGCCTATGCTCTCACTGTCCATAAGGCGCAAGGTAGTGATTTTGATACCGTAATTCTTGTAATTCCGAGGAAGGCCCAGACGCTTTCTCGCGAGCTACTTTACACCGGCCTAACGAGATTTAAATCGAAGCTCATCTTGCTAGTCGAAAAGGACAGCCAGACCTTGTTAGAGCTTAGACGACCAGAAGCCTCAGACACCATGCGACGCACAACTCGCATGTTTAACCTACTGGTTGGCCAAGACGCTGGTGATATAGGAATAAGAAAGGGGTACCGACCAGAGGGACTAATTCACCGCACATCCGATGGAACGCCAGTTCGATCAAAAAGCGAAGTAATTGTTTACGACATCCTGACGTCGCTCGGATTGTCGCTAAAGTACGAAGCTCCCTTGGTAAACAAAAACGGCAACCAAAATGATTTCCGGCTCCCGGATTTCACCGTGTATTTCCAAGGGCAGACTTGGTATTGGGAACACCTAGGCATGCTGGACAAGGCCAAATACAAAGCTGACTGGGAATTAAAGAAGCAGTGGTATCAAGACAATGGGTATTGGAACCGGGTGCTGACCTCCGAAGACCATAAAGGCGGCATTGGTGGGATTGTGTATGCCGATGAAATCCGCAGCACTGCTCGGAGCAAAATCATAGGCATTGCCTAGGCTTGGTTCAGGGCACGTCGCGAATATCGGTATGGAACTTTCTACGCATTACATGAGGCCAGACTTCTTTGTTGTGACCAGCTGTACTGAGCTTTCTTTTCAAGAGAAAATCGAACTGAAATGGCCGACGATCTTGTGCCTGGGTCCGGACGTGTCTGGTGGGTCAACCAGAACCAAACCTACACTCATGAGGTTCGCGGCGGCTATATGTGGTCGCCCAAGACGAATACAAAGGGTGCTAGGAATCAGTTCTACGAAAACATGCGAGAAGTCCGCCCTGGCGATCTCGTGCTTTCTTTCTGCGACACCTACATCAAGGCGATAGGCATTGTAGCGGCCGAGGCCGCGTCGGCCCCGAAACCCACTGAGTTCGGAAATACCGGCAGCTACTGGGGCAATGAAGGTTGGTACGTTGCAGTCGATTACGAGGAGCTACCTAACCCAATCCGCCCAGCAGATCATATGGCTCTACTCGCGCCGACCCTCCCACAGGTCTATTCGCCATTGCAAGCTAATGGACGGGGAAATCAGGGTGTTTATTTGGCTGAAGTGCCACCAGTCATGGCGGCTGTGTTGCAAACCTTGGTCGGCGCACAGTTTGATTATCACCTTTCAGTTGGAGAGGCCACCTCCCGCCGATACCTGAGTAACGCGATGGCCGAGGCAGAAATTGTGGCCAGGGCCGACCTGCCCGAAACAGAAAAATTACAACTTATCAGCGCCCGCCGAGGGCAGGGACTGTTTAAGTCCAGAGTAGAGATCGTCGAACAGGGTTGTCGCATAACCAAGCTCTCGGACAGAGCGCATTTACGCGCGAGTCACATTAAGCCTTGGCGCGACTCAACTGATCGTGAAAAATTGGATGGTTACAACGGATTGCTTTTGTCGCCACACGTGGATCATTTGTTTGATCGTGGATTTATCAGTTTTGAAGAAACCGGGAAAATCATTGTTTCCCCTAAACTGCCGGAAATTGTCCTTGAACGATGGTCTATAAATCCAAGTGACTCAGTCGGCGATTTCCGTCAGGAACAACGCAGTTACCTCAATTACCATCGAACGCGTGTGCTTCTTGCCTGATATCGCGATGGAATAATTTGTATGGCGAGACGGAAAAATACATCTAACGGGCTATTCGAGGTCATTTTTTCTTTGCCCTGGTGGTTAAATATACTCATCGCGGTAGTTTTATATTTCGGCATTCATCAGCTCGCGGGCATGCAAATTCCGCCCGAAAAGCACCCCGGGGCGATGAGCGAAGCTGTCATAAAGCAACTCATTAAGGGATTTGCGGTTGTCTTCCAATACCTGGTTCCACTGATATTTATTATCGGCGCGATCGGCTCCGCGGCAAACGGGCGACAACGCAGGTCGGCGTTCGATATGACCAGCGACCGGATAGATCCTTGGGAGGGGGTTCCTGAAGGTGACTTACCCTCAACTAGGCGAGAGCCGCCTTTGCCGGACGTTGATACACGAAAGTGGAGTCTGCAATTGCTGCAAGCGTTGGAATGGGCTCGGTTCGAGGAAGTTTGTGCGGCCTACTTCGAGCAATTGGGATTTCGCACACGTCGATCGAGTGGCGGCCCTGATGGTGGCATCGATATTCACCTGTTCTCGAACCAGGACAAAACACCCGGAATAATTGTTCAGTGCAAGGCATGGCGTAAATGGAGAGTCGGGGTCGATGAGATTCGCGCCTTTTTCGGCGTGATGACTGCCGAAAAAATAAGCGAAGGTATATTTATTACGTCGAGCGAGTTTTCCGACGACGCGAAAAAATTTGCCGATGGGAAAAACATTCATCTTATCGACGGCACAAATCTACTCAAGAAAATAAAACAGCTCACGCTCGCACAAGAAGATGACTTGCTCAAACTCGCCACGCAGGGGGATTTCACGACGCCAAGCTGCCCGTCTTGCCGCGTCAAGTTGAAGCTAAGGCAAGGAAAGACAAAGGGTAACTATTTTTGGGGCTGTTCCAATTTCCCCAAATGTCGATTCATACTGCAAGCACCGAAGTCGGGATAGCGCACACACACCTCGCGCAACCACCCGGAGAGGCCCGACTTGCGCGGGTTTCCAGCTATCGGCACACCCTTACCCCATGGATTCCGGGTGCCGCTTCGCGGCCCCGGAATGACGGCGGTGGGGTGAACGGGAAGCCAGACCACGCCATTAGTCGGGCTCACCCCCTGAGCCACCCGCCCGCCCATACTGCGCATCCGTTCCACCACGGCCGCGCACGCGCCGCACACCACACGCATGGGTGCCCTCCAGGAAAACCGTCCACAGCTGCAACTGCGCCGGCCCGCCGGCCGCGAGCCGCTGCACAACACGCCCGCCACGGCCGCGCTTGTGGTGCGGGACACGCCTGTTGTTTCGCGCGTGCCAGGTGTTCCGAGCGTTCCTTCGGTGCCGCGCTTTACTGCCGTGCCGCAGTTCGTGCCCAACATGGCCGACACCGCCGGCGCCTTGCTGCGCTATGGCGCGCTGATGCGCCGGCTCGACCGCTGGCTCGATGCGCCGCTGGTGGTCAAGCGCGAGGCCAACGGCCACACCGTCTGGCTGCTCGACGCCGTGGGCTACCGGGTGAACCGCCGCACCCGCGCGGTGTATGCGGTGTATCACGGGCGCAACGGCGTGCGCCGCGGCAACTTCAGCGTCGACCTGATGTCCTTCCTGCGACTGCCCTTTTGGCTGGAGTTCGTGGTGCGCCGGCTGGGCTTGAGCGATAGCGGTGCGCAGGGGCAGCTCTTTGCCGTTGATGTGCAGGTGCAGGCCGAGGAGCAGTGGCTGTGCCAGGAGGCCTACCGGGCGCTGCGCCGCGACCCGCGCTTTGCGCTGTTGCAGCGCGAGCGCCTGCCGCGCGCGCTGGGCCTTGACCCGGTGCTGCATGCCATTGCGCTTGGGGCGCGCGAGCGGCCCGATTTGGGCGGGCTCGATTCGAGGGACTTCAACCTGGTGTGGCAGCACGAGGGCCTGTTTCGCACCCTCGCGCGCGAGGCGCCGCAGCTGCTGCCGCTGGCGGCCATTGCGCTGCGCGAAGAAAAACTCCCCGCCTGTGAAGACCCGCTGGCGGACCTGCATGCGCTGTGCGCCGCGCACGGGCTCAGGCCCGCCACCTGGCGCTACCTTGTGCGCCACGGCGTGCGCTGGCTGCGGCCGGTGTGGCGCACCATGGGGAACCGGCGGCGCGTAACGGCGACCCTTGCCGTGCTGCGCGCCTTTGCGGCCGCCGGCCATCCGCCGCCCCCGCCCGCGCGCGAGATGCGCGCCTGGCTCGAGTTTGCGCACGAGCCGGAGTTCGGCGATGACTTTCTGGGCCTGCCGCCTGAGATAACGTCCGCCTGCTTTGCCGCCGCGCGCAGCCCGGCGGCGCGGCACGACGAGGCCCTGCGCGCCGACATCCGCCTTGCCCTGCGCTGGGGCCACGCGCTGCGGCCGCAACTGGATAAACCGCAACGGCGCGCCGGCTGGCCGTGGGTGCGGCGCCAGGCGCTCGCCTGGCAGCGGCGCGGGCGCCCCGGCGGCCCCGGCCATTACACCGAGGGCGATGCGCGCTGGGCGGCGCCCCTGCCCGGCTACGAGGCGGCGGGTTTCCAGGCGCGGGCGCTCATATCGGCCGAAGAGCTGGTGAACACCGGGCTCGCCTTTCACAACTGCCTGGCCGATTTTGCCGACGCCTGCCGCATGGGCGGCACGCACGTGTTCGTGATCCGCAGCACGCTGCTGCGGCGGGACGTGGCGGTGGCCGCGCTGGGCCGCGTGTCGGCCGGGGGCCGCTGGTTGCTGCAAGACCTCAAGGGGCCGTGCAACCAGCCGGTAAGCGGCGCGCTGACCGCGTTTGCCCACGGCCTGCTGCAGGCCTTTGCCGCCGCCTGCCCGCCAGACGCGCGCGCACAGGGCGAACTGGTCTATGGACCGCCGTTGGCGGCGCTGTGCCTGCGGCTGGATGGCGATGGAAGGCCCGATTATGTGTGTGAGATGTTGCGGTCGCTTGGGGCTTGAGGGGTTTGGTTTGTGGGGGCAGTGTCGCAGCGGTGCGGGGGGCTATACGCTGGAAACCCGCGCCAGACGGACGTTTCCAGCCACCTGCATAAATCCAACCCCATGGATTGCGGGTTCCGACCGAAGGAAGTCCCCGGAGGGGTGCGTAGCGACCCCTGAATGACGGGGTGGGCACGGGTTGCGACCGGCTTGGTCAACCAGCATGTCTTTTGGGCGTTCGTCAAAATACCAAGCTAAACTGAGCATGTTCGCGAATTGCAGAACCGCCTACGTTGGAGGTAGAAAAATGAACCAAAACTTTACGGCCGTGATCAAGCAGGACGGCCCCTGGTGGATTGGCTGGGTAGAAGAGGTTCCCGGCGTCAATTGCCAGGAGTCCACGCGGGATGAGCTGTTAAAGACCCTGCGCATCACGCTGAAGGAAGCGCTGGAAATGAATCGCACGGATGCCCGGGACGCCGCGGGTAAAGGTTACGAAGAGCTCAGTATCGCGGTATGAAACGTCGCGATTTGCTGCGACACCTTTCGTCCCACGGTTGCGCACTTTTGCGCGAAGGCGGCAGCCATTCGTGGTGGCACAATATGGTGCTGAACCGGCGCAGTGCCGTGCCGCGCCACTCTGAAATCAACGATCACCTGGCGAGAAAGATATGCAAGGATCTTGGCGTGCCGGTGCCGTAAAATCGACGAATGAAGCGGGGCCGCGCCCAATAAACTGATTCTGGATCAATCGCCATGAATGCAAAGAAACCTCCGCTCAAACCGAATGCCTTTTCACGGACCGTGGCGAGCGGGCTGCGGCGCGCCGGCGTGCAGGCACGCAAAGTCGCCCGCATGTACGGCACGCCCGTTTATGTTTCGAAGAACGGAAAAATTGTCGCTCTGAAACCCTGAGCCGCGGGGCGCCGGCATGCTCAATGGATGGCCGGTGACACGCGACTAGAAACCGGAACATCAGAAGCACATCATGTCGCGCATGTTTAATCCGCCCCATCCGGGCGAGGTCTTGCAGGCGTATCTGCCCGAGGGCACCAGCGTCACCGGCGCTGCGCAAAAGCTCGGGGTTTCACGCCAGGCGTTGTCGGCCATACTCAATGGCCGCGCGGGCATCAGCGCAGAGATGGCGATGCGTTTGTCCAAGGCGCTGTCCACCAGCGCCGACCTCTGGCTGGGCATGCAGATGCAATATGACTTGTGGCAGGCGCGGCAGCACCCGCCCAAGGGCGTGCAAAAACTAGCGGCCTGATCCGGCACGAACGTCAAGCGCGAAGCGCGGCCGGCGCCAAAAAGCCCGACAGGCAAGGATTTCCAGCTATCGGGGTGGGGCGAAAAGGGTCAGACACCTAAGCCCTGCGCCAGGACGCCCGTTGGCGGCATAATGGGAACTGGAGACTGACATGAACGCGCTTCTAGACCTTCATCACCCTGCCCTAAGTGCCCTGTGCCGTCGCACGCATGTGTTGCGGCTGGACGCGTTCGGCTCGGTTGTGCGCGGCGATTTTGATGCGGCGACGAGTGACCTGGATTTTCTGGTCGAGTTCGAACCGCTTGCGCCGGCAGACTACGCCAACGCCTACTTTAGCCTCAAAGAGGGGCTCGAAGCCTTGTTCGCGCGCCCGGTCGATCTGGTGACCGGTGATTCGGTGGTTAACCCCTACTTTAAGGCCAGCGTCGAGGGGTCACGCCAGCCGGTGTATGCAGGCGCCGGGCATTCGCGCCAGGCGGTATCGCAATAAAACGCGCCGCCGCACTGGAAATTCTCGCGCGCAACAAGCCCGCGCTTGCACGGCGCTTCGGAGTGACGCGCCTTGCCTTGTTTGGCTCCACCGCGCGCGATGCGGCGCAGGCGAGGAGCGATATCGACATCCTGGTCGCGTTCGACGGCCCGGCAACCTCGGAGCGCTTTTTCGGGGTGCAGTTCTTCCTGGAAGATCTCTTCGGCTGCGCGGTCGATCTCGTTACCGAGAAAGCCTTGCGCGCAGAGTTGCGTCCCTTCATTGAACAAGAGGCGGTGCATGTCTGAAGCTGCGCGGCGCGAGTGGCGGTTTTACCTCGACGACATCATAGACAACGACACGCTTTGGCGCATTGTGCGTGGTGACATTCCCGCGTTGCTGCCGCAATTGATTGCGCTCAAGATAGCGCCCGCGTAACGCGCGACGAAGTACAAATTCAACCATGACTATGGCAGGCAAGATCCGCTGGGTGGGCGAGTTGCTGGGCGTGCAGCCGCGCATCCGGCTGCTGCGCTCTTATGACGAGCGCAACCACAATTACATGGGCTATGTGCTGTATGTGCGCGGCGAGGCCGACGGCGCGGCGCGCGAATTCACGGTGGGCGTGGGCCCGGGGGCGCAGGCAAAGCACGCGTTTTGCGCCGGCGACCGCGTGGGCGGCCTCGCGCTGCCGGTGGCCGATGCGCGCCTGGAGCCGGTGGAGTTCTACAAGGTGAGCGCGCTCGAACTGCTGTCGCGCGCGAGTGCCGCGCCGGCCACCGCCCCGCCCTGGCTGGGTGTTCCGCCCACGCTGCCCGAGTATCGCGCGCGCGGCCACCGCCGCCTCGACGCGGGCACCTTCGAAACGCGTTGCCGCAACTGCATCTGGGGTGCGCGCATGCCGGTGGAACTGATGGCCGATAACTGGAAGCCAAAGGATCTCACTTACCGCTTCGAGACCTTTTGCTACGGCCCCAAGTCCTGCGCGCTCTACCACGCCGGCCCGACGCGCAAGGCCCCGGGCCGGGGTGGAGAGGACTTCGGCTACGAAGAGGAGGACTCAGTGGACGAGGCGGCGACGGCACACCGCAGCGCGGATGAGTGAGGGGCGCGTATTGGCCGATAGGCCTGTGCCTTAAGCAGCTTGCCACCAATGAATTACGGAGGTGGTCACACATTGTGACCACCTCGTCCAATCCTAAACATGGCGCCCGTATTAGCGCCGACGTTTTAATTTGAAGTCGCAAATTGCGACCTCAAGTTGCGAGAGGTCTTTCAGATGCCCGTGATGGCCAGATCAAGGGCTGCGATGATTGCCTGACGGTGCTTCGCGAGGTTGCCCACACACGCACCGAGCGCTTTTCTGGATACGCCAGCCAGTTCGGGCGTGAGCAAGACGAGTTTGCGGCCCTCGACTTCCAGAACAGAATTCAGCCGCTCGGCGAGTCTGCCTTTGAGAACGTCGGGCTTGCACAGCGGCACAACAAGCCGCGTTGACAGGCTATCGAGCAGATCGGACTGAACATCGAGCAGGTAGGGCACGCGGACCCTGGAGGCCGGGTTTGCGTTACGGTAGACGTCGAACTGCGCCATGAATTAAAACGATCTCAAGCCGTCGCTGAACACGCCGTGCTTTTCGATGTGCTCGTTGTAGGCGTCCAGCGCGGCGCGGTTTTTTTCCAGCCACTGCGCGCGCTCGTGCCGACGAACGGCATCAACCAGTCCGGCTTCGAGCACCTGCGACAGGTTCAGCTTGAGCCGCCTCGCCTGATCAATCAGGCCGCTGTCTATGCTGAGATTGGTGGCTTTTTTGCGCTGGCGGGGGGCTTTGGCTTCGATTTGCATCACACAATTCCCAACAAAGTGATGCGCATAGTGTATGCGCATCAAGCAATGAGGGCAACGGCAAGCCCATGGATTCCGGGCTCGATTTGCCCTTTCAGGGCGCGTATCGGCCGGTAGGCCGATACCGCTAGTCGGGCGCGGAGCGATGCTCCGCGAAACACCGGCTCCGCCCTCAGAATGACGGTAATCCGTGCTGACTGGCTTTCCCCCTCTCCCCTGCCCCCTCCCCCGCAAAGGGGGGAGGGGAACGTACTGATAGAATTCGGCGCCGAATGTACCGGCCATCAAAGCCGTTTCGACACACCAACCACAGCGCCACTCAAAGCACGCCAATGACCTCACGCCCCCGCCTCGTTTCGCTTGCCCTCGCCGCCCTCTCCTTCGCCGCCGGCGCCGCGCTCGCCCAGTCCGCTTCAACAAGTTCAGGACAGGCCTACCCGACCAAGCCCATTCGCGTGTTGCTTCCCTTCGCCGGCGGCACCGATGCGGTGGCGCGCTTGTTGTCGTTCAAGGCTTCGCCTGCGCTGGGGCAGCAGTTGGTGGTGGAGCAGCGCCTGGGAGCGGGGGGCAATATTGCGCACGAAGCGGTGGCCAAGGCCGCGCCCGATGGCTATACGCTGTTGATGGCCGCGCCGCCATTGGTGATTAATCCGTTTTTGCACAAGGTTAATTACGACCCGCTCAAAGACCTGGTGCCGGTGGCGCTCTTGACGGCGATTCCGAACGTGCTGGTGGTGCATCCGTCGGTCAAGGCCACTAGCTTGGCCGAGTTGCTGACGCTCGCGCGCGCCAACCCGGGCAAGCTCACTTACGGTTCTGGCGGCGTGGGCTCGAGCAACCACCTTGCCGCAGAGTTGATGAAGTCGGTGTCAAAGACCGACATGGTGCACGTGCCCTACAAGAGCGCCACGCTCGCACTCACCGCGGCCCTGGGCGGGGAGACCGATGTGGTGATCGTCGCCGCCTCGAGCGCGGCCTCGTATGTGAAGGACGGCCGCATGCGCGCGCTGGCGGTGCTCGACACCAAGCGCTCGAGCGCGATGCCCACCGTACCCACCGCCGCCGAGGCCGGCATGGCCGAACTGGTGGCGGTGAACTGGTACATCCTGCTCGCCCCGGCGGGCACGCCGCAGGCGATTGTCGACAGGCTCAATGCCGAGTCGGTAAAAGCCATGGCCGCACCCGACATGCGCGAGCGCCTGGTGGGCCTTGGCGGCGAGCCCGCCGCGATGACGCCGGCGGAGACAGCGGCGTTTTTAAAGAAGGATTCGGCGCAGTGGGGCAAGGTGATACGGGAGCGGGGGATTAAGGGGGAGTGATGTTCTCCCCTCCCCCCTCGCGAGGGGGCTAGGCGGGGGTTTGGCGGAGCATCGCTCCGCGCCCGACCAGCGGTATCGGCCTATCTGCCGATACCGCCCTGCAAGGGGGAGAGGGGGCTAGATCAACAGCACCGCCATTGGAAGATTCACCCTCTCCCGTCAAGGAAGAGGGAACAAAACGTCACAAGCAAGTCGCGAACGGTGGGAGGAGACTCTCAGGCGGCGGCTGGCTCCGGTTGCCACGGTTTGATCTTCGCAAGCGTTTTTGCAAGCGTGTCTTTCGTGCGTTCGGTGTCGTAACGCGCCTGGCCCCGCAGCCAGTAACCTTCCGAAAGCCCGAAAAACCGGCACAGCCTCAGGTCGGTGTCGGCGGTGATGCTGCGGCGCGCGGCGACGATTTCACCGATTCGCTGTGCGGGCACGCCGATTTCTTTCGCCAGCCGGTACTGGGAGATACCCATCGGCTTGAGAAACTCCTCAAGCAGGACCTCACCGGGGGGAATAGGTTTGAGCTTTTTTGTCATCGTCATGGTCCTCGTTGTTCTGTGCGGACTGATTGGCTTGGTCAGCCTCAGTGGTAGTCCACAATTTCCACATCCTCCGCCCCCTCGTGCCACAGAAAGCAAATGCGGAACTGGTCGTTGATCCGGATGCTGTACTGGCCGGCCCGATCGCCACGCAAAGCCTCAAGCCGGTTACCCGGGGGCACTCGAAGGTCACCGATCACACCCGCCCAGTCGAGTTGCTCCAGCTTACGCCGCGCCACACTCGCAATATTGGAAAAGCGCGCGACCGGTACGCGATTGAAGAGCTTTTCAGTATCGGCGCACTTGAAAGACTTGATCGCCATAAACATATAGTAACGCGTCGCGTGACTATGGTCAAACACAGGCGGCCCGATGACGAGTTGACAATTGGTACCCACGTGGTTACGGTTACCAAGTCGCCTCAAAAAAATTGAATGCACGCTTGAAACACGCGATGTACCCATGACCACCAACACCAAGCCGCGCCGTATCGCTAAGCGCAATCTGTATGCCGAACTCACGGAGGGCGTGTCTGCGCTCGCGCGAACGCGAAAAACAACGCAGGGCAGTTTACAAAAAAAACACCTTGGCGGGCCGCTGCGAACGGAGCTTTATTCTTCCGCGCGAGAACGCGAGTTTGATTCGGCAGAGGCCGTATTGGCCGAAGCAATGGCTGCAAAAAAGCCAGCACAGCCTATACCAAGCCGTTCGCGAAAATCGCGCGCCTGATGACGTATTCGCGCTCAGGCTCATCCCTCGTCTGCCGAATGCGCGGGGCATTCGCAGTTGTTTTAATTTGTTGCGCCGCTCTTGCGCAAGCGCAGCCCCTCGCCAAGCCCGAGCGCGCGCCCGATGTGCCCTACCAGCCGACCAACGACGAGGTGGTGGTGGCGATGCTCAAGCTCGCCACGGTGGGCGCCACCGACGTGGTCTATGACCTTGGCTGCGGCGACGGGCGCATTGTGATCGCGGCGGTGAAGGAGCGCGGTGCGCGCGGCGTGTGCGTGGAGATTGACCCGCAACTGATAGCCCTTGCGCGCAACAACGCCCAAAAAGCCGGTGTCGCCGATCGCATCCAATTTTTGACGCAGGATTTGTTCAAAACCGATTTTCGCGATGCCACGGTGGTGATGCTGTTTTTATGGCCTGAGATCAACCTCAAGCTGCGCCCCTTGCTGTGGCGCGACCTCGCGCCCGGTGCGCGCGTGGTCTCGCACATGCACACCATGGGCGACTGGCCGCCAGAGCAACGCGTGGACATCAAGGCCACCGACCGCGAGCGGGTGATTTATTTGTGGACGATGCCGGCGCCGGCAGCGCGAACGGGCAATTAGGGGCGATACCAAGCGTGTAGCCTGGAGTATTATTCGGTAATACGGCAGGAGGAGCTTCCCATGGCGCAACCGATTATTCACTGCGATACCGAGATTCAGGGCGGCGTGCCGGTTTTTTACGGCACCCGGGTTCCCGTGAAGAACCTGTTCGATTACCTGGAAGCCGGGGACTCGCTTGATCAGTTCCTGCACTCTTTTCCATCGGTATCAAAAGAGCAGGCGGTCGCCGCGCTAGAACTGGCCCGGGAGGCGCTGTTGCCCGATGCGCATCCTGCTTGACGAGTCCCTGCCATTTGAGCTGCGCGACGAGCTTCCCGAACACGCAGTACACAGTGTTCAGGAGATGGGCTGGACTGCGCTGAAGAACGGCGAACTGCTGCGCCGCGCGATGGACCACTTTGAGGTGTTTTTGACTGCGGATCAGAACCTTCAATACCAGCAAAACATCAAAAATCTCCCGGTCGCCGTCGTCGTACTCGTGGCCAGAAACAATCGCATCCAATCCCTCAGGCCGCTGGTTCCCGGACTCCTCTTGGCGCTCGCTTCGCTCACACCGCGAACGCTAATCCGGATAGGCGCCTGAGCTTGGCGGCGGTGCGCCAAAAAACAACAACGCAATAAGGAGACTATCGTCGCTGCCCAAAGCAAATCGCCTTCGCGCGCCTGGCCCGCAGAGGGTTTTACGCGCGTGCCCTACTGGGTGCTCAACGACCCGGCCATTTATGCGCGCGAACAGGCGGCCATTTTTCGGGGCAAGGCCTGGCATTACCTTGGCATGGAAGCCGAGGTGCCCGAGCCGGGCTGTTTCAAGAACACCTATGTCGGCGACATGCCGGTGCTGCTGACGCGCGCCCAAGATGGCAGCCTGCACGCCATGCGCAACCAATGCGCGCACCGCGGCAACCTGGTGGCGCGCGAGGCCTTTGGCAAGGTGAAGGAGCTCTATTGCGTTTATCACGCCTGGGTCTATGACCTGAAGGGCGGCCTGACGGCGGCGGCGTTTCGCAAGGGCATTCGGGGCGAGGGCGGCCTGCCCGAAGACTTTGACCTGGCCGACCACGGCCTGCGCACGCTGCGCGTGGCCTCGTTTGGCGGCATGGTGTTCGGCACCTTCTCGACCGAGGTGGCGCCGTTTGAAGACTGGGTCGGCGCGGTGGGCGATGGCATGCGCCGCGTACTGTGCAAGCCACTCAAGGTGCTGGGCTATGACACGCAGCGCATCAAGGCCAACTGGAAGTCGTATCACGAGAACCCGCGCGACGCCTATCACGCCAACATCCTGCACACCTTTTACGGCACCTTTGGGCTGTCAAGGCAGTCGCAGGAGTCGCGCATGATTCTCGATGAGGCCGGGCGGCATGTTTATTTTTACACCAAGGCCGGCACTGAAAAAAACACCGCCGACTATAAAGAAACCGCCTCGTCGCTGCGCTCACATAACGACCAGTTCAAGCTCGAGGACACGGGCCTGCTCAAGCGCGTGGACGAGTTCGGCGACGGGGTGAGCATCCAGATCCTGACCCTCTACCCGGGCTTTGTCATGCACCAAATCTCCAACAGCCTGGCCACGCGCCAGCTCATTCCGAGGGGGCCGCACGAGGCCGACCTGGTGTGGACTTATTTTGGTTATGCCGATGACAGCGATGAGATGACCGCGCTGCGCCTGGCGCAAGCCAACCTCGCCGGCTCGGCCGGCATTGTGTCGGTGGAGGACGCGGCGGTGTGCGAAATGATCGATCGCGCCATTGGCGACGGCGAGGACGAGACCTCGTTCATCGAGATGGGCGGCAAGGGCCTGGAGAGCGGTGGCGACAGCAAGCTGTCGGAGCGCGCACTGCGCAATTTCTGGAACGTGTATCGCCAGGACATGGGACTGTGAGCGCCATGACCTCCCCCGACAATCACCGCATGAACACCAACCCCCTGCTCGATACGCATCATCGCGCCGTCGAGAACCTGATTTACGAATGGGCGCGCGCCATCGACGAAAACCGCGTCGAGGACATCGCCGCGCTGCTGACCGCGGACGGCCGCTACCGGGTGGCCTCGCGCTTTAACGCCGACCGCGGGCTGCCGCTGGCGGTGATCGATTGCCAGTCGCCGGCGCAGCTGCGCGATCGCATCAAGTCGATGCGCATCGCCAATATTTACGAGCCGCACCATTACCGGCACATTATCAGCGGCGTGCAGATCATCGGCGAAAAAGACGGCGTGCTCGAGGTGCGTTCCAACTACCTGGTGGTGCGCACCATGGACCATGACGGGACGATGACGGTGTTCTCGACCGGCCAGTGCCGCGACCGTGTGGTGATGGGCAGCGCCGGCCCGCGCTTTGCGCAACGCGAAATCATTTACGACTCGCGCGCGATTGAGACGCTGCTGGTGATTCCGCTGTAGCAGGTCCCCTCTCCCCTTGCGGGGGGCGAGGACCGGTTTCGCGGAGCATGCTCCGCGCCGGCAGAGCGGCCATTCACCCTCTCCCCAACCCTCCCCCGTCAAGGGGGAGGGGGCGATACCGTCGCGGGGCGGGATGTTGGGTGTTGGATGTGAGGTATGAGGTGTCGGATGTAGTACGTTGTGCGTGGAAATGCGCCGTAGCAAACAAGCAGATTCCCCCCTTTGCGGGGTAGGGACAGGGAGGGGAAAAGCATGACGAATTTCAAACTACCGTCAGGCGGCATCGCTTTTGTCGCACTGGCGTGCCTGATAAGCACATCACCGCTGCTGGCGCAGACCTGGCCGCAAAAGCCCATTCGCATTATTGTGCCCAACCCGCCCGGGGGCAGCGCCGACTTGATGCCGCGGCTGATTGCCGAGCAGTTGGGTGTGCGGCTGGGCCAGCCGGCGGTGATTGAAAACCGCGTCGGTGCGGCCGGCAATATCGGCGCGGAGTTTGTGTATAACGCCGAGCCCGACGGCTACACACTGCTCGCCGCGCCGCCGCCCTCGCTCACCATCAACATCAGCCTCTACCCCAGGCTGGGCTATGACTCAACGAAGTTCATGCCCGTGTCGGTGCTGGCGACGGTGCCCAACGTGCTGATGGTGCATCCGTCGCTGCCGGTGACCGGCGTGCCGGAGTTGATCGCCTATGCCAAGGCCAATCCGGGCAAGCTCACTTACGCCTCACAGGGCAACGGCTCCACGGCCCACCTCACGGCCGAGTTGTTCAAGATGAAAACCGGCGTGAACATGACGCACGTGCCCTACAAGGGCGATGCGCCGGCGCTCACCGACCTCCTGGCGGGCCGCGTGGATATGATGTTCGGCAACCCCGGCGCGGCGGCGCAGAACATCCGCAGCGGCAGGTTGAAAGTGCTGGCGGTGACGAGCAAGAACCGCCTGCCGGCCTTTCCCGGCGTGCCGGCGATGGACGAGATCGTGCCCGGCGTGGTGGCGGTGACCTGGTTCGGCGTGGTGGCGCCGCCCAAAACACCGCGCGAGATCACGCAAAAGCTGTCGGAGAATATCGCGCAAATCCTGCGCCAGCCCGAGATGGTCAGGCGTCTGGCCGAATTCAATGCCGAACCGGTGGGCAACACCCCCGATGAGATGGCCGCGCACATGAAAGAAGACATGGAGCGCTGGCGCGCCGTGATCAAGGCGGGGAATCTTGGCGTGGATTAAAGGGCCGGACTAAAAACGGAGCGCTGTCATTGCGAGGCGCGGAGCGCCGAAGCAATCTTGTGGCAATACCGGGTGCGCCGCAACAGCGACGGGATTGCTTCGCTGCGCTCGCAATGACAGGACCGGGGGGGAGGGGACCTGCCAATCAACAACTACAGGGTTTCCCCGTGCTCAGAGCCGCAGCAACCTCCGCGCGTTGCCCTCTAGCACCAGCGCCTGCTCCTCGGCGTTGAAGCCGGCGTGGGCGGTGACGATTTCGACCGGGCGTTCGTAGGCAATGGGAAAGCAGTAGTCGCTGCCCATCATGATGCGTTCGGCACCGACGAGGTCTTTGAGGTATTGCAGCGACTTGTCGGCGTAGCTGATGGTGTCATAGTAAAAATGGCGCAGGTATTCGGTCGGCCCGAGTTTGCAGCCGTAGGGCTCGCGGCGCTTGTCGTAGCCGCGCTGCAGGCGCCCGATAAGGTAGGGGAAGGCGCCGCCGGCATGCGGCAGCACCCAGGTTATTTTCGGAAAACGGTCGAGCACGCCGCCAAAAATAAGATGACCGGCGGCGATGGCCGTCTCGAAGGGGTTGCCCAGCAGGTTCTGTAAATAGAATTTTTTCAGCCGCTCATTGCCTATGACTTCGCACGGATGCAGGAAGATCGGCAGGCCGGCGGCCTCGATGGCCTCGTAGATGGTGAAGAATTTTTCATCGGACAAATCATGGCCGCTGATTTGCGTTGAAAGGTAAACGCCGCGCGTGGAGGGCAGCCCGGCCATGCGCGTGAGTTCGCGGATGGCAAGATCAGGCTCGTTCATGGGCAGCGAGATAAAGTTAAGAAGCTTGTCCGGGTTGGCGATGCAGGCCTCGGTGGCGGCATCGTTGTAGATTTCGGACAGCTGGTGGGCGAAGGGGCGCTTAGCCCAGTCGACCATGGGCAGCGACAGCGACAGCGCGTGCACCGACACGCCGGCCGCGGCCATCGCCTCAAGGCGCGCGTCCATGTGCACGAACTGCGGCGTCAGCGGCGGCAGCTGGATGTCGGCCACCTTGAGCGAGATGCCCTTGCCGGGAATTTCCTTGATCTCGGCGCCGCAGTCGGGGCCGACCTTGGCGATGGCCTGCAAAAATTGTTGCGGAAAAAAATGCGCGTGGATATCGATGGGATTGTCGCCGTGGCCGTGGCCGCAATGCTGGTCGTGAACGTGGGTCATGGTGGGTCCTGGAGTGACGCGCTGTCTTGGCGGCTGTGCTCGATGAAAGTGCTTGGAGAGAAATTTAGTGGCGCTATTGGGTTATTGGGTTTTGTAAGGCCGCGTGGCCTGCATGCGCACGGTAATGCCCAGGGCCGCCGCCACATCAACCAGGCGATCGAGCGTGAAGACGTCCTGGCCGGCGCGCAGGCGGCTCACCTGTGCCGGTGCAAGCCCGAGCAGGAGGGCGGCGTCTTCACGCTTGAGCGCGAGGTGCTCCAGGCGCTCGTTTATTTTGTCGCGCAACGCGGTACGCAGCACAAGGCTTGCGGATTTGGATGTCATGACGGTCGGCCTTTTCAACAGCGGCAGTGACAAAACTGTCACGCCAATATACCGCAAAGCCGCTTCTGGCGGGCATTTAACGATATAAATTATTTTAATTTTTGATTGAGCACGGGGGCAAGCTCGCTCGTATATCCGCCACCTCAGCGTGAATTTTGTTGAGGCGGTCTGCTGTTCAGGACTCGATCAGCGCTCCCTTAATTAAATAAAGCGCCGGCCATGGCGAGGGTCGGCGCACCGCCCGCAGACAGGCCGCGCACCAGCCTTGTGCCTGCTACCCTGTTTCGCCTGGTTTGTGTAGGATGCGTCCTTTATTCGCGTGGAGCCCCGTCTATGACATCTGATTTCTCCCGTCGCGCATTCCTGAAAACGGCCGGCAAGGGCGCCCTCGCAACGGCGGCAACAGCAGCTTCAGGCGGGCTGGGTCTGCTGCCGCAGATGGCGCAGGCGCAGGCCTATCCGGCGCAACAGATCAAATGGATCATTTACCAGTCACCGGGCGGACTGATAGACACGTCTTCGCGCATGCTGCAGCCCTTTTTGGCCGACCAGGGCATCAACACCGTGTTCGATTATGTGCGCGGCGCTTCGGGCCGCATCGCCCGCACGCAGCTGTACAAGAGCAAGCCGGACGGTTACGCCATCATGACCGAGGCGATGCCCGAAGAGGTGCTGGGTGAGATCGTCTATGACGCGGAATACAAGACCAAGGAGTTGCAGCCGCTGGTGGGCTGGTTCGTCAACGCCTTCAACCTGTACGTGCGCGCCGATTCGAAAATCCGCAGCTTTGACGACTTCATCAAGACAGCGCGCTCGCAGCGCGTCACGGTGGCCACGCTCGGACAGGGCGGGCCCAGCCATTTGCAGATCATGTTGCTGCGCTCCAAGCTCAACCTGAACATCGAGCCCATCCCCTTCTCCGGCGGTGCGCCCGCCTATGTGGCGCTGTCGGGCGGGCATGTGGACGCGGCGATAGGCGGTTCAAGCACGGCGCGCAACGCCGACAAGGTGAGCTTCCTGACGGTGTTTCGCGATGGGCGCGATCCGGCGATGCCGGCGGTGCCCACGGCCGATGAGTTGGGCCACAAGATACCGAACATCAACGAGGTGATTTACCTGCAGACCGGACCGGGTGTACCGGCCGACCGCATCGCCCGTCTGACGCAAGCAGCGACCCGGGCGATAGAGAATCCGGAGCACGTCGAGAAACAAAAAAAATTCGGCGTCTTCGCCAAGGTCATCACCGCCGCCGAGTTGCGGGCACAAATCGCCGAGCGCTACGATTTTGTCAGAGAGTACAAGTCGGAGCTGGTGGAGAAGAAATAGCCCGCCGCAAGGTGGAAAAACTGCGATGTCATGCGGCTTTCTCCCGGCAGGCAAAGCGGGAACACACCCGGTCAAGGGCGAAAATTGCGGCCAGCGCGGGCCGTGCATCGATTAAAATAATCGCATGACAAAACTTCTCATTCGCGGTGCACGCGTGCTGGACCTGGATGGCGATGTACATATGCCGCCACTCCTGGACATTTTGATCGAAGGTGACCGCATCAGTGCCGTCGGGCCGCATATCTCGGCCGAGGCCGCCGCCGGCGCCGCGGTCATCGCGGCGCAGGGCAAGCTCGCCATCCCGGGGCTGATCAACTCGCACTTTCACTCCAACGATGTGCTCGCCAAGGGCTTGATGGAAGACTTGGCGCTGGACTCCTGGAGCATGATGGCGAGCCCGCTTGGCTCGCGCCGCAGCCTGCAGGAGGTGCGCGCCCGCACCCTGCTTGGCGCCATCGACTGCCTGCGCAACGGCATCACCACGGTGCAGGACTTCAGCAATTTTGCGCCGGCCAATGAGGAGGTGCTCGACACCATTCTCGATGCCTATGCCGACGCCGGCATACGCGTCATTTTTTCGGTCACGTTGCGCGACAAGTCGCAGATGGATACGATCCCGTGGATCAGGGAGATTGCGCCGGCGGCAATGCACGACGCGATCGGTAACAACGCCGAGGCGCCCGGCCCGCAGATGGATTTTGTCGCCAGCCAGATCAAGCGCGTTGGCGACCGCGCCGGCATGCTGCGCTGGGCGCTCAGTCCGTCCGCGCCGCAGCGTTGCTCGCCCGGCATGCTCGAGGCGGTTGCGGACTTGTCGAAAAAATTGAATCTGCCGGTCTATACGCACGTCTACGAGACGCGGATGCAGCGGGTTTTTGCGCAACAAGCCCTCGCCGACTACGGCGGCTCGGCGATTCGCATGCTCGAGGCGACCGGCCTGCTGGGCCCCAACACCACCATCGCGCACGGTGTCTGGCCCGAGCACGACGAGATCGAACTCATCGGCAAGACCGGCACCAACGTCGTGCTCAACATGCTGAGCAACCTCAAGCTCAAGAGCGGCATCGCGCCAGTGATGGATTACCGCGCCAATGGCGTCAACCTCGCCCTCGGTTGCGATAACTGCAGTTGCAGCGACGTGCAAAGCCTGATGCAGGTGATGAAACTGTTTTGCCTGCTGACCGCCTCCAGCTCACCTTTTAGCACCGGCGTGACTGCGGTCGACGCCCTGCGCGCCGCCACCATCGGCGGTGCGCGCGCAGCCGGTCTGGAAAAATCACTCGGCGCAATCAAGCCGGGCTTCAAGGCCGATATCGTGCTGCTCGACCTCTTCGACACGGCCTATGTACCCTTCAACAGCGCCGTGCGGCAAGTGGTGTTCGCCGACAGCGGCCGCGCCATCGACTCGGTCATTGTCAATGGCCGCCTGGTGATCGAGGGGCGCAAACTGCTGAGCGTGGACGAGGCTGCGCTGCACGAGGAAATTGCCGGCCTGATGCCGGCGGTGCGGACCGAATTCTCGCGCCTGCGCGAGGGCTACGAAAAAGCCAGACCTTATCTGGATGAGGTGCAAAAGCGCGCCTGGAACGTGCCCCTCAGCGTGCACCGGCATGTGGGGGCACCGGCGACGGAGATGTTGCCACGCAAGGGGCGCGGCCGGGCCTAATAGCTAAGGGTCATTCGCTGGAAAGGCACGACTAGCGCGGGTTTTCAGTCTATGGCCGTTCCGATCGAAGGCGAACCGCCTGCTGATTTTTTCGCTACGCCAGCTTAGTCGTTCTTATTGAATTGGGTGGTTTCACTCCCCTGCGGGGAGCGAGTTACCTTTCTTGCTTCGCCAAGAAAGGTAACCCAAAGAAGGCGACCCGGAGGGGACGGCCCCCGAGTTGCGTAAGCGCGATAGCTCACGACATTACGCGGGGGCTACCCTGCGATGCTCGCACCAATGGGCCGGGACCTAAACTCGGCCCTGCGGGCCTCAGACATAGGTCCCGGACTGCTCCCATCGGCGCTGCGCTTCTCGGCGTCCCCTACGGGAGCTAAAGTCAAAAACCAAACCATCGCATACGATGTTCTTCGCTTTTGACCTCGGGGCCCCTGCGACGCCGCCGAGGAGCGCAGGCGAAGCGGGGGGGTGTCCGGCCCTTATGTTTGAGCCGCGCAGCGGCGAGTTTAAGGGCCGGCCCGCTTTGACGAGCACCGGAGGGTACCCCGAAGGGGCGGCGTCGGGGGTGTGCTTTCTTTGCTTACTTTCTTTGCACAAGCAAAGAAAGTGAGTCGCCCCCGGCAGGGGGTGAAACGACAAAATCAAGAGAAAGGAAATACCGGCGCAGCGAAAAGCCAAGCATGCAAGGAGATTACTTCGTCCCCTCCAAGGCTTACCTTCGGGGTATCGGCGGCGCCTCCTCGCAATGAGGTCGCCGGCAATAGGCTAGAAACGCCCTACTGGCGCGGGTTTTGGCTCCGGCCGCGCTGCGCGCTTAACGTTCGCTTTGCTCACGTTAGCCTCCACCGCAACAAGCCCTGCGGGCGTGTTGTCAGGTGATCGACTACCTGGGAAGGTCTGACGCCCCCATCAGGAACTCATCCACTGCCCGTGCGCACTGGCGTCCTTCGCGGATCGCCCACACGACCAGCGACTGGCCGCGCCGCATGTCGCCGGCGGCGAACACCTTGGGCACTGAGGTGGCGTAACAGCCCTCGCCGTCGGTGCTGGCCTTGGCGTTGCTGCGCGCGTCTTTCTCCACACCAAAGGCGTCGAGCACGGACTGCACCGGGCTGACAAAGCCCATGGCGAGCAGCACCAGGTCGGCTTTCATTTCGTGTTCGGAGCCGGGAACTTCCTGCATCTTGCCATCCTTCCACTCGACGCGCGCAGCGATGAGCTTGGTGACTTTGCCGTCCTTGCCTTCGAAGCGCTTGGTGGCGACGGCCCAATCGCGCTCGCAGCCTTCTTCGTGCGAGGACGAGGTGCGCAGCTTGGTCGGCCAGTAGGGCCAGACGAGGGGCTTGTTCTCGGTCTCGGGTGGTTGCGGCAACAATTCGAATTGCGTCACGCTCGCAGCGCCGTGACGGTTGCTGGTGCCGACGCAGTCCGAGCCGGTGTCGCCGCCGCCGATGACAACGACGTGCTTGCCGGTGGCCATGGTCTGCGCCTTCACCTTGTCGCCGGCGTTGACCTTGTTTTGCTGCGGCAGAAATTGCATGGCGAAGTACACGCCTTCGAGCTCGCGCCCGGGCACCGGCAGGTCGCGCGGCAGCTCGGCACCGCCAGCGATGACCACGGCGTTGAATTCAGCGAGCAGCGTGTCGGGCGACACCGTGGTCTTGCTGTCATTGCCTATGGTCGGGGGCAGCGCATCCTTGCCGACGAAAATGCCGGTGCGGAACTCCACCCCCTCGGCCTGCATCTGCTCGACACGGCGGTCGATATGGGATTTTTCCATTTTGAAATCGGGGATGCCGTAGCGCAGCAAGCCGCCAATGCGGTCGCTCTTTTCGAACACGACAACGTCGTGACCGACGCGCGCCAACTGCTGCGCGGCAGCGAGACCGGCCGGGCCGGAGCCGACGACGGCGATTTTCTTGCCGGTCTTGACGGTGGACGGCTGCGGCACGACCCAGCCGTTTTGCCAGGCCTTGTCGATGATGGCGTGCTCGATCGACTTGATGCCCACGGCGTCGTTGTTGATGTTAAGCGTGCAGGCGGCCTCGCAGGGCGCCGGGCAGATGCGGCCGGTGAACTCGGGGAAATTATTGGTCGAGTGCAGCGTGTCGATCGCGGCCTTCCAGTCCTGCTTGAACACGAGGTCGTTGAAGTCGGGGATGATGTTGTTGACCGGGCATCCGGTGGTGCAAAAGGGAATGCCGCAGTCCATGCAGCGCGCGCCCTGCACCTTGGCTTCTTCGTCGCTCAAATGGACGATGAATTCGTGGTGGTGCTTTTTGCGCGCGACGGGTTCTTCGGCTGCTTCCTGCAGCCGCTGGTATTCGAGGAATCCGGTTACTTTGCCCATGTTCGTTCGTCTCTCTCGTGTCTGTCGTTGCTGTCGTTGCTGTTGTTGCTGTTGTTGCTGTTGTTGCTATCGTTGCTGCTGTTGCTGCTGTTGCTGCTGTTGCTGGTTGCCATCGGGCGTCACCGGCGGGGCGAGCCCGCCGTGAACGCCTTTCACCTTCAGGCCACGGCCTTGCGGCCGGCTGCTGCAAGCTCACCCAGGGCGCGCTTGTACTCGTGCGGGAACACCTTGACGAAGTGCGTGCGCGACTGCGCCCAGTTATCGAGGATCTCGCGCGCGCGACGGCTGCCGGTGTTGCGCGCGTGGTTGTCGATGAGGCGCTTGAGCGTGGCCTCGTCGGAGTCGCCCAGATGCCAGACATCACGCGAAACTTTGGCCTGTTGCTCCACTTCGGTGAGCACCGGTGTGAGTTCAACCATGGCCGGGTTGCAGCGCTCTTTGAACTCGCCCGCTTCATCGTAGACGAAGGCGATGCCGCCGGACATACCGGCGGCGAAGTTGCGACCGGTCTTGCCCAGCACGACGACGGTACCGCCTGTCATGTATTCGCAGCCATGGTCGCCGACCCCCTCGACCACCGCATGCGCGCCCGAGTTGCGCACGGCAAAACGCTCGCCGGCGACACCGCGGAAATACGCCTCGCCGGCAATAGCGCCGTACAGCGCCGTGTTGCCGGTGATGATATTCTCCACCGGGTCGCCGCGGAACTTGGGCGAGGGTTGCACGCAGATGCGTCCGCCCGACAGACCCTTGCCGGCGTAGTCGTTGGTCTCACCGATGATGTCCAGCGTCACGCCTTTGGCAAGAAAGGCGCCGAAGCTCTGCCCGGCAGACCCGGCGAAGCGGATGTGGATGCTGTCATCGGCAAGGCCTTCATGGCCGTGGATGCGCGCAATCTCGCCCGAGAGCATGGTGCCGGCGGTGCGATTGATGTTGCGGATCGGCATGTCGATGGTGACGCGCTCGCCCTTGTCGATGGCCGGACGCGCCAGTTCGATCAGGCGGTGATCGAGCGCCTTGTCGAGGCCGTGGTCCTGACCCTCGACGTTGCGGCGCGCGACCGAAGCTTCCATGTTGGGCTGGTGAAAGACCTTGGAGAAATCGAGGCCCTGCGCCTTCCAGTGCGCCACGCCCTTTCTCATGTCGAGCAGGTCGGCACGGCCGATGAGCTCGCTATAGGTGCGCACGCCCAGCTGCGCCATGATCTGGCGCGCCTCTTCGGCGACAAAGAAGAAGAAGTTGATGACGTGCTCGGGCTTGCCCTGGAATTTTTTGCGCAGCGCGGGGTCTTGCGTGGCGACACCCACGGGACAGGTGTTGAGGTGGCACTTGCGCATCATGATGCAGCCCTCGGCGACGAGCGGTGCGGTGGCAAAGCCCACTTCGTCGGCGCCAAGCAACGCGCCGATGACCACGTCGCGGCCGGTTTTCATCTGGCCGTCGACCTGCACGATGATGCGGCCGCGCAGGCGGTTCAAAACCAGTGTCTGCTGCGTTTCGGCAAGGCCCAGTTCCCACGGCGTGCCGGCGTGCTTGATCGAGCTCCAGGGCGAGGCACCCGTGCCGCCGTCATGGCCGGAAATGGTCAGGTGATCGGCCTTGGCCTTGGTGACACCCGCGGCGACCGTGCCCACCCCGTCTTCGGATACCAGCTTGACGCTGATCGAGGCGCGATGATTGGCGTTTTTCAAATCATGGATGAGTTGCGCCAGGTCTTCGATCGAGTAGATGTCGTGGTGCGGCGGCGGGCTGATGAGTTCAACGCCGGGCGTGGAGTAGCGCAGGCTGCCGATGTATTGGGAAACTTTTTTCCCCGGCAGCTGGCCGCCCTCGCCTGGTTTGGCGCCCTGCGCCATCTTGATCTGGATCTGTTCGGCCGAGGCGAGGTATTCGGCGGTGACGCCAAAACGACCCGAGGCGACCTGCTTGATCTTGGACTTGAGCGAATCGCCTTCTTTTAACTCGAGGTCACGCTCGACGTTGGCCTTGCCCAGGCGCGAGGCGAGCGTTTCGCCCTTCTTGATGATGGCGTAGCGATTGCGGTCTTCACCACCCTCGCCGGTGTTGGACTTGCCGCCGATGCGATTCATGGCGATGGCCAGGGTCGTGTGCGCTTCGGTCGAGATCGAGCCTAGCGACATCGCGCCGGTGACAAAGCGCTTGACGATCTCCGTCGCGGATTCGACTTCTTCGAGCGGTACCGGCGTGACTTTGTCGAGGCGGAACTCGAACAGGCCGCGGAAGGTCATGTGGCGGCGCGTCTGGTCGTTGATGATTTGCGCGTACTCTTTGTACGTGGCGAAGTTGTTCTGCCGCGTGGCGTGCTGCAGCTTGGCGATGGCATCCGGGGTCCACATGTGCTCTTCGCCGCGCACGCGGAAGGCGTATTCGCCACCCGCGTCGAGCACGCCGGCGAGCACCGGATCATTGCCGAACGCCAGCTTGTGCACGCGCAAGGCCTCTTCGGCCACCTGGAACACGCCTATGCCCTGGACGTTGGAGGTGGTGCCGGTGAAATATTTGTCAACGAGCGCGCTCGACAGGCCGACGGCTTCGAAGATCTGCGCCCCGGTATAGGACATGTAGGTCGAGATGCCCATCTTGGACATGACCTTGCGCAGGCCCTTGCCGATGGCCTTGACGAAATTCTTGATCGCCTTCCTGCCCTCTTGGGGATTGAAGGACAAGAGTGTTTCGAGGGCGAGATAGGGGTGCACGGCTTCGGCGCCGTAGCCACCGAGCAAGGCAAAGTGATGCACTTCACGCGCCGAACCGGTTTCGACCACCAGGCCGGAAGACGTGCGCAGGCCCTTGCCTACGAGGTGCTGGTGGACGGCCGAGAGGGCGAGCAGCGCCGGGATCGCCACCTGTTCGCGGTTCACCTTGCGGTCGGAGATGATGATGATGCTAAAACCGGAGCGCACCGCGTCTTCGGCCGAGGCGCACAGCGAGGCGAGGCGCGCCTCGATGGCTTCGCAGCCCCAGGCCGCCGGATAGGTGATATCCAGCTCAAATGACTTGAACTTGCCACCGGTGTAGCGGTCGATGTGGCGGACTTTTTCCATCTCGAAAAAATCCAGCACCGGCTGGTTCACTTCTAGCCTGAGCGGCGGGTTCATCTCGTCTATGCCCAGCAGGTTGGGCTTGGGGCCGATGAAGGAGACAAGCGAGGTGACCAGCTCTTCGCGGATCGGATCGATCGGCGGGTTGGTGACCTGCGCGAAAAGCTGCTTGAAGTAGTGGTACAGCGTCTTGTTCTTGCTCGAGAGCACCGCGAGGGGCGAGTCGTTGCCCATGGAGCCGGTGGGCTCCTCGCCGTTGGCGCTCATGGGCGTGAGGATGAACTTGAGGTCTTCCTGCGTCCAGGCGAAGGCCTGCTGGCGGTCGAGCAGGGATACGGCGGAGCGCTCCGGCTGCTGCTTGTCGGTTTCGACATCGTCGAGCTTGATGCGGATGCGCTCTATCCATTCGGCATAGGGCTTGTTGCCGGCGAGCGTGTCCTTCAATTCCTTGTCATCGATGATGCGGCCTTTTTCAAGGTCGACAAGGAACATCTTGCCCGGCTGCAGCCGCCATTTACGGACGATTTTTTCCTCAGCAATGGGCAGCGTGCCCGACTCGGAGGCCATGATGACGAGGTCATCGTCGGTGACGATGTAGCGCGCCGGACGCAGGCCGTTGCGGTCGAGCGTGGCGCCGATCTGGCGGCCGTCGGTGAAGGCGATGGCCGCCGGGCCGTCCCAGGGTTCCATCATGGCGGCGTGGTATTCGTAGAACGCGCGGCGGCTGCCGTCCATGAGGGTGTGGCCTTCCCAGGCTTCGGGGATCATCATCATCACCGCGTGCGCGATGGAGTAGCCGCTCATGGTCAGCAGCTCGAGCGCGTTGTCGAACGAGGCTGAGTCGGACTGGCCGTCGTAGATGAGCGGCCACAATTTGTCGAGGTCCTTGCCCAGGATGGGGCTGGAAATGGCGCCCTGGCGCGCGCGTATCCAGTTGACGTTGCCGCGCAGGGTGTTGATTTCGCCGTTGTGTGCAATCAGGCGGAATGGGTGCGCGAGGTCCCAGGTGGGGAAGGTGTTGGTGGAGAAGCGCTGGTGCACGAGTGCGAGCGCGGAAACCACGCGCGGGTCCTGCAGGTCCTTGAAATAGGAACCAACCTGGTCGGCCAGCAGCATGCCTTTGTAGACGATGGTGCGCGCCGACATCGAGGGCACGTAAAACTCCTTGCCGTGCGCGAGGTGCAGCGCCTGGATGGCATGGCCCGAAGCCTTGCGAATGATGTAGAGCTTGCGCTCGAGCGCGTCGGTTACGGTGACGTTGGCGCCGCGGCCAATGAACACCTGGCGCACCACGGGCTCGATTTGCTTGACCGAAACACCGAGTCCGTCGTTGTCGCGCGGCACATCGCGCCAGCCGAGCAGCACCTGGTCTTCGTCTTTGATGGCGCGTTCTATTTCGTGCTCGCAGGCCAGGCGCGAGGCCGGCTCTTGCGGCAGGAACACCATACCCACGCCGTATTCCCCAAGCGGTGGCAACGTGATGCCCTGCTTGGCCATTTCTTCGCGAAACAGCGCATCGGGCACCTGGATCAGGATGCCGGCACCGTCGCCGGCCAGCGGATCCGCACCCACCGCACCGCGGTGCGTGAGGTTTTTCAGGATCAGCAGGCCTTGTTCAACGATGGAATGGCTTTTCTTGCCCTTGATATGGGCTACAAAGCCTACGCCGCAGGCATCATGCTCGTTCGCGGGGTCATAAAGACCCTGGCGTGGGGGGGTCGCCGGATGGTTCACGAAACACCTCTCGTACTGATGCAGCGGACCGAATGCGGTCCGCCACGTTAACTCAGGGGGGAACCGTCGAATATACCGTGCAATCCCCGTAGGCTCAAGTGCTTAGGCCATTTTTCCGCATTGCGGCATGGGTCTGGAAGAAAAACCCGGCGGCAGGGGCAAGCGCCGCGCCAGTCCTCAGGCCAAGGGCGATGCCGCAAGCGTCTGCAGCACCAGCGAATCGGGCACATCGCCACGCACACCGGCGCGGCCGATGGCATCGAGCAGGATGTAGCGCACCTTGCCGCCGGAGGATTTTTTGTCGTGCGTCATCAGGTCGATAAACCGCGCCGGCTCGATGCGCGGCGGCGCCACCGGCAGTCCGGCGGCGGCGATCAGCGCGCGCACCCGTTCGACAGCGGCGCTGTCGATCAGGCCCATGCGCTGCGACAGGTCGGCGGCCAGCGCCATGCCCGCCGCCACCGCCTCGCCGTGCAGCCAGACGCCGTAGCCCATGGCCGCTTCAATGCCGTGGCCGAAGGTGTGGCCGAAATTGAGCACGGCACGCAGGCCTTGTTCGCGCTCATCGACGGCGACGACTTCGGCCTTGATTTCGACGGAGCGACGAATGGCGTGGGCCAGCGCATCGGCGTCATGGGCGAGCAGCCTGGACATGTTTTTCTCAAGAAAGCCGACATAGGCCTCGTCGCGGATGAAGCCGTGCTTGACCACCTCGGCCATGCCCGCCTTGAGTTCGCGCTCGGGCAGGGTGTCGAGCGTGGCGAGGTCGGCGATCACCGCACGCGGCTGGTGGAAAGCGCCGATCATGTTTTTGCCCAGCGCATGGTTGATGCCGGTCTTGCCACCAACCGAGGAGTCGACCTGGGCGAGCAGGGTGGTGGGCACTTGGATGAAGGGCACGCCGCGCTGGTAGGTGGCGGCGGCAAATCCGGCGAGGTCACCGATGACACCACCGCCGAGCGCGATAAGAGTCACTTTGCGGTCACAGCGCGCCTCGAGCAGCGCGTCATGGATACGGTTGAGCGTCTGCCAATGCTTGTGCTCTTCGCCATCGGGCAGAATGATCTCGACCACGCGCACGCCGCTGGCCTCGAGCAGCGCGCTGAGCGGCTTCAAGTACCAGCCGGCGACCGTGGTATTGGTGATGATGGCCGCGACCTTGGACGCATGGGGCGAAGGCGTGCCGAGGTAGGGCAGGAAAGACTCGGCTTTGCTGATGAGGCCGCGGCCGATAAAAATGGGATAGGCGCGGTCGCCCAGTTCTACGCGGACTGTTTGCACAGGGATTCCAGTTTGATCAGCAATTGGGTCACCAGCGCTCCGACGTTGGGCCGGCCGGTGTCCACGATAAGGTCGGCGACTTCAGTGTAAAGCGGGTCGCGCGCCTCATAGAGTTCCTGCAGGCGGCCCAGCGGATCCGGGGTCTGCAGCAGGGGACGATTTTTGTCGTTACGGGTACGATGCCACAGGTCGCGCGGCTGGGCGCGCAGGTAGACGACGATGCCGCGCTCCTTGAGTACGGCGCGGTTCTCGGGGCTCAGCACCACGCCCCCGCCCGTGGCAAGCACGAGTTTGTCCTGTGCCGCGAGTTCGGCCAGCGCCAGCGACTCGCGCGCGCGAAACCCGGCCTCGCCCTCGATCTCGAATATCACCGGGATTTTGACGCCGGTGCGGCGCTCGATTTCGTGGTCGGTGTCGTAAAAGGCGCGGTCGAGCCTGCGCGCGAGCAGGCGCGCGACGGTGGTTTTGCCGGCGCCCATCAGCCCGACGAGAAAAATGTTGCTGGTGTTCTTCACCCACCCATTCTACCGCCCGCCCCGCCCGCCTCCAATTCCGGTTTTATGCACGGCTTTGACGCGCGGCTCCGAAAAGCAAAAAGCCGGCTTGCGGCCGGCCTTTTTTCTGCTGCCAATCCGCTTAGCGGATAGACAGGTTGGTATTGATCACGCGCGGCGTAATAAACACCAGCAGCTCGGTTTTATTGTCCCGCCGCTGCGTGTTCCTGAACAAGGCGCCGATGCCGGGCAAGTCGCCAAAGAACGGCACCTTGGTGGTGTTGACGTTCTCGTCCTGGGTGTAGATGCCGCCGATAACCACTGTACCGCCGTTCTCGACCAGGACCTCGGTCTTGACGTGCTTGGTGTCGATCGCCAGGCCGGAGCTCGTGGATATCGGGCTGACGGAGTCCTTGTTGATGTCCAGCGTCATGATGACGTTGCCGTCGGGCGTGATCTGCGGTTTGACCTTGAGCGCCAGGTTGGCCTTGCGGAAAGACACGCTGGTCGCACCGCTGGAGGTGGCCTGCTGGTAGGGCAATTCCGTCCCCTGCTCGATCAGCGCCTCGACCTGGTCGGCGGTGACGACACGCGGGCTGGAAATGATCTTGCCCTTGCCATCGGCCTCAAGCGCGGAAATTTCCAGGTTGAGGAAGCGGTTCTGGCTGGCGTTGAACAGGATCATCGAGAACACGCCGGCGGACAGGCCGCTGATACCGCCGGCGGGCAGGTTGGCCGACAGGCTGTTGTCCAGGGACGCGGTGCCGAATCCCTGCCGCGCGGCGCCGGTTAATGCATTGCCGTTGTTGGTCGAGGTCAAGGTCTGGTTGAGGCCGCCGCCGAACGCGAACCCAGGCGAACCAGGCGTGCCGGTGATGGTGTTGGCGGTAAGCGCATTCACGCCCAGGCGCGCGCCGAGGTTCTTGCTGAAGTTGTCGGTCGCCTCGACGATGCGCGCCTCGATCAGCACCTGGCGCACCGGAATGTCTATCTGGGCGATCAGCTTTCTGACCTCTTCAAGCCGGCTTGGGACGTCCTGCACGAACAGCTTGTTGGTGCGGGTGTCGACGACTGCACTACCGCGCTTGGACAGCAGCGACTGTTGCGGCGAGGCGAGCAGCGTGCGCACCTCGGCCGCCTTCTGGTAATTGAGCTGGAAACTCTCGGTACGCGTCTGCTCGAGTTCCGAAATCTGCGACTGCGATTCGAGCTGCAATTTTTCCTTGGTCGCCAGCTCGTCGCGCGGCGCAATCCACAGCACATTGCCGTTCTTGCGCATGTCGAGGCCACGGGTCTGCAGGATGATGTCCAGCGCCTGGTCCCAGGGCACGTCTTTGAGCCGCAGGGTCAGGTTGCCTGCAACCGAATCGCTGGTGATGATGTTGAGGTCGGTGAAGTCGGCGATGACGTTGAGCACGCTGCGCACTTCGACGTTCTGAAAATTCAACGACAATTTTTCACCGTTATAACCGCCGCGGCTGCCCTGGGTAAGTTTGTTCGGGTCGTATTGCACCGGCTTTACCTCGACCACGAATTGGGTGTCGGTCTGGTAGGCGTTGTGCTCCCAAAGCCCTTTGGGCTCGATCACCATGCGCACGTTCTCGCCTTGCGGGAAAATATTGATGCTCTGCACCGGCGTGGCGAAGTCGACGACATCGAGGCGCTTTCTTAGCGCATCGGGCAGGTTGGTCTTGAGGAAGTCGACAATCAGGCTCTGACCCTGCTGCCGGATGTCAATGCCGGTGGTGGTATCGGACAACTCGATGACAAGGCGGCCCTCACCCAATTTGCCGCGGCGAAAGTCCACATCGCGCAGGTTGTGCTTGCCTTCGACCTTGGCCTCGGCAAAGTGCGATACCGTCGCGTCGCCCGGTTTGGTCGTGGATGCGATCGGGGTCATCGTGACCAGCATGGTCTTGCCGTCGACCTGGGTGTCATAGCTGACCATGTTGCGCAGGTTGAGCACCATACGCGTGCGATCGCCGGCCTGAACCATGTTCATGCTGCGCAGCTCGCTCTCGCCAATGTTCTGCGCATTGCGGCCAAGGGCGTTGGCGGTGTCGGGAAAGTCAAACGCGATACGGGCCGGGTTGGCCACGGTGAAACTCGCCGGCGCGGTTTTCAGCGCTTCCTTCAGGGTGACGCGCACAATGATGCGCCCGCCCTGCTGGGTGACGTTGAATCCGTCGATGCTGTTCGCCTGCGCATGCGCCTCCGGGGCAAACCCCGTCAGGAGAAACAGCGCCATCATAAGAATCCTGCCGTATGTCATCTTCATCGTCCACCTCCGCCCGATTCGACGAGCTGTAGCAAGCTTTGTCGTTCAGTCCAATCTCCACCGGCATCCTGGACCAGTTCACGCAAGGTGATTTGATTCTCAGTGATATTGGTGATGATGCCGAAATTCTGTCCCATGTAATTGCCGATCTTGACCCGATAAACGCTGGCGTCCGCCTTGATCAGGCCGAAATTAATTTTTGGCTGCTGAATGACACCTACCATGCGCATCGACTCGAGCGGGAATGCTTCGAGCGGCTCCTTGGGTCGGGTCAGGTTCGGCTGCAAGCCCTTGGGCGCGGCCAAAGCGCCGCTCTTGTTGACCAGCTCAATCTTCGCCGGACCAAACGGATCGGGAATGTCATAGCCGGCATAGGGCACCGGCTCGTAGGGTTTGACCACCGGCAAGGTTTCGATCTTGCCGCGCAAGTCCTTGGTGAGGCCCTTGAGTTCGTCTTTGAGGTCGGCAAACTCGCCGCCTCCGCAGGACGCCAGCAGCACGGCGATGGGGATGAGTGCCCGCTTTTTCATTTCTTCGCCGCCGCCTTCGGTGCCGCCGCCTTGCGTTGCTTGGCAACTTCTTCATCGTCAAGATAGCGGAATGTCTTGGCCGTCGCATCCATGATCAGGGAGTTGTCCTTGGGCGAAGCCGAGAGGGACAGGTCGTTGAGAGTCACGATTCGCGAGAGCTGGCCGATGTCGCTGGCGAACGCGCCCATGTCGTGATAACTCCCGGTGACCTTGATCGCGATCGGCAGTTCGGCGTAAAAATCACGCGTCGTTTCGGCCGGCGCCGGCTTAAAGAGATCGAATTGCAGCCCGCGTCCAAGGCCGGCCTGGTTGATGTCAACCAGCAAGGCGTCCATTTGCGAGCGGTTGGGCAGCTGTTTGAGCAAGGCGCCAAATGAACTGTCGATTTCACGCAGCTGCTGCTGGTACAGATCGAGGTTGACGGACTGCTGTTTTTTCTTGACGTACTCGTCCTTGAGCTTGGTCTCGACCGCGGCACCCGCGTCGAGCTCTTCGACCTGTCCGGCCCAGTCGCCGAAATAGGCCCCCACCAGAATCCCGATCAGCAGCAGCAGCAGGGCCGCGGCCTTGGGCAGCGGCGGCCAGCTTCCCGGATCTTTCGGATTAAGGAATTTGAATTGTTCGAGCAATTGCTTCATCGCTCAGCCCTTTTTCGCGGCGGCGGCCGCAGCAGGAACAGCATTGGCACCCGGCGCCGCCTTGCCCGCCTTGCTGGCGTCTTCGAGCTGCGGACGTTTGATGCTGACGTTCATGACAAACTCGGAAATACGTTTGTTGTTCACGGTGGCGGAGCGAATTTCAACCAGATCCGGATTTTCAAGATATGGCGATGATCCGAAGTTACGCATCAGCGTGGACACGCGCGCGTTCGACTGTGCGTAACCGGTAAGCGCAACGCCCAGGCCCTGCTGGCGCAGGGTTTTGAGATAGACGCCATCCGGCACCTGGCGAACCAGCTGGTCGAGGAGGTTGACCGACTGGCTTCGTTCGGCCTGCAGCCTTTCGATGACCTGCTTGCGCGACAGCAGCGCGGCGATCTCGTCCTTGAGCTTCTTGATCTCTTCGATTTCCTTGTCGAGTTTGGTGTTCTCTTTTTTCAGGAAGTCGTTGCGATCGGTCTGGATGGCGATATAACCGGCGATAACGCCGTGCACCAGCACGACAACAGCGATGCCGAGCGCGGCAACCATGCCGGCGAGGACACCCAGTTGCTTGCGCTGGGCCTTGCGACGCTCCTCGCGGTGGGGCAGCAGGTTTACGCGGATCATGGATCGAATCTCCGGATGGCCAGTCCGCAGGCGACCATCAGCGACGGGGCCTCGGTCAGCAGCTTTTTGAGCTGTATGCGCGGCGACACGGCCATGTTGGCGAACGGATTGGCGACCAGCGTGTTGACCTGGGTGCGCGTGGAGACCACATCGTCGAGGCCGGTTATGACCGCCGAACCACCGGTGAGCAAAATATGCTCCACCGTGTTGTACTGGGTCGAGGTGAAAAAGAACTGCATGGCGCGCTCGATTTCGAGCGCGACGTTTTCCATGAAGGGGCGCAACACCTCAGCGTCAAACGTGTCCGGCAGGCCGCCGCTGCGCTTGGCGTTCTCAGCCTCTTCCTGACTCATGCCGTATTGGCGCATGATGTCCTGCGTCAGCTGGTTGCCGCCGAAGGCCTGTTCACGCGAATAGACCGTCTGGTCGTTGCGCAGCACGGTGATATTGGTGACGTTGGCGCCGATATCGACCAGCGCGACGTTCTGATCCTTGCCGTCGTTTGGCAGCTGTTTGGCGATCAATTCGAACGCGGCCTGCATGGCAAAGGATTCGATGTCCATCACCAGGGCCTTCAGACCGCAAGCCTCTGCCACGGCGACGCGATCTTCGACTTTTTCCTTGCGGCTGGCGGCAATCAGCACTTCAACTTCCTCGGCCGAGGAGGGGGCCGGCCCGACCACCTGGAAATCCAGGTTGACCTCTTCGAGCGCAAACGGGATGTACTGGTTGGCCTCGGTTTCGACCTGGACTTCAAGCTCTTCTTCGCGCAAGCCCGCCGGGACAATGATTTTTTTGGTGATCACGGCGGCCGTTGGCAGGGCAAGAGCGACGTTTTTTGTGCGCGTGCCAAGCTTTTTCCAGGCGCGGATGACCGCCTCGGATACCGCCTCAAGATTGGCGATGTTGCCGTCCACCACCGCATCCTTGGGCAGGGGCTCGATGCAATAACGCTCGATGCGATGCTGACCTTTGCCGGCATCAACAAGCTCGACCATCTTGACCGAGGACGAACTGATGTCCAAGCCGATCAAAGGCGGTGTTTTCGGTGAAAAAATGTCGAGCTGCACGGCTAGTCTTCCCCGGTAATCCTCAAAGTGCAAAGCCTTTCAGCCTCAGGTCTTTCAGCCTCGGGTACAAGGCACTGAAACCCTGCCCGCACCGCATTTGCCAAAAAAAACCGAACCCGCGGCTCTAAGCGGCTCTAAGCATTGGTCATTAACTGGTCGCGGACTCAGCCGAGTTTGCGACCACATTCCGCCCTGACAGCTACCCGAATCGCTTTTGAATCGGCTTTTGAATCGTACTGTTAGGTGATAATAATATAATTTACATTAAATCCTAGCAACAAGCCTAAGCACTGTAAAGTAAATTATTCACGCTTGTTTTGTCAGTATTGCGCCCAAACCCTATAATGTTGCGTCCCCCGTCCACCCGAACTTCTCGCCTTTTTCCTATGTGGTTGCGACTCCTCGTTTTTCCTTTTGCGCTCCTCGCGGGCCTGGCCGCACTCGGGGCGGCGGTTGGGGCGTTTGTGCTGCTGCTGCTCTATCCAAACCTGCCTTCGATCGATGCGCTGACCGACTATCAGCCGAAAATTCCCTTGCGCATTTACTCCGCTGATGGCGTCCTAATCGGGGAGTTCGGCGAAGAACGCCGCGCCGTAGTGAAGATCGCCGAAGTACCAGCGCTAATGAAACAGGCCATTCTGGCCGCTGAAGATGAACGCTTTTACCAGCATGCAGGGGTCGATACGCTGGGGGTTTTACGGGCCGCGTACTCCAATCTGGTTGGCGGGGGGAAACGCCAGGGAGCTTCGACTATAACGATGCAGGTGGCGAGGAACTTTTTCCTCTCCAGCGAAAAAACCATCACGCGCAAAGCCTACGAGGCCATGCTCGCGTTCAAAATTGAGGCCAGCCTTTCCAAGGACCAGATTCTGGAGATCTACATTAACCAGATTTATCTTGGCCAGCGCGCTTACGGCTTTGCCTCGGCGGCGCAGATCTACTTTGGCAAAAACCTGAAGGACATCGGCGCGGCCGAGGCGGCGATGCTCGCCGGACTGCCCAAAGCCCCGTCGAGCTTTAACCCGGTGGTCAACCCCAAACGCGCCAAGCTGCGTCAGCTGTATGTGTTGCGACGTATGCACGAACTGGGGCACTTGAACGATGCGCAATTCGCCGACGCACAAAAAGCGGCGCTCAACATCAAACGCGACGCCAACGACTTTGGCATGCACGCCGAATACGCCGCTGAAATGGTCCGGCAAATGCTCTTTGAACGCTATCCGGACGAGGTCTACACCAAGGGCTTTCGCGTCTACACCACCCTGACCAAAGCCGACCAGGATGCCGCCTACGCGGCGGTGCGCCGGGGCGTGCTCGATTACGACCGGCGTCACGGCTATCGCGGCGCGGAAGGCTATGCCGAGCTCACCGACTCTACCGACGAGGAGTACGAGGACGCGTTGTCCGATTCGAGCGACAGCGACGACCTGCTGGCGGCGCTGGTGCTGGAGGCCAGTGCCAAGCAAGTGAAAGTATATCGCCGCGGCGGCGAAACCCACGTCATCAGCGGTGAAGGGCTCAAGTTCGCGGCGCGCATGCTCGACGACAAGGCCGCGCCCAACAAACGCATCCGGCGCGGCGCCATCGTGCGCATCCAGAAGGACGAAAAGGGCGCCTGGGCCGTCGTGCAACTGCCCGATGTAGAGGCGGCTTTCATCTCGGTCAATCCACATGACGGGGCGGTACGTTCTTTAGTCGGCGGGTTCGATTTCAGCCGCAACAAATACAACCACGTCACACAGGCCTGGCGCCAGCCGGGCTCCTCGTTCAAGCCGTTCATCTATTCCGCCTCCCTGGAAAAAGGCTTCACACCGGCCACGGTCATTAACGATGCGCCGGTGGTGGTCGACCCTTTTCTGACCGGCGGTCAGACCTGGGAGCCCAAAAACTACGATGGCAAATACGAGGGCCCGATGCGCATGCGCACCGCCCTCGCCAAGTCGAAGAACATGGTCTCCATCCGCATCATGCAGGCGATCGGTCCGCAGTACGCGCAGGACTACGTCACACGCTTTGGCTTTGACGCCGAGCGGCACCCGCCCTACCTCACCATGGCCCTGGGCGCCGGCTCGGTGACAATGTGGCAGATGGCCCGAGGCTATAGCACCTTCGCCAATACCGGCTACCGCATCGAACCGTTCATCGTTTCGCGCATCGTCGATGACCGCGGCAATGTGCTGGCGCAGGCGCAGCCGCAACAGGCGGGGGATGAGGCGCTTCGCGTGATTGATGCGCGCAACGCCTTTGTCATGGACAGCATGCTGCGCGATGTCACGCGCTACGGCACCGCGGCGCGCGCCTCGGCCACGCTCAAGCGCCAGGATCTCGCCGGCAAAACCGGCACCACCAACGATTTTATCGACGCCTGGTTCAACGGCTACCACCCGACGCTGGTGGGCGTGGCCTGGATCGGCTTTGACCAGCCCAAAAAACTCGGCAACAACGAAACCGGCGGGTCGGCAGCGCTGCCGATCTGGATCAATTACATGAGCAAGGCCCTGGCCGGCGTACCGGAAGTTCCCATCAGCGCCCCTGAAGGTGTGGTGAGCGCGCGCATCAATGAAGCGGGCATGCAGACGGCCGACGGCAAGCTGAGTGATTTTTTCTTCAAGGAAAGCCTGCCTGCTGCCGAGGCCGGTGCGCCGGCGGCGGGGGCGAGACCCGCGGACGAGGTCAAAAACCAGCTGTTTTGACCTCCCTCGCCCCCGCCCACGCCGGGGGGCTTGGCCTGGCTACACGCCGCACCTTGGCCCTAGCCCCGGTCAAACTCACGCCAGGTTGACGCTTTCGCCCGACTGCAGGCTGACCAAGCGGGACAGCGCCGCAAACAACTCTTCGCCGTCGCGGGTATTGATCCACGCGCCTTGGCCTCCGAAGGCCGGATCATGGCGAAAGTGAAAGCCGCCCGAGCGCGCGGCGACCCAGATTTCACGCGCGACGCCGTGGCGGTTAATGATGATCTTGCTGCGATCGGCACACTCTATTTCGAGCACGCCGCCGTCTTTGAGCTCCCAATCGATGTCGGCGCCGCTCGCCTCAAGGCCACGGTCGAGGCGCTCGAGGGCGGCATCGGCCAGAAGGTTGAATTCGCTCTCTGTCATCGTGCTAACATTTCCTTTTAAGTAAGCCTCTGTCCGCCATGTCCCGCGCCCCTGCCCTACTGATCGCCCTGCTCATCATGCTCGCGCTGCAAGCCTGCGGCACCAAGGGCCCGTTATACCTGCCGCCACCTGGCGGCACGCCTGAAACCAAGCCCGCAACGCCGGGGCGCTGAGAAGGCGCCGTGCGATCCCGCTCCGGACGCCCCATGCCGAAGCCAGGCAAGGGGTGCATGCGCCTGACCGTATCTCGCCTATTGCACGCCGCCACCCAGGCGCGATCCACCACCCGCATTTACCGCATTTACCGCATTTACTTAGGTTGTTCCTAATGTCCAATTTCACCTACCGCGCAGGGAAGCTGCATGCGGAGTCCGTAGCGCTTGAGGATATCGCAAGCCGCTTCGGCACGCCTTGCTTTGTCTACTCGCGCAATGCCTTGCAGACAGCCCTGGCCGAATTCCAGCAGGCGTGCGCCCGAAACGGCCGCCCCGACACGCTCATTTGCTACGCCGTAAAAGCCAACTCCAACCTGGCCATCCTCAACCTGTTCGCTCGTGCCGGCGCCGGATTTGACATCGTGTCGGGCGGCGAACTCGCACGCGTGCTCGCCGCCGGCGGCGATCCGGGCAAGGTCGTTTTTTCGGGCGTGGGCAAGACCGCGGATGAAATGCACAGCGCACTCGAAGCGGGCATCCTGTGTTTCAACGTCGAGTCGAAAAGCGAACTGTCGCGCCTCAACGCGGTTGCCGCGGCCGCGGGGCGCAAGGCGCGCGTGTCGCTGCGCGTCAACCCCGATGTCGACCCCAAGACCCATCCCTATATTTCCACCGGACTGAAGGAAAACAAGTTCGGCATCGAGTTCGGTGCAGCCGCGGCGATATACCGCAAGGCGGCGGCCATGCCCCACCTTGCGGTGGTCGGCATCGACTGCCACATCGGCTCGCAATTGACTGAAACCGCACCCTTCATCGCCGCGCTGGACAAGGTGCTGCAGCTGGTGGACGAGCTCGCCGCCACAGGCGTCGTGCTCGAGCACCTGGACCTTGGCGGTGGCCTGGGCATTCGCTATCAGGATGAAACACCGCCTGCGGTCGACGACTATCTTGCGCCGCTATTCGCACGGCTGGCCGGGCGCAGGCAAAAAATCATGTTCGAGCCAGGCCGTCATCTGGTCGGCAATGCCGGCCTGTTGCTGACGCGCGTGGAGTATCTCAAGCACAACTCGGAAAAGAACTTCGCCATCGTCGATGCCGCCATGAACGATCTGATGCGTCCGGCCCTGTATCAGGCCTGGCACGACATCCTGCCGGTTTCGCCGCGCAAAGGGGCGGGGCACAATTACGACATCGTCGGCCCGGTTTGCGAAACCGGCGATTGGCTGGGCCGCGATCGGCAGCTGAACCTGGCCGAGGGTGACCTGCTGGCGGTCATGTCCGCGGGCGCCTACGCCATGAGCATGAGTTCCAACTACAACAGCCGCGGCCGTGCCCCGGAAGTGATGGTTGATGGTGCGCTGCCACACCAGATCCGTGCCCGTGAAACCCCGCAGGAACTCTTTGCTTTAGAGCAAATTTTGCCGTAAATTTAGAGGTTTGCCATAGATTCTGGATTCGGCCGGCGCGTCATTGGTTATCGCCGCCCGCAATGAACAGCACACTTCAAAATTTAAGCGAACAGACGCCATGAATGATCCCATCATCCCGACCTCTTCCAACAAACCTTTCTTGAGCACCAAGCGCATTGTGTTCATCGGCGTGCTCGCCATCGTCATCGCGGGTGGCGCTTGGTATGCCTACTTTGGTATGCCCAAGTCCGGCTCTGGTTCTGGCCAGGCCTCCGCGCTGGGCGCCGCGGAAAAAGGCGCTGTGGCAAAAGGCGATGCCGGCAAGGGCGCTGCGGGCAAAGGGCCGGGCACGGTTCCGGTGTCCATTGCCGGCGTCTCGCAAGAAACAGTGCCATTCAAACTCCAGGCCATCGGCAACGTTGAAGCCCTGACCACCGTGAGCGTCAAAGCGCGCGTGGACGGGCAAATAGTCGAGGTCGGCTTCAAGGAGGGTGACGAGGTGCGCAAGGGCGGCATGCTGTTCAAAATTGATCCGCGCCCCTATGAGGCCACGTTACGCCAGGCCGAGGCCGCCAACGCACGCGACATCGCCGCGCGCGAACAGGCGCGCGCGCAGGAGATACGCTACAAGGAATTACTCGAAAAGAATTTTGTTTCCAAAGATGCCTACTCCCAGTTTCGCACCAATGCTGATGCCGCCTCGGCCGTAGCCGCCGCCAGCACGGCGGCGGTGGACAGCGCCAAACTCAACCTCGAGTACTGCACCATACGCTCGCCGATTGACGGCTACACCGGCAAGATCCAGATCCAGATGGGCAACCTCGTCAAGGCCGCCGATCCCACCCCGTTGGTCATGCTCAATCAGGTTCACCCGATTTACGTCAGCTTCGCCGTGCCGGAACAAAGCCTCGCCATGCTGCGCTCTTACATGGCCAAGGGGCCGCTTGTCGTCCAGGCCGGACCACCCAACACAGACAAGGTTGCCGCATCAGGCACGCTGATATTCGTCGATAACGCAGTTGACGCAACGACCGGCACAATCAAGCTGCGCGCGCGATTCACCAACAACGACAATGCGTTGTGGCCCGGCCAGTTCGTCAATGTGAGCCTGAAACTGTTTGACCAGAAAGACGCGGTGCTGGTGCCGGCGCAAGCGGTTCAGACCGGACCGAACGGCCAATTCGTTTATGTGGTCAAGGCCGACATGACAACCGAGGTGCGCAAGGTGACGGTCGAGCGTGCCGAGGGCAGCAAGCTGATTATCGCCAGCGGCGTGGAACCGGGCGAACAAGTCATTACGCGAGGCCAGTTGCGACTCGCCCCAGGCGTGAAAGTTGCTCCCGAAAAATCCTGAGATTCCCGGTAACTGCTTGAGGTAACACCCCGATGGGCGCGAATATTTCCGAGCTGTTTATCCGCCGTCCGGTGATGACCATTCTGGTCATGCTGGGCATTGTCGTTTTTGGCATCGCCGGCTTCAAGAAACTTCCGGTCTCGTCGCTGCCCAACGTCGATTTCCCCACCATCCAGGTCACGGCGGAGCTCTCTGGCGCCAATCCGGAAACCATGGCCGCCGCGGTGGCCACGGTGCTCGAGAAACAGTTCTCGACCATCGCCGGCATCGACTCGATGACCTCGATCAGCAGCCAGGGCATCGCCAGCATCACCATTCAATTCTCCCTTGAGCGGGACATCGATGCCGCCGCCCAGGACGTGAACTCGGCGATCGCCGCGACGGCGCGCCAGTTACCAACGAACATGGCCTCGCCGCCGTCCTTCCGCAAGATCAACCCCGCCGATGCGCCGATTTTCTTCCTCACGCTCACATCGGACACGCTGCCCCTATCCACCGTCAATGAATATGCGGAGACGGTGCTGGCACAGCGCATCTCCACCATCAACGGCGTGGCGCAGGTGCAGGTGCAGGGGCAGCAAAAATACGCCGTGCGGGTGCAGGTCGACCCGAGCGCGCTGGCCGCGCGCGGCATCGGCATCAACGAGGTCGAGACGGCCATCGCCAACGCCAACACCAACCTGCCAACCGGCACACTCTACGGCGCCAACCAGGTCTACGCGGTGCAATCCACCGGCCAGTTGTTCACCGCCGAGGCCTACCGCCTCATTATCGTCGCCTATCGCAACGGCTCGCCGATCCGCCTCGGGGAGATCGGCCGCGTCATCGACGGCGTGCAAAACGACAAAGTGGCCGCCTTCACCAAGGGGCGCCAGGGCATCGTGCTATCCATCCTGCGCCAGCCTGGCACCAACACCATTGAGGTGGTCGACAAGATCCGCTCGCTGCTGCCGACCTTTCGCACCGAGGTGCCGGCAGGCATCAGCATCGACATCCTTTACGACCGCTCGGTGACCATCCGCAATTCGGTCGAGGACGTCGAGTTCACGCTGTTGGTCGCACTCGTCCTGGTGGTGATGGTGATATTCATTTTTTTGCGCAACGTCAGGGCCACGATCATCCCGAGCATTGCGCTGCCGATCTCCATCGCCGGCACCTTTGCGCTGATGTACACGCTCGATTACAGCCTGGACAACCTTTCGTTGATGGCCCTTACGCTGTGCGTGGGCTTTGTCGTCGATGACGCCATCGTCATGCTGGAGAACATTTCGCGGCACGTCGAGATGGGAAAGTCGCCGCTGCAAGCCACGCTCGACGGCTCGAAGGAAATTTCATTCACCATCGTGTCCATGACGATTTCACTGATCGCCGTGTTCATCCCCGTCATGTTCATGAGCGGCATCCTTGGCCGCCTCTTGCACGAATTCGCCGTGGTCATTGTCATCGCGGTGCTGCTCTCTGCGGTGGTTTCGCTCACGCTGACGCCGATGATGTGCAGCCGCATCCTCAAACCGCACTCGGATGAAAAACACGGCTGGCTGTTCATGGCAATCGAGCGCCTGTTTGACGGTGCGAGAAACGCCTACGACCGAAGCCTGAACTGGGTCATCGACCATTCGCGCCTGACCATAGTGGTGTTCCTGGTCATTTGTATCGCCACAGGAATGCTGTTCTCACGCATGCCCAAGGGCTTCCTGCCCAACGATGATAGCGGCCAGCTTTTTGTTTTCATCGAGGGTCCGCAGGACATGTCCTTTGACGCCATGAAAGTGGCGGAAAAGCAGGTGCTGGAAATCATTCAGGCCGACCCCAATGTCGAGGCCGCCATGGGCTTCATGGGTGCTAGCGCCTTCAACCCTTCGCTCAATATCGGCCGTGCCACCATTGCGCTCAAACCCTTCGGCAAGCGCAAACCCGCCGACGAGGTGATGCGCGGCCTGCGCCCCAAGCTGCAGCGCATCGTCGGGGTAAAGGTGTTCGTGCAAAACGTGCCGGTGATTCGCATCGGCGGCCAACTCACCAAGAGCCCTTATCAGTTCGTACTGCAGGGGGCGAGCATCGAGCAGCTTTATCGCTGGGCGCCGCAGATCGAAGCCAAGCTCAAAACCCTGCCCGAACTGACGGACGTGACCAGCGACCTGCAGATCACGCGGCCGCAGGTGACGGTTGAAATCGACCGCGAAAAGGCCTCGGCCGTGGGCGTGACGCCACAACAGATTTCCTCCGCGCTAAACGCCGGCTTTGGCGCAAAACAGGTGTCGAGCATCTACACCGCCACCAACAACTACTGGGTCATCCTCGAGCTTGATCCGAAGTACCAGCGCGATCCCTCGGCGCTGAACATGCTCTACATCCGCTCCACCACCGGTCTGCTGGTACCGCTCAATTCAGTGGCGAAACTCAGCTTTGGCGTCGGCCCGCTGTCGGTCACACACCTTGGCCAACTGCCATCGGTCACGCTGGCCTTCGACCTGCGTCCGGGCCTGTCGCTTTCAGAAGCCATCGTTGTTGTCGACAAGGCGGTGCTCGAAATGCAGGCGCCGGCAACCATCACCGGAAAATACCAGGGCACGGCGCAGGCCTTCCAGAGTTCGCTCGCCGGCATGGGCATCCTGCTGGTGGTGGCGATATTCGTCATTTACCTGGTGCTGGGCATCCTGTACGAGAGCTTCATCCACCCGATCACCATCCTGTCCGGACTGCCCACCGCGGGCCTGGGCGCGCTGGTCACGCTCTGGGCCTTCGGTATGGAACTGAACATGTACGCCTTCGTCGGGATCATCATGCTGATCGGCATCGTCAAGAAAAACGCCATCATCATGATCGACTTTGCCGTCGCGGCGCAGCGCACCGAGGGCAAGGGCGCGCGCGAAGCCATTCACGAGGCCTGCGTGGTGCGTTTCCGACCGATCATGATGACCACCTTCGCCGCCTTGTTCGGCACCCTGCCCATCGCCATGGCCATCGGCGCCGGGGCCGAGTCACGCCAGCCGCTGGGCCTTGCCGTGGTGGGCGGCCTGATCATGTCGCAGATCCTGACCCTCTACATCACCCCCGTGATCTACATCTACTTCGAGCGCCTGCAGCAGCGCCTGGAAAAAAAGCCGGGGGTAGAAACCGCATCGGATCGCGCCGCAATGGATGCGGCAGACTGAGCTGGCCTGCCGCTTCATACGCCGGCTGCAAACCCTTTCTGGACGCGGCTTTCGCGGTGGTGACGGCGGAAAATGGCGATGAAAAAACGCGGCGCGGGCCGGTTCAGGGCGTAGCGGCAGTCCGTGCGGCGTTCGTCGCAGCAGAGCGCGACGAACGCAATCTCACCATCAGCCGGTAGCCGAGCAGCAGCGACAGGATCAAGGCATAGATGACCGGCTCGGTCAGGTCGCGCTTGACCATCCACCAAAAGTGCAGCACGCCAAGCGGCGCGATCACATAGATCAGGCGGTGCAGCGCAATCCAGCGCTTGGCCCCAAGCCGACGCACCATGGCGTTGGCCGAGGTCAGCGCCAGCGGCAGCATCAACAACAAGCCGGCAAAACCGACGGTGATGAACGGGCGCTTGAGAATGTCTTTGACAATCTCGCCAAGCTCGAACACATGGTCGAAGGAAACATAACTCGACAGATGAACGACACCGTAAAAAAATGCGTAGAGCCCCAGCATGCGCCGGAAACGCAGCAACCAGCCCCAGTCGCTTAACCGGCGCAATGGCGTCACCGCCAGCGTAATGAGCAAGAAACGCAGCGTCCAATCGCCGGTGGCGCGGGTGATGAACTCGGCCGGGTTGGAGCCCAGCCATTCCGGATAGACGAACGCGCCGGTGACCAGGCGCGCCAGGGGCACCAGTGCCAGCACGAACACCGCGATTTTGAGCGCGGTGAGCTTTGCCAGACTCAGTTGCATGGCGCGAGAACCACGCACAAACCGGCCGCCACCCTCAGAAAAATTTCTTCAGGTCCATGCCGGCGTACAGCTTCGCCACTTGGTCGCCGTAACCGTTGAACATCTGCGTCTGCTTGGAGGCGAAAAAATCCGGGATGCGACGTTCACGTTTTTGTGTCCAGCGCGGATGGTCGACCTCCGGGTTCACATTCGAATAAAACCCATACTCATTGGGGCCGGCTTTTTCCCACGCGGTCTTGGGCTGCTTTTCGACAAAGCGAATCTTGACGATGGATTTTCCTGATTTGAAACCGTATTTCCATGGCACCACCAGGCGCACTGGCGCACCGCTCTGGTTAGGCAGCACCTCGCCGTAAAGCCCAACCGACATGATGGTGAGCGGATGCATCGCCTCGTCCATGCGCAAGGCCTCGACATACGGCCAATCGAGCACCGGCAAGCGCGCGCCGTTCATCACATCCGGCTGATAGGCGGTGATGAACTCGACGAATTTTGCGTTCGCGGTCGGCTCGACCAGCCTGGCAATCTGGTTGAACTCAAAACCAATCCAGGGCACCACCATCGACCAAGCCTCAACGCAACGCAAACGATAAATGCGCTCCTCGAGCGAAAATTTCAGCAATTCCTCGATGCCGAAGGTACGCGGCTTCTTCACCTCGCCCTCGACCACCACGGTCCAGGGTTTGAGCTTGAGGTTCTTGGCGTGCACAGCGGGGTCGGCCTTGTCGGTGCCAAATTCGTAATAGTTGTTGTAGCTGGTGACATGTTTGTAGCCCGTCGGTTCTTCGATGGTGCTGAGCGGGCTTTTTTTCGTGGCAAGTTTTGCAAGGCCCGCCGTCTGCGCATCTGCTGCAGCGGAGAGCAGCGATGAACCGCCCAGAACGGAACCGGCAGCGGCGAGCTTGATGAACTCGCGGCGACGCTGATAGAACTTGGGATCGGTTATTTCCGAGGGCAGGATGTCACTGGGGCGCTTGATCAGCATGGCATGCTCCGTAAATTTGCGTGGATAGGTACAAGTCGTTGCAGCGGGCGGTTTCCTTACAGCACCGACCCCGGGGCGATCGTGTCCGGTGCGCTACGGATTTAACTGTTGGTACACCGAGGTGGCCACCTTGAGCAGCGCTGCTTTGTCGAGTTCGCTGGAAAGCGCGTAACCCAGGCTGCCGTCGATCCAGTAAAAAACCGCCACCCGGCCTTCCTGGCTGAAGCGGAACGCCGTGTCGCGCGGATCGCCCTTGCGCGAAGACACATACAAGGTGAGGCGCTGACCGCGCGCATCCTGATACATGAAATGGGCCACCGGGCCCTGCTCACCGGGCAACAGGCGGCCGCCGACTAGTTCGTACCCTAGCGGTTGCAGCAGCGGGGCCTTGATGTCCGAGCCCATGCGCTTGGACAACCAGCGCACGAGGTGGTCCTGTTCGGCGGCACCAACCTCCACCGGATGGCGCACTTCGGGTGAATAGACCGCATGCGCCACCGCGGCGCGGCGCGGCAATGAAGCGGCGGCGTCGGCACGATCACGCAACAAACCAGAAGCGCTGGCGCCAATCGCGACACCCAGCACCACCCACGCGGCGGCCATGGCGTAAGGCAGCCAGGCGCGCGGTGCGCGCAGCAGACGCAGGCGATCGGGAATCGGCTCGTTCAGGACCGGGGCAAAATGCGCGCGCAGCAATTCGTTCTGGCGCATCCACGCCCGCACGCGCGCCGCGTCCCCGGGACTGGCGAGAAGCGCAACTTCGACGCGCGCCTGCCCTTCAAGGCTAAGCTGGCCATCGGCGTAGGCGTGTAATTGTTCTTCGTTCATTTCACAACTTTAAGGCCGCTCACATGCGAAGCATCCGCTTCGTCGGACAGCAGCGTGCGCAATCGCTCGCGCGCACGCGACAGTCGCGACATCACGGTACCGATCGGAACATCCAGGGCCTTGGCCACTTCTGCGTATCCCATTTGCTCAATCCCCACGAGCAGGATCACCTCGCGTTGTTCGAACGGCAACTGCGCCAGCGCCTTCTCGATGTCGAGCAGGTCGATACGCTCCATTTGCACCGGCACGGCCGCAACATCCTCGAGCTCTTCCAGGTCCAGCCGGCGCGTCCTAACCTGATTCACGAACACGTTATGCATCACGGCGAACAACCAGGCCCGCAGGTCGCTGCCCTGCCTCCAGAGATGGAATTTGCGACAGGCGCGCTCCAGCGTATCCTGCACCAGGTCATCGGCGCGATAGCGGTCGCCCGCCAGCACACGCGCATAACGGCGCAGGCGCGGGATGTGTTGTGCGATATCGGGATCCATGACGCGTGATGCCTGCATTGGAGTGAACAACCTGGGCGGAACGTTTATTCCCTGCGCTTATAAACGTGGTGCGCGAACGGACTGGGGAGACGGCGAATCTTATCACCGCAGGGCGCGGCCACGCAGCGTGGCGGCGTGGCGGCGTGGCGGCGAAGGACTTTAAGCCCTTAAGCCCGTTAGCCCGTTAGCCCGTTAGCCACTCAGACACTTAACCACTTAGCCACGACAGCGGGACGAAAAAAAGGCGGCTAACGCCGCCTTTTCGATGCCACTGTCGCGCTTTAGTGCAGGCCCGCGATGTAATCGGAAACCGCCTGGATTTCCTTATCGGACAATTTGGCCGCAATCGTGCGCATCATTTTCAACGGATCGTTGGCGCGCTGCTCGGAACGCCAAGCTTTCATCTGCGTCTCGGTGTACTCGGCATGCTGGCCGGCAAGACGCGGGTACTGCGAGGGCACGCCGGCACCGCTGGCCCCGTGGCAGGACGCGCAGGCGGCCACGCCTTTTGCGCTGATGCCGCCGCGCCAGATTTTCTGGCCAAGCTGGACCAGGTCTTTGTTACGCGCCGCCCCATCCTTAGGTTTTTGACCGGCGAAATAGGCACCGAGATTCTTCATGTCATCGGGGCTCAGGGCCGCGACCATAGCGGCCATGACGGCGTTCTCGCGCTCCGCCTTCTTGCCCGGCGCCGCCTTGAAATTGGCAAGCTGCTTGCTGATGTACTCGGGCATCTGACCGGCCAGCTTGGGATTGGCGGTGATGCTGCTGTTGCCGTCGGCGCCATGGCAGGCGGCGCACACTTGGGTCGCGATGGTCTGCCCCTTGCCCGCATCGGGTTTGGCGGCGGCCTTGCCCGGCGCATCGGCGGCAGTGGCAAGCGTGTTAATGCTGGTAATAGTAATGACGGCGGCGAGGGCCAGAACGTGCTTCATGCCGAATTCCATGCGGACTCCTGAAATTGAGTCGGGAAAGGGCCTGACCCCATCCCATTCCGGGCTGCTGTACGCACTGCGCGCGCAGTTGCAGAATAGACTCATACCAAAAGCTGGTATTCTATCTTAGAGTCGTGTTTTTAGGCCATATTTGGCCAACGGCGGGGCAAGTTGCGGCGTGCCAAGCCCGTTGCGCGGTACTATCGCGCCTTCCTTTGCAGCAAAGCCAACGATGCCACTGTTTCAAAACCTGAGCTTTATCCAATCCGCGCAAGAGCTGACCGATCTGCCGCCGCACGCCGGCCTCGAGATCGCCTTCGCCGGCCGCTCCAACGCCGGCAAATCAAGTGCGATCAACGCACTCGCCAACCACAACCGGCTCGCCTTTGTCAGCAAGACCCCGGGCCGCACGCAACTGATCAATTTTTTCCGCATGGCGACGGGTGACTACCTCGTCGACCTGCCCGGCTACGGTTACGCCAAGGTGCCGCACACAGTGCGCGCGCACTGGCAGGGCCTGTTGGAATTTTATCTCACCACGCGCGACCAGTTGTGCGGCCTCGCGCTGATGATGGACGTGCGGCGCCCACTCACCGATCTGGATGTCGTCATGCTCAACTGGTTCATCCCCACGGGCAAACCGGTGCACGTGCTGCTTACCAAGTCGGACAAGCTGACGCCCAACCAAGGCAGGAAAGCCTTGCATGAAGTGCAAGTCGCACTGGCCAAATCCTCGCCGCTGTTTTCAGCTCAACTGTTCTCGAGCACCAAAAAAACCGGCATTGATGAGGCCGAAGCCGTACTGGCCGGCTGGCTGCCGAACGTGTCCATGGCCACGCCTGAACACAGAAAAGAGGTGCGCGAAGAAATTCGGGCGGCCACGACAAGAACGAGGCCCCGGAAGTACGCGGGTACATCCGAGGCCTGAAGTAAAAAACCCCGGGCGAAGGGGAATAAGCCCGGGGGCAAAAATGCCTTAACAGGACTAAGGCACCCGTTCAGGGAGATGAAACGGGAGACGATCGGAACCGTCTGCAGGTAAGACGGTGGAATCGGACAAAAAGTTTCAGGCGGCAGAGATAGAAATTCGTAACAATTTGTTAATCATTTGTTAATCAATTGAATTTATTGAACATAGTGAGAAATTAAGGATGAAGACCTACGGCAGCTTTCCCAGCGTACGCATGCGTCGCATGCGCCGGGATGACTTCTCACGTCGCTTAATGCGTGAGCATGTACTCACTACAAACGACTTGATTTATCCGGTTTTCGTCATGGAGGGCGCGAAAAAGACCCAAGCCGTCGCCTCCATGCCCGGCGTCGAACGTTACACTCTGGACAAGCTGCTGCCAGTGGCCGAAAACTGCCTCAAACTGGGCGTTCCGGTCCTCGCCCTGTTCCCGGTCATAGACGCAAAACTCAAAACCCTGGACGGGCGCGAAGCCATGAACGCCAAAGGCCTTATCCCGCGCGTAGTCAGGGCGTTAAAAAAGGAATTCCCAGAATTGGGCGTCATGTGCGATGTCGCGCTCGACCCCTACACCAGCCACGGCCAGGACGGGGTGATAGACAAAACCGGCTACATCCTCAATGACGACACCCTGGCCATCCTGGAAAAACAGGCGCTCACACAGGCGCAAGCTGGCGTCGACATTGTCGCCCCCTCGGACATGATGGACGGCCGCATCGGCCGCATCCGCGCCCAGCTGGATGCAAAAAAATTAAGCTACACGCGCATCATGGCCTACTCGGCCAAATACGCCTCGGCCTTTTACGGCCCCTTCCGTGACGCTGTCGGCTCGGCCGCCAACCTGGGCAAGAGCAATAAAATGACCTACCAGATGGATCCAGCCAACTCCGATGAGGCCTTGTGGGAGGTCGGCCTGGACCTGGAGGAAGGCGCCGACATGGTGATGGTCAAACCGGGCATGCCCTACCTCGACATCCTGCGGCGCGTAAAAGACGAGTTCAAAGCGCCAACCTACGTCTACCAGGTCAGCGGCGAATACGCCATGCTCAAGGCCGCCGCACAAAACGGCTGGCTGGACGAACCCAAGTGCATGATGGAAAGCCTGCTCGCCTTCAAGCGCGCCGGTGCCGACGGCATCCTCACTTACTTCGCGCTGGACGCGGCCAAGGCGCTCAAAACCGCCTGAACGCCGCCTGAACGCCGCCTTGTCGTCGGCGCGTCGCCAACCGACTAAACGACGTGAATGTCGCGACCGTCCCGCGCCTGCTCCGGCTTGCGTCCATCGGGCTCCAGCTTGATATGCAAGCGCAAGTCGTTGGCTGAATCGGCAAAACGCAGCGCATCCTCGTAACTGATCGCATTCGCCCGATACAAATCAAACAAGGCCTGGTCAAAGGTCTGCATACCCAGATCCCGCGAGCGCCCCATCAACTCCTTGATGCCGCTCACCTCGCCCTTGAAGATAAGATCCTTGACCAGCGGTGAGTCGAGCATGATCTCGAACGCGGCAACACGGCCGCTACCGCCCTCGCGCGGTACCAGGCGCTGGGACAGGAATGCGCGCACATTGAGCGACAAGTCCATCAGCAGCTGCTGGCGGCGATCGTCGGGGAAAAAATTGATGATGCGCTCAAGCGCCTGGTTCGCGCTGTTCGCATGCAGGGTCGCAAAACACAAATGCCCGGTCTCGGCGAAAGCCATGGCGTGTTCCATCGTCTCGCGGTCGCGTATCTCGCCGATCAAGATGACGTCGGGCGCCTGCCGCAACGTGTTCTTCAGGGCCGCCGCCCACGACTCCGTGGTAATGCCCACCTCGCGCTGCGTGACAATGCAGTTGCGGTGCTCATGCACAAATTCAATCGGGTCCTCGATGGTGATGATATGACCCTGGCTGTGCTCGTTGCGGTAACCGATCATCGCCGCCAAGGTCGTCGATTTGCCCGAGCCCGTTCCACCGGCAACGATCACCAGGCCGCGCGCCATCATGGCCACCTTGCTCAGCACCTGCGGCAGGCCCAGTTCGGCGAAGCCGGGAATTTTTGCCGTGATAGTGCGCAGCACCAGCCCCGGCCCGTTAAGATCGAAGAACGCGCTCACCCGAAAGCGCCCCAGCCCGCCAGGAGAAATGGCGAAGTTGCATTCCTTGGTCGCCTCGAATGAAGCAAGCTGCTTGTCATTCATCAGCGCGCGGGCAAAGTCCTGCGTCTGCGCCGCAGTGAGCAACTGCTTGGAGATCGGCGTCACCTTGCCGTCAATTTTAAAAGCCGGGGGAAAGCCCACGCTCAGGAACAGGTCGGAAGCCTTGCGGCCGACCATCAGCTTGAGCATTTCCTGGATTATTTCGATCGGGTGTTCTTCGGGCATATGCAGACCTCTTTGCTTTCGCTCGTGGCGGTGAAACTCTGGCGGATCGACTCAAACATTCCGCGCCGCCGGCATCGGATCAAAGTGTCTGCCTCGCACGAAGTGGCGTCAATCAGAAGTTTGGCTCTATCCAAACACCAGCGCCACGCCATGCGCCTCGGTGGCGCCCACGGCGATCGAGCCATCCGGCATGCGCATGCAACGAAACCCGCCGCGCCGCAACGCCAGATCCGCGGCGTCGCGATCGGCGACATGCACAAACAAGGCCACCGCCGCCGGTTCCGGCCGGCCCGAGACCCACACGCCGGGGAGTTTTTTCGCCAGGGAAGCGGCGGACACAAACGCCAGCGGCATGTCGCCGGTCTCCACCACCAGACCCTCGGCCACCGGCTTTGCCCTCGTATTGAAAATCCGCTGATAGGGAAGGGCCGCCGCCTCGGGCATTTCGTCGATGATGGCGACCGCGGCAAGCCGCATCGCGCCATTCTCATGCGACTGCCACTCCGGCCGCCAAACCAGATCGCGCGTGAAGTGCTGGCAGACAAAAATGCGCTGTCCGGGCGTCGCACTCAAGGGTAGCCCCGCCAAGACAAAGCGCGCATCCTGCGCGACCCCGTCCACCACCACCGGCCGCGACAGGGCGAACGGGCCGGTTGGTGCGAAACCGGCCGCGGCAAACTCCTTCGCCGCAGCGGCCGCGTCATCGGACTTGAGCGCGGTGGCCGCAAGTCCCTCGCCGCGCACCAGAAAATCGCTGTAATACTGGTTGAACGGATGCGGCCTGGGCACCGCCACAAGCTCGATGTAATCGTCACCAAACATGATGCAATGGTTCTGCGAGCCGAAGTCGTGATAGCCGCGCGGGGTCAGCGTAAAGCCCAGGCGCATGAATGTTTCAGCCGCTAAATCGAGGTCATGCACGGTGATGACGATGTGATCAACGCCCTGGATGTGTTTGCGCATGGGGAAACCGGTGAGGATGTGGCAACATTATAAATTGTCCACGCGTAATCCTAATTCTGGTGACAGCCATGAACATCGTCGAAAAAATCATCCAGCAGCAGGCCGAGATCAGCGCCATCCGGCGCGACATCCACGCCAATCCTGAAACGGCGTTTGAAGAGCTGCGCACCTCCGGACTGGTTGCGTCCAAACTGGAATCCTGGGGCATCGAGGTGCATCGCGGCCTCGCCAAAACCGGTGTCGTCGGCAAGCTCACCTGCGGCAGCGGTAGCGGTGGACGCGCCATAGGCCTGCGCGCCGACATGGACGCGCTGCCCATCCAGGAAAAAAACAACTTCGGCTACAAATCCAAAAACGCGGGCCGCATGCACGCCTGCGGCCACGACGGCCACACCGCGATGCTGCTCGGCGCGGCCAAATACCTGGCGCAGAGCAAAAACTTTGAGGGCACCGTGTATTTCATATTCCAGCCGGCCGAAGAGGGCGAGGGCGGCGGACGTGAAATGGTCAACGAGGGCCTGTTCGAAAAATTTCCGGTGGACGCGGTTTTCGGCATGCACAACTGGCCGGGCATCCCGGTCGGTCAGTTCGCCGTCATGCCCGGCCCGATGATGGCCTCCTCGGACAACTTCGAGATCCGCATCATCGGCCGCGGCGCCCATGCGGCCATGGCCCATCACGGCATTGACCCGGTGGTGGTAGGCGCCGAACTGGTGCTGGCCTTACAGACTCTGGTGAGTCGCAGCATCAGCCCGGTGGATCCGGCGGTGCTCAGCGTGACGCAGTTTCAAGCTGGAGAAGCAATCAACGCCATTCCCTCGGAAGCCCTGCTGCGGGGCACGGTGCGCGCCTTCAAGCCGCGCGTGCAGGACAAAATCGAGGCGGGCATCACGCGGCTTGCAAACGGCATCGCGGCAGCCCACGGCGCGACAGCCCAGGTGATGTACCAGCGCCGCTACCCGCCCACCGTAAACTCTCCGGCGGAAAGCCTGATCGCCGCTGCGGTGCTGGAAAAAATGGTCGGCACGGAAAACGTGCTGCGCGACCTGCAACCGACCATGGGCGCCGAGGATTTCGCCTTCATGCTGCAAGCTCGGCCCGGCTGCTACGTCTGGATAGGCAATGGTCCGGGCGAGGGCGGCTGCATGCTGCACAACCCGCAGTACGATTTCAACGATGAGATCCTGCCCATCGGATCGAGCTACTGGGTGCAGTTGACGGAGCATATGCTGGCGCCCACGCGCTGAGCACAGCAGCCTCTGCCAATGTCGTGATTGCATCAGCTCTAGGGCAGCGCCGCATCAAGACACATCGATTGGGCGCGGCAGATACCTTGAGTTTGGGACTTGAGACTTGAGATTTGGGGCTTGAGGCTTAGAGCTTGAGACTTGAGACTTGAGGCCTGTGCCCGCGCAATCAATCCGCGCCTTGTCGCACGCGCTAGCGCAGCGCGATGTCCAGCGTCTTGCCGAATTTCTCGGCTGACTGGAAACCGACCACGCGCAGACCCGGGATTTCCCTCCCGCGCGCATCAAAAAATATGATGCCCGGGGGGCCGAACAGCTTGAAACGCTTGAGCAAGGCCTTGTGCTCCGCAGTGTTGCCGGTGACATCGACCTGCAACAGGCGCATGCCCGACAGACGATCGCCCACCTGCGCATTGCTGAAGGTGTAGCGCTCCATTTCCTTGCACGACACGCACCAGTCGGCGTAAAAATCGAGCATCACCGGCCGGCCCGCGTCAGCAAGCCGCGCGTCGAGTTCGGCCACCGAGGCGATGCGCTCGAACGTGACCGGTTTGCCCTCGGCGATACCACCGGAGCGAAACGCCTCCAGCGGCATCAGCGGATCGCGGCTGCCGGCGAGCGCGCCGGCCAGCATCGCCGCACCGGCAAGCAAGGCCACCAGCCCCAGCGCCTTGCCCAGGCGCACCACGGTGCGCGCCTGCGGCGGCAGCGGATCAATAGCGCGCAACAGCACGCCCGAACCAATCAGCAAAGCCGCCCACGCCAGCAACACCCCGGCCGGCGGCAGCACCGGCGAGACAATCCACACCGCCACGGCCAGCAACAGCACGCCAAAGAATTGCTTCACCGCGTTCATCCACGATCCGGCGCGCGGCAGCAGTGCGCCCTCGGACACGCCCACCACCAGCAGCGGCAGGCCCATGCCCAGGGCCATGACAAACAGCGCGGTGCCGCCCATCAGCGCGTCGCGCGTCTGGCCGATGTAGAGCAGCGCGCCAGCCAGCGGCGCGGCTACGCAAGGGCTCATCACCACCGCCGAGAGCACGCCCATCAAGGCCACCGACGCAATGCGCCCGCCCTGCAGCTGGTGATTGTGCGCATGCAGACGGTGGCGCAGGAATCCGGGCAATTGCAATTCGTAAAGACCAAACATCGATAGCGACAAGACCACGAAGACCAGGGCAAATGCGCCCAGCACCCAGGCGTTTTGCAGCGCCGCGGCAATCAGGGTGCCGGAAAAACCGGCGGCCACACCGGCGATGGCGTAGGTCACCGCCATGCCCAGCACATAGGTGATAGACAGCAGTAGTGCGCGCATCTTGGACAGGTCACGACCTTCGCCGGCGATGATGCCCGACAGGATGGGAATCATCGGCAGCATGCAGGGCGTGAACGCGAGCAGCAAGCCGAAGCCAAAAAAACTCGCCAGCACCAGCAAGGGCTTATCCGACTGGAACAGGGCGGCGATCTCAAAGTCACTGCCCGCGGCCGGGCGCAGGCTCTCGCTCATCGATTGCCCCCCGGGCGCAGCCTGGGCAAGCCGACTCTCCAGCACCGATGTGCCGCCGGCACGCGACAGGAACAGTGAAGAGGGCGTTGCACCGGCGCCGCCCGCGGCGAGCAAACTGACATCGGCCGACTGCGTTTGCGGCACGTAGCACACGCCGACATCGGCGCAGCCTTGCGAGCTCACGAGCAGTTTGAGCTGTTGCGCGCCGCCCTCAACCGGAATGCGGATGAACAGGTCTTTGCGATACGTTTCAACGCGGCCGAAAAATTCATCCTGCTTGACCTGGCCGGCGGGAAACTCGGGCTTACCCAGCTTGATGGTGACGGCCGCCGCGCCCGCGGGCGTCGGCAAGCGCGGCTCGGCGGCAAAGCGAAATTTCTCGCGGTACAGGTAGTAGCCATCGGCGATCTGGTAGTGCACTTCCAGCGTCGCCGGGTCAAGCGCGCGCACGGAGAGGCGGAACGCCTTTTCCGGCTCTAGCAAATCCTCAGGATTGGCGGCGTGAACGCAGGGGAGCGGGCCGAGCAAGGCCAGCAGCAGAAAAAAAAATCGAACAGGCATGATCATGGCGTGGGGCGGGTCTCGGCGGCAACCCAGTCGAGGTAGGCAGGCAATCCATACTCCACTGGGACAGCAATGATTTCAGGAAGTTCGTAAGGATGGCCGGCAAGGATGGCCTGCTCGAGCATGGGATAACGCTCAACTGTGGTCTTGATCACCATCGGCACCTCGCTTGCCGACTCAACATGGCCCTTCCAACGAAACACCGACTGCGCCGGCATCAGTACATTGACGCAGGCGGCGACGCGCTGCTCGACCAGGGCCGCCGCCAGCACTTCGGCGCTCGCCTGATCGGGCATGTTAGTGAATACCAGCAGGGTTTTCATGTCGATCTTTCGTTGCCGGCCTTGCTGGCGCCGCCTCGCATGTCGGGCACACCCGCGTACACCGTAGGATAGCGCAGCACCACGCCCAGTTCATTTTTCATCTTCGTGTTGATCAGTCGCCGCGACTCGCTCATGAATGACAGCAGCACCGGGTTGAGTTGCTGGCGCGCCTGGGCGCGCGAAATGCGCTGCGGCGGCGGCAGGCCGGCACGTTCGGCCACCAGGTCAAAATACGCCGCCATCTTGAGCGCACTGTCGTCAGAGGCGTTGTAAATGCCGCCCGCGCCCGCGCGCTCGAGCGCCGCGACGCATATCGCCGCCAGGTCTTCGGCATGGATGTGGTTGGTAAAGACGTCGTCCTCGTCGCGCAAGGCCGGCGTGCCGCGACGCAGGCGCTCGACCGGCAAGCGGTCGGCGGCGTAAATGCCCGGCGCACGCAGCACGCTGACCTTGACGCCGGTCGCCGCGCCCCATTCGAGCAGGCGCGCCTCGGCATCAACGCGGCGGCGCGCGCGATCGGACATCGGGTTCACCGGCCGCGATTCATCCACCCATTCGCCCGCGCAATCGCCATACACGCCACTGGTGCTGATATAGACCAGGCGCCGCGGCAGGACGCCGCCCGCGGCCAGACACGCCAGCAGCCTGCGCATACGCTGGTCAATGGCGCCGGTATCGCCGGGCGGCGCGCTGTGCAACACACAATCGGCTGGAAAGCCGCTCCAGGCGGGCGTTTCCAGCGTATCAAGGTCGGCGCTGATGGCCCTCACCTTTGTCGGCAAGTCGTGTGGGTGGCGCGACAGCGCGGCCACTTCATAACACGCGGTCAGTGCCGGCAGTGCGCGACGCGCGACATCACCGCAGCCGATGATCAACAGTTTTTTCATGCGTGAATGTGCGCCATGACGAATTTTAACTGCTTCATCCGCTCCGGCTCCAGGCGCACCGCCAGCCACCACCGGCGTATCCACCCAAAGCCGCAATGGCCCTAGCGCACTGCCGCTGGATCGCGCAAAAACGCCATTACCGTGTCGTTGAAACGGCGCGGGCGTTCGTAGTAGGCAAGATGTCCGGCGCCCTTGAAAAAGCGGCTACGGCCATTGGGGAAAAGGCTTGCCACCTGTTCGAGCTCGGCCACTGAAAACAGCGGGTCCTCGGTCCCGCCCACCACCAACAAGGGGAAGTGGAGCGTGGCCGCCTCCTCCGCGCTCACCGGTCGCGTCGAGAACACCGGGAAGGTGCTGGGCGTGGGCGGCCCGCCTGCGGAGGCCATGATTTCGGCGTAAAGAAAAGTCAGTGCGGGAAAATCCAGGTGCATGGCCTCGCCGACCGGGCCATAGGGGTGATAGGCCGTGGCGAAGCGTTCTTTTTCACCGGGGCTGCGCACGGCGGGCACACCGGCCGGCAGCGGTGACACCGAGGCGTCAACCTGGCGGTAGCGCGCCTGCATGCGCTTGGTCCGTTCATCCCAGCCAGTGCGAATGAGCGGCGTGCTGACGCAACCCGGGCCGCAGCACAAAATGACGCTTGCGATTTGTTGCGCATGCTCCGCCGCGTAATGCAGGGCAGGGGCAGTGCCCAGTGATGCCCCCATGAGGTTCAGCGGCTGGTCGCCAAAACCGGCGTGTGCGATCAATCGCTCAAGATCGCGCTGGTGCGCCATGCCGTCACCCGGGTCGTATTCGCCGCTTGCCCTGGAGCGCCCATAGCCGCGCAAATCGTAAATGAGGCAGGAATAGTGATAACGCAGTTCAGCGACCTGTTGCCACCACGAAAGATGGGTTCCGCTCGCGCCGTGAATGAGCACCAGGGGCGGCCCGTCTCCGTGCAGCTCATAATAGAGCTCGGCGTCGTCTGTAACCAGCATGGTCATGGCGTGTCTTTCTCGTCTAGGTGGCAGGATTGAGGTCCACGCCGGGCGCGCTTGCGGCGATGCCGGCGGGGACGATGAATGTTTACCGCAGATTTTTGCCACCGATGATAGCGCAAGCTCCCGGCACTTTCGTCGCGTTGCGTCAAGGGCGGCGCCGGGTAAAGCATCGTAAGACGCGTCTTTCACCGCTCCGGGGCGTGGCTTTGAATTAAAATGCGTGTCCGCCCTGAAAAGCCCCTCTGCAACGCCACCCCTGCCAGATCATTCCCGACCATGACAATCAATATCACCATCAAGCCCAGCGACAAGCACTACCATGCCGATTCCGGCGAAACCGTTCTGGCGGCGGCATTGCGCAACGGCCTCGGCCTGCCTTACAGTTGCCGCGGCGGCTCTTGCGGCACCTGCAAGGGCAAGGTGCTAGAGGGCAAGGTCGATTACGGCAACTTCCAGCCGCAATGGCTGACCGAGGCTGAACAGACCGCGGGCTGGGCGCTGTTCTGCTGCGCCAAACCGCTCACCGACCTGGTGATCGAATGCGACAAAGTGCGCGAGCTGGGCGACATTCCCATCCGCATCGTCCCCAGCCGCGTGCAAAAACTCGACAAGGTCACCGACGACGTCATCATTCTTGAGCTCAAACTGCCCGCCTCCGAACACCTGCAATTTCTCGCCGGGCAATACCTCGACATCATGCTCAAGGGCGGCGAGCGGCGCAGCTTCTCCATGGCCAACGCGCCGCATAACAACGAGTTTGTGCAACTGCATATCCGTCACGTGCCCGGCGGCAACTTCACCGACCATGTGTTCACCAAGATGAAGGAGCGCGACATTCTGCGCATCGAGCTGCCACTGGGCAGTTTTTACCTGCGTGAAGACAGCGACCAGCCTATCGTGTTTGTCGCCAGCGGCACCGGCTTTGCGCCGATCAAGTCCATCCTCGAGCACGCCTTCCACAAAGGCATCGAGCGCAAAATGGTCTTGTACTGGGGTGCGCGCCGTCCAAAAGACATTTACATGGACGCCCTCGTCAAGCAGTGGGCGGCCGAGCACGACAATTTCAGCTATGTGCCAGTGATGTCCGAAGCAATCGCCGAGGACGACTGGGCCGGCCGCGCGGGCTTTGTGCACCAGGCGGTGATGGCGGATTTTTCCGACCTTTCGGGCCATCAGGTCTATGCCTGCGGCGTGCCCATCATGGTCGACAGCGCCAAGCGCGATTTTGTCGGCAAGTGCGGGCTGCCCGAAGACGCGTTCTACGCCGACTCGTTCACCACCGCCGCCGACAAGGCCTGATCCGCCGGCAGTCGGCTGAAAAGCCGCGCCAGACGGCCATTTCCAGCCACTGTATTGTTTATCACCGCAGCCCCGGGCGGTTTCGCGCGGCTCAGCGCGCGATAAACCCGCTCAGCTTGTTGAGCTTGCGCGAGGCCCACAACAAGCGCGGCGGGCGTGGCGCGGTGTTACCCGAGAACGCAAGAAACTCGTAGGCACACAAAGCCGCCCCCTCGACCCGCAGCACATAGCGGCCACCCACGTGGGTCTTGTCACCCCAGCACCAGATACTGCTGCCCTCTCTGCCTTCAGCCGGAGGCACCAGCCCACGATAAATGCACAGGTTGGCATCCGGGCGAAGCTGGGCGTAATAATTGCTGGTGTTGCGGGCCGAACCCGAGCACCACAGACTCTGGCCCGGGTCCTTGGCCGGCTTGTCGCCAAAATAAACGCACAGATTGCCGTCGGCCTGCAGCACCGCATGGGACTTGTGGTCGGGCGCGACCAGGTAATCGCGCATCTGCAGCACCTCGCCGATTTCGAGGTGGGTTTTTTCCAAGGCGAGCGCAGGCAGGGCGCTCGCAGCGCCAAGTACGGCAAATAACCAATACAGCAGACCCCGAATAAGCGACATGTGCTGTGCTCCCACTTGCGCTCTTACTACATGCCGGACAAACTTAAAAAGACCACGGCTTATCCGACACCGCGAAACAGTCTAATTCAAAAAGACCCGTCTATGCTTGCGGCATATATGCAATCGCTGCATAAAAATACGGAAGCTTGATTTCAATCAAACGTAATCGCGTGCTTGCAGCGGGGTGTGGCAGGAAGCGCCCTCATTCGACGCACGGACCGCGTCCCTCCGTCCCGCCCAAACCCGCCCAAAACCGCTCAAACCAATCGGGCGAAGCCTTCCGACAAGCCCTGCAGCGGGCGCATTTCGCCAAGGCCGCCATCGCGAATTCCAAGCAATGCGGCAGCGGCAACGCCGGGGGGAAATAGGTCGTTGCCAAGCACCCCGGGCACGCCGGCCTGGCCAAAATTTCGCTCTGCCACCGCAGCGTAGCGCTGGTCTGTATCCGGTTCAGACAGCAGCGTATCCATGTAGGCATGCAAGGCACTCCACTGCGCCACGATCTGGCCCGGGCGCGAAAGATTCAAGGGCGCTTGCGGCTCCCCGGACTGGCTGCGCGCCTGCAGTGACGCGGTAAATGATAAATCCGCCGCACGATCTGCGGCGAGCTGCGCCAGGAACGCCGCGACCAGATCCTCAGCCTCGCCCGGCTCAGCACGGTCGGTGACGGCCATCTCATCCGCGTCGGCAAATGACACAGCCGATACCCTGGGCACAACCGCGGCGGAAATCAAGGCGGCGGGCGCGCCAAGGGCGGTAACGATTTGCGCCACTTCCACAGCGTTGAAATCGGGCAGAACTGATGGCGCCAGCGCCAATGTTGCCACCCTCGCCGGCGAATCGACTATTTCGGGCGGCGGCGGTATCGCGCCACCGCTTTGCGCCTCTACTGCCGCGGGCTCGCCCGATCCGGCGACCAGGGATGACTGTGCAATGATGCTCGCCACCTCGGTCGGCGACCAACTGCGCCCGCCTTCCACGCTGATACTGGCAAGCTGGCTGGTGCTGCCGGTGAACCAACCCAGCACACGCACGCTCGCCTGCAGTGTCTGCGCCCCGCCGAGGGCGGTCTCAACCAGATCAAGTTGCAGGTCGTGGCCGGCGCGCTGCATACGCAAGTCCGCGGCAGACGCCCCGACGCCGGGTGCACGCTCAAACACCAATGCATCGGTGGCGCCCGCCTCGAGCACCAGCTCGCTGGCTTCGCCGGCAAAGGCGCAGATTGTGACGTTGTCACTGCCGCCGCCGGTGATGATGCGGCCGGCGCCCGAGGTGATACGGATTGCATCATCGCCACTACCGGCGTCAACATTGACCGGTCCGGAAACGCTGATGGCATCGTTTCCCGCGCCACCGCGAATAAAACCGCCGACGGTCTGCATATAGGTGGCCGACCATTCAATCGTGTCCTCACCCTCCCCGCCGTCAATATCGACCGGCCCTTCGGCGACAATTGCGTCGTCCCCGGCGCCGCCGAAAACGAACAGCCTGCCGGTGTCGTTCTGCTCCCCGGCGTCGATGTCGTAATCCGGGGCTTCGACCAGAATGCTGTCATTGCCTTCGCCGCCGTCGACATGGCCATTGATGCTGCTAACAACAATGGCGTCGTCGCCCCCGCCGCCCAGCACCAGCAGATAGCCGCCGCCCGCGCTTACGCCGCAGCTCGCCACCAGCTTATCGTCACCACTGCCGCCGTCGACATAATCGAAGCCCGCCACCGATCCGTTATACGAGGTCAGCGTGTCATTGCCGTCGCCGCCGGAAAGATAGTTTGCGTAGCTGGCGCTAACCGCGCCCTCAGCCTCAGCATCCGCATCAACAAGCGTATCTTGACTGTACAAAACGTCATTGCCGGCACCGCCATAAAAAGCGTCGTTGCCACCGAAGACGTCCTGCAGGCTGTCATTGCCCTCGCCGCCATCAAGGAGATCGTCCCCCGGCCGGCCGAGCAATACGCGCAGTTCCGGCGGCAGGCGAAAACCCGCGAGACCAGGCGCGTCGCCCTCGATGAAGTCATCGCCCTCTTCGCCGCGCAGCGTATCGGATCCGTAGCCGCCAAAAATGCGGTCATTACCGCGCCCGCCCGAGATCGCGTCGTCGTAGAAGCCCTCGATGCTTTCGCCATAAGCGAGGCCAAGATAATCGCGCAACGCCGCCTCGAAGCCATGCCCGGCGGCGTCGTCGTAAAGCAAGGAATGCCCCGAGGACGTGGGCCCCGCGGCCGTCACCTGGAGCGACGTCCCGGGCGACACCCCGCGCAGCGCCGACCAGGCGTCCAGCGACACTCTTTGCAGCCTCGCCAAGTCCGCCGCTGTGGCGCCAAAAGAAGTGCTGAAGTCGGCCGGGCCACCGGGGCCGAAAACCGCGATTACAGCGCGACCAAAGTCGCCGTACAAAACGTCGTTCCCCTTGCCGCCGACAATGCGGTCGCGGCCACCCCCGCCGTAAAGCACATCCGCGTCGCTCGCGCCCGCAAAGGGAACATAGCCCGCGCCCAGGTCACCGCCAAAAATAAAGTCGTCACCGCCATCGCCGAAAAACGTGTCGCTATAGTGATACGCACCGTGATACACGTCCTTACCACCCCAGCCACGATAGTGCTCGCCCAGAACCTCAATCACGCCACTGCGATCGGCATCGTTGCCGACCGATGGGAAAGCGAGGTCCACCTCGCCATAAGAAAAAACGTCGTTGCCGGCGCTGCCAAAATACAGGTCGGCCGCATCCGGATCCTGATCATTGAAGACGACATTGTCAGGAAAGGAATAGCGCGAATAGGCAAAATCCGCCACCGGCAAGCCGGAAGACGCCGCGCCCTCGAGCACGATGCCAAGGTCGCCGTTGTGGAAGTTTTCAATATGCAGCGTATCGCCGATGACCAGCGTGCCGGCCGTATCGAGGTCACCAACAAAAGAAAGCTTAAACCCGCCCTCCTCGCTGACATAGGTGTTCCCCGATTGCCTTGCGCCGCCGGCAACCAGCTCGCCCGAAAGGAAAACCTGCCCCGCGCCATCGACATCGCGAATAACAACCCGGCCTTGACCCGCCTCGACGTAATAGCGGTCAAACCCGCTGCCCCCATCCAGCACATCGGTGCCGCCACCGGCGATAAGCGTATCGTCGCCAGCGCCGCCAAACAGCCTGTCATTGCCGCTGCCGCCGTCAAGCCTGTCCGCGCCAAGGCCGCCCTCGAGATAATCGTCGCCGGCCCGTCCGCTCAGGCTGTCGTCGCCGGAGGCGCCGAACAGGCTGTCACCGACAGCCGACCCGCTGCTGACCAGCGCCTGGCCGTCGCCGCCGAACACAATACGCGCCGTGGTGCTGTCAAGCGGGCCAAAATAAATATCGCGCGGCCGGTCTTCAAAATGCCCGCCGATCGCTCCGACATTGATGCCGCCGTCGACGAGGTTGTAATCGAGCAGTGCATGCAGCATGTGTGAGCGCGACTGCAGCCACTGTACCGACAGGCCAAGGCCGCTTGCCGCGTCAAAATCATCCAGTCGCCCGCCGATGTTGTGCCGTGCGTAATCGATCCCGGTCAGGGCAAAAGGGTTAAGCTCCCGCAGCGCGTAGCGATAGGCCATATCGGTGCTGGCAAGCGTGAACAATTGCTCCGCCGACTTGCCGACCAGCGATTCAACACCCAAGTCGCCGGCCGCTGCGGGCAGCGCATCGCGAATGGCGATGATGCGGCTATGCAAGCCGTCGCGGTCATCGGCAAGTTCCCGCGCGATGGGCGCGTAGCCGGGCAGCACCAGCCGGCCAAAGGCATTCACCACCGACTCGAGCGTGAACCGCGCATCGGACTCGGCGGCCTTGAACACCCCCAGTAGCGACGCGCCAAGCTGCGCTGCGGTTTGCATCTTGAGGCGATTATCCGCGCGGATAAACAAATCGTAGACGGCGGCGCTGTCTGTCATTTGCTTCGCGCCATGCCCGCCCACGTCGCTGATGCTCTCGGTATAGATTTGGCTGCGCCCGCCGATCTGGGCATAGACCAGCTCGCCGGACACCAGGTTCGGCCCGGCCGAGCCGTAGATATTGCTTACCCGCGCAGCATCGAAGGACGTCGCATGCCCGGCAAGGGCATCGAAAAATCGGCTGACGCTATCGCTGTCGCGCGTCCCGGCACCGTTAACGGTGTAGACCTCACTGACAATGCCCGAAAAGAGACGCTGAAACGCCGTCGCAAGATGGCCGCCAAGACTGTGGCCGGTCACCACGACATTGGATACCAGTCCATTAATAACACCTAGCCCGGCGTTCGCCTGATCAAAAAATTCGATGCGGCGGAAACTGCTCTCCCTGCCCGGCAATGTCACCGCCGCGAACAAGCCGGCGCTGAGCGGGTCATTCGTTGCAGCAATACGCGCAAGGCGCACAGTTGCACCGGAGCTGGCGGTGAGCTGTTTCCAATAATTGTAAAGATCGACAATCTGGTACAGGGCGGCGCCTTCTAAAACTATGCCGCCGAGATCAGCCTGAACAACATCAACACCAGCCTGTGCAAAGGGCTCGGTTCCACGGATCGCAAGCGTCAGACCAGTGCCGCTATTACTCCCTACTGCTTGAAATAGAGTTGCGGAAAAGCCGCTAGGGGTATTTGGAATATGTCGAAGAATCGAGAATTTTGAAGTCAAATCTACGATTTGAGAAGAAGAAATACCTGCTGCCAAAAGGATCTGCCGAATTTCGGTCTGATTTGGTGTTGCTACCTGAAACTGGCCATAACTGGCCTCTGCGAGCAACGCCAAAGACTCTATCTTGTCAGGTGTCATTTTCGCGTACGTCCCAAATCAGTCCATCGTGATGAGTTAGCGGCATACATTCGATGAAAGCTGCTGTCATTGTCACTGCAAGCGCTCTGTTTCAGCCAAAATTTCCATGCGCGATCGCCTCCGAGGCTTATTGGCGCATTCCCCGATCGAAAATCTACGTAAGCAGCAAGTGTCTGACCATTTTTTTGGTCAACGATTCTCGCCTCATCACGAGTCACCGTTAGATACACCCTCTCTGGATTTTTGCTTTCCTCTACAATCCGTTGATTCAATTCATATGCTAAATCAGTAGTGTCCGGTTAAATGGGTGTTAATTTGCTTGAAAGCCAATACTGGCGCGGCTTTACAGCCGATTTTGCTTGGTGCCGATTTGAACCTTGAATCCTCATTTTTGTGTAGTTTCCCTCCGGTGAAATCCCCGGGGG
>JANXRV010000059.1:0-4749 GCA_025356665.1 Pseudomonadota bacterium
GTTGTCAGCATTGGCGATTTTGCGCTGGTGTCGCAAAAGCTGCTACGGACTGCGATGAGGTGCAATGAGCGACAGTAGGCGGTGCTGAGGCGACCCAACACGGCCATGCACTGCGTCCGTAGTGACCCATGGGCTGCAATGAGCGCATGTCGTTGCAGCATTGGCGATTTTGCGCTGGTGTCGCAAAAGCTGCTACGGACTGCGATGAGGTGCAATGAGCGACAGTAGGCGGTGGAACACGGAACCGAACCCGCGTCTGCCCTCCGAACTCCTGGGTAACGCTTTGGGCGTTTGTCCCTGTTTTTTGGGCTTTGTCCGGGGTGGCGCCGGAGCAATTACGGCGGGAGGGAACATCACTTACCGCGGTCTGCTTCAAACCCGGTTTGAAGCTTGATTTGTCATGTGCAATCCAAGTGAGATACAATGTATCGCATCATAAAAGGAGGCCAATATGCCTACTACCGCCATGGTCCACGTTCGCGTGGATGAGCAAATCAAAGAGCAGGCCACCGAGGCGCTTGCCGCCATGGGTTTATCAGTCTCGGACGCGGTGCGCGTGTTTTTGATGCGCGTGGTGGCTGAGCAGCAAATGCCGTTTGCGCTCAAGGTACCCAACGCCGAAACTCGTGCGGCAATGGCTGAAGCCGATACGATCACGCGCACGCGCCGCGCCCGTTTTGGTGCTGCCGCCGAATTGTTCCATGACCTCGAAAAGAAGCGCCGCAAGTAAGCGCGCTCCGCTGCCGCGTGCGGCGGACTATGCAAAGTCGTTCCGCAAGGATTGGGAGCGCCTGACCCGGGCAGGCCGGTACGACATGAACCGGCTCAAGGAGGCCATGCTGCTGCTGATCGCCAACGACGGCCCTCTCGGGCCCGAGTGGCTCGATCACCCATTGGGTGGTGACTGGGAAGGGCATCGTGAGTGCCATGTCGGTGGTGATTTTCTGTTGGCTTACAAGCTCGATGACACCGGAAAAACCGGCTGTATTGTGTTTGTGCGCGCAGGAAAACATGCCGATCTTTTTGAGTAAGGCTTACGATGTATCGAGCACGGCAAAAATATTACGCGTCTAATAGTCCATCCTGTGCGTGATTTCCTTGTTCTCGCGATCCACCTGGTTGTCACGCTGGCAAAGCTTCTGCGGCCGGGCGGCGCAAAAGCGGTTGCCGCCGAATCGCTGGTGCTCAAGCAGCAACTGATCATCAGCAATCGCACTAGGAGCCGAGCGCCGAACCTGACCTCCTGCGATCGCTTCCTGCTCGGATTGGCGACGCTGTTCGTGCGCGCGAGACGTATTTTAAAGCTCGGTGTAGTGATCAGGCCTGCAACGCTGCTTAAGTTTCACCAGGCACTGGTGCAGCGCAAATATCGGTTGCTGTTTTCCTCGTCAGGTTGCCATCGCAAACCCGGTCCCAAAGGTCCTTCAGTCGAACTCATTGCAGCCATCGTTGCGATGAAGCGCCGCAATCCGAAATTCGGCTGTGTGCGCATCGCCCAGCAGATATCTCGAGCTTTCGGTATCGATCTGGATAAGGATGTCGTGCGCCGAATTCTTGTCAGGCACTACCGGCCGGAGCCGGGCGGCAGCGACGGCCCGTCGTGGCTGACCCTGATCGCGCAGACCAAGGACAGCCTCTGGAGCGTCGACCTGTTCCGTTGCGAATCGATTCTGCTGCGCAGTCACTGGGTGATGCTCGTAATGGATGTATTCACGCGCCGGATTGTCGGCATTGGCGTGGAGAGGGAAACTATTGATGGCATTTCGGTGTGTCGGATGTTCAATTGCGCTGTTTCTGGCCAACAACTACCCAAGCACATCAGCACGGATAACGACCCGCTGTTTCGCTTTCATCGGTGGCTGGCCAACCTGCGCGTGCTCGAAATTGATGAGATCAAATCTGTTCCCCATGTTCCGGTTTCGCACCCGTTCGTCGAGCGCCTGATTGGCACCATCCGACGCGAGTATCTCGATCAGACCTTGTTCTGGAATCGGTTTGACCTCGCACGAAAATTGAGCGAATTCCGCGATTACTACAATGAGCATCGTGTTCATCGTTCGCTTGGCGGCACAACGCCGGTGGAGCGGGCAGGGGAGTCAGCGCCAACGCGTGCGCAATTGGACCGTTACGGCTGGCGCGACCATTGTCGCGGGCTGTTTCAGATCCCGGTGGCTGCTTAAACTACGAATTCGCCACCAACAGGTATCCTTATGGCATAGCCGTTAGTGCAGCCTGCGCCGACTCTAACCCTCATAAGCAGTTAGTAATTGTCCCTGTCGTAGTGCACATCACGGTTCTGCCGTTAATGATGTATGTGCGCGTTCCCTGCTGGTACCCAGACGTATATGGATTTGATCCTCCACCAGGCCCACAATATCCAAAGCAGTTACCGGGGGGGCAGGCTGATGTTGAGCTTGTCCTGGACCGCCGAACATTTGTGTGCCGACTTCATAAACGCAGCCTGTAAATTGAGGGGTTCCCTCTTGGAATCCACGCCCATTACAGACACCTCGTATAATGAGAAGTTGCTGCTGCCCCACTTGTTCCTGATTTGCCGCTACCATGCCGCCGCATCCGATGAGCCCCGTAGTCGCAACTAGCATAATTGCGCAATTCTGGATGTTGGTTGATAAGTTTTTCATCTAGACTCCCGTCAGAGTACCGATTAGCTTGTCTTCGTATTCCCCAAAGGTCGCACCCTGAGATGTGTTGTTCGTGGCACGTCCCACTTGACCGCCATGTTGGTCATCGCACCGCCACCGTGTAGCTTGACTCGAGGAGGAGACAGCCCGGCCCGACATGCCGACCCAAAAGAACTGGCACTTCAGGAACAGCCGCAAGCAAGGAATATTCGTTGAGCACAAACAAGTTCGCAACGAATAGACCGCATAGGGCCAAGAGCGTATTACCTACAGTGGCCTGGTCAAAGTGCTCATGGCGGCGATGCTTGACTTTGTTCTGAGCTGTCCACCACGCGGGTGGTGTGTCCTTGTCCCAATACTCGAATGGCGCAACCTCCCTTGAGTAGCGAGCAATCCTGATGGACTCAATCGCAAGGTTGTACTTAGCATCGAGGCAGGTGAAGTATTGACCGATGCACTTGGCGGGACTAGTAGGTGCGACGCGGTCGCAAACAACCTTAAAAACCACGTCCAGTTCAGAGCATGTAATTAGAAGGAGACGGGCAAACTCAAACGAATACACGGCCTGCTGTTGCTCGGTGAATTCGACGTAACGAAGCGCGTCGCAAAACTCCCGCTCAAGCGAGAGGAAGTAGCGCCAATGATTGAGTGTGTCCATTTGACACCTAACGTGATGTCGAGATCAATCGAATAAATCTGGAAGCCCAGTGTATCCGACTGAAGCGGATTGGTTGACGACAATTACCTTGGCCGGCGGTCAAGATAGTTGACATCAACCAGCGGATAGCAATAGAACCCGCAAGTGTCCGTGTTTTCGGGCTAATGTCCTTTTTCCCTCGCGAGCGTTATCAACTGAAGGGCGACGCGGATTGGGTTGGCGAGCGAGGAAGCAGCCGCTAAGTCGAAGCCGAGTTCGATTCCGCATTTCGCAATTGAACTGGCGCCCGCAATTCCGGAAAATCTATGGTTGACCGCCCCTGTCGGCTGCTGGATGGTGATCGGGTGCCGACATAAATTGCGGAATCGCTTGCAAGTGATGTGAATGAGGTTATACTTATGTATAACTTAATTCAATGGAGGTGCAGTATGCACATAACCAATCTGCGCAAGGTCGGTGGTTCGGTGATGCTGGCCGTCCCGCCCGCGTTTCTCGATCAGCTTCACCTGCAAGCAGGCGCTGCGGTCGGGGTGGTTGTCACAGATGGCCGCCTGATCGTTGATCCTAAGCCCCGGCCACGCTACACGCTCGCAGAGCTGTTGGCCGCCTCGGACTATTCACAACCGTTATCTGCGCAAGAGCGCGAATGGATCGATGCGCCCGCGGTGGGTGGTGAGCTGATATGAGGCGCGGTGACATTTATCTGGTCTCCCTGGATCCAACCGAAGGGCGCGAGCAGCGTGGAAGTCGCCCTGTCCTGATCGTGTCGCCTGCCGAATTCAACGAGGCAACCAAGTTGCCCGTGATCTGCCCGATCACTAGCGGCGGAGACTTCGCTCGCCGTATCGGGTTTGCTGTCCCCATCACAGGCATCAAAACAACCGGTGTCGTTCGCTGTGATCAACCCCGTGTGCTCGACCTTGGCTCTCGAAATGCGCGCAAGGTGGACACCTTGCCAGCATCCCTCATGGAGGAAGTTCTGGCAAAACTTTCCCCGCTTTTTGAGTGAACAGCAACAAGACCCGCGACGGCATGGACGATTGCGCACCGTAAAATCTCCGTCGATGTGATGCACGAACGCAGTGGTTATGGATTACCGTGCGCCTCGCGCTGCTCCCGATACCACCGCTGAAACTCAACCACCAACAATGTCGTTAGCGCAGCATCCTCGGCTAGTCTTTCGCAGGCGTCACTGGGCGCTGGCCGTTCGGTAGCAGATACAGGGTCGGCGGCGGCTGCATCAGCTCCGGCGGCAACGCTGGGAACGGCGGACACTGGGCCGGTACTATCTGCGGTGTCGACAGTAAGAGAAGTGGCTCCGTTTGTTTGAACAGATTTCCCCGATTTATAAGTGGAACTCGGGCCGGTTGGTGACGGTGCAGAGTTGTCCACGGCGGCGTGCGTCGCTTGCGACGAACGCAACGCCGCGGTGGGCAACTCGGGGCGCAC
>JANXRV010000066.1:0-73772 GCA_025356665.1 Pseudomonadota bacterium
CGATCCAGAACTATGTCGAAAACCACAACCGCGATCCCAAGCCGTTCATCTGGACGGCGCGCGCCTCGGACATCCTCGCGAAGGTCGTCAAAGCGCGGGCACGACTCAATAAGTTGCAATCTGTTTGACGCACTACACTAGGGCCCATGCCATTGTCGGCAGCGCGGTGCAACGCTTCGACATCCCGGACAAGGTCACCGGCAAGCCGCGCTTCGTGCATGACATGACGCTGCCAGGCATGTTTTTCGGCCGCGTGGCGCGCCCACCCTCGCCGGGTGCGGAACTGATCGATGTCGACCTCGCGGCAGTCAATGCGCTGCCCGGGGTGGTCACCACCGTGCGTGACGGCCGCTTTCTGGGCGTCATCGCCGAGCGCGAGGAGATCGCCGTCAAGGCGCTGAAAAAACTCATCGCCGCCGCCACGTGGCGCGAGACGGCAACACTACCCGACATGCACGACCTGCCGGCCTTCCTGAAGGCACAGCCCGCAGACACCACCCTCGTTGGTGAAAAAAAGCCGGAAGGCGCGGCAACACCGGCGGCAAAAAGCTTTACCGCCGCCTACGCGCGCCCCTTCCTCGCCCATGCCTCCATCGGCCCGTCCTGCGCCGTTGCAAAATGGAACCCGGACACCGTCGAGGTCTGGACGCACAGCCAGGGCATTTATAACCTGCGCACCGACCTGGCGATGGCGCTTACACTACCTGCAGAGAGCATCATCGTGCAGCACGTCGAAGGCTCGGGTTGCTACGGGCACAACCCCGCCGACGATGCCGCCTACGACGCGGTGCTGCTGGCGCGCGCCCTCCCTGCGCACTTGAGTGGGCGGCCGGTGCAGATGCAGTGGACGCGCGAGGACGAACTCGCTTGGGCGCCCTTTGGCGCGGCCATGACGGTCGAACTCAAGGCCGATGTCGCCGCCGATGGCCGCATCAGCGCCTGGCACCACGAGATCTGGTCCAACGGCCACGGCACCCGCCCCGGTCGTGCCAACACGCCGGCGATGCTCGCCGCCTCGCATCTTGAAAAGCCCTTCGAGCGCCTGATCGCCATCAACGCGGCTCTGGCCGCCGGCGGCGGCTCCGAGCGCAACGCCATCCCGCTTTACAACTTCGACAGCTGGCAGGCGGTCAACCACCGCGTGCTCAGCATGCCCATACGCACCTCGGCGCTGCGCTCGCTGGGCGGCCATTGCAACGTCTTTGCCATCGAATCCTTCCTCGATGAGATCGCCCTGGAACTGGGCGTTGATCCACTCGAATACCGCCTGCGCCACCTCGAAGACCCGCGCGGCCGCGCGGTGCTCGAAGCGGCGGCAAAAATGGCCGGCTGGGCCAAGCGTAACGAAATCAAAAAGATCGAAGGCCGCGGCATGGGCATGGGCTTCAACAAATACAAGAACAGCAGCGCCTATTGCGCCGTGTTCGCCGAGATCGAAGCCGGGCGCGACGTGCGCGTCAACAAGCTGTGGATCGCCGTCGACGTGGGCCTTGTCATCAACCCCGACGGGGTGCGCAACCAGATCGAGGGCGGCGCCATCCAGACGGTGAGCTGGGTGCTCAAGGAGGCGGTGAAATTCGACCGCACGCGCATCGAGAGCAACACCTGGGAGAGCTATCCCATCCTGCGTTTTTCTGAAATACCCAAGATTGAAATCGAACTCATCAACCGCACCGACGAAAAATCCGTCGGCGCGGGCGAAGCCACCCACGGCCCGGTCGCCGCGGCCATAGGCAACGCCGTGTTCGACGCGCTGGGCGTGCGCGTGCGCAGCATGCCGCTCACCGCCGAAGCGATTACGAAGGCGGCGCTGGCGGACTAATTCAGACAGTCAATCGGCTGCAAACCCGCGCCAGACGGACATCTCCAATCATATTTGCCGTCATTGCGAGCGTAGCGAAGCAATCTTGTATCAGGCAGTTTGCGCATGCAGCTTCACCCCTAGCGCGTGAATCACTTTCAAGATCGTCGCAAAGCTCGGATTACCCTCGCCGGACAAAGCCTTGTACAGGCTTTCGCGTCCGAGCCCGGTATCGCGGGCAAGCTGGCTCATGCCTCGGGCGCGGGCGACATTACCCAGTGCTTTGGCAATGAAGGCCGGATCATCTCCAGCCTCTTCAAGGCAGGCGTCCAGATACAGTGCGATGTCCTGGTCGGTTTTAAGGTGCTCGGCGCTATCCCATTTGCGCACTTTGATTTTTGCCATGGTTCAACCCTCCAAGTCGCGCGCCAGCTTCAGCGCGGTTTTAATGTCAGCCTGCTGGGTCGATTTGTCGCCTCCGGCCAGAACAATCACCCATTCACGCCCGAATCGCTTGAAATACACCCGATAGCCCGCCCCGTAGTGGATGCGCATTTCGGATACGCCTTTGCCCACCGGCTGGCAGTCACCAAAATTTCCCTCCTCAGCGCGGTCAATCCGCACCTGAATGCGTGCCTTGGCTTTGCGGTCGGGCAAGCCGTCGAACCAAGCGTCAAAACCCGCAGTGGTTTGAATCGTGTTCATGATTACAATTGTATTGTTTGGGATACGCTATGTAAAGCAGCAGATCTGGCAGCGATTCGTTTTGACGGCCGCAGAGGCCATCACCAAGGCGGCACTGACTGAGTAAAAAGCAGGTCAATATGCTGGAAACCCGCTCCAGTTGCGGGTTTCCAGCCTATATGCCGTCATTGCGAGCGTAGCGAAGCAATCTTGTCGTTCTCGCGACGTACTCGGCAAGGCCACGAGATTGCTTCGCTACGCTCGAAATGACAGGCTGCGGTGTGATGACAGGCTACGGTGCAATGACGGGCTGCGATGCAATGCCCGTTGCAGATAGAATCGGGCGCATGATTCTACGCTCCACGGCACGCTCTCTCACACTGCTTATAGCCGCCTCAGCCGCGCTCGCCTGCGCGCTGTGCCCTTCTGCACAGGCGCAGTCCGACCCCCTTGCAGCGGAAATCGCCACCGGCTTTGCCGACAGGCCGCTGGTTCACGCCAAGCGTTTCATGATCGTCAGCGCCAACGCGCACGCCACGCGCGCCGGCTACGCGGTGTTGCGCGCCGGCGGCAGCGCCGTTGATGCGGCCATTGCGGCGCAACTGGTGCTCAACCTGGTGGAGCCGCAATCCTCGGGCATAGGCGGCGGCGCCTTTCTCATTCACTTTGACGCCACGCAGAAGGCGCTGGCGGCCTACGACGGCCGCGAGACGGCGCCGGCGGCGGCGCGCCCCGATCGCTTTCTGGGGGCCGGCGGCAGGCCCATCGGTTTTGGCGAGGCCATCAACAACGGCAAGTCGGTCGGCGTGCCCGGCCTGCTGCGCGTGCTCGAACTGGCCCACGCGAAACACGGCCGCCTGCCCTGGGTGCGGCTGTTCGAGCCGGCTATCGCACTCGCCGAACGCGGCTTCGCGATTTCGCCGCGGCTCGCACAGCAAATCGCCGGCGACCCTTTCCTGAAGTCCAATGCCGCGTCACGTGCGTATTTTTATGATGTCGCAGGCCAACCGCTGGCCGCGGGCACGCTGCTGCGCAACCCCGCGCTGGCGCAGGTGTTGCGCGCGGTTGCGACGCACGGCGCCGACGCCTTTTACCAGGGCGCCGTCGCACACGATCTTGTCAGCGCGGTGCGCACCCATCCGCGTCCCGGCGACATCACCGAGGCCGACCTGGCGGGCTACCAGGCCAAGACACGGCCGGCGCTGTGCGGGCGCTATCGCGAACACACGCTGTGCGGCATGCCGCCGCCCTCCTCGGGCGCCATTGCGGTGCTGGCGCTGCTGGGCATGCTCGAGCGCTTCGACATGGCCGCGTTCAGGCCCGATTCGCTTGCCGCCGTGCATTTGTTCGCCGAAGCGGGCCGCCTCGCCTACGCCGATCGCGACGCCTATGTCGCCGATCCGGATTTTGTGAGCGTGCCGGTGGCCGGCATGCTCGATCGCGCCTACCTCGCGCGGCGCAGCGCGCTGATCCGGCCCGATGCCAGCATGGGGCGCGCGCTGCCCGGGCAACCTGCGGGCGCAACGGCACTGGCGCCGGATGAAGACTCCGAGCTTGCCGCGACCAGCCATTTGTCAGTGGTGGACGCCGAGGGCAACGCGGTGGCCATGACCACCACTATTGAATCGCAGTTTGGCAGCCGCATCATGGTGCGCGGCTTTTTGCTCAACAACCAGATGACCGATTTTTCGTTTTCCCCGGCGGAGAACGGCCGCGCGGTGGCCAATCGCGTCGAAGGCGGCAAGCGGCCGCGCAGTTCCATGGCGCCGACGCTGGTGTTCGGTGCAGATGGAAAACTTTCGCTGGTCCTTGGTTCACCCGGTGGCAATGCCATCATCAACTACGTCGCCAAGACCCTTGTCGGCGTGCTCGACTGGAAGCGCGACATCCAGCAGGCGGCGGCCCTCCCCAACATGGGCAGCCGCAACCGCGCCACCGAACTTGAGCGCAGCAGCACCATCGCGCGCCTTGCCACGCCCTTGCGCGCAATGGGACACGAGGTTTCGGTGGGTGACTCAACCAGCGGCGTACACGGCATCGCGATCTCGCCCGAGGGGCTTTCGGGCGGCGCCGATCCGCGACGCGAGGGCCTGGCGATGGGCGACTGAATGGCCCGGGGCTTGCGCCTCACGGTCACGGTGTCACCCGGCGGTGCGGCATCGGCATGCCGGCCTTGCATCCAGCTCACACCCGACCGGGCGCGCTCGGCTATAGTGAAGCCTCTTTATGATGGTGCGCCGCTAGAAGTGCCATGCTATTTTGCCAACCTCAGCCGTGAACCCCGGCACGTCGACAGCTTTTTTGGAACAGAGGAACTGCCATGAACTTCCAGGACATTGCCACCCGTTTTGAACACGCGGAATCGGGGACCGACTCGGCCAAGGTCTTATTCAAGGACGCCTTTAACATGATGAAGAGCGACCCTGAAAACGCCGGCTTGTACTTCGTCATCGGCAGCGCCGCACGTGCCTATGTGCGTGCCTATGAGGATCAGGGCATTTCACCCGAATTCGCCGATCGCGCCAAAATCACCATGGTGGGATTCAATGCCAAAATTAACCTGGCCCTCAATGCCGACGCCGCGACCAGGCTGCGCCTGCTCGGTGAGGTCGCCATAGACTACGAATGGAATGTACGCGACTTTTGAGTTACGGCGACACATGGCTCCCGGCGGGGTACAGGCGTGACAACGCCAAAGACAACGAAATCAGGCGCAATCTGTGGCTGATCTGAGCCCCCGCTTGATCTGAGCTCCCAACAGGAGACGTCCATGCCCAAACCCTCCATCCGGACCGAGCATGACCTGCTGGGCGAGAGAAAAATTCCCGCCACCGCCTACTGGGGTGTGCACACGTTGCGCGCGGTCGAGAACTTTCCCATCAGCGGCACGCCGATCTCGATCTACCCGGATCTCATCATCGCCCTTGCCAGCGTCAAGCAGGCGGCGGCCAAGGCCAACCTCGAGTTGCGTATGCTCGATGCCAAGCGCGGCCGCGCCATCATCAAGGCCTGCGAGGAAGTGCGCGGCGGCAAACTGCACAACGAGTTTGTCGTCGACGTCATACAGGGCGGCGCCGGCACCTCGAGCAACATGAACGCCAATGAAGTGATCGCCAACCGCGCGCTGGAGCACCTGGGCAGGCAACGCGGCGACTACCGGGCGCTGCACCCGGCCGATCACGTCAATATGAGCCAGAGCACCAACGATGTCTACCCGACGGCAATCAAGGTCGGCCTGCACTTTGCCATTGCGCGCCGGCACGCGGCCATGGGCCAATTGCGCCTGGGCTTCGAGAAAAAGGCCGGAGAGTTCGGCGAGCTACTGAAAATGGGCCGCACGCAACTGCAGGATGCGGTGCCGATGACCCTGGGCCAGGAGTTCTCGACCTATGCCGTAATGCTGGCCGAAGACCAGGCGCGCCTGCTCGAAGCGGGCACGCTAATCATGGAGATCAACCTTGGCGCCACCGCCATCGGCACGGGCATCAACACCGACCGGCGCTATGCAAAGCTCGCCTGCAGGCACCTGCGCGCCATCACCGGCGTTCCGCTGGTCACCGCCGGCAACCTTATCGAGGCGACACAGGACGCCGGCGCCTTCGTGCAATTGTCGGGCGTGCTCAAGCGCATTGCCGTAAAGCTGTCCAAGACCTGCAACGACTTGCGTTTGCTCTCTTCGGGGCCGCGCGCCGGTCTCGGTGAAATCAACCTGCCAGCGATGCAGGCCGGTTCGTCCATCATGCCCGGTAAGGTCAATCCGGTCATCCCCGAGGTAGTCAACCAGGTGGCCTTCGAGGTGATCGGCAACGACATCACGGTGTCCTTCGCTGCCGAGGCAGGGCAACTGCAACTCAATGCCTTTGAACCGATCATCGCCCACAGCCTGTTCAAAAGCCTGCTGCACCTCACGCAGGCCTGCCTCACCCTGGACACGCGCTGCGTGCGCGGCATCACCGCCAACAAAGAACACATGGCCGACGCCGTAAAGCACTCCATCGGCATCGTCACCGCCCTCAACCCCTACATCGGCTACGAAAACGCCAGCGCCATCGCCAAGGAGGCCCACGCCAGCGGAAAGAGCGTCTATGACCTCGTTTTGAGCAAGGGCTTGCTGTCCCGCACCGAACTGGAGCGCATCCTGCGGCCGGAGAACCTCACCCGCCCGGGTACGCTCGCGAGCCGCGCCGGCAAACCCGGCAAAAAAGCGAGGGAACGCTAATTGCTTTTGCAAGCATTTCAGGGGGTATCAGGGGGAGTCAGGGCGAATCCGGGCGTGCATTGGCCCGCCCAGGCATTAAAAACCTGATTTGGACAAAGGCAGATTAGCTAAGTAGAATCAAAAAGTAAGATTCATGACCCGGCAGCACCGGTCCCTCATGACGGCAAGTCCGTTACAAAGCCGTTGCAAAGGGATGATCGCTCCAGGAGGGGCGACGGTTCGCGCCAGATTACCGATACGCAATCAACCCGAGGAGTTTTTACATGAAACGTACTTCCATGATGTTAGCCGGCCTGATGGCCGGTGCCGGCATGCTGATCGGCACCGCCGCCAGCGCCCAGGAACTGACCGGCACGCTGAAAAAAGTCAAGGACAGCGGCAGCATTTCGGTCGGCCACCGCGACGCGTCCATTCCCTTTTCCTATCTTGACGACAAGCAGCAGCCCATCGGCTATTCGATGGACTTGTGCATGAGAATCGTCGACGCCGTCAAAGCCAGCCTGAAAATGCCCAATCTCAAGGTTGTGCTCACGCCGGTCACCTCGGCCACGCGCATCCCTCTGCTGGCCAACGGCACCGTCGACATGGAGTGCGGTTCGACCACCAACAACCTCGACCGCCAGAAGCAGATTTCCTACGTTGTCACCACCTTTGTCACCGCCAACCGCGTGATGGCGAAAAAAGCCAGCAAGGTGGCCAAGCTTGACGACCTCAAGGGCAAGGCGCTGGTTTCCACTTCCGGCACCACCAACCTGAAACAGGTCACCGAACTCAACGCATCGCGCAACCTCGGTATGAACATCATGGCGGCCAAGGACCACGCCGAGGCCTTCCTGATGGTCGAGACCGACCGCGTCACCGCCTTTGCCATGGACGACATCCTGCTCTACGGCCTTGTCGCCAGCGCCAAAAATCCGGCGGACTTCATGGTGTCGAACGAAGCCCTGTCGGTCGAGCCCTACGGCATCATGGTGCGCAAGGACGACCCGGCGTTCAAGAAAGTCGCCGACGACGCCGTTGTCGCGCTGTTCAAGTCGGGTGAAATCAACAAGATCTACGCCAAGTGGTTCGAATCGCCGATCCCGCCCAAGAACGTCAACCTCAAGTTGCCGATGAGCGACCAGCTGAAAAAAATCATTGCCAAACCGACCGACTCGGGTGATCCGGCCGCCTACTAAGAGTAACCGGGCAGAGCATTCAAAAATGCCTTAGTGCCGCAACAACGGGGGATGCAGTGCATCCCCCGTTTTGTTTTCAGGGATTCTTGTCGTAGCGCGCCACGTTCTGGCGCGGGGGAGAGGCAGTGAATTACAACTGGAACTGGAAAATATTCTGGGAGCTTTCCCCCGACGGGGCGAGCAACTATATGGGCACCCTGCTCAACGGCCTCCTCTGGACGCTGACCACGGCGCTCGCGGCCTGGGTGATTGCGCTGCTGCTTGGCTCCATCGTCGGCACCATACGCACCACCGAGACGCGCTGGCTGGTACGCCTGGGTGATGCCTACGTCGAGTTGTTTCGCAACATCCCCCTGCTGGTGCAGATGTTCCTGTGGTATTTCGTGCTGCCCGAATTGCTGCCCAAGGACATGGGTACGGCGCTCAAGCAAATGCCCAACGCCCCCTTTATCACCGCGGTCTTGTGCCTCGGCTTTTTTACCTCGGCGCGGGTCGCCGAGCAGGTCAAGGCGGGCATCGGTTCGCTGTCAAAGGGCCAGCGCATGGCCGGCACCGCGCTCGGGCTGACCCAGCCACAGACCTACCGCTACGTGCTGCTGCCCATGGCTTTTCGCATCGTGCTGCCGCCGCTCACCTCTGAATTCATGAACATCATCAAGAACAGCTCGGTAGCGCTGACCATAGGCCTGATGGAGCTGACCGCGCGTACCCGCGCGATGCAGGAGTTCACCTTCCAGGTGTTCGAGGCCTTTACCGCGGCGACGCTGATTTATCTTTTCGTCAATGTCATTGTCGTGCTGCTGATGCGCGTGCTGGAAAAGAAAGTCGCCGTGCCAGGCATGCTCGGTTCAGTTGTCTCCACGCCGCTGGCCGGCCACTAAGGAGTTACGGCATGTTCAGCAATTTCGACTTTGACGTCATCCAGCGTTCGTGGAAGTACCTGTTTTTCGACGGCATGGCTTTTACCGTCTATCTCACACTGCTCGCCATGGTCGGGGGCATCATTTTTGGCACCCTGCTGGCGATGATGCGCCTGTCCTCTATCAAGCCGCTGTCCTTTGCCGCCGGCACTTACGTCAACATGCTGCGCTCGGTGCCCTTGCTGCTGGTGATCTTCTGGTTTTATTTTCTGGTGCCCTACATCGGCGCCTGGATCATCGGCTCGCCCACGCCGATCAAGGTCGGCGCGTTCAGCTCCTCGCTGATCACATTCGTGCTGTTCGAGGCCTGCTACTACTGCGAGATCATGCGCGCGGGCATCCAGTCCATCCCGCGCGGCCAGGTTGCTGCGGGCAATGCCCTGGGCCTCAACTACTGGCAGACCATGCAATTGATCGTGCTGCCACAGGCTTTTCGCAACATGCTGCCGGTGCTGCTGACACAGACCATTATCCTTTTCCAGGACGTGTCGCTGGTCTATGTGTTGTCGATCACCGACTTTGTCGGCGCCGCCTCCAAGGTGGCGCAGCGCGACGGCCGCCTGGTGGAGATGTACCTGTTCGTGGCCCTCGTCTACTTCATCATCTGCTACAGCTTGTCGATACTGGTGAAAAGGCTGCAGAACAGAATCGCCATTGTTCGCTGAAGACGCATTCCAAGGGAAAACTCATGATTGAAATAAAAAATATCAGTAAGTGGTACGGCTCCTTCCAGGTGCTGACCAACTGCACCACCAGCGTCGCCAAGGGGGAGGTGGTGGTGGTGTGCGGCCCCTCCGGTTCGGGCAAATCGACGCTGATCAAATGCGTCAACGCACTTGAGCCCTTCCAGCAGGGCGAGATCAGCGTCGACGGCGTCTCGGTGGGCGATCCCAAGACCGACCTGCCCAAGCTGCGCGCGCGCATCGGCATGGTGTTCCAGAACTTTGAATTGTTTCCGCACCTGTCCATCCGCGAAAACCTCAGCCTGGCGCAGGTCAAGGTGCTGGGGCGATCGCAGGACGAAGCCAACGAGCGCGGCCTCAAATACCTCGACCGCGTCGGCCTGATCGAACAAAAAGACAAATTTCCCGGCCAGCTTTCCGGCGGCCAGCAGCAGCGCGTCGCCATCGCCCGCGCGCTGTCGATGGATCCGATCGCCATGTTGTTTGACGAGCCGACCTCGGCGCTTGACCCCGAAATGATCAACGAGGTGCTCGATGTGATGGTCGGCCTCGCCAAGGACGGCATGACCATGATGTGCGTGACCCACGAAATGGGCTTTGCACGCACCGTGGCCAACCGCGTGATTTTCATGGATCGCGGCGAGATCGTCGAAGATGCGCAAAAGGACGATTTTTTCGGCAAGCCGCGCTCAGAGCGCGCAGTGCAGTTCTTGTCCAAGATCCTGCATCACTAAAACCGAAGCCAATACGCGCCGTCATTGCGCGGAGGCGAAGCCGATGCCCCGAAGGTAATCCCCGGAGGGGACGCGGCAATCTTGTGGTGTTGCGACTGCAGTCACAAGAGCGCTGAGATTGCTTCGCTGCGCTCACAATGACATGGTGACCTTCAGCGTGCCTGCTTGGCCTTTGTTGTGATGGCATCGAGGGTGGTGCTGGTGGTGATCGCCTGCGGATCGATTCGCACCTCGATCAGCGCCGGCTTGCCCGCCGCCAGCGCGCGCTCAAAGGCCGGGGCGAACTGCGCCGTTTCTTCCACCGTCTCGCCATGCAGGCCGAACGAGCGCGCGAACGCGGCGAAGTCCGGGTTGACCAGCGCCGTGCCATGCACGCGCTCCGGGTACTCACGCTCCTGATGCATGCGAATGGTGCCGTACATGCTGTTGTTGATGACGACGAATATCACGTTCGCGCCAAATTGCGCGGCAGTGGCGATTTCCTGGCCGTTCATCAAAAAATCACCGTCACCGTTAAAGGACACGACAATGCGTCCGGGATAGGCAATTTTTGCCGCCACCCCCGCCGGCACGCCGTAACCCATTGAGCCGTTGGTCGGCGCCACCTGCGTGCGCAAACCGGTAAAACGGTAATAGCGCTGCACGAAGCCGCTGAAGTTGCCCGCACCGGTGGTCAGAATGCTGTCGGCGGGCAGGCGCCCGCGCAGCCAGGCGATGAGCTCGCCCATCTGCACCTTGCCGGGTATGGCGGCCGGCTTGTCGTTCCAAGCGATGTAGTCGGCGCGCGCGGCGGTGAGCCAGTCGCGCCAGGCGCCGCCGTCTATTTTGAGCTGCGCCACAGCGGCGGCGAAATTCGCCATACCTGAATTGATCAGCAACTCACCCTGATAGACGCGCCCCAATTCCTCGGCGCCGGCATGCACATGAATCAGCCGCTGTTTCGGGCGGGGCGACTGGAGCAGCGTGTAGCCGCTGGTGGTCATCTCGCCCAGGCGCGCACCGACGACCAGCAGCAGGTCGGCGTCGCGCACGCGTTGCGCCAGCTTCGGATTGAGGCCGATGCCAACATCGCCGATGTAATGCTCGCGACGGTTGTCATACAGATCCTGAAAGCGAAAAGCGCAGCTCACCGGCAGGCCCGCAGCCTCGGCAAAGCGGGCAATGTCGGCGCAGGCCTCCGGTGTCCACACCGTGCCCCCCAGCATCAGCAACGGCCGCTTGGCGCCCTGCAGCGCGACACGCAAGCGTTCCATGTCGGCCGGCGCCGGCGCCGCCTGCACCGCCTGGTAGGGCGCGGTGTCGGCCACCGTCGCGAGCTGGATCAGCATGTCTTCGGGCAGCGCCAGCACCACCGGGCCGGGCCGACCCGAGGTGGCGACCTGAAAGGCGTGGTTGACGTATTCGGGGATGCGGTCGGCGCGATCGATCTGCGCCACCCACTTGGCCATCTCACCGAACATGCGCCGATAGTCCATTTCCTGAAAGGCTTCGCGCTCGACAAAATCGCCGCCAACCTGGCCGATGAACAGGATCATCGGCGTGGAGTCCTGGTAGGCGGTGTGCACGCCGATCGACGCATTGGTCGCGCCGGGACCGCGCGTGACAAAGCAAATACCCGGCCGGCCGGTGGTCTTGGCCCAGGCCTCGGCCATGTAGGAAGCACCGCCATCCTGGCGCGCCACCACAAGCTTGATGTCCTCGCGCGCATCGTAGAGCGCGTCGAGCACGGCCAGATAGCTCTCGCCCGGGACGCAGAACGCGGTGTCCACGCCGTGCACGCGCAGCGCATCGACTATGAGTTGCCCGCCGGTGCGGGGCCTGAGGTCTAGGTCTAGGTCTAGGTCTATTTTCATGATCAATCTGCCAAGAAAGCCTTAAAACAGGAGTGTGTTGCGAAATCACATCAGCAAGTTCCCTCCCCCTGGCGGGAGCGGGACAGGGAGAGGGGGAATGAGCGCAAACGAAAAGCAGTGTCGCCATTGCGAAGATTCCCCCTCTCCCCGGCCCTCCCCCGTCAAGGGGAAAGGGGTTCCGTGCCCTGGTGCGGGTATTTCACAGCGCCCTTCCTGCAAAAAAACCGCCACTCTTTTACAAGTGGCGATGCGTTATTATTGGGCCGCTGCAAATCCAAACAACGCCTCGCTGCGGCCACCAGATAATTATGTCAGACATCCCCTCCCTTCGCCGCATCCTTGCGCAAAGCCACACCATTGCCGTCGTGGGACTTTCCGCCGACTGGTTCCGGCCAAGCTATTTCGCCGCCAAATACATGATCACCCACGGCTACACGGTTATCCCGGTGAATCCGCGCTACGCGGAAATTCTTGGCCAAAAATCGTACAAATCACTGCGCGACATCCCGGCCGAAATCGCCGCCAAGATCGACATCGTCGACTGCTTCAGGAAGACCGGGGACATCATGCCCATTGCCGAGGACGCCATCGCCATCGGCGCCAAGGTGCTGTGGCAGCAAATAGGCGTACTCCATCACGAGGCCGACGCCATGGTGCGGGCGGCCGGCATGGATAGCGTGATGGATCGCTGCGTCAAAATAGAACACGGACGGCTTTTCGGCGGCCTTAACTGGTGCGGCGTCAACACCGGGGTGATTTCCGCCAAGCGACCGCAATGGCTGGCGTACTGAGTTTGACCGTGAGGGCCTCTTTCAAACTACGTTGTCATTCTGAGGGCGCAGCCCGAAGAATCTGCTTTTCAAGCGTGCGACAGCAGATCCCTCGCTGCGCTCGGGATGACAGTATCCGGATATCGCGCCCGGCACTCACCCGTTTGCAAACCGGGAGAAGTCTGGAAATGCCCGACTGGTGCGGGTTTTCAGCCGGTGGCATGCGCCATGGCTGATCGCAAGTTCGGCATCGAGACCCTGACGCTGCATGCCGGCCAGGTCCCCGACCCGGCCACCGGCGCACGCGCCGTGCCGCTGTACCAGACGACCTCCTTCGTCTTTGACTCGGCCGAGCACGCGGCGAGCCTGTTCAACCTGCAGACCTTCGGCAACGTCTATACCCGCCTGTCCAACCCGACAACCGCGGTGTTCGAGGAGCGCATGGCGGCGCTCGAGGGCGGACGCGCCGCGTTGGCCGCCGCAACAGGCCAGGCTGCGGAGATGACCGCACTGCTGGCGCTTTGCCAGCAGGGTGACGAGATCGTTTCCGCCTCGACGCTCTACGGCGGCACCTATTCGCTGTTCGATGTGAATTTCCGCAAGCTCGGCATCAACACCACCTTCGTGCATCCCGACGATCCGGAAAACTTTCGCCGCGCCATCAGCAAAAAAACAAAAGTTCTCTATGCCGAGACCATAGGCAACCCGCTGATGAACGTGGCCGACATCGAGGCCATCGCCGCCATCGCCCACGAAGCGGGCGTGCCGCTGATCATCGACAATACCGTCGCCTCGCCCTACCTTTGCCGCCCCATCGAACACGGCGCCGACATCGTCGTGCACTCGGCCACGAAGTACATTGGCGGCCACGGCACCAGCATGGGCGGGGTCATTGTCGAGTCGGGCAAGTTCCCCTGGGACAACGGCAATTTCCCGGATATGACCGAGCCCTCGCGCGGCTACCACGGCGTGCGCTTTTACGAGACCTTCGGCGACTTTGGCTACACCATGAAGGCGCGCATGGAAACCATGCGCACCTTTGGCGCGACGCTGTCGCCCTTTAACGCCTGGATGATGTTGCAGGGCCTGGAAACGCTGCACGTGCGCATGGACAGGCATTGCAGCAACGCGCTGGCGGTGGCGCAATTTCTCGAGGTGCATCCGCTGGTGAGTTGGGTCAATTACCCGGGTCTTCCCGGCAACCAATACCATGCGCTGGCAAAAAAATACCTGGCAAAGGGCGCCAGCGGCTTGATGACTTTCGGCATCAAGCAGGGTGCCAACAGCGCAAAAACGGCGGGTGAAAAATTTATCGAAGCGGCAACCTTCATGAGCCACCTCGCCAATATCGGCGACGCGCGCACCCTCATCATTCACCCGGCCTCTACGACGCACCGCCAGTTGAGCGAAGACGAGCAGATCAAGGCCGGGGTCACTCCCGACATGATCCGCATTTCGGTCGGTCTCGAAACACTGGACGATGTGCTTTGGGATATTGACCAGGCTTTGCAACAATCGCAGCAAAAATAGCGGCACTCAACACAGGACCCAAGACGCTCATGTCAATCCCCTCTTTCGACAATCCCTACCTCACCCTGCGCCGTCCAACGATGGCAAAGAACGTCGTCTCGACTTCCCAGCCGCTGGCTTCCGTTGCGGGACTCTCGGCGCTGGCAGCCGGCGGCAACGCCGTCGACGCGGCGCTCACCACCGCCATCACACTGACGGTGGTCGAACCGATTTCCAACGGCGCCGGCAGCGATGCCTTCGCGCTCATCTGGGACGGCAAAAAACTGCACGGCCTCAACGCCTCGGGCCGCTCGCCGGCGGCCTGGACGCCCGACTACTTCAAGGGTCAGAAAGCCATTCCGGCGCGCGGCTGGAATTCGGTCAGCGTACCGGGGGCCGTGTCGGCGTGGGTCGAAATGTCCAGCCGCTTCGGCAAACTGCCGTTCGAAAAGCTGTTCGAGCCGGCCATCCGCTACGCCAACGAGGGCTACCTCGTGTCACCTTTTGTGGCGACACGCTGGGCCTTCCAGGTGCCCGAACTCAAGGTCCAGCCCGGATTTGCCCAAGCCTTCATGCCCAATGGCCGCGCGCCGATGGCCGGTGAAAAATTCGTCTTTCCCGAGCTGGGTAAGACGCTGGAGAAAATCGCCGCAACAAAAGGCAAGGCCTTTTACGAGGGTGAGCTCGCCGAGATGATCGCGGCGCATTCGGCCGCCTGCGGCGGCGCGATGACCAAGGCGGACCTCGCCGCCCACACCCTCGACTGGGTCGAGCCCATCAGCCAGAACTATCGCGACCTCACTGTGCACGAAATCCCGCCCAACGGACAGGGCATCGTCTGCCTGATCGCTCTGGGAATACTGCAGCACTTCGATGTGGCCTCGTATCCGGTCGATTCAGCCCACAGCGTGCACCTGCAGATCGAGGCGGTGAAACTCGCCTTCGCTGATGCGCTGCGCTTTGTCGCCGATCCGAAGTTCATGCATACCACGCCGGCGGCACTGCTCGACCCGGACTACCTCAAGGCCCGCGCCAAACTGATAGACATGAAGCGCGCCCAGGATTTCGGCCACGGCAAGCCACCGGGCGGTGGCACCATCTACCTCACCGCCGCCGATGCGGACGGCATGATGGTGTCGATGATCCAGTCCAATTTTTCCGGCTTCGGTTCCGGGGTGGTCGTGCCTGGCACCGGCATCAGCCTGCAGAACCGCGGCTCGGGCCTGGTGCTCACGCCGGGCCATCCGAACGAAGTCGCGCCGCGCAAGAGGCCTTTTCACACCATCATCCCGGGCTTTGTCACCAGGGCCGGCAAGGCCTTGATGAGCTTCGGCCTGATGGGCGGCACCATGCAACCGCAAGGCCATGCGCAGCTGATGGTGCGCATGGCCGACTACGGCCAGGGCCCGCAGGCGGCCATAGACGGCCCGCGCTTTCGCATCGTGCAGGGCATGGAAGTCAATTTCGAGGACTTCCCCAAGGCCGTGCTGCAAGACCTGGCGCAACGCGGGCACAAGGTGGTCGAACTCGAGCCCGGCTACATGGACTTCGGCTGCTCGCAGATCGCCTACAAGATCGATGACGGGTATATCGCGGCGAGTGACTCGCGACGCGACAGCCTGCCGGTGGGGTACTAAACCGCTAGACGCGCAGCACTCAAGCGAGGTTCTTTTTAAAAAACGCGACAGTCCGCTCCCACGACAGCTTGGCCGCGGCCTCGCTGTAGCGCGGCCTACGACGTCTTCGCTATAGAGATTCAAACCGCGGTTTTCATGGATCACCAACACCGCCGGGAACGGCCCCGAACCGGCCGGCTGCAGCAGATCGCCGCGCATCTGCCCGGAATTGCCGCCGGCTGAAGGATAGGTCACGTACTGTGCCTTGATGCGCGCTTCGGAGAACGAGGCTGCGTTTAGCCCTACGACCCCGAGCAGGCGATTCCCCGCAGATATGGGAACTACCCGCCCGGTTATTGACATTCGTAGCTCATAGGCTACAATAACTTAATGCACGTCGAGGAAACTGAGACCTATCGTGAATGGATCAACGCCCTCACAGATAAATTGGGCCGGGCACGCATTCAGGTTCGTGTCGACAGGCTGGTTCACGGCAACCCGGGCGAGCACCGAAATCTGACCGGCGGAATATCCGAACTCAAGATAGATTTTGGCCCCGGCTATCGCGTCTATTACTCAAAGCGCGGGAACCGTCTGTTATTGCTGCTCGCCGGCGGAGACAAGTCAACGCAACAAAAAGACATTGAGATGGCGATTCATCTCGCGAAGAATTTTCAGGAGTAGCACGCCATGCGCAAACCCGCCGTCAAAAAACCCACCAAGACCAAAACAATTCCCTACGACCTTGCGCAACAACTGCGCACGCCGGAAGAAATGGCCGCATACCTTGATGCCTGGCTCGAAGAAGCACCCGACGATGCAGCCGGCATTGCGCGGGCCCTTGGCGACATCGCACGCGCCAAGGGGATGACCCAGGTCGCGAAGGACGCGGGCCTCAGCCGGGAAAGCCTATATCGTGCCCTAAGTGCCGATGGCAACCCAAGCTTCGCGACGGTACTGAAGGTTGCGCGCGCTCTCGGCGTAAAACTGCACGCCGAGGCGGCATAGCGCAGTACCGATGAACCCAGCGGCTCAGCCGAGGTTTTCCTTGAAAAACGCGACAGTCCGCTCCCACGACAGCTTGGCCGCCGTCTCGCTGTAACGCGGCGTCGAATTATTGTGGAAGCCGTGCTGGGTGCCCGGATAAATGTGGGCCTGGTGCGACACGCCGGCCGCTTTCAGCGCAGCCTCATAGGCCGGCCACATGCCGTTGATGCCCGCGTCGTTCTCGGCATACTGGATTAGCAGCGACGCCTTGATTTTCGGCACGCTGGCGGTCGCCGCTGCAGCACCGTAGTAAGGCACGCCCGCCTGCAGGTCGGCGCCCAGCTCGGCGGCAAGGTAATTGGTGGTGCCACCACCCCAGCAAAATCCGGTCGCGCCCAGTCTGCCGGTAGAAAGCTTGTGCGCCTTCAGATAGCGCGCGCTGTTGAGCATGTCGATGCGCAGCCTCGCCTGATCGAGGCCCGCCTGCAGTGCGCGCCCATCATCGTCGTTGCCCGGATAGCCGCCAGCCGGGAACAGGCCATCGGGGGCAAGCGCGACAAAGCCTTCCACTGCAGCGCGCCGCGCGACGTCTTCGACATAGGGATTCAAACCGCGGTTTTCATGGATTACCAGCACCGCCGGGAACGGCCCCGAACCGGCCGGCTGCACCAGATAACCGCGCATCTGCCCGGAATTGCCGCCGGCCGAAGGATAGGTCACGTACTGTGCCTTGATGCGCGCGTCGGTGAACGAGATGGTCTGCGCCTGCGCGTAGCGCGGCAGCAGCGCCTGCGCCATGATCAAGCCGCCAGCGACCAACGCGCCGGAGCGGGCGAGAAACTCGCGCCGGTCGATGCGGCCGTGGCAGTACTCGTCATACAGGTCGAACACACGCTGGTCGATTTGCAGCTGGGTTACCGGTTCAGTCATGTTCATGGCGGATCCTTCCATGTGCTGTCTGGGGGACGACCTACAGTCTGTGAAGGATTGTAAAGCATCGGCAAGCTACGGTTGCAAGCCCGCCTTCGACTGGTAGTATCCCTGCCATGCAAACCTTCAATCTGCGGCACCTGTTCGTCTGCTTGTTCACTGCGCTCGCGCTATGCCTCTCCCTCGCCGCCCTTGGCGCCGATGGCCAGGCTTACCGTCAGGGCACGGCCAGCGCCGACGGCATAGGCAAGTTCTACATGGGCCGCGAAATCGCCCATGTCATGGGCTGGCAGGCTGCGGCCTGGCTGGAGCGCGATGAGCGAGAAAAGGAGGAACGCACCGACCTGCTGGTGGCCGAGCTGCCCTTGCAGCCAGGCATGACCGTGGCGGACATCGGCGCCGGCACCGGCCACATTTCCCGGCGCATGGCCGCGCGTGTGGGGGCGACCGGCAGGGTCTATGCGGTCGACGTGCAGCCGCAAATGATTGCCATGCTGGATGCGCTGACCAAACAATCGGGCTTGAAGCAGATCGAATCCGTGCTGGCGGCTACAAACGATGTGAAACTGCCTGCGGCGTCGGTGGATCTCGCCATCATGATCGACGTCTATCATGAGCTGGAATTTCCGCGCGAGGTGCTGGCGAGTATCGTGCGCGCGCTCAGGCCCGGCGGCCGCGTGGTGTTCGTCGAATACCGCGCCGAAGATCCGCGGGTGCCGATCAAGCTGCTGCACAAAATGAGCGAGGCACAGGTGCGGCGCGAGGCCGGTCAGTTGCCGCTCACCTGGGAACGCACCGCCGGCAACCTGCCCTGGCAACACATGGTAATTTTCAAAAAGAACTGAGCCGTACCGGGGAACAGGCTGGAAAGCCGCGACTGGCGCGGGTTTTCAGCCTGTGCCCCGGATGCATTCAAATGATGGCATGGCGCAGCAGTGGCTATAATGCGTGAAATAAAAAAGCAGTTTTCTCGAGGAGGAATCCCCAGATGGTCGCACTCACATCCACGTCCAGACTTGCGCAGGGCATCGCGCTCGCCGCCGGCATCGCGCTGACATTGACGCTGGCGGCAGGCCCGGCCCAGGCACAGTCCGCCTACCCGGACAAACCGGTTCGCCTGATCGTCCCCTTCCCCCCCGGGGGCGGCGCCGATAACCTGGCGCGCGCCGTCATTCCCAGGGCCTCGCAAATCCTCGGCCAGACCATCATCATTGAAAACCGGCCCGGTGCCGGCGGCAACGTCGGTTCCGAAATGGCTGCGCGCGCCGCACCCGACGGTTACACGCTGTTGCACGGCACCAACGGCACGCACGGCATCAACCACGCGCTTTATGCCAAGACCGGATTTGACCCGATCAAGGATTTCGCACCGATCACGCGCTTCACCACCATTCCGGCGATGCTGGTGGTGCATCCGAGCCTGCCAGTCAACAACGTCAAGGAATTGATCGCCTACCTCAAAGCCAACCCCGGCAAGGTCAGCTTTGCCTCCGCCGGCAACGGCACCACCTCGCACATGGCCGGTACGTTTTTCAAGAACATGGCCGGCGTGGATATCGTGCACGTGCCTTACAAGGGCGGCGGCGCCGCGCTCACCGGCATGCTGGGCGGCGAAGTGCAACTGATGATAGACCTGATGGTGAACGTTTATCCGCAGGCCAAGGCGGGCAAACTGAAGGGCCTTGCCGTGACGACGCTGCTACGCGTGCCCACCGCGCCCGACCTGCCCACCATGGACGAGGCGGGCGTGCCCGGCTTCGACATCGCCGCCACCGACGGCATTTACGCGCCGGCCGGCACGCCGCGCGCCATCATCGACAAGCTGAATGCCGTACTGCGCCAGGCGCTGACCGACCCGCAAGTGCGCGACAACCTCGGTGCGCGTGGCGGCTTCCCCACGCCGAGCACGCCAGAAGGTCTTTCCCAGCACATCGCCAAAGAGCTGCCGATGTGGGCCAAGCTCGTCAAGGATTCTGGCGCAAAAGTCGACTGAACATCACAAGGACAAAACCATCATGGACATGAACGTCCGCACACAGGCCGGAGAAACAGGTGAAAACGGCAACCCGATCCAGTACGTCGGCCTGCCGCCCGCGCTCAAGCGCTCGCTCACAGAAACCAAGCATTACTTCCAGGCGCTGGACAATTTTTTCAAGGTATTCGCGATACGCCCGGGCGAGCGCGTGCTGATGCTGACCGATCCGCTACTTGACCCGCGCGTAGTCGACGCCGTCACCGGACTTGCGCGCGCGCGCGGCGCCACAGTGAGCCAGTACATGGCGCCGACCACAACGCTGCCGGGCGTACCCGAGGAAGTGCAGCCGCTGATCAAAAAAGCCGACTTTATCGTGTCGACCTGGTTTTGCTCCATCGAGGATCCGTTCAACGTCGCAATGCGCAAAGCCGGACAGCGCTGGGTCAAGATCACTTATTTTCGCGACCTCGATTTGCTGATGACACCGCAGGCGCGCTTTCCGATAGAACTGGTGGGAGAGATCCTGCGCGCCACGGAAAAGCGCATTCCCAAGGGCGAGGATTTTGAATTGCGCTTCAGCGACGCGCGCGGCAGCGACCTGCGCATCCCCTACACCCGCGAGATGCGCGACACCATGTTTGCCGGCAACCGCTGGCGCGGCAAGATGTTCGCCGACGAACCGGGCTGCTATGTGCACTACCTGCCCACGCACGGCCCGAATTTTTGGGATAGTACGGCGATGAAAAGCGACCCCGCGGCAAAAATCAACATCGAAGGCGTGCTCTATCCGCAGTGGGCCATAGGCTTTGCCCGGCCATTTGTGGAAAAAATTGCCGTCGTTTTCAAAAACAAGCTCGTCACCGAGGTGCGCGGCGAGTCACCCGATGCCGCCATCCTGCGCGACATGCTGATGGGTGGAAAAATCATTGAGGGCGGCGGCTGCGGCTTCAATCCCAAGGCGCCGCGCAACACCGTCTATCCAGCCGGTTCCAATTCACCCGGTGCGCTGCATTTTGGCGTGGACCTGGCCAAACCCAGCGATTACATCCGACGCGTCATGCCCAACTGGGAAGAACCGCCGGTGCACCAGGACTTGATCGTGTTCGACGCCACCGTCACCGCCGGCAAGAGCACCCTCATCGACAAGGGCTTCTTGATGGCGCTGCGCGACCCGGCGGTGGTGGAGATGGCCGGCCGCTACGGCGACCCGGTGGAGTTGCTCGAAGCCTTTGTCTAAACCGGGTCAGTGCCCGCGCGACCGCTGACCGCTAACCTTGGCCATCAGGGCACGGGCATCGGCCGGCGCGACATCGTCGTTCCAGACCACGTACTGGTCGGGGCGCACCAGCATGAGTTTTTTCCCGTAGGCTTCACGGCCGCCCGTCTGGCTGTCGCGCACGACCTTGAGCGGCACGCCGAGCAACTGCGCGGCGCCTTCAAAACCGCGCACCGCATCGTCCTCAGCGCCGAAGGCGAGCAGCGTGAAACCTGCACCGAGCTCCTCAAACACATTGCGCCCGGAAGAGAGCGTCTGCGGCGGCAGGTGATGGCCGGCGCGCGACTTGAAGGTGTGGCTGCCGTGGGCGCTGCACACGCCGCCGGCCGGCCCCATCACCACCGATGAACCTTCGTAGTGCGGCTCGTAGACCTGCGCGCGGGCGCTGGTTTTGGCCATGCGTTCTTCCCACGCCCGCTCAAAGGCGGCGCGATCGCGTTCCGGGCTGAAGTTCTCGAGGAACACGCGATCCTGCTCGATGCGCGCGGCGATAAAATCTTCGCCGGTTTCCTTGAATATCGGTTGGCGCTCCTCGCCATAAGAGGCGAGCAAGGCCTCGCCACCCCAGCCTTGCAAGTGCGCCGCAAGCTTCCACCCCAGATTGGTGATGTCCTCGAGGCCGTTGTTGAGTCCGAAGCCGCCGTAGGGTGGATGGGTATGCGCCGCGTCACCGGCGATGAACACGCGTCCGACGCGGTATTTCTCGGCCACCGCCACACGCAGGTCCCAGAAACCGATGTAATCAAACTCGCAGGCGAACGCGAAGCCCGCCGCCTTGTGCAACAAACCAAGGAAGTCGAAGTTGCCGGTGGTGGTGTCCAAGGGCACCGGTGCGTGGAAAAACCAGCCTTCACCAACATCGATACGGCCGAAAAATTGCCAGTAGCCTTTCAGATCCGGGTGCATGACGTTATAGGTGGACTTGACCGGGAAGCGCTTCAGCCCCTCGTGCAGTTCGCGCGACCGGAATACCGCCAGCATCATTTTCTGGTCAAAGTCGGCGCCGCTGCGGCCTATGCCGGCCTGCTCGCGCACGACGGAGCGGCCGCCGTCGCAGCCAACAACGTAGTCGGCCTCCAGGACCCGGCGCTCGCCGCCCTCGCACGCCACAACCCCGACACGCACGCCCTGTCCGTCCTGCTCGACGGTTTGCGCATCCCAGCCAAAGAGCGCCGTCACGCAGGACAATGCCGCCATTCTATGGCGCAGCACTTTCTCGGTCTCGTATTGGGGCAGGCGCTCATAGGCCTGGAAGTAATATTCGTGTACCAGCTCACGCTGCGCCGGCGCAGCCCAGTATTCACCCATCAGACTGCCGTAGGCGCTGACGCCGCTGGTGGGCACGCCCTGCGGCATGAGGCGCGCGGCGCGCAGCGCGTCGACACAGTTCCAGAAATAAAAATGCTCCAGCGTGCGCTGGGTGAGGTTCTGCCCCTTCGGGATGCGTTGCATCACGACGTGGCGCTCGACCAGCGCGCAGCTGATCCCGCGCTGCCCGAGCTCGACCGCGAGCGCGACGCCGACCGGCCCGCCGCCGACGATGATCACCTGGTATCTGTTCTGCTTCATGGCTGCCTTGGATGTTGCGATGTACATTTTCCGCTGCCCGCATGCTGTGTCACCGGCGTTCGTGCGGGCTTTGGTACGGGCTGCGGTGCACTAAACGCGCATGACGTGATCCGGCGTCAATGCCGCCACCGAGGCGCAACCCATCAGCGTCATCACCCGCTCGGTTTCGTCGCGCAGGATGGCTAGCGCCCTGGCAGCACCGGCCTGGCCGCCCGCCGCGACGCCGAACAAGGTGGCGCGGCCCAACAACACGGCGTCAGCGCCGAGGGCCAGCGCCTTGACGATGTCGCTGCCGCGGCGAAAACCGCTATCGATAAGCACGGTCATGGCGTCGCCCACCGCCGCCACAACCTCGGGCAGCACGTCCAGTGTCGCCGGCGCGCCGTCCAGTTGCCGGCCGCCATGATTGGACACCACCACGCCATCGGCACCGGCCGCCTGCGCGCGCCTGGCATCGTCGGCGGTCAGCAGCCCCTTGACTATCAAGGGGCCCTGCCACAGGCCGCGCATCCAGGCGATGTCGGCCCAGTTGAGCGTGAGGTTGCGGCGCGAGCGGGTGAACTCGGCAAGATCATGGGCGCTCGCGCCTGGGGGCAGGAATTCTGCGAGGTTTTCCATGCGCGGCATGCCGCGGCGCAACCACACCGAGCCGAGCCATCGCGGATGCGTCAGGCCGTCCCATACGACGCCGGGCGTGATCTTCACTTCGTGCGCAAAGCGGTTGCGCAGATCGCGTTCACGCTTGCCATTGATGACTGAATCAACCGTGACGATGAGCGCCTTGTAACCGGCGCTCTGGGCGCGGGCGATCTGCCGCTCCCAAAGCGGCCGACCATCCCAGCAATAAAGCTGGAAAAATTTTATGCCATCGCCACCCTCGCGCGCCACCTGCTCGAGTGAATTGTTTGCCGGCGATGACAGCGTAAAGCCAATGTCCGCGGCTGCAGCGGCGCGCGCCAGCGCCAGGTCCGCGTCCACCCAGTAAATACCGTTGAGCCCGGTCGGGCCGATGAGAAAGGGCGCCGACAGGCGATGACCGAACAGGCTCACCGACAGGTCGCGCCTGGCGTGGCCGGTGAGCATGCTCGGACGCAGGCGGTAACGCGCAAACGCCGCGCGGTTGTCGCGCAAGGTTGCCTCTTCTTCGGCGCCGCCATCGAGAAAATCAAAAATAACGCGAGGCAGCCGCGCCTTGGCCAGGCGCGCGAGCGCATCGATGTTGATGGCGTCGTTTATGACGTGGGGCGTAGCACAGGTGGTGGCAGAATTTTTCATGGCTTGCGCAGTTTAAACCAGTGGGTCTGATTGAACAGCGCGGACTGGGTGAACAGGCTGAAGAGGGCAAAATTCCCTCGCCATCACACAAGGCGCGCCAAACCCGGTCGACGGACGCGGTAAAATTTGGCCAGGCTTGCCGACCAACACCCTCACCGTCAAACAACAAAGGAAAAGAACATGCTCAAAATCTGGGGACGCATCAACTCCATCAACGTGCAAAAGGTGCTCTGGTGCCTGGATGAACTCAAGCTGCCTTATGAGCGCACCGACGCCGGCATGGCCTTTGGTTGCGTCAACGAGCCCTGGTATCGCGCCATGAACCCCAACGGCCGCGTGCCGGTGATAGATGACGAGGGCTATGTGCTGTGGGAGTCGAATGTGATCGTGCGCTACCTCGCCGCGAAGTACGCGCCCGGCACGCTGTATCCGGAAAAGCTCGCCGAGCGCATGAACGCGGAACGCTGGATGGACTGGTGTTCGAGCACACTGGGCGCACCCATGACCACGGTGTTTTGGCAACTGGTGCGTACCCCCGAAGACAAACGCGACATGAAAGCGGTCGAGGCCGCGGCCAAGTCTTGCGCCGAGATGTTTGGCATGCTGGAAACACACATGGCCGGAAAGCAATTCATCGCCGGCGATACCTTCACCATCGGCGACATTCCCACAGGCTGCTTTTTCAACCGCTTCATGGACCTGCCCATCGCACACCCGGCGCTGCCAAATCTACGCGCATGGCTGGAACGCCTCAAGCAGCGCCCGGGCTTTCACAAACATGTGGCACTGCCGCTGAGCTGATTTTCACCCTGCATTGGCTGAAAACCCGCTCCAGACGGGCATTTCCAGCCGATGCACGTCCATTTAACCGGTCCCCGCGCGCGCTCACCCGCTCACCATCAGTCACCATCAGGGCGCGCCCACCGCACCCAAGCGCGCATCGCGTTCTGCCTTGGGCAGGCCGGCCAAATCACGCACCGCCTTGTAGAACTTCGGCAGGTCTCCGCCCTGCCCCTGCAGCAGTGCCTGGAAGCCGGGCACCAGTTCGGAATAGACGGCGACAGACGCGAGCTGGGCGTTGTTGGGGTTTTGCGTAAAGAAGCGGTCATAACCGGCAAAGCCGCCCCACGCCGATGAGGCCTTGAGCGCCTCATAATCGGCGCGCATCGCGGCAAGGGTTTCGGCCTTGCGCCGTCGCACATCGGCGACCGCGATGTTTTGCCGGTACAAGGACTCCAGCCGGGTGCGGTAGGCGAGCACCAGCGCGATGAATTCGCGTCGCCGCGACTGGAAGGATTCGTATTGCTGCAGCTGCCCGGGCGTGCCTTCGCGCCGCAGCCAGCGCTGCACCCCCTCGTGCTCGACCGCGACGGCAAACGATTCGTTAAACCGGGTGTCACCGCCAAGGTAAAACTGCTGGTGGGCGAGTTCGTGGAACAGCAGCCGCGCCAGTTCGGTTTCAGGATAGTTCACAAAGGTGTTGAGCACCGGATCGTTGAACCAGCCCAGCGTGGAGTAAGCCGGCACGCCGCCGACATAGACGTCGAATCCACGTTCGCGCAGCGCGCCGGCATGGCGCTCCGCGTCGGCCTGCGCAAACCAGCCGCGATAAGTGACACAGCCGGCCACGGGAAAACAAGACTGCTCGGGCTGGAGCGAAAATTCCGGCGCGGCAAACACATTCCACACGACGAAGGGACGGTCAAGATCAGCGTAAGCGCGGTAACTGCCGTTATCGGGCAGGCCCAGTTCGCGGCTGGCAAAGTCGCGGATCACCAACACGCGCTCGAGCCGCCTCTTCAGGCCCTGCGGCAACGTCGGCTCCTCGAGACGCTCTGCAATGGGACGGGCACGATGCAGCAAAGCGAGCTGGCCCGAAACGGCCTGCGCGTAATAGTCTATGGTCGCGCAACCGCAAAGCAACCAGGCCGTGCCGAGGCTGGCAAGCGTGCGAAGCCTCATCTTGCAAACTTGCCCTGGCGCAGGAAATTAGCCGTCTGGTCTGCGACGTCGCCCGAGAACAGCATGCCGCTGTGGCTGACCGGCAGCACGATGTGATCGGCCAGACCGGGAATACGCGTCTCCTCTATGGTAACCACGCCATCGTTGTCGCCGGGCAGCGACATGAATAATTTCGCCAGATCAAATTGGTCGCTACCTGCGATCATGCCAACCTCGCCGCGCAGGGTCCAGGTCTGCGGGCTTTCCCATATGGCCGCGCTACGACCGAGCAGCGGTCGCCCCAGTTCGTGGGCGGCGACGCGCGCGCCCGCCTGCGAACCGGCAACCGGCGATCCGAGCAGCACGGCGCGGCCAAGGCGGCCATCGGTGGCATCCTGCAGATAGCGCAGTATGACCAGGCCACCCAGGCTGTGGCCAACAAGGTGCACGCGTTGCTCCGGCAAGGCGATGATCGCGCGCGCCAGGTCAGCCGCGTTTTCCGCCAGCCCTTTGTCCATGGACGGATAACCGAAGCTGTGGGCGCTGTACCCCGCGCCCTGCAACCTCGAGGCGAGAAATTGCATGGCGAGGCGGTTAAGCCACAGACCATGCAGCAACATCACAGCTTCACGCATGGTCTTGCCGAAAAAAAAGGGCGGGTAAAAAATGAGGGGGCCGCATCACGCTTTTGCCTCTGACTTTGCCTTGGCCGGCACCGGCGCCGACCGCAACAACCTAAGCCCCATCACCAGCGGCAGCAGCGCAAACAAAATATAGCCATGAGCGTAGCTGCCGCTTGCCGACACCAGCGCGCCAAACACCGGCGGGCCGAACATTGAACCGGTGAAGGTGAAGACTTGGGTGCCGCCGGTGATAATGGCGACACGCCCCGCAGGCGCCATGCGCGCCACCTCGGCCAGGAATACGCCGTTCCAGGCGGCGGCGGTGGCCGCATAGAGCGCGGCCACGCCCATGACCCAGCCCAGCGACCAGCTCGCGTTGAAACCGGCAACGACAAAACCGAATACCGACATGGCGATGCCAAGCCCGGCCAGCACATGCCGCGGCTTGAACAGGCGGTCGGCGACGGTGCCCCAGACAATGCGCGCGAAGACCCCGGTCATGCTTGCCACCGAAAACACCAACCCGGCAACGACCAGGGTATAACCCAGCTCCAGCTTGAGATAGGAAACCAGATAGGTAAGCAGGCAAACCTGCACCGACGAATACACGGCCGAACAAATAGCCAGTTCGCGCATGCGCCGGTCACGCCACACTTCGCCAAGCGGCGACAGAATGACAGACAGTCGCAATGGCGCGCGCGTCGTTTGCGCGCAGTCATGGGTGCGGCGAAAAGGCTGCAACAACGGAATAAACACCAGACTACACGCGGCGAGCACCAGCAATGCAACATGCCAGCTCATGCACAACAGCAGCGCCGGCAACAGCACACCGCTGATGGCGGCGCCCAAGGGCACACCGGTCTGCTTGATCGAAAACACCATCACCCGCACGCCGGGCGGGGCGGCGCGCGCGAGAATATGCGAAGTGATCGGGTTGACTATCCCGTTGGCGGCACCGATCACGCTCATCGCCACAAACACCAGCAGGATTTGCGCGCTCGCGCCCAGCACAAGCCCGGCCATCAGCACCGCCGCGGCATACTGGAACAGGCGGATCGGACCGTAGCGCGCAATCAGCGCGCCACCGGCAAGACCGCTCAGCATGGCCGCTACATAGGCCGAGGAGACCAGCACACCGACCGCTGTGGGCGAGTAACCAAAGTCCGCAGCCGCGACCGGCGCGAGCACCGCAGGCACCGCCATGGCCATCGATGTGAGCGACTGCACCGCCAGCGTCATCGACACCGTCGCCACCAGTTGTGGCGTGCCAAGATTCAGGTCGGCTAAACCGGACAGACCGTCCCCCTGTCATTCACATTCAGCCGGCGCTCAGCGCGCGCGCACCGGTTCATTCGACTTCTATCGTGCCGTTCGCGCTCACGGTAATCATGCTTTGACCGCCCTCGAGCGGCGGCGGCGCCACATCGGCGGAAGCCATGGCGCGCGCCGCCATGTAGGGCCGCGGCTGCGGCACAAAGCCGCTGGTGCTGAGGCTGATTTTGCGAATCTTGTAGGCGCGTCCGGAAAACGACTGGCGCACGATTTCAGCCCGCGAGCGGAACGCCGCGACAGCGCAAAGCACCGTCGAGCTTCGCATCAGTGCACAGCCGAAAGACGGGCAAACTCGAACGACAGGGTCACCGGCCGCGTGTTTAGGTTGGTCCAGACTATGCACACATCCCCGGCTTTTTGGGGCGAGTAGGTTCCCGACAGGATGCTGAGCTTATCTTTTTTCACCGGGTAGACCATCTGTCCGCCCTCCTGGTACTGGATGTTGAAATTAACCGGGGCGTCGGCGCGAAACCAGTAGCGCAGGTTCTGCACCGCGGTAAGACCGATGCATTCCTTGTGCGCAGAGGAACTGTTCATCGTCTTGGTCACGGTCTTGACGTTCACATTGGGTTGGGCGATGACCGGCTGGGCCAGCAGCAACGACACCGCCAAGACTCCGAACGCGCCCAACCCCGGAAGGTTTTTCATCATGTGCTTCCTTTTAGCGATCTATCCTGCACAGCTTCCGGATTTAGGTACGGAGTCAGCTCTCGGGCGGGATGACATGGATAACCGGGGCGAAACGCAAGCGTTGCCCCGCGCGGCGTAGCGCGGGCATCAGTCTTTTTTCGCCGGCTCGCTGCCCTGGCGCCGGACCCGCGCAAACTCGGCGGACTCTTTTTCGTAGGCACGTTTTGCCTCCGCGGCACGGGCACGCGCTTCGGCGAGCGCCTTCTTTGATTTTTCCGATACCCCCCGTGCTTCATCGGCCTGTTTTTGCAGCGCCTTGAAAGCCGTTTCGTCCTGCAACGCCTCGCGCTCGGCCCGGCCCATGCCCTGCGCCGCCTGATCAAAAGACCGCCTGGCAAAATCAACGCGCTGCTGACTCTCAAGAAACGGGTCCAGACGCGGCTTGCGCTCCTCCACCGGCGCCTGCGCAAAAGCGTGGCCGGCACAGAAAGGCAGTAAGACAAGGACAAAAACGGCAGAGCGCATTAGTTTGATAACGCACCAAAACACAGACATATGCCAGATTCTACCCCAGCGCGCGTCGGTCTTCTCCTGCCTTGACCGGGGTGAGTATCGGGGCCGCAGCAAATATCGTCACAATGCCGATACCGCTCTCGCACGCCCACACCGTGGGGACACCATAGTAGGTTCGCAGCATCCCTTGCCGCCATGCCCAATCCGGGCAAACGTGCCCTGCCAATTGCTCTACACTTTCTCGACCTCGTCCTCAGGATGTTATGTACATGACCACAGCTTCGCCCACCCCGGGCCCGCGCATCGGCTTTATCGGCGCCGGACGGCTCGCCAGCACGCTCAGCAAGGGCCTGGCGCAAAAAGGCTTCGCCATCACTGCGGTGGCAAGCCGCACCCACGCCTCGGCGGCGCGACTGGCGGCCGCGATTCCCGGTTGCCTGGCCATGGAATCGCCCCAAGGCGTGGCCGATGCCGCCGAGTTGGTGTTCATCAGCGTGACCGATCGCGCCATCGCCGACGTGGCCGCAGCGCTGCGCTGGCGCGCCGGGGTTGCGGTCGTGCACTGCAGCGGCGCCACGGAGGTCTCGGCGCTGGCACCGGCGGCGGCGCAGGGCGCGCTGACCGGGGGCTTTCATCCGATGCAAACCTTTGCCGACCCGGAGGCGGCGCTCGCTTCACTGCCGGGTTGCACTATCGCCATAGAAGCGGCCCAAGCTCTGGCCGCACAGTTGACATCGCTTGCCGCGGCGCTCGGCTGCCGCACCATCACCCTGCCCGCCGGCGCACGCGTGCTCTATCACGCGTCCGGCGCCTATGCCTCGCAGTACGCGGTGGCATTGCTGGCCGAGGCGGCCAAACTATGGGCTTCATTCGGCGTCAGCGAAGAGAACGCCATTGCCGCGCTGCTGCCCCTGCTGCGCGGCACCGCCGCTGCCGTGGAAAAAGCCGGACTTGTAAAGGGCATGCCAGGACCGGTTTCCCGCGGCGACATTGACACCGTGCGCCGGCATCTTGTTGCGCTGGACGCGTTCGAGCCGCAGGTGGCGTCGCTCTACCGGCAACTGGCCTCGCGCACGGTGCCGCTTGCCCAGGCGCGCGGCGCACTAAGCGCGGAACAAGAGACGCAATTGCGCGCGTGGCTCGATCAAAGCGGGTAAGGCCGGAACCGGGCCGGACTCGGCACAAAGCAAGCTGTGCCGGCACGCTTTGAAAACGGGCATCGGCTGAAAAGGCACGTCCGGCAAGGCTCTCCAGTCGATGTGCGTATTCGTCGCCAACCGCGCAACAAGCATTGCCGGTTGCCGCGTTAGTTCTTTACTTGGCGGACTCTTCCAGCGCAAGCTTGATGTCGTTGAAACGCGCACCGACAATGCGCTGGCCGTTGGCGAGGAAGGTGGTGGGGGTGCCGTCAATGCGCATCCTGCGTCCAAGCTCAATGTTTTTGTCGACAGGGTTATCGCAGCCGCGCGACATCGAAGGGGAGCCCGAACCGAGCATGATGTCGGACCAGGCCTTGGCGCGATCGTTGGAACACCATACGGCCTTGGACTTGTCGACCGAATTTTGCGACAGGATGGGGTACAGGAACACATGGACGGTAACGTCGTCCAGCTTCGCCAGATCCTGCTCAAAACGCTTGCAGAAGCCGCAGTTCGGGTCTTCGAAAATTGCCAGTTGACGGCGGCCATTGCCTCGCACCACTTTAAACGCCTGGCTGAACGGCAGATCCTCGAACTTGATCGCCGTGAGCTTTTGCAAACGCTCCTCGGTGAGGTTTTTCATGTTGCGGCCGTCGAGCACATTGCCGGAAAAAATGTAACTGACCTTCTCATCGGTATAGAGCAGCTCGTCACCGACGCGCACTTCCCACAGCCCGAGATAAGGCGTCTTGACCACGCTCTCGACCTTCACGCCCTGCAAGCGGCTTTCCAGGGTCTTCCTGATCAATGCCTCGTTAGCCTGCGCTGTCAGGGCGCCCAGCAGCAACACGGTGAGCAGCAGACTACGGATGGTTAGAAACATGGGTATTCCCTTTCTCTTTTCTTTTAACAGCAGGCAAATAAATCAGGCAAGGATCTTGGTGCCAAAGGCTTGGGGCTTGGGGCTTGGGGCTTGGGGCTTGGGTCTTTGATCTTGGCTCTTGACAAAAATCACCCCAGGGCACGTCGCGCCAGCAAGGCTTTTAAGACAGGCGATGCTGCAGTTAAGTTCAAGCCGGTATTGCGCAGCCAGGCGACCGCACCGGCACGGGAGCCAAACAGACGGGCCAGTGAATCGGTGGCCAGGCGCATCGCCAGTATATCCTCGGCGCGGGCACGCTGATAGCGGCGCAACAGACGTAAATCGCCGCAGCTGCGCACCTTCTCACGCTGCAACAGGATCTCGGCCAGCACACGCGCGTCGGAAAACCCCAGGTTGACACCCTGCCCGGCGAGCGGGTGCACGGTGTGGGCGGCATCACCAACCAGCGCGAGGCCGGCACGCACCGTGGCGGCGGCGATCTGCCGCGCAAGCGGAAATGCGGCGGGCGTACCCAGCAGGCGCATCCTGCCCAGGGCCTCGCCACCAGCGCGGGAGACGCAGCGGGCGAACGAATCGGGCGCCATGGCGAGCAGGCTGCGCGCGTGCGCATCGGGCGTCGACCAGACCATGGAAACACGGTTGCCCGGCAGTGGCAGCCAGGCCAGGATCCCCTGTTCCCCGAACCATTGGCGCGCAATGCCATCGTGCGCATAGGCGCATTCGAAATTGGCGACCACACCAAGCTGGTCGTAGGCTTGCACATCGAGCGCGATGCCCGCCGCCTGGCGCAGCCAGGACCGGCTGCCATCGGCGGCAACCAGCAAATCGGCGTGCAGGATGCCGCCCCCGTCGAGTTCAATCGCGTTTTCGGACTCGAGCAGGCGCACACAACGCGCCGGGCAATGCAGCGCCACGCTTCGCGCCGAGCGCAGACCCTGCCACAACGCGGTCTGCACGCGCCCCGATTCGACGATCCAGGCGAGTTCGGCGACAGCACATTCGTAGGCGGAAAAATCCAGCCGCGAACCCTTGCCATCGCCAAACACACGCATGGCACGAACCGGCGACAGGCGCTGCGGATCAATGACCTGCCAGGCCCCGAGTTGTGCGAGGAAATCAACGCTGCCCGGGCTGAGCGCGTAGACGCGGCTGTCCCATGCGGTGAAATCGGTCTGCAAAGGGGCGGGTTCGGCAGCGTCGACCAAAGCCACGCTGAGCCCGCTGTCGGGTCGGGACAGCGCAAGCGCCAGGCTGGCACCAACCAGCCCGGCACCAACGATGACGACATCGAATCGCGCCTTCTGTCCTGGGTGCGCCGGGTGCGCGGCGCGCGAAAGGGGTGCAGTGTGTGGTGTGCGCAGGGACATCAAGACATTGTAGCCATTGTAGCCAGGCTGGCTAGGGCGACTGCGGTGGCGTCGCCCGCACGCTGCCCGCCTGAACCCAGTTGCGCAGCCCCCTTCAATTCAGCGACTCGCCAAATGGCCGACCGGCTAGGCCACGAGTACCAACACTCAGACGCAGACGCAGACTCAGGCCCAGACCCAGGCTCAGGCCGCCAAGGGCTGGGCACGAATATAGACGCGCTCCTCTTTCATGGTCTGTCCGAGCAGCTTGACCATGGCGAACACAGCCTCGATGTGCGGCGTCGCCACATTGGCGATATGCCCGAGCTCGATCACCGCGCCGACCAGCGCGTCTATTTCCGGGTCACGCCCGGCTTCGACGTCTTGCAGCATCGAGGTCTTGTGCTTGCCCACCTTTTCGGCACCGGCAATGCGCTTGTCCAGCGACACGCGCAGGGTGACGCCAAGCTTGTTCGCCACCGCCTCAGCCTCACGCATCATGCTCGCGGCGAGGTCACGGGTGGGCGGGAAACGGCAGATATCGACCAGCGTCGAATGTGTCAAGGCACTGAGCGGGTTGAAAGTCAGGTTACCCCATAACTTGAGCCATATCTCAGCGCGTACATTGCCCAACACCGGCGATTTCAGCCCGGCCCGCTCGAACACCGCCGCCAGGGCGGTGACCCGCGCCGACACGCTGCCGTCGAGTTCCCCAAACGGAAAGCGCTCACCCTCGATATGCCGCACCACCCCGGGCGCGACCAGTTCGCAGGCCGGATAAACGACGCAACCAATGAGCCGCGCCGGGTCAATTGAGGCACTGATAATGCCGCGCGGATCAACGCTTCTGACAACCGTACCCTCGAGCGCGGCGGGCATTTCTGCCGGGAGCCGCTGGAAATACCACCAGGGAATGCCATTTTGCATCGGCACGATCACCGTGTTGTCATGACAAATGGCGACAATGTCACCCACCACCGCCTCGACCTGGTGCGCCTTCATGGCCAGGATGATGACATCCTGCACGCCGGCATCAGAGACACGGCCGACCACCTTGACCTGGCTGGCGATCTGCTCGCCACCGTGCTGATTTAGCAATTTCATTCCCTTGCGTGAAATTGCCTCGAAATTGGCCCCACGTGCGACCAGGGTAAGGTCCTCACCGGACAGCGCCAGCTTGACGCCAACATAGCCCCCAATGGAGCCCGCCCCAACGATGCAGATTTTCATACGCGTCCCTTCAGGCGCAGCACTAATACCACGCCACTATCGACAAGTTTACTGCGCGGACAGGGTCGACGCAATCAATTTGTCAAAATGAATTTGACATACCAATACGGTATTGCAGGCCTTTGTTTTCTTGACAAAGTTTGCCCGGGGAAAGGATAATGGCGGGCTTCGCAAAGCAGCTCCAAAGCCCAAATTTCCGGTGATATAGCTCAGTTGGTTAGAGCACAGCACTCATAATGCTGGGGTCGGTGGTTCAAATCCACCTATCACCACCACCATCCCGCCTCGCCCCAAAGTGCGCAGTGCCCATCACATGCAGCGCACCTTAGCATTGGCGAATTAGCGCATTCCCGCGCAGGCTTCGCAGCCGGCGGCCATGCCAAGGGGGGAGCCCCGCGCGGCAACGGGGCATGGATAAGCAGCAATTTTCGCCGCGACTCCGAACACGGACCACCAGCCGGTTGGCCCACAGCACGAGGTGCGCGGTACAAGGTACAAGGTACAAGGGGTACAAGGGGCACACTGAGTACAATGGACGCTCGCAGAGTTAAAAACACAGAATACTCATGCCGGTAACGGCGACATTCAGATTGAGTCCCCATGTTTAAACATTTTTTATTGCTTTTGGCCGCGCTCGTAACGCTTCCCGCGTCAGGGCAGTTTCGCAGCATTCCCGATGACACCAAGCGCGGCACCATGACGCATTTGCGCGAAATGAATATCTCGCTCGATGGGCAGCCGGTCAACCTGGCCGCGGGAGCGCAAATTCGCGCCACCAACAACCTGATCATCGTGCCCCATCAGTTACCGCCACAGTCTTTGGTCAAATATCAGCTCGACTCCACCGGCCAGATCATCCGGGTATGGATTCTGACGCCCGAAGAAACGGCACGACCAGACAAACCGAAGCCATAACAGGGCAGTCACGCGAGCATGGCCAAAAAACTGTACATCAAAACTTTCGGCTGCCAGATGAACGAGTATGACTCGGCCAAGATGGCCGATGTGCTCGCCGCCGCCGACGGCTACGAACAAACCAGCGACCCGAACGAGGCCGACCTGATCCTTTTCAACACCTGTTCGGTGCGCGAAAAGGCGCAGGAAAAAGTGTTCAGCGACCTTGGCCGTGTGCGCCCGATAAAAATAGGCCGCCCGGACGTGCTCATCGGCGTCGGCGGCTGCGTTGCCAGCCAGGAAGGCGCGACCATCGTTTCACGCGCACCCTATGTCGATGTGGTATTCGGCCCGCAAACCCTGCATCGCCTGCCGGAACTGCTGGCCAAGCGCCGCGAAAGCGGCCGACCCCAGATCGACATTTCCTTTCCGGCAATTGAAAAATTCGATCACCTGCCCCCGGCCCGCGTCGATGGCGCCAGCGCCTATGTATCAATCATGGAGGGCTGCAGCAAGTATTGCAGCTTCTGCGTCGTTCCCTACACCCGCGGCGAGGAAGTTTCACGTCCGCTCGAAGACATCCTGACCGAAGTCGCAGAGTTGACCGCGCAGGGCGTGAAAGAAGTGACCTTGCTCGGACAGAACGTCAACGCCTACCGCGCCCCGCTTGGCGAAACGGCCGCGGGAACCGAGGCCGGTGATTTCACGCTGCTGCTTGAGTACGTCGCCGCCATGCCCGGCATCGAGCGCGTGCGCTACAGCACCTCCCACCCGAAGGAATTCACGCAACGCCTGATCGACCTGTATGCCACAGAGCCCAAGCTGGTAAGCCACGTTCACCTGCCCGTGCAGTCGGGATCCGATCGCGTGCTGGCTGCGATGAAACGCGGCTACACCGCCCTCGAATACAAATCCATCGTCCGCCGGCTACGCCATGCCCGCCCCGGCATTTCCATCACATCGGATTTCATCGTCGGCTTCCCCGGCGAGACGGATACCGATTTTGCCGCAACCATGACTCTCATCGACGAGGTTGGTTTCGATAACTCTTTCTCTTTCCTGTACAGCCCGCGTCCGGGAACACCGGCCGCATCGCTACAGGACGACACGCCACATGATGTAAAGGCCGCGCGCCTGGAAAAGCTGCAGGCGGCGATTGCCGCAAACGAAACCGTCATCGGGAAAAACATGGTTGGCACAACGCAGCGCGTCATGGTCGAACGCCAGTCAAAAAAGGCCCTGGGCGAACTCGCCGGACGCACCGACAACAACCGCATCGTCAATTTCCCCGGGCCGGCCTGGCATATCGGCAGTTTCATGCAGGTGCGTATCACGGGCAATTTCGCCCATTCGCTGCGTGGCGAAGCCGCGTTGCCCGCAGCCGCTACGGACATGGCCGCAGCCCATGCGCTGGCGCGCTAATGCGCCGCTTACCCCAAAAAAATTGAGGCCCGCTACATGAGCACCTCCGCCGTGAAACCCCGGCCTGTCGAATTGACCCTTACACCCGTCGACAATGAGCGCCTCGCCAGTCTGTGCGGCCCCCTCGACGAAAACCTGCGCCAGATAGAACTGGCACTGGATGTCACCATCGCCCGCCGCGGCGAGCGCTTCAGCGTACGCGGCGGCAATGAACAGGCGGCGCGCACGGTGCGCCTGCTGCAAAAATTCTACGACGAGTCGGCCAACGGACTCTCGGTGGACAGCATCCAGCTGGGACTGGTTGAATATCAACTCGCCGCCGCTGAGGAAAGCGGCGCGCCGGTGTTGGTCACGCGCAAGGGCGATTTGCGCGGCCGCACACCCCGCCAGCGCGCCTACCTCAAAGCGATTTTCGAGAACGACATCAGCTTTGCCATCGGACCGGCGGGCACGGGCAAGACCTATCTGGCTGTCGCCTGCGCCGTGGACCAACTCGAGCGCGATGCGGTAAAGCGCATCATTCTCGTGCGCCCCGCCGTCGAAGCCGGTGAGCGCCTCGGCTTTCTGCCGGGCGACCTGACGCAAAAAGTCGATCCTTACCTGCGCCCGCTCTACGACGCACTCTACGATCTGATGGGCTTTGACAAGGTCGGCAAGATGTTCGAGCGTAACGCCATTGAAGTGGCACCGCTCGCCTACATGCGCGGACGCACGCTTAACCACGCCTTCATCATCCTCGACGAAGCGCAGAACACCACGCCCGAGCAGATGAAAATGTTCCTCACGCGCATCGGATTTGGCACCAAGGCGGTGATCACCGGCGATGTCACCCAGATTGACCTGCCGCGTGGCGCCAAAAGCGGCCTTATCGAGGCGCGGCGCGTGCTCGCCAATGTGCGCGGCATCGAATTTTGCGAATTCCGCAGCGAAGACGTGGTCCGCCATCCGCTGGTGGCTAAAATCGTCGACGCCTACGAACTGGAAACCAAGCGCAACGAGGATGCCGAAAAAGCCGCCACCGAGCGGCGTGCTGCGGAACGCGAGACCGCCGCCACAAGCCGGCCCGCCGGCAGCCACGACCGCGCATGACAGCGCCACAACGCGCAGGTTTGCAGCCCGGCTTGCGCGCCACAAACGGCGTAAAAAATGTCATTGACGTTCAGGTCGCCTCCCGGGCCAAAGGAATACCGGGAAAAACCATGCTGCGCCGCTGGGCGCGTGCGGCGCTGGTATCGGGCAAACCGGCGAGCCTGACCCTGCGCGTGGTTCCCCTCGGGGAGGCACGCGCGCTGAACAGCGCCTATCGCGGCAAAGACTATGCAACCAACGTTCTCACCTTCGAGTACGGCGCGGACCCGGACGGCGGCCTGCATGGCGATATCGTGCTTTGCGCGGCCGTGGTCGCCGCCGAGGCCAAGCTCCAGGGTAAATCGCTGACAAGCCACTACGCCCACCTTACGGTTCACGGCGTGCTGCACCTGCAGGGCTACGACCATGAGGGGACGGCCGATGCGCGCAAAATGGAATCCCTCGAAATAAAATTGCTGGCCAAACTCGGGTATGCTGACCCTTACAGGTGAACAGCAAACGGCAAACGGATAACTGGTAAAAAGCCGGCGGTGAATAAAATACTGCCTGCGCACGCACTCCACGATTTGCACGATTGACGAGCCCCCAGTCACCCCCCTATGTACGAAAGCCCCAACCACAAGCCCACCCTGCTCGAGCGTCTGTCGGCGCTGATCATGCGCGAACCGGAAGACCGCGCGCAACTGATCGAACTGCTGCACTCGGCCTTCGAGCGCAACCTGCTCGACGCCGACGCCCTGGCCATGATCGAGGGCGCCATGCAGGTCTCGGAAATGCAGGTGCGCGACATCATGATTCCGCGCGCGCAAATGGACATGATCGACATCAACGGCACGCCCGATCAGTTCATCCCCCATGTCATCGCCACCGCCCACTCGCGCTTCCCGGTCGTGGACAAGAGCCGCGATGAGGTGATAGGCATCCTGCTGGCCAAGGATTTACTGCGTTATTACGCCGGCGAGGAAGAGTTCAACGTGCGTGACATGCTGCGCCCGGCCGTGTTCGTGCCCGAGGCCAAGCGCCTCAATGTGTTGCTGCGCGAGTTCCGCGCCAAGCGCAACCACATGGCGGTGGTCGTTGACGAGTATGGCGGCGTGGCCGGACTGGTAACCATAGAGGACGTGCTCGAGCAGATCGTCGGCGAAATAGAGGACGAATACGATTTCGACGAGGCCGGTGACAACATCATCACCGAACCGCGCGGCCGCTACCGCGTGAAAGCGCAGACCGAGATCGGGGATTTCAATGCCGTCTTTGAAACAGGCTTTTCCGAGGAGGACCAGGATACCGTTGGCGGCCTCGTCATCGCGCGTTTCGGTCACATGCCAAAACGCGGCGAGAGCATACTCATCGACGGCCTGAAGTTCGTGGTGCAGCGCGCTGACAGCCGGCGCCTGCATACCCTGCAGGTCGAGCGCGTCAAGCCGCTCTGATCGGTGCACCCGGGTAGCCAGTTGCCCCGACTGTCCAGTCTTCGCTTCCCGGCGATCGCCCTTTTTCTGGGAGCGGGAAGCGTCGCCGGATACGCGCCGCTTAACTGGTTTGCCATTCCCCTCCTCGCGCTCGCGGGCCTGTTCTTCATCTGGCACCGAGTCGCATCGGCGCGCGAGGCGGCGCTGATCGGTTTCGCTTTCGGGCTCGGCCTGTTCGGCGTCGGCGTCTCATGGGTTTATGTGAGCCTGCATGATTACGGCATGATGCCCGCGCCGCTCGCGGCGCTCGCCACCGCGCTCTTTTGTGCCTACCTGGCCCTGCATCCTGCCCTGGTCGGCTGGCTGCTGGCACGCCTGCAAATACCGGTGGTCGTACGCATGCTGGTTGCGGCACCGGCGCTTTGGGTGATGGTCGAGTGGTTGCGACTCTGGATCTTCACCGGCTTTCCCTGGCTTGCACTCGGCTACTCGCAACTGGACGGACCGATTTCGGGCTTTGCGCCGCTGTCCGGCGTCTACGGTGTTTCGTTGATCTCAAGCGCCGCTGCGGCGCTGCTGGCCTGGGCGTTTGCGGCGCGCGGAATGGCGCTGCTTGCCGCCCCAGCCGGATTGGCGCTCCTTTTCGTTTGCGGCCACGGCCTGACCCAGATCGAATGGACCGATGCGGTCGGCGAACCCCTTACCGTGCGTCTGCTGCAAGGCAATGTTCCACAGGAAATGAAATTTATCGAGGGCAGGTATGAAACGACGCTTGCAGCCTACGAGCGGCTCGCCGGCGATAAGCCGGCGCGCCTTGTCATCACCCCGGAAACGGCAATTCCGCGTTTTCTCGACGGCGTGTCCCTCGACTACCTGCGGCGACTGGAGGCGATCGCCAGCAAAAATGATGGCGATATGCTGATCGGGGTGCCGGCACGCGATGCCTCCGGACGCTATTACAACGGCGTCATGAGCCTTGGCAAGGCGCCGGTACAAAGCTACGCCAAAACCCACCTGGTGCCCTTTGGCGAATTCATTCCGCCTGGCTTCGGCTGGATCATCAGCGTGCTGAAAATCCCGCTAGCCGATTTCACCTCGGGTGGCGCGGAGCAAAAACCGCTGGCTGTCGCCGGCCAGCAGGTGGCGGTAAACATCTGTTACGAGGACGCCTTCGGCGAGGAGATCATCCGCCAGCTACCGGCTGCCACGCTGCTTGCCAACGTCAGCAACGTCGCCTGGTTCGGCGACTCGCTGGCGCCCGAGCAGCACCTGGATATGTCACGCATGCGCTCGCTGGAAACCGGCCGCGTGATGCTGCGCGCGACCAACACCGGCGTGACGGCGATCATCGATGAGCACGGCGTTGTGAAGGCGCGCCTGCCCGCGTTCACCGAGGACGCACTCGAGGGTACTGTGGTCGGCCGCAGCGGGGCCACGCCCTATGTGCGCCTCGGCAACTATCCGGTGGTGTTACTGTGCCTCGCCCTGCTCGCAGCGTGCGCGTTCAAGCACACCCGCCAGAGCCGGCGGTGAAGGTCACGGCCGCGTAAGCACGGCATGCATCACCGCCTGACTTATCGCGGGGCGCCGAAAGCCAGTAAAATCACGCTTTTAAGAATCACATCATGCTGACCTTCCAACAAATAATCCTAAGGCTTCAGGAGTACTGGGGTCGGCAGGGCTGCGCTCTTTTGCAACCCTACGACATGGAAGTGGGCGCCGGCACCTCGCACACCGCGACCTTCCTGCGCGCCATCGGCCCAGAACCCTGGCGCGCCGCCTACGTGCAACCGTCACGCCGTCCCAAGGACGGACGCTACGGCGAGAATCCCAACCGCATGCAGCACTATTACCAGTATCAAGTGGTGCTCAAGCCCTCGCCGCTCGATATCGTCGACCTGTACGTGGGATCGCTGAAAGAACTCGGCATCAATCCCCAGGAACACGACATCCGGTTTGTCGAGGATGACTGGGAGAATCCGACCCTGGGCGCCTGGGGCCTGGGCTGGGAAGTCTGGCTCAACGGCATGGAAGTGACCCAGTTCACCTATTTTCAGCAGGTAGGCGGACTCGAGTGCAAACCGATCACCGGCGAAATCACCTACGGCATCGAGCGTCTGGCCATGTACCTGCAGAACGTGCAAAACGTATTCGACCTCAAATGGACCGACACACTCACCTATGGCGATGTCTATCGCCAGAATGAGGTCGAGCAATCGACCTACAACTTCGAGCAATCGGACGCACCCATGTTGTTCCGTCATTTCAGCGACCACGAAGCCGATGCCAAGCGGCTGATCGGGGAAAAGCTGGCATTGCCGGCCTATGAGAAAGTGCTCAAAGCCGCCCACACCTTCAACCTGCTCGATGCACGCGGCGCCATTTCCGTCACCGAGCGCGCCGCCTACATCGGACGCATACGCAACCTCGCGCGCGCGGTGTCACAGTCTTATTACGATTCCCGCCTGCGTCAGGACTTCCCGATGTGCGCGCCGGGGGCGCTGGAGCGACTGGGTATGGATATTGGCGCACTGAAAGCGGCGATGTCGGCCCGGGAGCAGGCATGAACGACAGCCTGCTTGTGGAACTTTTCACCGAGGAACTGCCGCCAAAAGCGCTGAATAAACTTGGCGTCAGTTTCGCCTCGACGCTCTTCGAAGAACTGGTGGCCGCCGGCTTTGTCGCCAAAACCGCTGAATACCGCGACTTCGCTACCCCGCGCCGCCTGGCGGTTCTTATCCCTGCGGTTGCAGCGAACTCCGCTGCGCGTTCCGAAACCAAGAAACTGATGCCCGCCAAAGTCGGCTTCGACGCCGCCGGGAAGGCTACTCCGGCGCTGGTCAAACGGCTGGAAAAAGAAAGCATCAGCCCGGACGCGGCCAGGCTGGAGCGTAAATCAGAAGGCGATACCGAATACGTATTCCTGCACCTGGTCAAAGCCGGGATGCCGCTGGCATCGGCGCTGCAACCGGCGCTGGAAAAAGCCATCGCACGCCTGCCCATTCCCAAGCTGATGAGTTACCAGCTCGCCGACGGTTCGACCACGGTGCAATTCGTACGTCCGGCGCACGGACTGATAGCCTTGCATGGCGCAGACATCGTGCCGATCTCGGCACTCGGTCTCAAGGCCTCGAACCTCACCCATGGTCATCGTTTTCAGGGCCGGCGGGATATTGTGATCGCGCGCGCCAATGCCTATGAGGAAACACTTGCAGCAGAGGGCAAGGTGACGGCCTCTTTCGGCGATCGCAGGGCCGCGATAAACCGCGACCTGCGCGAAAAAGCCGCGGCCTTGGGCGGTACGCTCGGCAACGAAGATGATGTTGCAACGCTTCTGGATGAAGTGACGGCGCTCGTCGAGAGACCGGCCATCTACGCGGGCGAGTTCGACGCAGAATTCCTGATCGTGCCGCCGGAATGCCTGATACTGACAATGCGTGCCAACCAGAAATATTTCCCGCTGTTCGACGCATCTGGAAAACTGACCAACCGCTTCCTCATCGTCAGCAACATGCGGGTCGAGGATCCGCAGCACATCATCGAGGGCAACCAGCGCGTGATACGGCCGCGCCTCGCCGATGCGCGCTTCTTTTTTGAAACCGACAAGAAGACCCGGCTAGCCGATCGCATCGCGCAACTGGGCGGCGTCGTCTATCACAACAAACTGGGCAGCCAGCTCGAGCGCATTGGCCGCGTGCGCAAACTTGCCGCCGCCATCGCTGCACTGACTGGGGCGGACGCCTTGCTCGCCGACCGCGCCGCAATGCTCGCCAAGGGCGACCTGGTGACCAACATGGTCGGCGAGTTCCCCGAACTCCAAGGTGTGATGGGCCGCTACTATGCGCTCGCCGACGGCGAGGACGCGGACGTGGCTGCGGCGGTTGAGGAACATTACCGACCGCGCTTCGCCGGGGACACACTACCGTCGAACGACATCGGCATCGCGCTGGCGCTGGCAGACAAACTGGAAACCCTGGCCGGCATGTTCGGCATCGGCCAGTTGCCGACAGGCGACAAAGATCCATTCGCATTGCGCCGGCATGCTCTGGGCGTGCTGCGTATCCTGATAGAGAAAAAACTCGGCGTAAAACTCGGGGCGCTCATCGCCGCCGCATTCGACGCGCTAAGCGGCACCAACGCCAAACCGGCGCACGCCGAACTGGCGGAATTTATCCATGAACGTCTGCGCGGTTACCTGCGTGACCTGGGATATTCCACCAACGAAGTTGAGGCTGTCGTCAGCCTGAAACCGGAGCCTGTGTCTGCGATTCCGGCGCGACTGGAAGCGGTGCGTGCATTTGCGGCTTTACCCGATGCGGAAAGCCTCGCGGCCGCCAACAAGCGCACACGCAATATCCTGGGCAAAGCCAGTTTTGCCCAAGGCACAGTCGACTCCGGACTGTTTTCCGAGGACGCGGAAAAAGAGCTCTACAGGGCATTGTCGGAACTGCGAGCGAAAGTGGCGTTCGCGGCGTCTACGAACGACTACAAGACATCGTTATCCCTGCTCGCGACCCTGCGGCCCCAGGTGGATCGCTTCTTCACCGATGTCATGGTCAATGCGGAGGATCAAAAGGTTCGCGAGAACAGGCTGCGCCTGTTGTCCGAACTGAGTGCGCTGCTCAATCTGGTGGCTGATATTTCCAAGCTGGCGGCATGAGACTCCTGATCCTCGATCGCGACGGCGTCATCAACAAGGACAGTGACCAGTACATCAAAAGCCCGGAGGAGTGGCGCCCGCTCCCGGGCAGCCTGGAAGCGATCGCGCTGCTGACCCAGGCTGGCTACCGCATTGTTGTTGCCACCAACCAGTCGGGCATAGGCCGCGGCTTGTTCGACATGGCCACGCTTAACGCCATTCACAACAAGATGCACAAGGCAGTCAACCAGGCCGGCGGCCGCATCGAGGCGGTATTTTTCTGCCCCGACACCGATGCCTCGAAATCACCCTGCCGCAAACCCAATCCGGGCATGTTCCACGCCATTGCCGAGCGCTTCAATACACCGCTAATGAACGTGCCGGCGGTGGGGGATGCCTTGCGCGACCTGCAAGCGGCGGCGGATGTCGGCGCAAGACCAATGCTGGTTTTGACTGGCAAGGGTAAAAAAACCCAGGCGGGCGGCGGCTTGCCGGACGGAACACAGATCTTTGCCGACCTGCCCGCCGTGGCCCAAGTGCTGAGCGCATGATATTTTTGCGCTCACTCGCCTTTGCAGTCGCGCTCGTCATCATTACCCCACCCTACGCAATCCTCGCCCTCGCGTCCTTCCCGCTGCCACGCCTGCTTCGATTTCGTATCATCTCCGGTTGGTCGCGCATCGTTTTAGCCCTGGCGCGAGTGCTTTGCGGAATTCGCTATCAAGTGGAAGGACTGGAACACCTGCCACGGATCCCGTCCATCATCCTTTCCAAGCATCAGTCGGCCTGGGAGACACTGGCGTTTCAGGCGATATTTCCACCGCAGGTGCTGGTGCTCAAACGCGAACTGCTATGGATACCGTTTTTTGGCTGGGGCCTCGCATTGATGAGCCCGATCGCGATCAACCGGTCGCGCGGGCGCGAAGCCTTGCGCCGCATGGCTGAGCTTGGAACTGTACGGCTCAAGCAGGGTTTCTGGATTGTCATGTTCCCCGAAGGAACACGCATTACACCCGGTGCCAGGGGCACCTATCATGCCGGCGGTGCCTGGCTGGCGAGCAAAACTGGCGCGGCCATCGTCCCGGTCGCGCACAACGCCGGGGCGTGTTGGGCAAAAAATGCCTTTCTAAAGCAACCTGGCCTTGTAACCGTGTCAATAGGCAAGCCCATCAGTTCGTCTGGCCGCAACGCCGATGAGCTTATCGCCGAGGTGGAAAGCTGGATTGAAAACCGCATGAGCACGCTGGGCACGCAACAATGACGCAATTCGACCTGTCCCTTTTCGTCACCACGGCGTCCACACTTGTCACGCGGCTGCGCGCGCCAGAAAACACACCGCGCCTGGTGCAACTGCGATCCGGTCCCTTGGCTTACCGTCTGGTGCGTCGCAAACGCCGGACTATCGCACTGACCGTCGACCACGATGGCATCACTGTCGCGGCGCCACGTTGGGTCACGCTGGGTGAGATTGAAAATTTCATACGCCTCAAGGAAACATGGTTGCGCAAGCGCCTGTCCGCGGCAGTACAGCGCGATCCATTTGAGTGGGTTGCCGGCGCGCGGCTCGCATGGTTGGGTGGCGCGGTGGCGCTGACCCCCGATCCGGCTGCGCTAACGCCCTGCCTTGACGGGGGTAGGCTGCGTGTCGCCCTGGGCGCAGACGCATCAGCGGATGCTTGGCGCGAGATCGTGCTGGCGTGGATGCGGTCGGAGGCGCTTGCGCTTTTCCGTGAACGCGCAAGCCGGCTAGCCCCCCTACTCGGTGTCGGCGTACCGCCGATACGGCTCTCCGATTCAAAATCCCAGTGGGGAAGTTGCTCGACCACCGGCCGGGTGCTGCTGTGCTGGCGGCTGACGCATTTGCCTCTGCACCTTGTTGACTACGTGGTGGCGCACGAACTCGCGCACCTGATTCAAATGAACCATTCCAAGCGTTTTTGGACATTGGTTGAAAAACTGTGCCCCGATTACGCGGCGGCGCGCAAGGAGCTCAACACGCTCGGCAGGCGACTGCCCGCGCTATGATCCGAGCGCATCGAAGCAGCACAACCGGAAAAAAGCAGGCACCTATGCGGAGAAGACGATGAGAATATTGCACACCATGTTGCGCGTCGGCGATATCGAACGCTCGATCCGATTTTATACCGAAGTCATGGGTATGACGTTATTACGCCGGACCGATCGTCCGGAGCAGAAATACGCTCTGGCCTTCGTTGGATTCGGGCCAGAGGAATCGAATGCGGTGCTTGAGCTCACCTACAACTATGGCGTGAAATCCTATGATCACGGAAGCGCGTTCGGACATATCGCAATCGAAGTGCGCGATGCGTACAAGGCCTGCGAGACAGTCAAGGCCAAGGGTGGCGCGGTTACGCGGGAGGCGGGGCCGGTCAAGGGCGGCAGCACGGTCATTGCCTTCGTCCAAGACCCGGACGGCTACAAGATCGAACTCATCCAGGCCGAAGATTAAACCGCATGCCGGCTGGAAACCCTTATCTGGCGTGACTTTCCGGCCGCAGCTGCCGCTGACCGGTCTTACGGGATAAGTGCGTTGCTGATTGCGACATAGTCTGAAACTGAAAGATTCTCCGGGCGCAGACCAGGGTTGATACCAATGCGGCGCAAAGCTTCTTCAGTCATGAGTTTGCCAAGCGCATTGCGCAGCGTTTTACGCCGCTGCGTGAATGCAGCAGTCACCACCCGCGCCAGGCTCGCGCCATCGCAGGCCAGCAACTTCTCCGCCGGAAGGGGGCGCAGACGCACCACGGCGGAATCGACCTTGGGTGGCGGCCTGAACGCTTCTGGCGGCACTTCGAGCAACATCTCCATTTCGTAGCGATACTGCAGCATCACCGAGAGCCGGCCGTATTCGGGGCCGGATGGCTCTGCGACCATGCGCTGCACTACCTCTTTTTGCAGCATGAAGGTCATATCGGTGAAACGGTCGGCGAAATTGAGTAGATGAAACAGCAAAGGCGTGGAAATGTTGTAGGGCAGGTTGCCGACCAGTCGAAGCGGTGAAGGCAGCAACGCGTAGTCGAATTCAAGCGCGTCGCCCTCGTGCACGACCACCTGCTCGGGAGAAAATCGCAGACGCAAGGCGGCAGCCAGATCACGGTCAATCTCAATGACATGCAGTGGCGCTGCCTGCTTTATCAGCAGATCAGTCAGCGCGCCCTCGCCGGGGCCGATCTCCGCAACATACTCACCCGGCCGGATCGAGACGGCCGCCACAATGTCTGCAATCACGCGCTTGTCAGCAAGGAAGTGCTGCCCGAAACGCTTTCTCGGAATATGTTTCATGCGCGAATCACCGGTGACCTGCTCGCCCCCGGCTTAGGGCCGGCGCGCACTCTGCCCGATCATGTCGACGGCCATTTCCACGGCCGCGAACAAGCTCCCGGGATCCGCCCTGCCGCTACCCGCCAGGTCAAGCGCCGTACCATGATCCACGGATGTGCGGATAAATGGCAAACCCAGTGTGACATTCACGCCGCCGCCAAAACTCGCGTATTTCAGCACCGGCAGGCCCTGATCGTGATACATCGCCAGCACACAATCACCACCGCGCAAAACCGCCGGCGTGAACAGGGTATCCGCCGGAAACGGACCGGCAAGGTCCAGACCCTCGTCCCTCAATGCCGCGAGCACAGGGTTGATGACATCGATCTCTTCGCGCCCCAGGTGCCCCCCCTCACCGCTATGCGGGTTAAGTCCAGCAACCAGGATGCGTGGTCGCACCAGACCAAACCACCGCGTTAGGTCGGCCGACAAAATCCTCAGCGTCGCAGCCAGGGTTTCAGGCTTTATTGCAGCAGGTACGTCCTTGACCGCCAGATGCGTGGTCGCCAGCGCGACCCGCAAGCCCCCCCCGACCAGCATCATCACCACGTTTGCGGAGGCTCCTTGCGCAAAAAACTCGGTATGCCCGGTAAACGAGATGCCGGCATCATTGATAACCCCCTTATGCACCGGCGCGGTAACCAGTGCATCGAAGCGACCGTCAAGGCCGCCGTTCATGCCCTGTCGCAACACGTCCAGTACATAATTACTGTTTCCAGCGTCAAGTTTGCCGGTGACGCAGGGTACGCGAAGGGGCACATGTATCACTTCAACGATCCGGGGAGCCGGCGGCAGATGTGCTTCGCGAAGCTGCGCGTCGTAATCACGTACCGCTGCGGCGATGCCCAGTTCAATGGCGCGCCGCTCGATCAAGGCACGGTCGCCAAGCACCACCAGCCTCGCACCAAAGTCACGTCCGGCGAGAGCCAGGCAAATATCAGGTCCTATGCCCGAAGGCTCGCCTGAGCTTACCGCGACCAGGGGCAATTCCCGCCTTCCCGAACCCGCAACGGCGCGAGCGCCGCCTGCGACAAGTCCGCTCACTTGTCTTCCAGACGGTATTCCACGTAGGCGCGATCACGCAATTGGCGAACCCATTCCTGATAAGACTCGTCCGCCTTGCGATCACGCAAAACACGCCTCGCCTCGGCGCGTTTTCTTTCTGTGGACATATCCGCCTTGCGCCGCTCCAGCACTTCAATCAGGTGCCAGCCAAACTGCGAACGCACGGGTTGACTGACCTGATTGAGCGGCAACTCGTCCATCGCGCGTTCAAACTCCGCAACGGTGTCACCCGGATATAACCAGCCCAGATCCCCGCCCTTGGAAGCCGAGCCATCTTCGGAATTGAGTTTCGCCACTTCCGCGAAAGTCGCGCCGGCGACAATTCGTTCGCGAATATTGACCAGCTTTCGTTTGGCTTCATCCTCGGACACAAGCTCATTGGTCTTGATCAGAATGTGCCTGGCATTGGTCTGGTTCACCATCGGCGCCGCGCCTGCGCCGGAAGCGCCACCACCGCGTTTGCCGATCAGTTTGAGAGCGTGAAATCCGGCCGGGCTGCGCAACACCGCGCTTACCTCACCAGGCTTCATCTGAGCCAAGGCCTCGGCGAACAGCTCAGGCAACCGGTCCCGCGGGCGCCAGCCCATCTGTCCGCCCTGCAGCGCATCAGAGGCGTCGGAAAATGTGGCGGCGAGTTGCGCAAAATCACCCCCGCTTCGCAACTGCTGCATAGCCGACTCAATGCGCGCGCGCTGGCGCTCGATTTGCTCGGGGCTTGCCTGCTCGGGCAGCCTCACCAGAATGTGTGCGAGGTTGTACTCGTCGCTCACATCTTTCGCCCCACCCTGTTCCTGCTCGGTAAGAAAATTATCGATCTCCCCCTCACTCACCACGATCTTGCTTTCGACCTCACGTTCGCGCAAACGCGTAAGAACGATTTCAGTGCGAACGTCCTCACGAAACTTGGAAAAGACAATGCCGTCCTTCTCCAACTCCCGGCGAAATTGCGCGACCGGCAGGCGGCTTTCCTGTGCGATACGCTCGATAGCGCGGTCAAGTTGCGCGTCGTCGACGCGCAATGCCGTTTCGCGCGCGAGCTGCAATTGCGTGTAATCGATGATCAGGCGTTCGAGCACCTGCTTATCCAGAACCCCCTCCGGCGGCAAGGGCGTGCCTTGCTGCTTGAGTTGCGCCTGGATCTGCCTGATTCTGGCGATCAGCTCGTACTGGGTGATTACTTCATTGTTCACCACAGCAACGATTCGATCGACCAGTTGGATGCGATCGGCCGATCGGGGCGCTTGGGCGCTTGCGGCACCACAAGCAAGGAAAAGAACCCAAAAAAGAACCCAAAAAAACAACCGCTTCATACTAATAACCCATTGGGCGAACAGCGTCGTTCAATGTTGGCGAGGAGGTAGATATCGGCGCATTCAACTGCGAATATCCTGAGATATTCCGCTTAAGTGTCTCCAGTGGGTTGGACCCGATACTTGCCAAGCCGTTCAGTTCAAGCTGCACAAAGATACTGGTGTTCGCCGCCCCAACCGCCGTCGCAAAGCGCTGCCCGACAACGCGCACAATCCAGCATCCGCCGTTGTATTCAAAGCCCGCAAGACCCTCTACAATTTTTCCGTCCTGTATCGAATAATTGGATCGCGCGACACCATACCAGCCCCCGCCCAATGGCCACTGGCCCGAGACGTCAATCTGACGCAGAATATTGTGGTTAAAACGATACCCAAGGTTGATCACTTTTTGCACTTCGGGCTGGTAACGTGTGCCGATAGTGATGCGCTCCAGCCTGCTGCGGCTGGAGCTGTACTGGACTGCAGAGTCGGCCGTCCATCGAGGGGTGATTTTGCCCGATACCGCCGCCAACCAATCCGAAGTCCGGAAGGTACGGGGTGTGTCGGTTGGATTGAGCGTCACCTCCTGATCCTTGAAATAATACCTTTGCGCAACCGTGGCCCTTGCCAACTCCTGGCCGTTTGCCTGCAGCATGCGCGAGGTTACCGCGGCAGTTAGCTGGTTGGCATCGTTGATGCGGTCATTCCCGGAAAAACTGTTCTCGGAAAAAATTTGCGCATAATTCAAATCCGCAATACCCGTATCAAAAATCGGGATGTTATTCTGGTTGCGTGCGGGAATATTCACATAATAAAGACGCGGCTCAAGCGTCTGCACCACATCCTGGCCACGGAAATTAGTCGGTCTATCAAAGGTCAGGCCGCTATCCAGCGAGAATATCGGCAAGCCACGGGTAATGGCGTTATCCGGACCCAGGGTGTTCCGGTCCAGCGCGTAACGCGTCCAACTGTACCCAATCTTCGGCGTCAGGTATGCGCCGGATGTCAACAGCGGCAGGCTCAGTGAAGGATAAGCGGACATCCGCTTGCCGATAACCTGGGTCGGATGCGCAAAATCCACATACTCGCCAGTCAGTGAAAAATCCGTTGCGCCGACCGCCTGTTTTGACGCGCCAAAATTGATTTGTGGCAGGCGGGCGTAAGGCACGGCGACCGGCGCGAGCGGATCCTGCAGCGTTTGGTAGCGCTGCACCCTGCCTGACACCCCCCAAGTGCCATCCCCAAGCCAGCTTCCCCCGCGGCTAACGTAGGCGTCACGTGTCAGGTGGGTCTGCGAAGTCACCGCTACCAAGGCGCCCAACTCGCGAAAGTAATTGTCATCAGATACCTTATTCAGGTTCCAACCGCCAGAAAACCCCCGATCCGCGAACATATGCTGCGCACTGAAAGAATAACGGGTGCGGTTGGCCGCCTTGTCATCCGGCAGAATATCGTATCGCGCCTCACCCCTGTATTTAGACTCCAGGTACCTGAATTCTGTGCCGATCTGCAAGCCGCGTTTGGCCATGGCGCGCGGCGTGATCGTGGCATCCCGATTCGGTGCGATATTTACGTAATAAGGCAGTGAAACCTCCGCACCTCCCTTGCCAGACAAACCGTAACTGGGCGAGAGAAACCCCGACTTGCGCTGGTTGTTGAGCGAAAATTCCAGCCACGGTGCCGCCAGTATCGGAACACCCATGAACACAACCCGCGCCGATTCGGCAGCCCCCAGGCTGCGGCCATAATCCATATCAAGCTGACCGAATTTTATATACCAGTCTTCGTTGCCAGGCTTGCATGTGGAAAATGTTCCATCTGTCATGCGATAGTTTTCGTCGCCGAGCAACTCGATCTGATTTGCCGCGCCATGCCCTTCCGTAGGCAAGGCGCCGGCCTTGGCCCGCGGCGCGAGAACGTAGGTCGGCTTATCAAAAACTCCCTGCGCCTGATCCAACTTGTACCGCAGTGCCGGGCCGGTTATGACATCGCCGTCTCGAATCAGGCGCACACTTCCCAAGGCCTCAATCTCTTCGGTTTCCGTCGCGTACTTTAATCGCTCGGCGCTGATCGAAGTCGTGCCCTTGCGCAGTTCGGCGTCGCCCGAAGCGCGCATTTCCTGGCCTGCAATCCCCTCCATCCTGTCACCGGAAATAAACACCGGCAACTCGACATTACCTCCCTTGGGCAGCCCCTGGATCGAACGCTGCAACTTAAGCCCCAGCCCCTGCCCCTGCGCCACCGCCGGAATCAACAGGCCGGCACATGCCGAAAGCGCAACTAGAGCGGAAAAACGCGAACGCAGCATGGGGAAAAAGTTAAGGGCAAACCTTGGTTGGCAAAATCGAAACTTCCGTTTATCCGTGAATCGAAGTGCGGAAACAGAAGCGTTCTTGAGGAGGGCATTATGCCTCTTATTTTGGGTGCTAAAATCGCATAATTCAGGCGAGAAGGCAATAAAACAATTGGACCGCTCAGCCCAACTCGGACTCTGGCTGGAGTCCCATTTCCCAAGCGGCTCATTTACCATGTCGCCGGCATCCGCTGACGCTAGCTTTCGCCGCTATTTCCGCCTCAGTTTTGCCGATGGTCGGCCGAGCGTGATCGTCATGGATGCGCCACCACCGCAGGAGGACTGCACGCCATTTGTGAGAATCGCCGGCTTGCTATCCGCCGCCGGCCTCAACGCGCCAAAAATTATCTCCCAGGACCTGGATCAGGGCTTTTTGCTGCTCTCCGACCTGGGAAAAACCACCTACCTGACCGCGATAAACGAGGACGAGGGCAACGCGGACGCCCTGTTCAATGATGCGATGGACGCGCTGGTCCGCTGGCAAGCCGCCAGCCAGCCGGCTATCCTTCCTGCCTACGACGATGCCTTGCTACGTCGCGAACTCGCCATCTTTCCTGACTGGTACGTCGGCCGCCATCTTGGCGTCATGCTGAACGATACACAACGCAACACACTGGCAACCACATTTGACGCCATCGTCGGCTGCAATCTGGCACAGCCTCAGGTTTATGTGCACCGCGATTACATGCCCAGAAACTTGATGTTGAGCGCGCCAAGTCCCGGCATATTGGACTTTCAGGATGCCGTTTATGGGCCGATCAGCTATGACGTCGCATCGCTGTTCAAGGATGCCTTTCTCTCCTGGCCTGAGGAGCGTGTCCTAGACTGGACCATCCGCTACTGGCAAAAGGCAAAAAAGGCCGGGCTGCCGGTACGTGCGGACTTTGGCGAATTTTACACCGATTGTGAATGGATGGGCTTACAACGCCATCTCAAGATCATGGGCATTTTCGCCAGATTGAACTATCGCGATGGCAAACCCGACTATCTTGCCGACACCCCCCGTTTCTCCCGCTACGTCCGCGGCGTCGCGTCGCGCTACAACAGGCTCAAACCCCTGTTGCTGTTGTTTGATGAACTCGAAAATGTGGCGGACAGTTCCGGTTATACCTTCTGATGAAGGCGATGATACTGGCCGCCGGTCGGGGAGAACGGATGCGTCCGCTAACCGATACCCTGCCCAAACCCCTGCTCGAGGCTGGGGGCCGGACGCTCATCGGCTGGCACCTGCACAAACTCGCCGCAGCCGGGTTCCAAGAAGCAATCATCAATCACGCACATCTGGGTAGACTGCTTGAGCAAACCTTGGGCGACGGATCGCGTTTTGGCATCAATATCCGATACTCTGCCGAACATAAAGCGCTTGAAACTGCGGGGGGAATTGCAAACGCACTACCCCTGCTAGGCGAGCATTTCCTGGTGATTAATGGCGACATATGGTGCGATTTCGATTTCACGGCGGCCAATTCGGCCCTACAGCAAAATGACCTCGCGCACCTCGTGTTGGTCGACAACCCTCCACAGCACGCCGAAGGCGATTTTCACCTTTCTTCTACCGGGCGCGTCCAGCCCAAAGGAAGCCCTTTGCTCACGTTCAGCGGAATTGGCGTCTATCGCGCAGCGCTGTTTGCCGACATCAAGCCCGGAAGCAAGGCAGCCTTGGCACCGCTATTGCGCTCAGCCATGAACGACTGCCGCGTCAGCGGGGAACATTTTCGCGGACGCTGGCGCGACATCGGTACGCCCGAGCGCCTGTCAGCCCTGCGGCAGGAACTTCAGTGAACGGAATCCGCCTCCGCGCAAACATGCAAACCAATAACTCTTGCCATTTTGAGATACGCTTCAGCTCATGATCGACATCCAACACTACCTGCAACGCCGGGAAATTCTTTCGCGCCACCTGAAAGGCGGCGTCGCGATCGTCCCAACCGCCCCTGAACGCATGCGCAATCGCGACAGTGACTACCCCTATCGTTTCGATAGCTATTTCTACTACCTTACCGGTTTCGGCGAACCAGAATCGGTTTTTGTGCTCGTGGGAGGAAAAACCCCGCGCGCCATACTGTTTTGTCGGGAAAAAAATCCTGACCGCGAACTGTGGGATGGCGTGCGCTGCGGCCCACGTGCCGCGCGCAAGACCTACGGCTTCGATGAAACCTGGCCGATTGAAACGCTGGATGAAAAACTCCCGCAATTAATGGCAAACAAAGATTCGGTTTATTACCCCACTGGCATGGATGCCTCTTGGGACACGCGGGTCATAGGCTGGGTGAACCAGGTCCGCGGCCAGGCACGCAGCGGCGTTTCCGCTCCGGGCGATATACGCGACATACGCGTCATTCTCGATGAAATGCGATTGATCAAAGATGACCACGAAATCGGGGTCATGCGCCGGGCCGCAGCAATTTCTGCAGCAGCCCATTGTCGTGCCATGCAGGCGACACGACCTGGGCGCATGGAATTTGAAATCGAGGCCGAACTGCTGCATGAATTCAGGCGCAATGGCTCGCAATTCCCCGCCTATTCCTCCATTGTGGCCGGCGGTGCCAATGCCTGCATCCTGCATTACCGTGAGAATGACGCCCGGCTCAAGCGCGGCGACATTCTGCTTATCGACGCCGGATGCGAACTGGACGGCTATGCCTCGGATATCACACGCAGCTTTCCGGTCGACGGCCGATTCAGCAAAGCACAGCGCGAAATTTATGAACTGGTGCTCGCCGCGCAGGCCGCAGCCATCGCGTCAGTACGGCCGGGCAAATCCTGGCAGGCGCCGCATGACGCTGCGGTACGCGTTCTGGTCCGGGGATTTATCAAACTGGGCCTCTGCAAGGGCAGTGTCTCCGACGTCATTGCATCGGGCGACTATCGTCGCTTTTACATGCATCGTACCGGACACTGGCTGGGCCTGGACGTACATGATGCCGGCGAGTACAAGCAAGGCGGCGCTTGGAAGACGCTGCAGCCTGGCATGGTGCTCACTGTCGAGCCAGGTTGCTATATCCGGCCCGCCCCGAACGTCCCGAAGCAATACTGGAACATCGGCATCCGCATCGAGGATGACGTCCTCGTGACAAAAACCGGTTGCGAAGTCATCACCGCAGCGGCCCCAAAGACCGTCGCGCAAATCGAAGCCCTTATGGCCGATGCCTGATCCGACGAATGCCGCCGTCGATGTACTGATCGTCGGTAGCGGCCCGATCGGTTCGGCCATCGCGCTCGCACTATCGGGCTGTCACTTGAAGATCGCAATCATAAGCCCGCCCAGCGACCAGAGCTCCGACTCCCGTCCGATCGCGCTCTCTCAGGGCAGCCGGCTGATCCTTGAGCAATTGGGCGCCTGGCCCGCTGATATCGCCACACCCATCGCCCAAATTCACGTATCCCACCAAGGGCGCTTTGGCCGCACCCGCATTGATGCGAAAGATCATGGTCTTGCCGCGCTGGGTTATGTCGTCGCCTATGACAAGCTGCATCGCGCCGCCGCGGCCAAAGTCACAACAACACGGCTAGATGGTTTGGTGACGGCGATTGAAGACCATGGCGACTTTGCACGCGCAAAAACCAGCCAGGGTGACATGGACGCGAAGCTTATCGTCATTGCAGACGGCGGCCACCTCACCGATGCACGAACTGAACATTACGGGCAAGTGGCGCTGGTCGCGCAAATTTCGGCGGGTACGCCCCCCATCGGCCGCGCATGGGAGCGCTTTACGCCCGATGGCCCGCTCGCGCTTCTGCCTTTTGGCGATGGCTACGCCATGGTCTGGTGCACCTCGCCGCAAAGCGCCGCGGAACTTGCCCGGGATAACGAACAAAGCTTCCTGAAGCGGCTGCAGCAGGCCTTCGGCCATCGCGCAGGCCTGTTCATTGCGGCGACGAGGCGCCATCAATTCCCTTTGTCGCTGCGCCGCACAAAACAGTCGCTGCCGCGAAGCCTTGCTGTTGGCAACGCCGCCCAGACGCTCCATCCTGTCGCGGGCCAAGGCCTTAACCTTGGGCTCCGGGATGGCGTGGAACTGGCCAGAATGATTCGCGATTGCGCGCCGCAAGATCTCGGCGGCTTGCCATTCGCAACCCGCTATCGGGCGACACGCACCCCCGATCGCGATTCGAGCGTTCGCGCCACCGATACCCTCGTCAAGTTATTTTCAAACTCGAATTCTGTCATCGGACTGACGCGCGGGTGCGGGCTTTTTTTGATCGACCTGCTGCCGGCGCCCAGGCGTTTTCTGGCGCGGCGCATGATGTTTGGAATGCGGGCGCAGCCCTGACATCGAGACCCGGTCGGCCTCAAACTTGACCGCCGCAGCTTGCACAAAAAATGAACAAAATCCTTTTTCCGTATTTGTGAATCCGTGTAAAATCGCCCTCCCTCTTGAACATAAATCCCCCGCTACCCGCCATGCAAATCGGCCAGCACGTGCTACGCAACAACCTGTTCGTTGCCCCGATGGCCGGAGTCACCGATCGTCCGTTCCGTCAGTTGTGCAAGAAATTCGGGGCCGGCCTGGCGGTATCGGAAATGGTTGCGTCCAACTCCTTGTTGTGGGGCAGCGAAAAAACCCGCCGCCGTGCCAACCACGAAGGCGAGGTAGATCCGATATCCGTCCAGATCGCCGGCGCCGATCCGAAAATGATGGCCGACGCGGCGCGTTTTAACGTTGATCATGGCGCGCAGATCATCGACATCAACATGGGATGTCCGGCTAAAAAAATTTGCAATGTCATGGCCGGTTCGGCGCTGCTGCGCGATGAACCACTGGTGGGCCGCATCCTTGACGCGGTCGTCGCCGCGGTCGACGTTCCGGTGACACTGAAATTTCGCACCGGGTGGGACAAACAAAACAAAAATGCCCTGATAATCGCGCGCATCGCAGAACAAGCCGGAATACAACTGCTGTCGATACACGGCAGAACCCGCGCATGCGGCTACACCGGCACCGCCGAGTACGAAACCATTGCCGCAGTCAAGGCGGCGATCCGTCTGCCGGTTATCGCAAACGGCGACATCACAACACCACAAAAAGCCAAACACGTACTTGAAGTAACCGGTGCGGACGGCGTCATGATCGGGCGTGCTGCGCAGGGAAGACCCTGGATTTTTCGTGAAATCGAACACTTCCTGAACACTGGCACCTTCCTTTTACCCCCGCTGGTCACGGAAATTCACCAGGTTCTGATCGCTCATCTGCACGACCTGTACGGTTTTTATGGCGCTGAACGCGGGGTGCGCGTGGCCCGAAAACACATTTCCTGGTACACCAAGGGACTCACAGGGTCGGCGGCGTTCCGCCACGCCATGAACCAGCTGCCGACCTGCGAAGAACAAATCATTGCGGTAGACGGTTTTTTTGAACTGCTCGCAAGCGAGCACCGCCACCTGCGTTACGTAGAAGAAAATCAGATAGAGGAATTGGCAGCATGAAGCAGAACAACGAAATAGGCGATTGCATACGCAAGTCCCTGGATCGGTACTTCAAGGATCTCGAGGGCGAAAAACCACGCGCCGTATACGATATGGTCATTCGCAACGTTGAACGTCCTCTGCTCGAAATGGTGCTTGGGCAAGCCGAAGGCAATCAGACTGTCGCAGCCGAGATGCTGGGGATCAACCGCAACACCTTGCGTAAAAAAATCCAGTCGCTCAAGATAAAGCTCTAACCGACCCGCAATTCGGCCGGATCCCCGTGGGCGTTCAAACTATGAGCATCATCCGGCAGGCCCTTATCAGCGTTTCAGACAAGACCGGCGTGGTCGAGTTGGCGCGTGTCCTCGCCACAATGGGCGTAGGCATCCTGTCCACCGGCGGCACTGCAAAGCTGCTTGCCGATGCGGGCATTCGGGTCACTGAGGTTGGCGATTACACCGGGTTCCCTGAAATGCTCGATGGGCGCGTCAAAACCCTGCACCCAAAAATACACGGCGGACTGCTGGCAAGGCGAGATCTACCAGCGCACATGGACACGATCAAGGATGCCGGCATCTGCAGTATAGATATGCTGGTGGTCAATCTTTACCCGTTCGAGGCGACGGTGGCAAAGCCCGGTTGCACACTCGATGAAGCAATAGAAAATATCGACATCGGCGGCCCCGCCATGGTGCGCTCGGCGGCAAAAAATTGGCAAGGTGTGGCCGTTCTGACGGATCCGTCCCAATACGCCGGCGTGCTCGCAGAAATGGGCAAGAATTCCACTCCCAGCCTTGACGATGCCACGCGTTTCGCCCTTGCCACTGCTGCCTTCAACCGTATTTCCAATTACGATGCTGCGATCAGCGACTATCTTTCATCGCGTGGCGCGGACGGCGCACAACGCACCTTCCCTGACCAGAGCAATGGCCGCTTCGTAAAACTGCAAGACCTACGATACGGAGAGAATCCGCACCAGCAGGCGGCCTTTTACCGCGACCTTTACCCGGTACCCGATACGCTGGCCACGGCCGTGCAGTTGCAGGGCAAGGAACTGTCCTACAACAACATCGCCGATGCGGATGCGGCATGGGAATGCGTCAAGTCCTTCGCCGATCAGTTGCCTCTTTGTGCATGCGTCATTGTCAAACACGCCAATCCCTGCGGCGTGGCGCTGGGCACAAGCCCCGCCGATGCTTATGCGAAGGCGCTCAAGACCGATCCGACCTCGGCATTCGGCGGGATCATCGCGTTCAATACGCTTCTGGACAGTGCAACAGCCGACTTGGTAGTAAAACTTTTCGTCGAAGTGGTCATCGCCCCGGACTTTTCCGCCGATGCGCTCGCCATTTTCTCAGCCAAGCCCAATACCCGCCTGCTAAAAATCGCCGCGGCCCCGGACGGGCGCAACGGTCGCAACGCTTACGATACCAAACGCGTAGGCTCGGGCCTGCTGATCCAGACCTCCGACAATCACGACGTCGTTGCGGCCGATTTCAGGGTAGTCAGCAAGAAGGCACCGAGCGAGGCCCATCTGGCCGATTTGCTCTTTGCCTGGCGTGTGGCAAAATTCGTCAAGTCCAATGCGATTGTGTTTTGCGCCGGCGGCATGACACTGGGCGTCGGTGCCGGTCAAATGAGCCGCATTGACTCGGCGCACATTGCCTCGATCAAGGCGCAAAACGCCGGTCTGACGTTGCTGGGTTCGGTAGTCGCCTCAGATGCATTTTTCCCCTTTCGCGACGGACTTGATGTCGTCGCCGACGCCGGCGCAATCGCCGTCGTGCAACCCGGCGGAAGCGTGCGCGACGACGAAGTTATCGCGGCAGCAGACCAACGCGGCATAAGCATGGTCTTCACCGGCATCCGTCACTTCAGGCACTGATATGAAACTTCTCGTAATCGGGTCAGGCGGCCGTGAACATGCTATCGCATGGCGTTTGGCGCAAAATCCCCGCACCCAAATGGTCTACGTCGCCCCCGGCAACGCCGGCACGGCTTTGGACAAAAACATGGTCAATCTGCCTATGACCGACCTGATCGAACTGGCCGATTTTGCGCAAAAAGAAAATATTTACCTGACGGTGGTCGGCCCGGAAGCACCCCTGGCGGCCGGCGTGGTCGATCTGTTCCAATCGAGAAATTTGCGCATTTTCGGCCCCTCACGCACGGCCGCCCAGCTTGAATCGTCAAAGGACTACGCGAAGCGATTTCTCGTACGGCACGGCATCCCGACAGCCACCTACGGCACCTTTACCGAAGCCTCAGCGGCTCACGCCTACATTGACCAGCAAGGCGCGCCCATCGTAATCAAGGCCGACGGTCTTGCCGCGGGCAAGGGCGTGGTCGTCGCCATGGACCTGGCTGAGGCACATGCAGCCATCGATGCCATACTGGTCGGCAACAGTATGGGCAACGCCGGGCACAAGGTTGTTGTTGAAGGGTTTCTGGAGGGCGAAGAAGCCAGTTTTATTGTTCTGGCGGACGGGGAACATGTCCTACCCTTGGCCACCAGCCAGGATCACAAACGTCTGAAAGATGGCGACGCGGGTCCGAACACTGGCGGCATGGGTGCTTACTCCCCCGCGCCGGTGGTGACGCCTAAACTTCACAATCGCATAATGCGCGAAATCATTCTGCCCACCATGCAAGGCATGGCAAAGGATGGCGTACCCTATTCGGGCTTTCTTTATGCGGGGATCATGATCGACAAGGCTGGCGATCCGAAGGTGCTCGAATTCAACTGCCGCCTGGGGGATCCGGAAACACAACCCCTGTTGCTGCGTCTGAAAAGCGACCTGTTCGAACTGATCGAACACGCCATCGATGGCAAACTCGACCAGATACAGGCCGACTGGGACAGGCGCACTGCGCTGGGGGTTGTGCTTGCCGCCGGCGGCTACCCTGAGGCACCGCGAAGCGGCGACACCATTTCCGGCCTGCCGTCCGACACCGAGGACTGCAAAGTTTTCCACGCCGGCACCACCCTCTCCGGCAAGCACTCGGTCACTTCAGGCGGTCGGGTACTTTGCGTCACGGCGCTTGGAGACAGCGTAAAAATGGCGCAGCACCGCGCATATCAGACGGTAGACATGATCCGCTTCGAGGGCATGCAGTTTCGCAGCGACATCGGCTTTCGCGCCATCGCCGTAAAAAACCGCTAAGCCCCGTTCACGGGAAGCGCCCGAATCCTAGCCGCGAAGCGACACCCATGAACAGCCTTGCCGTAAAAACATATCTGCTCGCATTGCAACAGCGCATTGTTGGTGCGCTAGAAGCCCTTGATGGCAGCCCCTTCCGCACCGACTCCTGGCAACGCCCCGAAGGCGGCGGCGGTATCAGCCGGCTAATCGAAGAGGGACATTTTTTTGAGCGCGGCGGGGTCAACTTCTCCCATGTGACCGGCACCAAGCTTCCGCCCTCGGCGTCCGCACTCCGGCCTGAAATCGCCGGCGCCCCCTGGGAAGCCATGGGCGTATCGCTGGTACTGCACCCGCGCAATCCCCATGTCCCCACCGTGCACATGAACGTGCGCTTCTTTTGCACGACAGGGGCAACTCCCGTCTGGTGGTTTGGTGGCGGCATGGATTTGACGCCCTACTACGGCTACGTCGAAGACGCTCAGCACTTTCACCGAACCTGCAAGAGCGCGCTCGACCGGTTCGGTTCGGAATTTTATCCCCGCTTCAAAAAATGGTGTGATGACTATTTTTTCTTGCGCCACCGCAACGAACCGCGCGGAATCGGCGGCATATTTTTCGACGATTTTAGCGAACCGGGTTTCGACAAAAGCTTCGCACTGCTGCAAAGCGCCGGCGATGCCTTTCTTTCAGGCTACCTGCCAATAGCCGAACGTCGCAAAGACACCCCCTACGGTGAGAAAGAACGCGACTTCCAGGCTTACCGGCGCGGTCGTTACGTCGAATTCAATCTGGTCTATGACCGCGGCACCCTGTTCGGCTTGCAATCGGGCGGGCGCACTGAATCCATACTGATGTCCTTGCCTCCCGTGGTGAAATGGCGATATGACTGGAAACCCGAGACGGGAAGCGCGGAAGAAAAACTGTATTCGGAGTTTTTGGTCGCCCGCGACTGGGCTTAAGGAAGTCGTCGCGCAACCCGAAACGACACCTGCGCCGCAGTGTCTCAGGCACAAACTCAGGCTCGCGTGCTACACCGCACCGTCGAGCTCGGCTGCCGCCCTGTAGTGATGCTGTGCTTCCTCGTTCCGCTCCAGCCTTTCGGCAAGCCGCGCCAGCGCGACATGGACTGCGCGAGTCGGTTGTTGCGCAAGACTTGCCTCAAGATAGCTTTGCGCCTTGCCCCAGAGTTCGAGATACATGCACAGGCGCCCGAGAGTCAGCAGCAACCCGCCATCGCGCGGATGGTGCCCAAGCCAGCGTTCTGCATACTGCAACTGTTCACGTGCGTCGGCACCGAGGCACTCGCCGTAGAGCATGGCCGAATCGGTATTCCACTCATGATCCAGCGCCTCGCGCAGAATGTCATGCGCAATCTTTTCGCCGCCAAGCCCCATAAACAGACGGGCCGCGGCCCCTGCAACGCGATGATCCACCCTTTCGGACTCATCCACGCCGCGCCAATGGCGGAACAGATTGGTCGCGTCCAATCCTTTGGTACGCAAATTCTCGATAACGGCATTAAAACGTAGCTGGCGCAACCATTCGCGCGGCGCGGCGTCGCGTTTCTCAAGCACTTTTGCCAGCCGTATGACCTCATCCCAGTTGCGCATGCCCTGCTCCGCGCGCAACAACATAAGTTGACTTGCGATTCCACGGTGTCCGCCCTCGTGCATCTGCCGCAAAACCGCGCGAGCGTCATTAAAACGCCGCGAATCGAGCAACAGTTCCGCCTCGGTGCTCAGGCGTGCCTGGCGCAGATCAGCCACCTCCTCGGCACGCGCCAGCCACACGTCGCGGTCGCTGTCATCACCTATCCGATGCGCGGCACGCGCGGCGATCAGGGCGGCAAGGCCGGGTGCGCTTTGCATGCCATGCGCCGTCGCAGCCAGCTTGCGCGCGCGCCCCCAACGCCCCTCAAACAAGGCCTGTACTGCGCCGGCAAGCGCAGAACGCCCGCTCGATTCATGCTGCCGTGCGCGAAACGCCTTCACATGCTGGGGCAGGCGCAGCGTGTGGGATACAAGACGAACAAGCCAGTAAGCGAGCACAAACCCGGCCAACAGCGACAACACGACAAGCGCGAGCGATACTTCGATTCGCCATGGCGGCGCGACGATGAGAACGTAACCATCCCCAAATCGGGTCAATAAAGAAAGTCCCACCGCCAGCGAAAACACCGCCAGCAACCAGAACAAGCCCCTCATCGGGGTGCTTTGTCGCGCGAAGCCTCGCGCGAGGCTTTGAAGTTGCGTACGGCCGCAAGACTGTCCGCAACGTTCGGCGGCTCCACACTCACGCCTGCGGCAGCCAGTTGCTTTAGCGTCGCGACAGCATTCGCAACGGGCTTGGAACGGGTGTCGAAATGCCGGCCCATCCATTCAGTGGCCAGGCGGATATCCTGACGGTAGCCGTTCTGGTCACGTTGCAACAATGCAAGACGCGCATTAAGCAGGCGAAGCTTGACATTCTCACGCAGGAAAAACGCCTGCTCCGGCGCAAGCAGCACCGCCTCCGGACGGTCGCTATTTTGCACCCTCACCAACTGCCGGATCTCATCCCACGCCTGCCTGCCCAGAGCTTGCCAAAAACCCTGATCCGCCGGCGCTGACGCTACGCGATCGCCCGACGGCCGTCCTTCCGATGCCAGCGGCCAGGTATCGACGCCACCTATCAACTGTTCGATCTTCAATGACAGTCCGGTAAGGTCGAGATTGGGTGCCGCCTTCAGTCGCTCGATATCCCGGTTGAGAACTTTACGCAAGGAAATGAACTGCGGCCGATCGGAACGGGCCAGTCTTGAATCGGCGCTTTGCAGCGCGACGAGGGCGACCGAAACGTTGCCGGCGAGTTGCAACTGCTGCGACGCGATCGCAAGAATTTGCTCGATTTCCGCCAGCACCCAATCGTCGCGCCCGCGTGACAATTCCTGGTAAAGCGCCTCCAGTGCGACCTGCTGGTTCTGCGACTCCTGCAACCTCGCCTCCATGACGCTCAGCTTGGCCTGGGCCTCGCGCACGGCCTCTTGCGCTTGTTTTGCCACGAGACGGCTTTCCTGACTGCCGGCATCGCTGTCGCGAAGACGCTTGGCAAGTTCCTGGGAAAGCTGGTCGATTTGATGCCGCGTATCCCACCATTGCCAACCGAAAAACAGCATGGCCGCAATAACCGCCACGCCAAGCGGGTTGGCCCGTTTGCCAAAACGCGCGCTCAGGCTCCGGGGTGCGGGCGCGGGAGTGGTCGTTTCATCCATAAGCTGTCAGAGCACCATCGACTAACACGGGATTATTTTGAAAGCCTGGTCACTTTTGCGAAAAAACTCTGTATTCCATCAACCAGACCTTTGTCTCCGGCGGCGGTAAGTTGCGCCTTGAGTGCTCCGCGCCACTGCGCTCGCTCGATAATTCGCGGGTGCGGCGCAAAAAGAGGGGTAACCGCCAGCAATTCCCTGCCGGCATCACCGAGCATCTCCACCAGGTTATCGACCGCCTCGCTGCTGGTGACCGTGATGGCATCAAGCCTGCCCTCTCGCCACATTGCAACAACTGGTGTGCCATCGGTGCTTGGTTTGGCGCGCTCGTAGCACTCGGCCAGGGCCACCTCGGCACCGCGTCGCTTCAGCTCGGTTGCAAGCAATTCACGTCCGCCACCACCGCGAAAAATCAGCACATTACGGTAAGTCAGGTAGGTCATTTTCGCCAGCTTGTCGAGCAGACCTTCGCTGTCAAACCGTGTCGCCGGGACGATGACGTTCTTTATTCCCGCGGCGGCGAGTGCCGTGGCGCCGCCCGGCCCCACAGCCGCGACCTTCACGTGTTCAGGCCAGGATCCGGCGGCAGTCGCATAGCGAAGACCATACTCAACCGCTGTCGGGCTGATAAAAATCGCCAGATCAAAACGAGACAAATTCAGCATCGTGGCTTCAAGAGTTTCCGGTTGCGCGGGTGCCCGGATTTCCAGCGCCGGAAACAGCACCGGCTCGCCGCCACCCTCACGCAGCAGGTGCATCAAGACTCCGGCCTGCTCACGCGGGCGGGTCACAAGAACGCGGCGACCGTTTAATGTTCTCATGATAGGGTCGCAAGAATACGATCTGCCCCGCGCGCGCGAAGCAACTCGGCTACGGCAATACCAAGGCGCTCAGGCTCGGACGCGGGACCAGCCATTTCTGCGCGTACCATCGCACTGGCATCCGGAGCGGCTACAAGGCCGCGAAGCGTGAGTTGTCCATCATCGCACTCGGCGTAAGCGGCCAGCGGCAACTGGCAACTGCCCCCGAGTGCGCGGCTTACGGCACGCTCGGCGCGCACACAGGCGGCCGTCTCGGCATGATCCATGGGAGCCAGCCAGTTGAACAACTCCGGTCTGTCGGAACGATATTCGATGGCCAGTGCTCCCTGACCCGCCGCCGGCAGACTGTCCTTGGTGTCCATAATGCTGCTTATGCGCCCGGCCAGACCAAGGCGCGTCAGGCCGGCCGTGGCGAGCACGGCGGCCTGAACCTCACCGCGGTCTATCTTCGCCAGGCGCGTATCCAGGTTACCCCGCAACGGCGCAATGAGCAGATGCGGGAAGCGCTCACGCAGTTGCGCCTCGCGACGCAGGCTGGATGTGCCAAGAATAGCGCCGGTAGGCAGTTCGGCCGGCGTTACATAATCATTGGATACAAAGCAATCGCGCGGATCTTCGCGCTCGGCGATCGCCGCAAGCGCGAACCCTTGCGGCAATTCCATCGGCACATCCTTGGCGGAGTGCACGGCGATATCGGCGCGACCATCAGCCAGGGCGGTCTCAAGTTCTTTTACAAACAAGCCTTTGCCGCCAAGCTTGGAAAGGGAACGATCAAGAATTTCATCACCACGTGTGCTCAACGCCAAAATAGTGACCTCACATTGCGGGTATAATTTTTTGAGGCCGTCACGAACATGCTCGGACTGCCAAAGGGCAAGGCGGCTTTGGCGCGAAGCGATGACGATGCGTTCAGGACCGCGAATGGCGTGACTGGTATTCAAGTTTCTAAGGGTAGATTGTGTTCATACGCTTTACCACCCCAATTCTAACACCCGCCTTGCTCATACCCTTTACTATCTAGGCGGTATCCCAAACCGCGCCCCCAACCGGCCAAACGCTGCCTCTGGCAAGCAAGCCGTCGGCGGAAGCAATGCAAGCACACGCCAACCACAAGCCCCTTCTCGTCTTGTTCAGCGAAACCGGCTGCCCATGGTGCGAATGCCCACAACGCGAGTTCCGGCTGCCGACGCAAAGCAAGCACGAATATCGGGCAAGGGTGCTTTTCCGACAAATCGACATCGACCGGGAGACCCCGCTGAGAAGATTTGGCGGCAGCGCGCTCGCAGAGCCGCTGCTTGGGTTCGGTATTGCAGGCTTTTACGGCGCCTGCCTAGATGAACGCATCTAGAGCGCCACGACAAGACTCCTGCAAATAGGCACACCCGGCCCCGGGTCCGCGCCTTCCGCTATTTCTCCCATCTGGCCAATATCGCCGAAGATCTGCACCACAACCGACGCCGAAGCGGAAACGCTAAAAGATACGCTAGGCAAGGCGCTGATCAGTCTGGTGCCGGCTAACAACCGCGCCGAAAAGAAGTCGATGCCTGAAAACGCCCTACGGGCGCGGATTTCCAGCTGGTGTATCCGGGAAAATTACTTATGCAAACCTTTCAACACAGGCCATTGCCGGCGGCTGATCGGCTGCTTTTCGTCCAAGCCCTCGAGCAGTACAGCCCATCCCGCCTCTCCCTCTTCTTCGGCAATGCGCTCGAAACCGCGGATCGAAGCCCTTGCGACAAGGCAGTTGCGATGAATACGCACAAAATGGTCCCCGAACTCCTGTTCCAAATGGGCCAGCGACTCCTCGAGAAGATACTCCCGCTGCGCCGTTTTGATGGTGACATATTTAAGCTCGGCCTTGAGATAAAGGATCTCTGCCATCGGCACCAGCAAGATGCGTCCGCGCTCGGCGACAGAAAGGTGACGGCGCGGATTCGGATCGATACTGGCAAGCAGTTCCCGGCTTGGCCTTGGCTCTTGGTCCGCATTCGCCGCTTTATGCAATGCGGCGGCAAGGCGGGTCGCACGTACCGGTTTGAGCAGGTAATCGAGGGCGTTGACCTCAAACGCCTGCACAGCATACTGGTCGTGTGCCGTCACGAAAACAAGCGCCGGCGGATCGGGTAGGTTGAGGGCGTGACGCGCGAATTCCATGCCGCTCATCTGCGGCATGTTGATATCGACCAACACCAGATCGGCAGCCTTGCCCGACAATGCGGCGAGGGCCTCGTACCCGTTGGCGCACTCCCCGACAATGTTGTGCGGGTATTGCGCCGCGCAATCGCCAAGCAGTTCGCGCATGCGTTCCCGCGCCGGTTGTTCATCATCAACAATTAGAATGCGCAGGACGGCGTTCATTTCATATAGGGGATGATGATACGAATTTCGAATTTATCGCCAACCGGCGCCGCCTCCATGCTCGCCCCGACATCAAACTGCAGCAGCAAGCGCTCACGGATATTGGCCATTGCCATGCGGTTTCCGGCGCGGTGCTGATACTCCGGATGGTAGGGATTGGACAACAACAGCAAAAGGCTATCACCCTCGCGTGAGATGACGATGCGCACAAGTCCGGGCTCTACACCTGGTTCGACACCGTGGTACACGGCGTTTTCCACCAAGGGCTGCAAAACCAGCGGCGGTATAAGCGCATCTCCGGGCATCGTCGCAAGCTGCCAATCAATCTGAAGCCGCCCCCCCAGACGCAACTGTTCGAGCGAAAGGTAGCGTCTTGTGAGGTCGATCTCGTCAGTCAGGCTTGTCAGCGTGCGATTGTCGGCCATGAGAACGCGATAAAGGTCGGCGAGATCTTCGAGCGCTCCCTCCGCCCGCTTGGGGTCTTTTCGGATAAGCGAAAGCACCGCATTTAGGCTGTTAAAAAGAAAATGCGGGCGTATCCGTGCCTGCAAGGCCTGTAATCGCGCCTCAGCAAGCGCGGGAGAAAATGCGCGCGAACGAAGCGTAAAGTAGCCGCGCAAGAACAGCGTTATTGCCAAGCTGCAAGCCCAGGCACGAAAAATAATTGTGCGATTGACCTCGCCACCCAAAATTGCGGCTGCTTCAACCATGGCCAGATTAAGGATGCACGCAACGACAAGTACAACACCGAGCGCGGCCTGCGGCCTGATCTTCTTCAACACCGGCTGTGAAAGGTAGAGCAACACCAACATGACCATCAACACCGGCTCGACGTAGGCGGCACTCTCAATCACGAGTGCCAACAGGCGCGACGCGCTGTCGGCTTTTACCGCCGCCGCCAATAGCATCGCGGCATTGACCCAAAGAAGGGTGCGCGTGATGACGCCAAGATTACGGAAATCCGGAAATTCATCAGCAGACTGGTCCGCCCCGAGCGGGTCTTGCATTTCCGGCTTGGCCAACTCAGTCACGCCCCAGTCGACGACGAGCCATGCGTGGCCGGCCGCTGCGATACGCGATTGATTGGATATTCATTTATACTCACCATGCAAATTTTCTGGCTTATTTTTTCTGAAAATTCCGAACCTTGCGCAATTATTCTACTTATTTTTCTGCCCAAACTCCTAGTTAAACATGGTCGCTCCATCAAAATCACCTGAAGACAGCAAAGCGCCAGCCGAGCAGGCCGGCACCTGGTCCGGACGCTTTGCGGAACCTGTGGCTGAGCGCGTAAAGCGCTACACGGCCTCGATCATGTTCGACCAGCGTCTGGCCGAATTCGATATCCAGGGTTCGCTCGCGCACGCACGCATGCTGCAAGCCACAAATATCATCTCCAGCGAGGACCTTGCATCAATTGAAACAGGTATGCGGCAGATCCTGGGAGAAATCCGCGCGGGCGGCTTCGCCTGGTCTATCGACGCCGAGGACGTGCACCTGAACATAGAGAAACGGCTCACCGCCATTGTCGGCGATGCCGGCAAGCGCCTGCATACCGGCCGCTCCCGCAACGACCAGGTTGCCACCGATGTACGGCTCTGGTTGCGCGCGCAAATCGACGCCCTGCAAAATTTGCTGAAGGAAGTCCAAATCTCCCTGGTGAACCAGGCCGAGAAAACCGCCTCGACGATCATGCCGGGCTTCACCCATTTGCAGGTGGCACAACCGGTCACCTTCGGGCACCACCTCATGGCGTATTACGAAATGCTCGCACGGGATCGCGCCAGGCTCTCAGACTGCCGGACCCGGGTCAACCGGCTGCCGCTTGGCGCGGCTGCCCTCGCCGGCACTTCATTCCCCATCGATCGCGATCGTGTGGCCAAGGAGCTCGGCTTTGACGGCCTTTGCGCGAACTCATTAGATGCGGTGTCCGATCGCGATTTTGCCATCGAATTTTGTGCCTGCGCATCCCTGATCATGCTGCACCTTTCGCGGCTTTGCGAAGAGCTCATCCTATGGGTAAGCCCGCGCTACGGCTTCATCCGTCTGCCGGACCGCTTTTGCACCGGCTCATCGATCATGCCGCAGAAAAAGAACCCCGACGTCCCAGAACTCGCGCGCGGCAAGACAGCGCGCGTCGTAGGGCACCTCGTCGCACTTATTACCCTGATGAAAGGCCAGCCACTTGCCTACAACAAGGACAATCAGGAGGACAAGGAGCCCTTATTCGACACGGTCGACACCCTGACCGACACGCTGGCGATTTTTGCTGAGCTTATCGCCGGCATAGAGGCGGTGCCCGACGCAATGCGTCGTGCCGCGCTCGAAGGCCATGCCACGGCGACGGATCTGGCGGACTATCTGGTCAAGAAGGGCCTGCCATTCCGCGACGCGCACGAAGCCGTGGCGCGCGCAGTTCGCGCAGCCGAGCAAAAATCCTGTGATCTGGCCAGACTGCCGATCGAAGAACTACGTGCGTTTTCTCCTTTGGTCGGAGACGATGTTTATGGCGTCCTCTCGCTCGAGGGTTCGGTGGCCAGCCGCAATCATCCCGGCGGCACAGCCCCGACCCAAGTGCTCGCAGCGGTAAAAAATGCCCGGCGGGACCTTGCGGTCTGAATAGATCAAATCGGCAAGTATCCGCTTGTAAAAAACTCGGGATCGCGCCGAAGGCGATTTTTTTTGCATCTTGGTGGCGGGGCGAGGTCAAAGTCACCAAGCGTAAAAAACTACTCAATATCCTTTCGCCGGGGAAATGCTTCGGCGAAATGGCCTCGCTATGCAAGGAGGGAAACGAAGGCGCTGCCTATGCGTCCACAATGAGCCGCTCGCGCCGCATTACCGTCCCCCGGACAGAATACTTGGCATTCGCCTACGAGCCCTGCTGGCATCGCTTTGACCTGCGTTCATGGCCAATCTGGCCAAGCGGCTGACTCTCGCCAACACCCGCCTGACCGCGCTTTGACACGGTCGAGGCCAACTGCCAAATCTTCAGATGCGACTCAGCCTTGCAGCAGTTTTTGCAGTTCGCCTGACTGGTACATCTCTTTCATGATGTCTGAGCCGCCGACAAACTCCCCCTTGACGTAAAGCTGGGGAATCGTTGGCCAGTTGGCGTATTCCTTGATGCCTTGGCGAATGTCCGGGTTCTCCAGTACGTTGACCGTGAACAACTCCTGTGCGCCGCTCGCCTTGAGCATTTGAATGGCGTTGGCGGAAAAACCACACTGCGGGAACTGCGGCGTTCCTTTCATGTAGAGCACGACTTGGTGACCGGTTACCTGTTCCTTGATGGTTTGCTGCGCGTCCATAATGGCTCCTGCTATCGCTGAATAAAATCTGAACCCGGACAATCCCTATACCCGAGTAATATCGTCGGGAATTCTACCGCGCTGTCGGCCCTCAGTCAATCCGCCCGCCGGTAACGCGCGGCAATCCGGCGATATCTGGCCAAGTTTGCACAGCGGTAAAACCCGCAGCAAGCAGCAAATCCGCGCAGGCTGCCCCCTGCTCGAATCCGTGCTCCAGCAAAAGCCATCCGCCCGCTACAAGGTGCGCCTTTGCCCTTGCGGCAATGGCGCGTAGCGCAGTGAGTCCGTCGGAGCCTGCGACGAGTGCGCTGTGCGGCTCGCGCGGCAAATCACCGTACAACAAATGCGGGTCGCCATCGGCGATATAAGGCGGGTTACTCACGATGAGCTCAAATGTACCTGCCAAGGGAAGGTCCCCGCCAGCAAGTGCCTCAAACCAGTTGCTCTGAACAAACCGAATATTTGCGCCATGGCGCGCGGCATTTTCCGTGGCGATCGACAAAGCCCCGGCTGAAATATCAACCCCGACCACCATCGCGTCGGGACGCTCGAAGGCGATGGCAACCGCAATCGCACCGCTGCCAGTACCCAGATCCAGCACCCGCGTTGCGCCCTGACGCGGGATGCGCTCGAGCGCAAGCTCCACCAGCAGTTCGGTATCTGCCCGCGGGATCAGTACCGCCGGTCCCACCTTGAATGCAAGCCCCCAGAATTCACGCTCACCCAACATATAAGCGAGAGGTTCGCCCGCCAGCCGGCGAGCGATGAGCGCGGCGACGCGCGTGGCCTGCTCATCCGGCAGGATGCGCTCCGGATGGGCGATCTGCGCGACCCGGTCCATCCCGGTCGCCCACTCAAGCAATCGTTGCACCTCGTGCCGCGGCAGCCCGCTCGCCGCGACAATCTGCCCGACACTGCGCATCTCAACCGCCTTGCGACAACACCGCGAGTTGCTCGGCCTGGTGCTCGGCGGCGAGTGCCCCGGTCAACTCCGTAATATCGCCGTCCATGATGTTGTCGATCTTGTAGAGGGTCAGGTTGATGCGGTGGTCTGTCACCCGACCCTGGGGGAAATTGTAGGTGCGGATGCGCTCAGACCTGTCGCCAGAACCAATCAGCGATTTTCGCGTCGCCGCTTCCTTGGCCTGCTGTTCGCGCGTCTGTGCGTCCTTGATCCGCGCCGCCAGCACAGACATGGCGCGCGCCTTGTTCTTGTGCTGCGAGCGGTCATCCTGGCATTCCACCACGATACCTGTCGGCAAATGTGTGATGCGCACCGCGCTGTCGGTTTTATTGATGTGTTGTCCGCCCGCACCGGAGGCGCGGTAGGTGTCTATTTTCAACTCAGAAGGGTTGATCACAACCTCGCCGACTTCATCAGCCTCGGGCATGACGGCCACCGTACAGGCGGATGTATGGATACGGCCTTGCGTCTCCGTTGCGGGCACACGCTGCACGCGATGGCCGCCCGACTCAAACTTGAGCTTCGCATAGGCGCCACGACCGATGATGCGCGCAATGACCTCCTTGTAACCACCGACCTCCGAGTGACTCTCCGAAATTATTTCGACCTGCCAGCGCTGCCGCTCGGCATAGCGCGCATACATACGAAACAATTCGCCTGCAAACAGCGCTGACTCATCCCCGCCCGTTCCGGCGCGAATTTCCAGGAAGGTGTTGCGCTCGTCGTCCGGGTCCTTGGGCAGCAACTCACGCTCGATTTCCACCTCGGCTGCGGCCATACGTTCGCGCGCCGCCTTCATCTCGTCCTCGCCAAACTCCTTCATTTCCGGATCCCGCAACATATCCTCGGCCGCGCGGGCATCGCGTTCCGCATCGGTAAATCGGCGGAACAAGCCGACCACCGGCGTAATCTCTGAATGCTCCTGGTTGAGCTTGCGATAAAGATCGAGATCGCGGGTCGCATCTTCCGAGGAAAGTAGCCGGTCAAGCTCGGCTAGCCTCTGGGTCAGTCGCTCCAGCTTTACCGCAATGCTGGGCTTCATCTAACGGATCTGGAAGATCTTGGCGATGAATTGTTGCAACTGCGTGCGATCTTCACCACCGGCATCGTGCAGCGCCTGGGTGGGTCCATGCAGCAGCTTGTTGGTAAGTCCCTGCGAGAAGGACTCCAAAACGGCGCGCGGATCCTCGCCACGGCCGAGCGCCCGGAACGCCCGGTCCAGTTCCTGGCGCCTCGCATCTTCACCCTTGTCCCTGAGCGCCCGTATTACCGGCACAGACTCGCGCGCGTTCATCCAGTGCAAGAACGACCCGACCTGCGATTCGATGATCGCCTCAGCCTGCGCCACGGCGCCGCTACGCGCATCAACGCCATCGCGGACGATATCTGCGAGGTCATCAACGGTATAGAGAAATACGTCATCGAGACTCGCCACTTCGGGCTCTATATCGCGAGGAACAGCCAGGTCCACCATAAAAACGGGCCGATAACGGCGCGCCTTGATAACACGCTCCATCAAGCCTTTGCCCAGTATCGGCAGCGAACTTGCGGTGCAGGAAACGACAATGTCGTATTCTGGCAGGTGCTCTGGCAGGTCACGCAGAAGGATGGCCTGACCGTTGAAGCGATGTGCCAGTTGCTGCGCCCGTTCCAGGGTACGGTTGGCCACGGTAATGACGCGTGGCGCCTGCGCGGCAAAGTGCGTAGCGCACAACTCGATCATTTCCCCCGCACCGACAAACAAAATTTTCTGATCTGAGATACTGGGAAAAATGCGGCCTGCAAGCTTCACCGCCGCGGCTGCCATCGAAACCACGTTGGTGCCTATACCCGTGTTGGTACGGACCTCCTTGGCCACCGTAAAGCTGCGCTGAAACAACTTGTGCAACAGCGTTCCCAGCGTGCCGGCCTGGGAAGCGGTTTGCACCGCGTCTTTCAACTGTCCGAGGATTTGCGTCTCACCTACCACCATGGAGTCGAGCCCCGAGGCAACGCGAAAGGCGTGGCGCACGGCCTCGCGCTCGGGCAGCGAATACACGTAGGGCTTGAGCTGCTGTGCCGGCATGCTGTGGTAGGCCGCCAGCCAGTCGAGCGCCTGCAGGGGCTCGCCGGAAACGCAGTAAAGCTCGGTGCGGTTGCAAGTCGAAAGTATCGCCGCCTCCCGCACCGGACCGCCACGCACCAGCTCCGAAAGAGCAGATTTGAGGTTTTCAGCGGCGAATACCACCTTCTCACGCACGGCAAGCGGTGCGGTGGAATGATTGAGTCCGACGGTGAACAACTGCATGGCGACACGAATTATAGCCGAAGGCTCCCCCACCACCGGGCCGGAGCGCACAAACCGCCGCTATGCAATCCCCATACACGTCCTATTACTGCATGGCATTCGACCCAGGATGCGCGCGTTCATTCTCATCTCTGATCGCCGATGCCTGATCACATCAAGTCAATATAGGGCCCAAAGTCTGACATATGTCCAATATTGCTCATGTAATGATCAAATGTTAAATAATATCGGGGCGGGTTATACAACACCTCAGGTGCCGGATTCTCGACGAAACGATCTTTTACTAAATCGTCCCTCACGAAAAAAGCATTCGATCCCGTTAAATTAGTACCAACCAGGGAGTAGCCCTTCTGATTGGCGCTTTCGACGATTGCATTGAGGCTTGAGCCCATATAATCAGTCCCTCGCCACATAAATTTTTCATTAAAAACCGGCTTTTTAGAAACGGGGGGCGGGAATTTAGCGTTGTATTCAATACAGATAACCTTGGGCTGAAATTTCAAGGCCTCGAGCAGGTAGACATCCATCCCGTCTATATCAATGGATAGGAAATCAACTGCAGCAATGTCAATTCCAAGCGGCGAAAAAAGTCTCTCGACGCTCTCGTTTATATTCGCGGGGGTAACGTAGCCAATCCCCAGACCCAATCTTTTATTTTGGAGAATTGATTCGAATTTAGACTCGATCGATTGTCTCTGCGCTTGATTGCCTTCGAGCCAAATGCCCCGCCATCCCTGGTGGATCATAAACAGCGTATTGCATTCCAAGCCGTTTTCGACCCCAATCTCACAGAAAATTCCCTTTTCGATCCCAATTCGTCGAAATATCTCCGAAAGAATCCCATCCTCATCATTTTGTGAATAGACCTTGAACCCGTATTGCTCAAGTCTCTTGGCGTTTGATCTGCAAATCTCTTTTAGCTTTTCTATTTCTTGCCGCGCGAGGTAACCAGAGTTTCGCCTCGTTTCTATAGGCTCATTTAGCGAATGATGTTGTTGAACTCATGCTCTGACCGCCAGAGCGAGCAACCGTGCGGGATCGGGGCTGAAGCGGGGCGACCGGTCGAGAACTCTAAACCATCCGAGGTAGTTGGTGAGGTATTTCGTGGCA
>JANXRV010000072.1:0-22295 GCA_025356665.1 Pseudomonadota bacterium
GCTGCAGATTCTTTCGGTCTCGGTGTTCGAGAAAATACAGATCTCTTCCGCCTTCCAGCCCCACGAATACCCAGAAAATCAATCAAATATCGCCAACCAATTGAACTTGTTTGATATTTAACCGGACACTACTGATGTCGCATGCTATCTAAAACTTCTGGTAGCTCATTGGAGTTTTCATCGCGAATCGGGAGTGCCGAAAACATCTCCTCAATTGCGGCGCTGAACGTAAGCAGTGCCGAGGGACTTTGGGCCGAGCTTTCGTGCGGAGACTCCGCTGCGATTGCGGCCTTGTCTTGCACCAAAACCGCTTCGCCATCCGGCTTGTCGATGCCTCTTATGTGAAGCGGATTACCGACGCGACTGAAATGAAAAACCTTATTGGCGCCCGCAGACTGCTCCACGCTCGTGGACTCCGGGGCAGACGACGCGCTCGTGTCATCGTTGCTATCTTGGGGTATCTTTGCTCGTCCCCCACCCAGGGGAACAACCTGCGTATCCCAGCCGACCTTTGGATCGAAATATTTCATATTTTGTGTTTTTAAATTTTCCTGTGCTTGAAGGCTTGAGGCATCTCTAGAGGATGCTGACGTTTAAACAAGTACGCAGAAAGGGCAGGCAACATATTTTGGCCAAGTAACAAGTCTCAACCATCGATACTGAACCTCGACAGCCTTTACCTTTGAAGAAAACCAAACCATTTTGATTCAGGTTTAACGCTGACGGCGGGAATCGCCTCCTCCTTTTTGGCGGCATTGCGGTTGGCCAAAAATTTATCCAGCAATCCCCCCCCGTTTGATCGGGTGATAGCGGTAACCCCGCTCAAGGTTTGTTTGTTTTTGTTTTTCCCCAATACAACGTCAGAAATCAAATCCTCGATTTCCTTGCATACAACCAGGAATGAGTCTCTAAGCGCATCGTCATCGCTCTTGAAGAAATACGTCTTGCCAAAGGACGCCTGCGCCGGCTTTGAAAACATGATCGGGCTGGTCAAGTGAAATGGAACCGGAAAACCGCAACTTTGAAAGAAGCCCCTGTAATTTTGCAAATCAAGCATGCGATTGGGCATCAGAATAACTTGGGGCGCTCGCAGATTGCGTGAGTTGAAAACCGGCGCAAACCGGGTCAAGAAATCGTTTGCGCTCGCCAGCTCAATGCCGGACAGCGAGGAGGGAATTATGATCAAGTCATAATCAAAGAAAAAGCTGGCCGGAAAAATATCCACCCATGTCAGGTCCGTGATTACGACATCCGAGGCAGCACTCGCAATTCGCAACTCCTCCTTCGCTTTCAAAAGGCTGACCCCGGCGGATTTGTAAGAAAGCGCGTCGCAAATTCTGATGACGGTACGAGAGGCGCAGCTTCGCATCCAATAGCTCGCGGTCGCTTGATGATCAAAATCAATCAGAGTAACGCGCTTTAATTTAACGTCCGAAAAATAAGCCGCCAGGTTGGCCGAGATGGTGCTTTTCCCGACACCACCTTTTTGACTCGTTATCAGAATTTTTACAACGCTCATACTTCCCCCTCAAAAGGACACATCTAGAATCCCGTTTTGGCAGTGCCCTTTTCTGCGCAACGTTCGGATCTGAATTTTTTCCAGTTGAGAAACCCGTGAAATCCCGCAACAGATTGAGGGAAAACGGTGACTGGCTGCTTGTTTTGGTCGTGACTTTTGATAAATGGAAATCTGGCTAAATCAGAATTTCCCCAGTGCCCCAAAGTGAACAGGCCGCGCCGCCCTATGCTTTTTTCGCCGACACTGCCTTAGCATCAATTGTTAGCGAGCGCCATCCTGAACCCCGCAACTTAACAAAACTTATTTGTTCCGCTTTAGGGCCTGAATACAAGCGGGAGAGTGTGGCGAACGATGTCGCCGGCTCAATCCGTTCAGGCAGATTTATCGAAGTGCTGTCGCAACTAATCAGTACGCATGGCGCACCAAGGGGTCTGCGCCCGGACAATGGGCGGAGCTTTTTTTCGGACACTTCCGCGCTGGCAGCTAACGAGAATCTCGACATAGCGCTCATTGATCCGGGCAAACCGTGGCAGATCGGTACGGTTGAGAGCTTCAACGGCAAATTCAGGGATGAATGCCTGTCAATGGAATAGCTCCGGAGCCGGACAGAAGCCAAGGTCGAGATCGAACAATGGCGGCGGCATTACAATGAGGTCCGCCCGCATTCGAGTCTGGGCAAGCAGACAGCTGCGGCGTTCAAGCAACAGTGCTTTTCAAACACCCACGCAGAAGCTGTTTTTCAGGAATCAGTGGCCCGAAGAAATCAGGCAGTTCACCTGGATCAGTTTTTTCAGGCCGGTCAAGTTACGGTTTCAAGAACAGCCCAACTCAACCCCAAAAGGAGTCCAAAACCAGAAAGATATCCACAACCTGAGTCATAATAAAGATTCAAACAGGCTGCCTCAAAATTCAATGAAAAGCCCAACTCACAATTCAGTGAAAATTAACATCGTCCCCTCAAATACCCTCAAATGACCTCAAATAGCAACGATCAAAAGTCTCTGTCTCGATCCGGAAATAAATCGATAGGCATGGCTTTTCGTATCCTGGATGAGTTGGCTACTGACCGGCATGAGCTTGGAGTAACGGAACTCGCAAAGCGCTTGGGCGAGCAAAAAGGCCGGGTGCATAGGCACTTGGCCACATTACGAGCCTATGGTGTCGTAAGCCAGGATGTGGCCGGCGAAAGGTACCGACTAGGTTGGAAGATCCTGCAGCTCGGCATTGCCGCAGCTGAGAATCTCGACCTCCCTGTTTTGGCGCAGCGGCACATGAATCGACTGCGTGAAACGACCAGATTAACGGTTGTCCTAGCGGTGCCAGCGGGTGGAGACGCGATGGCAGTGGACTGCTTACCCAGCGAAGCGCCCGTCGCAGTTGTCGTTAAGAAAGGGGTTCTCTTTCAAGTCAACACATCATCTCTAGGTCGTGCGCTGCTCGCATTTGGCACGCCAGAATTGCAAGAAGAAATGATGAAGCGACCGATGACTCGCCATACAGATTTTTCGATCATTGATCCGGTGAAGTTACAAGCACGTCTCCAACTCATAAGGCAACGATTTTACGAGATCGCAGTTAACGAAAACACCTATGGTGTAAGCGCCATGGCGGCACCGATATTCGACCAACGTAACCAGATCGTAGCAGCGGTTGGTGTTGTCGGATCGCAATTCCATATTGGCGAAGAGACTACCGATCTTATCTCGGTTCTGCAGGATACGGCATCGTCTATCTCTGCAGATCTTAAGTCAATTACTTGGGATAATTGGCGCGCTGAGCGGCATCGGGCCGTTGAGTCGGCATAGAAGCTTGATAACCATTTGAGTAACCAGCTTTGTGTACAAGAAGGCTTCCATAGCTTCTGAGCCACGTTCACAGCCGACTAGCGGCGGTGAAAATCCGCATAAAGATGGCGACGAAAATCGCGGTTTCATACCCCTGGGGCTTTGCCCCAGACTCCGCACTCGCCGTGTGGCAGTGGGTGGGGTTGAAAACCCCAACCCCGCCCGCCGCCCCGAGTGTGAACACCCGGCAAGGGGGGCAAGGGGACCGTGGAATCCCGCGGCCCGCTTGCGGGCGAGGATGCCGCGAAAGCCCCTTCATCCCCTTGCCGGGCGTTGTCAACTTTCGCTTGTCTGATCGCCATATTTACGCGGAAATGAAACGCCATTCACAACGCCGAACCCCGAGTCCTTAAATCCCCGCGGCACTTCGGGCTACCACGTCCCGTGAGGGTTTATTGATACTCAAAGGTCGGGGCTTTTCGGGCAGGTTTAAATCGCTATCCGGCCGGTGCGTACCTTCCCGCGTAGCGATATACCCCGAGACGGAAAAGTCTATCCGCCGTGAAGCCGAGCAAGCCGAGAGTAACGAGTGCAACAAATATTTCCTCCACCAACATGAACATTCGGCCGTTCCAAAGCATCACACCTAGCCCTGCCTGGGCAGAAATTAGCTCCGCCGCAACAATCGTCGTGAATGAATTTGCCATCGCAAGACGCATTCCGGTCAATATGAATGGGACGGTAGCTGGCAGCGCAACCAGAACGAATATTTGTCTCTTGCTTGCCCCAAGCGCTTGGGCAGCTCGGATCTTGTTCGGAGCGATAGCCGCAACACCAGCCGACGAGTTGAGGATGACTACGAAGATTGTCGTATATACGATCAGGAAGATCTTTGATTCCTCGCCAATTCCGAACCAAATCACAGCAATGGTGATCATAGCGACAGACGGAATGAAGCGCAAAAAATCGGTCCATGGTTCGAGAATTTTTCTTACTAAGGAAAAGCTCCCGATCGCAAGTCCAATTGGAATGCCTAGCAGCGAACCGAGCAGAAAACCGGCCAAGATACGCTTCAGACTTGCAGCCACATGTGAGATCAACGTCCCATCTTTTATCAACTCGACCGCTTTGGCAAATACGGTGACAGGGTTTGGGAAAAGAACAGACTGGACGATATACGTCGCCATTACATACCAGGTCGAAAAAAGACTGGCAAAGCCAATGAGAAATGGGAGCAGCGCAGATAGCTTTCGTATCCAGTGATCTGGCGCGGTGGAGTCGCTAGACGACGAACGCGAGGGAGTGGTAGTTTCAGTCATTCAGCCCGCCTGCAGTACAGTAGTCGGCGACCTAGCGACTTCCCCTCGAATCATGCTGTGGATACGGGAGTAGCAATCAATGTAGTTAGGATCAGCCCGCCCTAGAGAAGAGGCCGGCACGATATTGATGATGTCCCGCAATGTTGCTGCTGGCCCCGCAGACATTACGCCAACGCGGGTGCCGAGTAGAATTGCTTCATCGATGTCGTGAGTGATGAAAAAGACAGAGATTCCGGTCGAATTCCAGATCCGACGCAGCTCCAGCTGCATGACTTCACGAGTTTGCGCATCTAGTGCAGCAAAAGGCTCGTCCATGAGCAGCATCTTGGGTTCATTGGCGAGTGCTCGCGCAATCTGGATACGTTGCTTCATGCCGCCGGAGAGTTCGGTCGGGTATTTTTTTTCCTGGCCTTTCAATCCAACCAATTCTAGGTAAGTCATGGCCTTTACGCGGCGCTCATAGCGGGATAGCCCACCGATGCGAAGACCGAACTCCACGTTCTCCCTTGCCGTAAGCCATGGATACAAAGAGTCATCCCCTTGAAAGACCACACCTCTGTCACGCGAGGGCCCCTCAATTCGCCGGGAGTCGAGGTCGATCCTGCCGGAAGTGGGTGCTTCAAATCCGGCCAGCATAGCAAGCACAGTAGTCTTGCCGCAGCCCGAAGGACCGAGTAGGCAAAAGAACTCGCCTTTGCTCAAACTCATTGTGAAGTTGGCTATGGCAGAAAAAGTACCGTGGCTACGTGTCCGATAATCTTTACCCAAGTCTTTGAACTCAATGAATGCCATAAAAAATCAATATTTATTGAGAATTAAAGGGATGAATTGGTCAGTTAGGCATGCATTTTTTTTGGCTAGCCCTTGGCTTAGCGTTCTTGGGGTAGCCAGACCTCGGTGTGGACGGCTTCTGGGCTCCGGTAGTTCCACTGGTTGAGTTCGACCTTGTGGAAAAAGTCGGCTACTTCTGCGTTGAAACGCGCAGGCTCCTCGGAGTTCACCGCGTGGCCCGTCTTGGGAAGAAGCACTAAGCCACTTCTGCGAATGGTGCGTTTCAGGTACAGATTCATTTCCAGGACAGGCTCGTCCTCATCCCCCGCGACGAGCAATGTAGGCACGTTCATATTCTTGAGATCTTCTTCCATGTCAAGCACCGATGGACGTGTTCCCTGCACCCGGCGAACCGACATAGCCAACCCTTCGGGGCTGTGCTTTTCGAGATTGGAAGACCACTCACTCCAGCCCCTGCGATCCTTGTCACGAAATTGAACGCGATAAGGACTGTTGGAGTAAAGCTTTGCGACCGACTCCATTCCTTCATTATCAATCTTGTCCGCTAGCTCGTTCGCTTGCTGAACCCATATTCTTTGGGCATTGCGCGCTGAACCGTGGCCACAGCCAGCAACCACAATAGAGTAGGCCAAAGTCGGATAGCGGATACCGAAGTGCAGCGCGGTATAGGCTCCCATGGACAAGCCGACCACATGGGCTTTGGGAATTTTCAGCCCGTGCATGACGGCCGCTACGTCATCTGCTGCCTGAATCTGTGAGTAAGCCGCTGGATCTGTAGGAATGTCGGAAGGAGCGTAGCCACGTGCATTGAAGGCGATGCAACGGTAGTAGCGCGCGAAGTGCCGAATTTGGCTCTCCCACACTCGCATGTCACCCGTCATTTCATGGCAGAAGATCACGGGCTCTCCGTGACCTTCTTCTTCGTAGTACAGCTTGACCCCGTTGGAATCTAAATACGGCATAAATGCCTCTTCAAAGAATATTTAAAAACATTCCGCCCTGGAGACTCCCTTAAGGGTCTCCATCAGGCGATATGGTTTCGGTTTACTGCGGCAGGCGGTATAACGCCTTTTCAGGCCGCACTTTGCGCAGAAGATCCGAATATACGAAGCTTTGCCAAGCGACAGGCTTCTTCAATTTGCCCTGGCTTTGCACTTGCTCCTCTACTAAACGCAACCCGTCAATCGATCCTTGGTCCATTCGCATGTCGTAACGTTGACTGGCGATCAGTCGCTGAGTCAAGACGAGATCAAGCTTGAGAAACGTCGAAACCAAACGCGCAGATTCTGCGGGGTCTTTCACGACAAATTCCGTCGCTTCTGCAAGCGAACGTGTGAAGGCCAGGGCTGCCGCCGGGTTCTTGGTGGCCCAATCTTTGTTGAGATACGCAAAGATCCGTCCATCCAAAATGCCGACGTTATCTCTGAGATTCTTGACGTTGGGCAGCGCCAGCGTTGCACGGGAGACCCACGGCTCCCATGCGGCAAACGCGTCGATGTTTCCCCTTTCGAATGCTGGGATCATTTCAGGCGCCTCAAGGTTGACCATGGTGTAGTCCTTTTCATTGAGGTTGAGTTGTTTGACCAACGCCAGCCAGAACGTTTCCCCACCAGTGCCTCGCGCAACGCCAACTTTTTTGCCCTTCATTGCCTCGATGCTGCCAATGTTACGGCCAAGCAATCCAAAAAAGTGCTCGAGCCGAACCATCTCGGCGATCACGACAACGTTGTTATCGAGATTGAAGTTCTGAATCCCCGCCATCTCGGTGCCTAACGCCGCCTGAATCTGGTTGGACACCAAAAACGAAACCATCGCAGACCCACTGGGTCCCGTTTGCAGATTCACATCAAGACCATTCTTCTCAAAGATGCCTTTTACTTTCGCAATATAGAACGCAGAGAAAGATGGATCGACGCCCGTCGCGATCTTCATCGGGGTTAACGACTGGGCGCTGGCAATGCCCCCGCCGATTAAGACTGACGCCAAAGCCAATACGAAGACCATAAAAACTTGGTTCTTTGAGACAATTTTATTCATTTCAAGTCTCCACATTACGGTTGATCAGTTCGAGAAAATTCTATTCATTTGGGTCTCCACATGTGATTGATCGGTTTCCACATAGAGCACGCCGAGCTGCCGGAAAACAATCAACTAAATGACGATTTGATCTAAACTTCACGGTACTGCAGAAGAGTACACCGTATTTTTAGTGATGACAAGATGATGAGAATATGCAAAATGCAGATACAACTTGTCCAATTGCTCTGTATATCAGTACTTCGTATTGAATATAAACTAAGGTTGAGACCTAAAAATGACACTAGAAGACCGTATAGCGACAGTTGATTGCTTTCCAGTTACGTTGCCGCTAGCCAAGCCATTGGTGATGGCGACGTATCGAATAGACGATGCGCCTCTCCTTTTCGTCAGAATCAGGACAAAAGGTGGGGTCGAGGGCTGGGGCGAAGCGGCCCCTAACGCGGTCATGTCAGGAGAGACCCTGGCCGGCATGGTCTCTGCCATGAATGCATGGTTTCGACCTTGGCTGATAGACAAGCCGGTGCTGGCTTGCAGACGCGCTGTGTCGAATGCGTTTAGACAAACCTACGGAAATAGTGGTGTTAAAGCGGCAATTGACATGTCATTACTGGATCTTGAAGGCCAAATCCTCGATGTGCCGGCCGTGGCATTGCTGGGAGGCGCCGCACGCAGCAGCATCAGGGTTGTACGTCTAGTGGGAAGCTACACGGATATGGCTGAAAACATCGATGAAGTAGATGCGTACGCCGCCCAGGGATTTTCCGCCTTCAAGCTCAAAGTGGGCATGACTTCGGTGCACCAGGACATCGAGACCGTTCGGCAGCTCAGCGCTAAGCTGCACACGAGCGCACTGCTGGGCGTCGACGCGAATATGGGCTGGGACCTGCGCACCGCACGAACGTTTGCGGAAGGCGTCGCGCAGGAAAACCTGGCTTTCTTTGAGCAGCCCCTGCCCGTGGACGCCGTATCGCAAATGTCCGAACTGGCACGCACAGTTAATACGCCGCTATGTGCAGACGAATCAATACACGGAGTTGCCGATATTCTGAATCTGAGAGACCGAAAGGCAATCAGCGGAGTGGGGCTGAAAACCAACAAGCTTGGAGGCGTGGGCCCAGTTGTTGACGCCGCAATCGTCAGCGATGCACTGGGGCTATCCGTCAATCTCGCGATGATGATGGAATCAAGCCTTTCATCCGCAGCGCTAGTTCATGCCGCTTGCGCTGTACCCCAACTGAATTGGGGCCTGGTGTTAGGTTGCTTAAGCTTGGCGGTAGACCCTGTGACACAACCCCTTGTCTGCGCCGGCGGCCACATTCAGCTCCCATCTGGGGCAGGTCTGGGGGTCAAGGTTGACGTCAAAATGCTAAGCGAGTTCCACGTGTCAGAGATCACCTCTCGCAGCACCATTTGAAATTCGAGCTCCCAAACGGCTGGCCTGAGATTCACAGCTCGGCGAGTGAGAAGGCGAAAACGCCAAGCTCAAGAAGCTGCTTACAGAAGCGCACCTGAATATTCATGCCCTCAAGAGCGTTTTCGGCTCAAAGCGTTAGCCCCACAGGTTAAGCGCGAGGCCATTGTGCAGATCATCGAACGATTCGATCTGTCCGAGCGCCGAGCATGCTCTCTTGTGGGGCTATCCAGAAACAGTTACCGCAACCCGCCGCAGCCCGATCAACAGACCAAGATGCTGAACGCTGCAATCATCGATATTGCCCAGGTCAGACGACGCTTTGGCTATCGACGGATCCATAATCTGTTACGCTTGGAGTTCCCCGAGGTGAATCACAAACGCGTGTACCGGCTCTACATTCTAGCCAAGCTGGCGGTGCGCAAGAGGAAGAAGGTCAAGCGGCCAACGAACGAGCGGGTGCCGCTACAGATCGCCCAACGCGTCAATGAGGTGTGGAGTATGGATTTTGTGAGCGACAGCCTGACCAACGGCCGACGTATCAAGTGCTTTACCGTAGCGGATGATTTCAGCCACGAGTGCGTGGATATTGCGGCCGACTACGGCATCGGTGGCCAGTATGTGACTCGGTTGCTGGATCAAGCGGCGTTGTTTCGTGGCTACCCGGATGTGGTGCGCACCGACAACGGGCCCGAATTCACCAGCCGAGCGTTCATCGGTTGGGCACAGTCCCATGGCATTCGCCACATCCTGATCGAACCGAGCCGGCCAATGCAGAACGGCTACATCGAGAGCTTTAACGGCAAGTTTCGGGACGAATGCCTTAACGACCATTGGTTCGAGACCCTGCCCCAAACTCTACCCTAGTGCTTTCGCAGGAAGTCCACAACGAGTTGGAAGGTCTCGGGATGCTCCGACATCACACCATGCAGCGCGTTTGGGATGATGTGTACAACAGCGTTCGGCATGCGCCGCGCCATCTCCTCGCAGTGGCGTGCCGGCGTGATCATATCGTCCGCACCGCACAGCAAGAGCACCGGCATCGTGATTTCACCTAGGCGATCCCAGGTATCGTGATGAATGAGCGCGTGCCCCATGCGGAGGAATCCCGAGAGCGGGCGATGCACCGAGATCAAGGCCTGCTCCGCGCGCGCGATGGCCTCAGGATGAGCATCGTAGTATTCAGCGGTATAGAAATAAGTCAACTCGCCAGGGAACAACGCCGCGAATCCCGAGTCACGCGCGGAGTCCATCCACCACTGCACCATCTTCTTCGAACGATTGCCGAGTCGTGCGGTGGTCGAGGTCATCGCCAAGGAGATCACACGTCGCGGTTGTTCGAGCGCAACGCATTGCGCAATGGCACCGCCCATGGATTTCCCGAGAATCCGTGCACGCTCGATCCCAAAGTGGTCCATCAGACCCAGTGTATCGTGCGCGAGCATTTGAACGGAGTATGGATAGTCTGGAACGTCGCTGCCACCGATGCCGCGGTTATCGAAAGCGAGTACGCGATACGATTTCGCGAGTTCCGTAAGCATCGAACCCCAGGATTGCCAGTTCGAGCTCGCGTAGCCACCGATCAATACGAGCCAGTCACCTTCCCCCTGGATCGTGTAGTTGAGATTGACGTCACCGACTTTCGCTAGGGGCATGAACGAACCTTCCGGTTTACTTCGCGCTGGATACTCGATTGAACAGGTTATCGGGCAGACCCCTAACGTAATCGATCGCCGCGTCCACGCCGACCACATCAGCATACTTCGCATTCATGTCGCACAAATTGATCGCGTGAGACGCCTGCGAACGGTCGTAACAACCCTCTTCGACCACAGCCACGCGATAGTTGTAGCTGAACGCGTCGATCACTGAAGCACGCACACACCCGCTCGTCGACACACCGACAACCAGGATAGTGTCCACCTTAAGATCCACGAGGTAGCTCATCAGCGGCGTTCCGAAGAATGCGCTCGGCTTCTGTTTCCTGATCACAAGTTCGTTCGGCAAGGGCGCGACGTCCGGGACAATCGAATTGCCACGCTCCTCACGCTCGTAGTCTTCGAGGAATCGAGAGTTTTTGAGCCCCCAGCTACCCAGATCGACCCCATCGGCACGACGCTCGCCAGTCGTGTATATCACCGGCAGCGCCTTGGCCCGGCACGCCGCCAGCAATCGCTTGATATGGCCGATCGCCACCCAACCATCTTCTCCACAAGCGTTGTGCCAAGTCTTTACCATCTCGAGGATAGGCTCCGGTCGCTCACCGGTGAAGTTCGTGCTGACGTCGACGATTAGAAACACCGGACGTGTGCCGAATCCGGCTTTCGCGCCGTAACCCGAAGCTTCGAACACCGCCTTGTCACGCTCGGTGAGAAATTTATCCCAAAGGCTATCGCGCATTAGCGGTTGTTACGCTCTAGTCGTTGCACAACGCAACACAATCGATCTCAACTCGCACGCCCCAGCCGAGCTCGCATGCAACGGTCGTACGCGCCGGCGGATTTTTCGGGAAAAACTCCCGATACGCTCGGTTCATATTCTCAAATTCGATCATCGTGTCGATGAAAACACCAACCTTTATAACCTGGTCAAGCGACGAACCATTCGCTTCAAGAACAGTCTTCAAGCACTGCAGCGTGACGCGGGTTTCGGATTCTATCGTGCCATGCTGGATTCCACCCTTCACTGGATCGAACGCCACCGCGCCGGAGCAAAAGATGAAACCGTTTGCTTTCACCGCCGCACACAACGGAACACCGAGGTTCCGATTTGCGTTGGTCTTGGGCGGCGTGTTGATGTGAATCTTCTTGCCGACTTTCGTACGCTCCCATCCATCGGCCTTCAATTTTTTCGCTGTTGCCATATCAATCCTCCTTGAGCACCCGACAGGGCTTGAAAAATCTAGTAGGTCGTGTCGATTTGATAGCCACTACGTGGTTTCCACTTCAGCATACGCCGCTCGATGCGAATCATGATGTTATTCAGCACCATCATGAGCGCCATCATCACGATCAACATCGCCATGGTGCCGGTCGTGTTGTAGGTAGTTGAGTACTGATTCAACCGATAGCCCAGACCTTCGGAGGCTGCCAGGAACTCACCGACGATGACACCGATCAGCGCAAATGGAAGAGCGGTGCGAAGGCCCGTCATAATCCAACTGGTGGCGCCCGGAAGCATGACTTTCGTAAAGATCTGCCAATGAGAAGCCCCTTGCACACGCGCCACGTTCACCAATCCGGCCTCAACGTTCAGAATTCCGGCCAGCGTATTAAAGAATGTTAAGAAGAAGACCAGCGTTGCCGCGAGCACGATTTTCGACGCCATATCAATGCCGAACCAAATGATCAGCAGCGGCGCGAGTGCAATACGTGGGATGCTATTTAAGGCAACGAAGATCGGGTCGCATATCTGGGCTGCCACCGGCCAGCGCGCGAGCAGCACGCCGAAAATCACACCGCCGAAACCGCCAATCGCGTAACCACCGAACATTTCCAACGACGTCACGCGAAGATCATTGTAGAAGGACGCTTCGAACACTTCGCTCCAAAGCTTCACACAGATCAGACTCGGCTTGCTCACGAAAAAAACATCGATCCATCGGCCCGCAGCGTACTCCCACAGCCCGAGGATTACGAAAATGGTCGTAAACTGGCCCAACAGCACCTTCTGGCGCTGGGACAAGCCCGTCTTTTCGGGAAAATCATTTGTCATGGTTTCGTCGCGGTCGTCGGTCCACGGACCTGAATTTCGAGCTCTTTCCAGATATCGTCATACAGGAGACGGAACTCGGGGACGTCGTGGATGTGGAAGATGTCGCGCGGCCGGGCAATGCTGATCCGTTCGTCACGCACCATTCTCCCTGGGCGTGCGCTCATGAGCAAGACCCGATCCGCGAGTCCGATCGCTTCGGTCAAGTCGTGCGTGATGAAGATCACTGTAGCACGCGAGGTTTCCCAAAGTTTGAGTAGCAGATCCTGCAGCACGATTCGCGTTTGCGCATCCAGCGGACCGAACGGCTCGTCCATCAGAAGTACTTCGGGTTCGTACACCAGCGTCCGAATAATGTTGCCGCGCTGGCGCATGCCGCCGGAGAGCTCATGCGGATAGGCGGTTTCGAAACCCTTTAGCCCAACGCGCTCGATCCACGCATCGGCCCGACGATAGCGTTCCTCCCTGGCCATACCCTCGATCTCGAGCGGGAACGCGACGTTGTCGCGCAGAGTGCGCCACGGGAAGAGGTTATCCGACTGGGTGATGTACCCGATGCGCCGGTCGACACCGGTAACCTTTGTACCATTGACCGTGACCTGCCCTTGCGAGGCGGGCATCAAACCCGCCACGATATTGAGGAGCGTAGACTTTCCGCAGCCGCTTGGACCAACGATCGTGAGGAACTCGCCCTTCTGCACCTTGAGATCAACACACTCAAGCGCGGTTACCCACGCTCCGCGCGACATGAAGCGCTTTCCCACTCCCTGGATGTGCATCATCGCCGCTAGCCGCGCTACTTGACTATTTGCATTTGCCCGGCAGGAACGAGTTATCGGCGACCGCATCGAAGGGAACTTTCTTCGTCAGTTGCTCGACCCGTTGCATGAACTCAACCACGGCCTGCACCGAGCGCGGCGAGATACAACCCGAGGGGATGATCGCCGCGCGCACGTTACTCATCGAATCCAGAAGCACTTTGGAATCGACGGTCTCAAAACGCTTCTTCAGTACGTCAAGATGCTGACTCGGCGTTGCGTTGAGAATCCATTCGTTGCCCTTGACCAGTGCACGCAAGACCTTGCGAACCGTCTCGGGGTTTTGCTTCGCGTACTCAGGCATCACATAGACGAGTTCGAACAAGAACTCGGAAAACGCCTTGTCCTCATCTTGCGTGTTGTTGACAAACCACACCGACTTGCCTCGCGAGATCGCAAGTTCCGCCAACGGACTCGCAAAACAGCCGGCGTCGACCTGCTTATTCTCGACTGCGGCAAGCATCTGGGGCCCACCGCCAATTCCGATAATCTTCACGTCCTTCTGCGGCACGAGGTTGCCGCGCTTTGCGTAGTCGACTGCAATCACGAACGAAAAAGCGCCTGGTCGCGTCCCACCGACGGTCATTCCCTTCAACCGCTTGAATTTCTCGACGAGCGGCATGCCCTCCTTGATGCCTGCCTTCTCCGCCGACTCCTTGTTCATGAAGCAGTGGATGCCCATCTTGTTCGACATCGACATGACGGCCTTTAGCGGCTTGCCTTGCTCGTAAGCGTTCATAAGCCGGTTAGGTGTCGACGCCGTGAACTGCACCGATCCGGCGATGAGTGCGTCCACGTCCGGGCCGTCACCTTGCGTCGAAATCACCTGCATCTCGATGCCTTCTTCGGCGAAGAATCCCTTGTCCTGGGCGACGAAAATCGGATAGAACACCAGTGCCGGGACCGGAATCGCCATGCGCAGTTTTTGCAACGCCGGCGTCGATTGTGCCGTTGCTACATTGGCACACAATGAGATTCCGAGCGCTAGAACTCCATTGAGTGCAACCCGCAGCGCGCTTTGATTTACAACTTCCGCCTTCGATTTTGGTGACATGTAGTTCTCCCCCGACATATTGAGTGAAGCGCTGAGTGACGCGCTTCAAGAAGATGGTATTCAAGAAATTTAAAGGCATTTTTATTATTATGATGTTGGATCGGCTGACGAGTTAGCAAAACTAGCTGCAGCCAGCCGAATAAGACCCAACGCGGTCGGATCATACAGCACGTTCAGCCAAAAACTCAAGCTCCTTCCTCGCACCGAATTCGCACGCATGGTCGAGGAGAAAGGGCGGAATATCTCAGCAAGGGGTTGTCGTGTTGGAGCCGGTTTGTCGACACGCTCTTCTGTCAGATTAGGAGAGTGCGATCCCTGCGGGAAATCGAAGGCGGGATGAAATGCGACTCGCGCCTGACACCATTGTTGTCGTCAATGATCGGGGCTACAACAACCACCGCCTGTTCGGCAAATGGACGGATGCTGGTGTCTATTTCGTCACCCGCATGAAGGACAATACTTGGTTCGATGTGGCCGAGAAACACACCGTGCCGCAGAACGGAAATGCCATCAAAGATCAGATCATCCGCTTGACCGGCACTGGAGCCTGGGATCAGTGTCCGCATTTTCTGCATTGGGTCGAGCCGATCCGCGAGGACGCCGGCAGCGCACTTGTCTCCATCACCAATCATCACGATCTCGATGTCAGCACCATCGCCGCGATCTACAAGGATCGTTGGCAGATCGAGTTGTTCTTCAAGGCGATCAAACAGAATCTGAAGATCAAGACCTTCGTCGGCACCTCTACGAATGAGGTCAAGACTAAGCTTTGATTCGCATTGATCTCAATGCTGCTCTTGCGCTGTCTGCAACAGTCCTGTCGTTTCGGTTGGAGCCTGTCCAATCTCGCTGCGCTCCTGCGCATGGATCTCTTCACCCATCATGATCTAAAAAAATGCAATGGCCTACTTACCCGAGATCTGGCAGCGCCCCTTTATTCGATCTTGATACGCCCTTTCTTAACCACATCGGTCCAGCGCGCGAGGTCGGCGCGGATCTGCTGCCCAAATTCATCGGGCGTGTTGCCCACCGGGTCCATGCCCAGCGTATCGAAGCCCTGATGCACCGACGGTTCGGCCAGCACAGCGGCAAATTCCTTCTGCAGGCGTTCAAGGATGGGTCGCGGCGTGCCCGCAGGCGCAAATATGCCCACCCAGCCCGAAACGTTGAAGCCTTTGAGCCCGCTTTCCGAGAACGTCGGCGTATCGGGCAGCGACTTCGAGCGCTTGCCGCCGGGCACACCTAACGCCACCAGCTTGCCGCTTTTCACGTGCTGCTGCGCCGTTGCCACGGTCGACATCACCAGCGGGATCTGCCCGCCAATGACATCCACCAGTGCCTGCCCGCCGCCCTTGTACGGCACGTGCACCAGCGGCGCACCGGTAACCTGGCCCAGCATTTCGCCGACGAGGTGCGTGGTCGACCCGATGCCCGACGTGCCGAATCCGTACGAAGACGCCTTACCCGGCCCGGTGGCCTTGCCAATGAACTCGGCCAAATTCTTTGCGCCCACGCCCGGATGGGCCACCAGCAGCATGTCGAAGTCACCGAGCTTCGTTACAGGGATGAGTTCGGTCAGCGTAGCGATCGGAGCCTGCGGCGAGATGGCCTTATTGAGCGACACCAGCATGGTGCCCTCCACCGCGGCCAGCAGCGTGTAGCCGTCGGCGGGCTGCTGCGCGACGTATTGCGCGCCGATTGTGCCGTTCGCACCGGGACGGTTTTCGATCACGATCTGCTGGCCGAGCCGCACACTCAGCTTTTCCGCCACGATGCGCATGCTATTGTCGATGACGCCCCCGGGCGGCACCGGCGCAATGACCCGTATGGGCTTACGCGGAAAATCCTGCGCCTGCACGGACGGTGGCACCGATGCGACGCCGAGCGTGAGGACGGCCAGTACTGCTGCGATGCGTTTCATGGAAAAACCTCGTTCATTGGATAAAGTGTTTCATGCGCGTTCAATGCCCGGACAGCACCGGTTGCGGCACCTGCTCCGGCCGCCAGCCCAGCGTGGCCGGCACGAACAGTTCTTCGGCGCGCATCAGGCGCGTGGCCAGGCCCTGTGAAGTCGAGTAGCGCGCCACCGCCTCGATAGCGGCGCGGTTGTTGGCCACACCATAAGGCCAGTAGTCATCGCCCATCGCGGCGCGGGCTTCCTGCAGATTGGCCAGCGCCCAAGGCAGCGCCACCGACAACGACGCATAGCCCTCAAGCGCAGCAAACGCCAAGCGGCGCGCCTGCTCGAACGCATCGCACAGCGCGACACACATCTGCGGGCTGCCCTCGGCGAGCGCGCGCTTGACCGCCACCACGTGCATGATTGGAAAAATTCCGGTGCGCGCGTAGTAGTCGCGTTCGGCCGCCACGTAATCGGGAAACAGCCGCCGCACCTGCGGCGCGCCGCGCACGAAACAGGACGGTGGCTTGTAGGCCACCAGGGCATCGAGCTCGCCCGCCTCCAGCAGCGCCGACAGGTTGTCAGCGTCGGCAATCGGCTCGACCTCGACGCCACGGGGCTTCATACGCACCACCGGCGGCCGCTCGTCCGCCTCGGCGCGGCCACAGCGCCAGCGAATGGCCGATGAAGCAACGCCGAAGTCGTCCTCCAGCAGGCCACGCACCATGAGTGCGGCAGTCATCGAGTACTCCCGCACGCCCACCAGGCGCCCGATCAGGTCGCGCGGGCTGTTGATGCCGCGGTCGGCGTGAACATAAATGGCCGAATGCCGGAACGTGCGAGACGGGAACACCGGCAGCGCCACGTAAGGGCATTTGCCTTCGGAGGTGAGGTACAGATAATTGCTGAAGGACAGCTCCGCTACGTCGAACTCGCCCTTGTCGAAGGCGCGCTCGAACAACTCCTCGAGCGGCGGACTCTCCACGCTGATGCGGGCACCCGCCACGCCGATGTCGCCATTGAGCACGGGCGCGGTGCGGTCGTAGTTGCCAAGTCCAATCTTCAGTTCCATGAGTTCCTCCGGCCTACAGGTAAATGATCGTCTGCAGCTAGGAGCGGACATCTTTTTGATTGTAGCCGAACTTGGCGATGCGCGGGCGCAGCTGCTCCACCGCGCGATCCACATTATCGAGGTGGCGCAGCTCGTCGTGAGCGTGGTGATGCACGATGACCTTGCGCTTGACCGGATAGACCATCTTTTTTTCAGTTCATCGAGGTGTTCGATAAAAATATCGGAAATGTTGACGTGGCTGAAGGTGTGGTGTTTTTTCTGGTGACGCCCGAAGCTGTAATCGCAATCCGGGCACAGCGACAGAACCTGTTTGGCCTTGATTCGGCGGAACGACATCAGGCTGATGTTGGCGACCTGCTTTTCCATGTCCTCGTCGCCGAAGTGCCAGTGAAAAGCGCCACAGCAATTCTCCGGCCCGAGCAGCGTGGTGAATACAATGCCCAGGCGCTGCATCAGCTTTTGCGCGAGGTAGAGAATGTGCGGCAGCGAAACCGACTTGTCATGGGGCGGCCGGGCAACTAAGCTACGCACCTTTCATCATCCCAACTTGGAACGAACGACCATGGCAGACATTATCGACTTCCCGCAGGGCGGTTACCGCTACATCAAAGGCGTGTTCCAGTATTCGGCCGGGGTGGCTGCCCAACCCGGGTTCGAAATTGAGCGCGTGCGCTTGCCGCACCCGCTACCGCTGGCGGAGGGATTTGCCGCCGCCGAGCGCTACATGAAGGCCGTCGGCCGCCCGACTACGTCGTTTTGCGCTTGCGAGTTGCGCTCGCCGGCGCCATTTTCGGAAACCGGCTTCCAGGACTTCAACAAGCAGTACGTGGCCACGCTAGAACAGTGGGGCCTATACAAGGACGGCATCAACCCGGTGGCACGCACCAACGTGTGCCCTGTGGTGGGCGCGCCCGCCGTGCCAGTGCTGCATGCGTTCTCGATCACAACGCCCACGCAGTCCAAGCGACCTAGCTTCATCATCGCCGGCGGCGGTGAAGCGCAGGAGGGCCGCGCCAATTACCACGACACCATCGTGCGCCTAGGCGACACATCCCTCGAGGGCATGCGCGACAAGGTGCGCTACGTGGTTGCCGAAATGGAACGCCGGCTTGCGGCGCTGGGCTTTGGCTGGGCCGACGCCATCTCAGTGCAGGCCTACACCATGCACGACATCGGCCCGCTGATGATCGACGAACTGGTGCGTCGCTGCAGCACCGATTGCATCAGCTGGAACCTGTGCCGCCCGCCCATCGTCAACCTCGAATACGAAATGGACGTGCGCGGCGCCGCCCGCGAAGTAGTGTTCCAAGGTTGAGTCAGCGGCTAATTCACCTCCACCTTCCCATTCACAAAACGGCCTTGACCAACACCGCGACGGCGGCGGCAGATACGGCGTTGCGCGATCTATCACACGGAAATTGCTGATGGCTACAATCTCAACTTCATCAAGCAGAGCTCTCCCTTAACCACCCATTCGCGCGCTCCAATCTATCAATCAACTTCCGTCGGTTAATCCCGACAGGCTGTTAGCTTCTAATGACAAAGAGTTTGTCCGTATCGGTTACGTCGGACAGCAATTCGCATCCACTGGCAGTAACAAGAATTGCATCCTTATTTTGCAGTCCGAAACCGAAGCCAGTGCGGTAGCACAGCGGCTCGATACCAAGGACCATGTTCTCCTTCAAGATCACGTCGGTCTGCGTCCCGATCATAGCGGTCTTGCCTATGTAGGGCTCCTCATGCAGACTCAAGCCTGCTCCGTGTCCAACAAATGAAATCGGTGGCAAATTGATCTTCGCCATCTCCGCCGAGAACTTTGTATAGATCTCAATGCAGCTGGCTCCAGGCTTGATCATCTCCATGATCATATGCTTGCATTCAATCAAATGAGCCCACAGGCGCTCAGCTTCTGGCGGAGCACTTCCCACGACAGCCGTACGACAAACGCCTACTTGGTAGCCACGGATGACGCTAAATATTTCGAACCGGCATACATCCTTCGCCTGCATCCTCCGTGCCGTCGGACCTACGTTGGGAAGCTGACTCCGTTCACCCGTAGCCACGATCATGAGCCTGAATTGCTCAGCCCCTTGGGAGAAAATATTCGTCGTCAATGCCGCCGCAAATTCAAACTCACTCGAGCCTTCGTGAATAGCGCGCATTGCTTGCAGAATGGCATTATCGGAAATTCTCGCTAGCCGGCGCATAAGGTCTATTTCACCGTTGGTCTTAATTTGGCGCGCATCGCGTAGTATGTCGTCGCATGCTTCTAATTTCGCGTTCGGACACAAGTTCGACAGCTCCACATAATCGCCTGTGGAGAGATACTTGAACTCCAGTCCGATACGACCCGCATCTAGACCCCTTGATCTTAATTCATCTGCGAGGCGCTTCATGGCGGACTCAGAAAATTCGCGCCAAACCGCTAACGGCGTATCCGGGGACAGTGCCCGTACTGTCGCTTCTTCCATATCAACAATCAGCAGCGAAAGCACACCGTCAGACGACAGAATCGAGATTGCATGACGGTGGCGCAATAGCGCCTGCGATGGCACAGGAAAACCGTTCAGGTAGGAAAAACTCTCGGGAGAAGTAGTCACAATAGCATCCAGCCCGCGATTACTGAGATCTGCAGTTATTTTTCGAACAACCTCGATTTGCATTTTTTCACTCCTCTCACATTAACTTTAGAAAATTATCTACAAGCAGCGAAAAAAACTCCGGCACTAGGGGCTGTCGACATTCGATATTTTATTATCTGCACAAGGATCGCAATCTGATCGAGCGCCTCTTCGCGCGCATCAAGCACTTTCGGTGTGTAGCCAAAACGAAAACTCGACCCCCACTACACGGCCTTCTTGCACCTAGTCTGCACCTTCGCCTGGCTCGCCTGAATGTCAATAGCGCCTAGCGGTTGACTCGTTCGCGATCAAGGATGCGGCGCTCATAATCGCGCCCATCCACGATGGACTCACCGAACACCTTCATGCAGTGAATGCTAAGGTAACCTCCAACTTGCTCGAGTAATTGCCGACCAAGGCCATAGCGCTCCAACAGTTGCCGAAAATTTCACACCTTGATCTCATCGGGTACAGGCTCAGCTCAATGCCCACGAATTCACTCACCGACAGCAACTCGTAAAGAACATCGTACGGAACTTCTTTCAGGTTCGGATCTAACAGCTCTTGGTTAGTAACAAAACATTCGAATTAGGGCCGGTAGCTGGTCGCATCTAAGCATATGCACTCAGAATTACGACTGGCTGCACCAGAGAGAGAGAGAGAGAGAGAACCCGGAGCAGCACACGCTAATTCGACGCTACCGCGGTAGCCGCAAGCTCATCTCACTCGGAATATGGCATCAATCTCGACGCCGACGCCGCGAGGCAAGGAAGCAACTCCAACCGCAACTCGAGTGTGCTTGCCTTTATCACCGAAAACCTCAATCATCAAATCGGATGCCCCATTAACGACCTTCGGGTGGTCAGTGAACCCTGGAGTGGCATGCACGAAACCACCAAGACGCACGCAGCCGATAACTCGATTGAGGTCGCCGTCCAGCGCTTCGCTCACTTGAGTCAGAATGTTGATGCCGCACATTCGAGCCGCTGCCACACCTTGCTCGAGCGAAAGAGTCTCGCCCAAGCGACCCGCATAGTGAACCTCGCCTTGGAGAACTGGGACTTGTCCGGCGATAAAAAGAAACTCTCCTGCAAGCAAAAAAGGCACGTAACTCGCCGTTGGCACGGGGGCAACCGGCAACTCAATCCCAAGTTCTTTCAGCCGCTTATTTATGTCCATACGTAGCTCCTCACGTCTTCACTCGATATTTGTCTATTTTGGATTCGTCTACATCGATGCCAAAACCCGGCTTAGTAGGCACCTCGATGGCACCGTCTTTCATCGTCATGGGTTGCTTCAAGAGGTCGTCGTTATAGTAAATACCACCAATCCTTCCATTCAAATGCTCCGCAGGCACTGAAAGTGGGATCACGCATGACAATGTGACGGCGGGCGCCGCTGCTGCTAGGTGGACATTCGCTCGATTGCCAATCCCCGTCTCTACCGAGCCGTTCACATTGCAGATTAAACCCGCGGCACGAGCTACGGCAGCGACCTCCATGGCGCGATAGAGACCACCCGGCTTAGTGGAATAGATAGATACAATCTGAGCTGCTTTTTTCTCGATGATTTGGATAACGTCGTGCGCATTCCAGGCACTTTCATCCGCCATCACTGGCGTGTCAATGGCACTTGCCACCTGCGCGAGCTTTTCGATACCCATTACCAGTTGCTCAGCGTATTTCAGCTCGTACTGCTCCATCTTTCGTATGGTCTGGATCGCCAGGCCAACGGTCGAATATCCTTCGTTCGCATCAACGCAAAGCTCCGCCTTTGAACCGATAGCTAGCCGCACTGCGCGGACAATTTCGACATCCCGCTTCGGATCGACGCCAATCTTTATTTTTATAGTTTTTATTCCCTCGGAAACTACTTTCACAGCTTCCGCTTCCGCTTCCGCCACGCTGATTAATCCGAGCGAGTGCGTCACAGGAATCTGCTTACGAACACAGCCCCCAAGCAACGTATAGACCGGCACGCCGAGGCCACGAGCTGCAGCGTCATAAACAGCAAACTCCACTGCCGCCTTTGAGTATGGGTAACCCTTCAAAACAGCATCCATACGAGCGTGGATTTCCGCGATGTTTTGAACCTCTGCTCCAATAATTGAGGGCTTGAGATAGCGTTGGATGACCAGATCCGCGATGGCGGTCGATTCACCAAAGTAGCGGCCGAACTCCCCGCCCCAATCCTTTAACGCCGGCGCCTCCCCCCAGCCAACGTTTCCATCTTCATCAGTTAGCTTTACAAGTAA
>JANXRV010000092.1:0-34463 GCA_025356665.1 Pseudomonadota bacterium
CGTGAAGGAAATACCGAGAAATGCCCTGCTCGTGCCATGAAAGAGGCCTTCATTTTGATAAAAATTTCGTTCAATTCACAAATTCAACTCAATCGCGTTCAACTGCCGCCGCTCGCGACTACTTGATCAGCGATTCCCTAGATGAAAGGGCGAGGTGGATTGATATTGCACCGGTGTGGAGCAGTCGCACACTGGCTGGAAATGCGCGCCAGGCGGGCATTTCCAGCCATTTTTGCTTGAGACGAGCCCGGCGCTCCGCCGGCCCGGCACTTCATTCCCGCAATGGCGGTGCTGATTTCCTCCAAAGGAAATGCCAGCGAAGTTATCATAGCGCCGGCTCCAAAACGGCAGACCAAGTCGGGGAGCCGAGTGAGCATGCCGCGCTGTTGCCGTCCGGTGATTGAACGGCCGGGGTTCCGGACGGGGGAAAGCAACCCAAGGAGGATTTGATGGTGATGTCCGACCGCATTGCGGCAATGATCGACGAGCGAGAAGGTCGTTTTCGCGTCGATCGGGCGATTTATTCCGATCCCGACATTTTTGAGTCGGAAATGGAATTGTTTTTTGAAGGCGGCTGGGTGTTTCTTGCGCACGAGAGCCAAATCCGCAATTCGGGTGATTATTTTTCCACCCGCATCGACCGCCAACCGGTGTTCCTGCTGCGCAAGAAGGACGGTGGCATTGGCGGCTTCATCAACGCCTGTGCCCATCGCGCCGCGACGTTGGTGCCCTTGGAGCATGGCCGTGCGAACGTGTTCACCTGCCGTTTCCATGGTTGGGCGTTCGACCAGGACGGCCGTTGCATCAAGATTAAGAACGAGGAAACCGGCGCCTACACTGACCCTGAGGGCAAGGACAGTTTCGGGCTCACGCCGATCGCGCGGGTCGACTCTTATCGCGGTTTCATATTTGCCAGCCTCAAGGCCGATGTTCCGACGCTCAAGGACTGGCTTGCCGGCACCACAAGCTGGATAGACCTGCTGGCCGACCAGTCGCCGCAGGGACTGGAAGTCATTCCCGGCTCGTCGACATATACCGTCTATGGCAACTGGAAATTGCAGGCTGAAAACGGCGTCGATGGATACCACGTGTCCACCGTCCATCGTGTTTTCGCAGCCACGGTGGCGCAGCGTGAAGCCAAGGCTAATCTTGGCGGCCTGCAGCGTACCGAATCCGGACGCATGCTCGGTAATGTCGACTCCGGTTCCTACGACTTTGGCAACGGTCACCTCGGCATCTGGGCCAAGCGCGCCGATCCGACCAAGCATCCGTTGTGGCCGCAGAAGGAAAGGCTGGAAAAGTCATTCCCGCCCGAGCGCACTGAGTGGATGCTTAATCGCGGGCGCAACCTGTTCGTGTTCCCCAACGCCTTCATCATGGACAACCCGTCCTCGCAGATCCGCACGCTCAACCCGATAGCGCCCGGGGTGTGTGAGATCACCGTCCGTTGTATCGCCCCGGTCGGTGAGCCGGCCGAGGCGAGAGCCGCGCGCCTGCGCAAATTCGAGGATTTTTACCTGACGACCGGCATGGCGAGTTCCGACGACCTGGCCGCGCTGGAGGCGACCCACAGTGGCGGCTTTGGACGCGCCGCGCGCTGGAATGACTTTGCCCGCGGTATGGGCGCCATACGTCATGGCGCCGAGGACACCGACGGTGCCAAAATCGGGCTGGTGCCAAATACGATGAACGCCAATTGGGACCATGAGGCGCTGTATCACGGCTTCTACCGTTTCTGGAAGGAACGCATGATCGAAGGGAACCGGTCATGAGCGCCGGTACGGCACTGCGCAACCGCGTCGAAGACCTGCTGTTTCGCGAGGCCGCCCTGCTCGATGAAAAGAAGTGGCAGGCGTGGCTGCAGTTATATGTCGAGGATGCGGTGTTCTGGATGCCGGCCTGGACCAGCGAATATGAGCTTACCGTCGAGCCGGAACTCGGGCTCAATCTGCTATATCTGAAAGGCCGCGCCAGTCTTGAAGACCGCGTGTTCCGCATTGAAAGCGGGGATTCTTTTGCGTCGGTGCCGATGGCGCGCACGACCCACCTTGTGGGCACGGTGATGCTGATCGATGGCAATGGCGCTGATGTTGGTGCGCGGGCGAGTTGGATTGTGCATTCCTACGGCATTCACGGCGGCATCACGCGCAGCGGCTCGTATGAGTACAGGTTTCGGGAAGAGGCCGGCGATTTGAGGATCGCGGTTAAAAAAATCATCATGATCGACGACAAGCTGGTCGGTCCGGTCGATATTTTTCACGTCTAGGATCGGGCATGCGCGCTTTGTGCAAGGTGGAGGCGGTGGAAGGCGGCATTGCGCTGCGCGATGTTGGTGTGCGCGAGCCCGCCGCGGGCGAGGTGCGGCTGAAAGTGGGCGCCGCCGGCATTTGCGGCACCGACATGCAGATCTACAAGTGGGCGCCGCGCATGGCGCGACGCATGAAACTGCCCTGTGTCATGGGCCACGAGGTGAGCGGCGTCATCGACGCGTTGGGTGGCGGGGTGACTGGGCTCAACATCGGCGACAGGGTCAGCCTCGAGTCGCATGTGTTCTGCGGCCAATGCAAGCAATGCGCCTCGGGGCGTGCCCATCTGTGCACGAAAACGACTTATCCGGGAATCGACTTTGACGGCGGCTTCGCGGACTATGTGGTGGTGCCCTCTGGCATCGTATGGGTCAACCCGCCCGGGCTTGCACATGAAATCGCCGCCATGCAAGAGCCCTTCGGTATCGCCGTGCACGCCAGCCTGGAGGGCTCGGGTGTCGCCGGCCAGGCAGTGCTGGTCAATGGCTGCGGTCCGATCGGCCTGATGAACGTGGCGGCTGCGCGCGCACTGGGCGCGCGCCTGATCATTGCCTGCGACCCCAACCGGCTGCGGCGCGATACTGCGAAGCTGCTTGGTGCAGATCGTTGCGTCGATCCGCTGACCGAGGATTTGCCGGCGATTGTCCGCGACATGACCGGTGGCGATGGTGTCGACGTCGGCATTGAATACTCCGGCACCGAGGCCGGGTTTCACAATGTGTTTGAGTGCATCACCAAAGGCGGGGATTTCCGGCTGGTCGGTGCGCCGCCAAAGGCGATTGCCGTCGATTTCACCCTCTGGCTGCTCAAGTGTCCGCGCATGATTAACATCCACGGACGCAAGATCTGGGAGACCTGGAAAAGCGCCACCGCTTTACTGCAATCGGGGCTGGTCGACCTGCGTCCGCTGGCCTCGCATGTGCTGCCCTTGTCCGAGGCGCAGCGCGGCTTTGATTTGATTCTTGCCGGGCAGGCGGTAAAGCCAATCCTGGTTCCCGACTGATGGCCGTTGTGCGCCTTTAGCCTTTAGCCTTTAGCTTTTTACCCCTATACCCCCCTTACTCTTGTGCACCTGTACTTCGGGTCGCCAAACCCAACCATGAAAAATAATCTACAAAAACAGCAAGCAGAGAAAATGAAATTGAAGGTTCGCAGTGCGTCTGCGGCTTTGGTTCTTGCTCTAAGCCTCGGTTTGGCGATGTTCGGCGCGCAATCCGCAATCGCGCAGGCTTACCCGACCAAGCCGATTCGGTTGATCGTGCCCTTTCCGCCGGGGGGCGGTGTTGATCTCATGGGGCGCATTATCGCGCCCAAGCTTGCCGAGGCGCTGGGGCAGCCGGTGGTGGTCGAAAACCGCGCCGGGGCGAATGGCATGATCGGTGCCGAGCTGGTTGCGCGCGCCGCACCGGACGGCCACACCCTGCTGATTATCGAGTTGGGCTCATTGACGATCAGCGCGGGCCTTTATCCGAACCTGCCGTTTGACCCGGTGAAGGACCTGGCGCCCGTCAGCATGCTTTCCTACTCGCCGCATGTGCTCACGGTGACCGAGGGCCACAAGTTGAAAACCATGCAGGAGTTCATGCGCTTTGCGCGCGAGAACCCGGGCAAACTCAACTACGCCTCGGCCGGCACCGGCAGCGCACCCCATCTGGTTGCCGTGCTGCTCGGCAGCCAGGGCAAGTTTCAGTGGACCCATGTGCCCTACAAGGGCGTCGGGCCCGGCCTCGCCGATGTCGCGGCAGGCCAGGTGGACGCGATCATGACCAGCATGTTTGCGTCACTGTCGCTTATTCGTGGCGGAAAGCTGCGCGCATTGGCGGTGACGGGGAAGACACGCAGTCCGCTGGCGCCCAATGTTCCGACGGTGCTCGAGTCCGGCGTTGACGGTTTTGTCACAGGATCCTGGCAAACGGTATTCGCTGCCGGTGGCACGCCGCCGGCGATTGTCGCCAGGTTGAACGCCGAGATGCGTCGCATCATGCTCGATCCAGTGGTGGTGGAGCGGCTTGCCGCACTGGCCACCGAACCCGCGCCGATGCCGGTCGAGGAAACGCGCGCGCTGGTGCGCGAGGACATTGACCGCTGGCGCAAGGTGATCGTCGACACGGGCGTCAAGCCCGAGTAGGGCGGCATGGCCGGGCCGCAAGGCCCGGTGGTTTAGTGCCCTGTCGCGGTGGCGGCAATTGTCACCGCGTCATCAGGCGCGCCGTTGCCGCGCCAGACCACATGCATGTCGGGGCGGAGCAAGATCAGCTCGTGTCCATAAACTTCGCGCGCCACCCTGTCCGCGATGACGAGCGTAGTCAGCGGTGCGCCCCTTGCCCGCAGCGCCTGCTCCAGCGCGCCGCTGTCGGCCTTTGTGCCGCCCAGGCGAAGCATGGTGTAGCCCTCACTGGGGATGCGGTCTTGTATCGCTGTGCCGTCATCAAGCCAGATGTGCGGCAATCGTGCACCCGGCCAGGTGCTTGGCAGGTACTCGCGGAACAGGTGTTCCGGTCCCCCGGGGATATCCATGATGATGGGTGAATCGACGTAGCGATATCCGAGCTCGGCGCCAATCATTTCATTGGTTTTGCGCTGCTCCACATTGGCGACCATTTTCAGGATGTCGCGTGATTGTTGTCCGGCCGGAGATTGCTCGCCTATATTTGGACGCCACATTGAGCGCCACTTGCGTCGCCCGAGGTTGGCGTAACGCGAAGCGCCAATGTTGCGGTCGCCGACCTGGCGCCGTTCAATTTCGTAGGCGCGCAGCAAGTTGGGGCCGCCCCAGCCTTGCAGCGTGGCGGCGAGCTTCCATGACAGATCGAAGGCATCGCCCACGCCGGTGTTCATACCCAGCCCGCCGGTTGGAATGACCAGGTGCGCGGCATCGCCGGCGATGAATACGCGGTCGGTGCCGTAGGAGCTTGCCAGCAGCAGATTCTGCCGCCAGGGACTGCACGAGAGCATTTCGTATTTTATCGGGACACCGATGAGCTTTTCGAACATGCGTTTCATCTCTTCATCGGAGTCGACGGCCGAATGCAGCGTCCAGTGACGAGTCGAGTCCTGCATGATGAGAAAGCTGCCCTTGTCGTCGGCGACATGCCAATGCCGGCCGCGCCCCGGACCATTGCCCAGGGGCATCATGTCGAACAGTTCATCGCAGCGGAACAAGGCCTGACGAAACTGCGTCATCGGGCCTTCGCCGCGCAATTGGATGCCCAGTTGGGTTCGCACGGCGCTGTTGCCGCCATCGCAGCCGACCAGATAGTCGGCACGCAGGGTCTCGATTGCACCGCCTGCCGTTCGCACGGTGGCGCTGACACCGGTGGCATCCTGTACGAAGGACACCAGCTCGCAACCGAAGCGCACTGTGACGCTGGGCAGGGACTCGGCGATCGACTTGAGCAGGGGTTCAAGCGAGTATTGCGAGGTGAGCTGGTAGGGCTCCAAGGGCACACTGCCGTCATTGGTCGCCCGGATGTGGGCGCGCGCCTCATCGACCGAGGGGTAGGGCAGGCGCAGCAAGGCCGGCTCGTTCAGGGTCATTACGACATAGACGTCCATGGGCACATCGGCGCGCAATCCGGCCCGCCGGATTTCGTCGGCGATGCCAATACGTCGGAACATTTCCATGCTGCGTGCGTTGCAGCGTTCCATTTTTGGCAGGAACTGCGGTGCCTGCTTTTGCTCGATGATGGTGCAGCGTATGCCGCGTTTGCCAAGATCTATGGCGAGGGTGAGTCCGACCGGACCGGCCCCTGCAATCAAAACCTGCGTAGTCATCTTGTCCTTTGCCGATGGGTTTGATGCGTATGAGCGCAATGCGCCAAAGAGCGGAAGTAGACAGTCAGAGGCGCTGACTTGTCAATTGTCCTGATGTCCTGATCGCAGGCGACGCCGGACGCGCCGAGGCGCCGCGACGGGATTTGTGGTCATTTCCCTTGGGCGAGTGACAGGTCTTCTCTCGACTGCTGCACATCACCTATCTTCACTTGCTTCTATTGGCATTACCCGCCGGCCTTATTGCATAATGCGCCATTGCGTCTGCCCCAAATCGGCGGACGTCCAGACCGAGGGCTGCCACAGGCCCCGCCAATGCCGGAGGAGAACCCCGCATGCTCCACGCCACCAGAGTTACCGGTGTCACCAGCGACACCAGCGACACCAGCGACACACGGCGCCGCCTGCTCCTCGCCGCCGCAGGCGCGGCCGTCTCAGTCGCGATGCCATTTTCCGCACAGGCGCAGGGGATTTCGTCGCGCCCGGTGCGCTTGCTGCTGGCGCAGACCGCGGCGACCACGCCCGATGTCATCGCGCGCCTGCTGGCTCCGCGTTTGCAAGCGCGCTGGATCCAGCCCTTTATTGTTGAAAATCGTGCCGGTGCTGCCGGCGCCATAGGCATGGAGGCGCTGGCCAAGGCGGTACCCGACGGGCACACCATGCAGGTCATGGTGTCCAGCGTGCTGACGCTACCGCTGTTTTTTCCGAGCCTGCCCTTCGACATCATCCAGGCGTTTCAGCCTATCGGCCTGATCGCCAACAACAACTTCGCCCTGGTGGTGCACAACGCGGTGCCCGTCTCCAATGTGCGCGAGTTTGTGGCCTATGCCAAAGCGAATCCGGGCATGAATTACGGTTCTCCCGGGAATGGCACCTACCATCACTTGTTTATGGAGCAACTAAAGCTCATTGCAGGCGTGCAAATGACCCATATCCCCTACAAAGGATCTGCGCCGGCATTCAACGACCTGCTGGGTGGCCAGATACCGACCATGTTCATGCCCATTCACGTGGCGACCGGCATGGCCAAGGACGGACGCGTGCGTGTGCTGGGGGGCTCGATGCGCGAGCGCTCGCCGCTGTTTCCCGATTTGCCTTCGCTGCACGAGCAGGGGGTGTCGGGCTTTAATGGCGAGCCCTGGTTTGCGTTTTGGGGGCCGGCGGGCATTCCGGCGGACGTCGTCGCCAGATATAGCGCCGAACTGCGTGGCGTGTTGTCCGAGCCGGAATTGCGCGACATCTTCAGCAAACAGGGCATTGCGGTGAAAACGAGCACACCCGAGGAAATGGGGCGTCTTTGCCGCACGGAGTTCGATGCACTGGCCAAACTGGTGCGCGCCGCGAACATCAAGGGCGACTGAGCGTCAATACAAGCGCATGCGGCAATCGTCGATTGACTGTATCGGGCGGACTCGGGATACTGCCGGCGTGTCCTTTTTATTCGCCCCCTGGTTCTTACGCGGGTATGCTTATTGGAGCTTCGGTTTTCGTACAGTCTCAGCGGTGAGCCGCTTTTCTGGCGGCTATCGGGCAGCGCGCTTGGTCTGGCGTGCTAGTCGGTTGCAATTTTTCCAGTCTTCCCAGGAGTAAAAGATGAACTTCAAGCGAAACGCACTATTGTCCCTGTTCGGCGCGAGCCTCGCACTCGGCGTTGGTTTTGCCGAAGCAAAACCGACCGTCAAGCTTGTGTTCATCGGACCCTTGACCGGGGGCGTTTCAGCCAACGGCATTGGCGGCCGCAACTCGACTGATCTTGCCGTGCGCCTGCGCAACGAGGATCCCAAAGCCAAATATACCTACGAACTTGTCAGCCTGGATGATGAGTGCAAGCCCAATATCGCGGTGCAGGTGGCGACCAAGGCGGCGGCGGACAATTCCATCATCGGTGGCGTGACCCACTACTGCTCAGTCACCGCGGTGGCGACGGTGGACACGTATCACAAGTTCGGCCTGCCGGTGGTGGTGTGGGGGGCGGTGCTGCCCTCGATTACCTATGGCAACAAGTATGACGAGATACACCGCGTTAACGGCACCATGATCAACCAGAACGAGGTTGCCGCGAAATTCATGGCAGGCATGAAGTACAAAAAATGGGTGGTGATCCATGACACCACCGACTACGGCAAGGGGCACAACCAGTACTTCAGCGAATACCTGAAAAAAAATGGCGGGCAGATCGTCGGCACCTTTGGCGTTACCGCGGACCAGCAGGATTTCACCACGGAACTGACCAAGGCGAAGGAACTCAAGCCTGAGGTCATTTTCTTCGGCGGACTCACCCCGCTGGGCGTGCGCATCCGCTCGCAAATGGACAAGCAGGGACTGAGCGCCGTGTTCGAAGGCACCTCGGGAATAAAATCCGATGCTTTCATCGAGGGGCTTGGCAAGCAGCTCGCCGAAGGTTCCCTGTCTTTTGTCGAAGGGGCGCCCTGGGAAAAGCTTCCCGGCGGACTGTACTTCACCGGCAAGTATTCGCAGCAGAAATATAACGAGGGCCCCGAGGCCTACGGTCCTTTTGCCTTCGCCGCGGCAAACCTGATCATGGACGCGGTTGAGAAGGTCGGGCCGAACCGTAAAAAAGTTGCCGGCGAATTGCGCAAGACCAAGGACAGGGATTCGATCATCGGCAAGGTGACCTTTGACGACCACGGCCAGAACATCGTGCCCCTCATCACCAAATATGTCGTCCAGGACGGTAAATGGGTGGTGTGGGAGGACAGCGAGTATGGCACCGGCAAGCGCAAGCTAAAGGGGCAATAGGCCTAAGTTCGACCAGTCAAAGGTCGGCGAGACGTTTTGCACCGGTTGCGGGCGGCAACACCCGCACGCAACCCGCCTCCCCGATGTTTCTCGACGGGAACGTCGCCCGGCGGGTTTCGAAGTCGGTGCGCATGCTGCGCGCCCGTCGCAGTTCATCTGTTCTCTTTTTATCTCCCGCGCTAACGCCATTCCATGGATCTAGGCCAGCTTTCCCAGTATATTTTTAACGGGTTGATGCTCGGGATGATCTACGCCATGGTGGCGGTCGGCTTCACGCTGTTTTTCGGCGTGCTTGATGTGATCAAGTTCTCCCATGGGGATGTGCTGATGGTGGGCGCCTTTGCCGGTCTGGCGACCTATCTGGGCCTGCAGGCGCTCGGCGTTGATTCGCCCCTGGCGCAGTTGCTGGTGATGACGCTGGTGGCGACCCTGTCGATGGCGCTGCTCGGCGCGCTGATCGCCAAGTACCTGGTGTTGCCGCTGCGCCTGGCTCCTCCGCTCAACACGCTGCTGATCACACTGATGCTCGGCTCGGTGTTGCGCGAGTCCGTGCGCCTTTTCTATCCCCAGGGCTCGAACCCCAAGCCGTATCCGCGCCTGCTGCCTACCGATTCGCTCAGCCTGGACAATTTTACCTTGCGGGCGGACAGTCTCATCCTGCTGTTGGCCGGACTTGCGGCCATCGTCGCCGTTCACCTGCTGATCACCCGCACCAAGCTCGGCCTGGCGATCCGCGCAGTCGCGCAGGACGCGGAAACCGCGCGCATCATGGGCATTAACTTCGAATTCATCGTCCTGCTCACCTTTGCCATTGGTTCGGGCATGGCGGCGCTGGGCGGGCTCATGAACGGGCTTTACTACAACGAGATTAATTTCGGCGTCGGCCTGCTGCTGGGCGTTATAGGATTTTCTGCCGCGGTTATCGGCGGGCTGGGCAATATTTACGGTGCGATTCTCGGCGGGTTTCTTTTCTCGGCGCTGCAAAGCATCGGTGCCGTGACCCTGCCGGCCTTGTTCCCCGGGACATCAACCGCATACAAGGACGTGTTCGCCTTCGCGGTTGTCATCATTTTCATGGCGTGGCGCCCGACCGGGCTCATCGCCGAGAAGAAAAGCGAGCGGGTGTGACTGTGGGCATAAACGCCAGGGCCATCTTGACCGGACTGCTGAGCGCAAGCGCGGCGGCGCCCGCGTTGTTGAGCGTGGCTGCCATCACGGGATTCGCGGTGTTGTTCCTGCATGCCGAGAGCCAGTGGGCGGTGATGGGGCTGACGCTGGGCGCGGTGATGGTGCTTTTTGTGCTCGGGCGCCTGGGCTGGAATGCGCGTGCGGCGGCCTCATTCGCAGGCCATGGCGGCAAGGGTAACGCCGCAGTGCTGGCCGGTGTGCTGTTGATCACGGGACTGTTCTACGACCAGCATTTCCCCCTGCTAATGCTGGCGACCGTGCTCCTTTATATCGTGGTATGCCTCGGCTTGAACCTGCAATTTGGCTATGCGGGCGTGGTCAATTTTGCCGGAGCGGCGTTCTTCGGCATCGGCTGCTACACCGCCGCGGTGTTGGCCAGCCAAACCGCGACGCCGCATCTTGTCATTGTTCTGGTTGCGGGGGCGATGGCCGCCGGTATCGGTTCGCTGCTGATCCTCCCGGTGTTGCGCACCTACGGTCATTACGCGGCGCTCGTGACCATCGCCTTTGGCATCCTGTTCCGCGTCTTTCTCGAAGTGAACGACACCCTCGGCGGACCGCAGGGGATGAAGTTGCCGGGCATGGAGATCTTCGGCTGGAAACTCAACGACAGCATCCAGATTGGCGAGACCGAAATCTCGTTTTATGCCAATTACGTGCTGCTCTCGCTGGCGATGGCGGCGTTGGCGTTCATGCTGGTGCGGCGCCTGGAGCGATCCTGGATAGGCGTCAATCTGGACGCGGTGCGCCTAGACGAAACCGCGTGTGCGGCCTTCGGCATGAATATCGCGCGCTGGAAAATAACCGCCTTCACCATAGGTAATTTCCTCGCCGGCATGGCCGGGTCGGTCTATGCCATGATGACCGGATTCGTAGCGCCCAATGCCTTCACCTTCGGCGATTCGCTCATCCTTGTTTCCATCGTGATACTGGGTGGCCTCGGCAACCCCTGGGGGCTCTCAGTGGCCGCCGCGATTGTGCTGATGCTGCCGGAGAAGCTGCAGTTCATCCAGGAGTATCGCCTGCTGCTCTATGCCGGCCTGGTCATTCTCATTCTGTTGTTCAAGCCGGACGGCCTGATGCCGCGGCAGGTGCGTAATTATTTTCCGGGACGCAAGCTGTGAGCACCTTGCTCGCCTGCGAGGGCCTCACCATGCGTTTCGGCGGACTGGTGGCGCTGAACGCGCTTAACCTGACCGTCAACAGCGGTGAAATTCTCGGTCTCATCGGACCGAATGGTTCGGGGAAGACGACTTTTTTCAATGTCATAACCGGAATCTACAAGGCGAGCGAGGGACGTGTCGATTATCGCGGCCTTGATCTGGCGCGTATGAGTGCCCCGGATATTTACCAGGCCGGCGTAACGCGCACCTTCCAGCGCTCGCGGCTTTGCCTTTCCCTGTCCATTTTTGACAATCTGATGGTCGGCAACCATAGGCAATTGAACCACGGGCTATGGTTCAATATTTTTCAGCGCAAGGCGTTCCGCGCCCAATTCGAGGCGCAGTACGGGCGGGCGCATGCCCTCGTCAGCTCATTTAGCGCGTCTTTGGCTGATCGGATTTTTGATCCTGCTGGCGCGGTGAACATGATTGACCGGCGCAGGATAGAGATCTGCCGCGCGCTGATCAGCGAACCGACACTGCTGTTGCTAGACGAGCCTTCAGCCGGCATGACCCACGAAGAAACGCGGGAGCTGATGGATGACATCCTAAAGGTTCGCGCCAGCATGCCCGGATTGGCGATCATCATTATTGAGCACGAGATGAATGTCATTGAACGCATAACAGAGCGTTGCGTCGTGCTCAATTACGGCCAGAAAATATGCGAAGGGCCATATGCGCACATTGCGGCGGATACGCAGGTGCAGATGGCCTATCTGGGGACCGAATAGACATGGGGATCCTGCTCAGTGTGGAGAACGTTTTCGCCGGCTATGACAAGGCCGACGTTTTGCAGGATGTGTCGCTGACCATCGAGTCGGGCAGCATCACCTGCATTTTGGGCTCCAACGGTTCGGGTAAGAGCACCTTGATTCGGGCCATTCTGGGGCTGACGCCGCCGCGGCGCGGTCGCGTGGTGTTTGACGGTACCGATCTGACGGGCATGCCGACGCATCGGATCGTGGGGGCCGGTCTTGCCTGTATTCCAGAGGGGCGTAAGGTTTTTCCAAAGCTGACGGTGGTGGAAAACCTTCGCCTGGGAGCGTATCAGGAGTCTGATTCGGGCAAGATCGCCGCAAGGCTCAAGCGGGTGCTGGCGATATTTCCACGGCTGGAGGAGCGCGCCGCGCAGCTGGCCGGAACGATGTCCGGCGGGGAGCAGGCGATGCTGTCCATCGGACGCGGCATGATGGGTGAGCCCAAGCTCCTGCTCGTTGACGAGCCCTCCCTTGGCTTGTCGCCGCGACTGGTCAAGGAAAACTTCAGCGTGATCAGACGCATTCGAGAGCTTGGCATTACCGTGCTTCTGGTCGAGCAAAACGTCCATCAGACGCTGGCCATTGCCGATTTCGGTTATGTGTTGTCGCAGGGGCGGGTGGTGGCCGCAGGCAGCGCCCGCGAGCTTGCCGAAAACGCCAGCGTGCGCGAGGCGTATTTCGGCTGAGTCGCTCGCGCCTTCTCTCGCGAGAGAAGGCGTCTGGGAATGCCCGTCTGGCGCGCTTTTCCAGCCATTGCCCCTGCCGCCAGCGTATTTTTCTTTCATGAACCTCGTGCAGGCGCCCCACCATGTTCAGACGATGCGGCTCCCCCCGCTGCGCCCCAACCTACGCTTTTTATTCGGCGGTGAAAGTTCGCTTCCAGTGCGGGTGTCTTGTTGGTGTATGCGGCCATGGCGGCGCGCTTAGTTTGCTGATGTGCCGGCGGTAGCGGCGTTGCGCAGGGTGTCCTCGCGTCCCGCGCGTTCCGGCTCTAACTCGTAGGGCAGCGTCGTCGCGGTCATGTTCAGCTGCGCTATTTCAGTGCTGGCATCCGAGCGTGCGCGCTGAATATCAGTCTTGCGCGCGATTGCATGCGCTCAAGTTCGATGCGCAGGGCAGAAACATTGTTTTTAAGGGCGCGGACATCTCGTCGTTGCAGCGGGCAAGCCGAATTTGATTACCGCGCCGATGGTGCGTACGGAGGCGGTCGTCATAGACGTGGGCATCAACAGACTGACCGATGGCCGTCTTGTCGGCGATGTTGATTTCGCGGCGGTTAAGGAAAAGGCCTCTTACATCACGCCGGTTGCCGGCGGGGTCGGCCCGATGCCGGTGACTATGCTGTTGCTTAACACTGTTCAGGCGGCAGAACGCTCCCTGGTGGGCCATTTGCCACAAAATACCCGCGCTTCTTCGCCATAAAGAACGCCAAGTAAGCGAATGAAGCGAATGGGGGAGCAGTGGTACCCCATTCGGTCGTTTTCGACCTGGATCGGGGATAGCGGGGAGGTCTTCGTGTAAGCGCCAGGCTTGATGAGCGTTGCGCGATCATCGCGGGGGCTTTTTGTAAGCTTGATTACCCGCTTCATAACTGCGCCTTATTTTCATATCATTTTTAAATCGTTTTATCTCAGTCCGTGTTGGCGCAACATGATTGAAAATGAATTCATGGAGCGCTCGCCATGTTGAGCCGATCTGAAAAAAGAAATGCCTTATCCGGGTCGCCCCCCCCTGATTCATCGGCCTTATGCGGCATCCAGCCCGCTTCATTTGAATCGGAGCAAGTTAAACTGCCGCCAATTTCGCGAGGCGTTCAATTCTCACGATCGGCGACGATCCCCCGCGGACGTCGCGCGCGATTGCCGCTTATTTTGGGCGAGTCCGGAGCCGGCAGAAGGACCTTACGCTCGAGGCTGGATGCCTGGGCATTAAATGATGGGCGCTCCACTGACGTTGCCGCACAAGAATTGACCGCTACACCACTAGACGGGCCCACCCGGCTGCTTTTGGTGATTGATTGGAAGTCGGGTGTCGGGTTCGATATGCTCTCTCGCCTGCGTCAATTGGATTTGCCGTCAAAGCTTGAGCTCACGCTTGTCATCAATAAACTCGATCTTGCCGGCTTTGATTATGGTGTTTTTCGGGATGCTTGTGCGCAGGCGGTCCTCGCGTTGGCTGGAATACAGCTTGTCCCCGCGGCAATCATCCCGATTTGCGCCCGTCATGGCGATATGGTCGAGCGAGCTGGCGAGCATATCGACTGGTATGAAGGCCCCAGCTTGGTTGACATAATCCGCGCCTAGCCCGAAATCGCCGCAAACGGCGATCTCGCGGCAGCGGGTTTCTTATTTGCCGTCAATGAACGCATGCAGGTGCAGCGCAAAATCCATGTTTTCCTGATAGCCGCGGAAAAGATGTGCGCCCGGGCCGACGGCGCCGACGGCGACAGACTCGGTTGTATGACCGGGGTTTCCCCAGTAAATTCCGGTCTGCCGGGCAATCGTGCGCGATAGTGCCGGACGGACCACGCCGTATCGTCGGACTTTGGCGCGGGTCCAATTGTTCGGTCCGTGACGGACAGCGACATGCTGATGGCCTGAATGGACTGGAATTATTGATCGTGGGCTAGACGCGTTGCTTTGCGCCCGGTCCGGTTAGATTGCGTTGCGCGTAGGTCACGGATTAGCCGCCGCTCTCGTGATCGCCGGCCGGAATAATCGGCGTTTCTCCCGGAACTTCTTTTGAAATTCAAGGGCGACCTTGACGGCATCGTCGAAGATCCAAAGGGCCCGGGTAAGTGCGGGGATGTCCTTGTCGTGGGCGGCCGTGTCGGTGTTTTTGTTCTCCACCCGCTGGCGCGAACAGGTGGTGGTTGGAACATGTGTGGGCGATTTTTACAGCAGCGCCGAGCCCAGTTGGAAGTATGGCAAAATTCGGCGCCGAGAACATTTTGCCCGGCAGCATTTCTGCTACCGCCCCCCTTACATCGAATAAAAATTCAATGACTACCCCACTTTCAAGCGCTGTTCAGGCAAAGATAATCAAGCTCATTTCGGTCGAATTGGGCGTTGGTCCGCATCAGGTTGCAGCGGCTGTCGCACTGCTTGATGAAGGCTCAACGGTGCCGTTCATCGCCCGCTATCGCAAAGAGGCGACGGGTAATCTTGACGATACCCATTTGCGCAACCTGGATGAGCGTTTGCTGTATTTGCGCGAGCTTGAAGGGCGGCGACTGGCGATTCTCGAGTCCATCGGGGAGCAGGGCAAGCTGACGGACGCGTTGAGAAATGCGATCGAGTCCGCCGTCACCAAGCAGTCTTTGGAAGACCTTTATCTTCCGTACAAGCCGAAGCGGCGCACGCGTGCGCAGATTGCGCGTGAAGCGGGGTTGGAGCCGCTGGCCGACGCCTTGTTCGCGGATCCCGATCTTGATCCGCAGGCCGAGGCGGTACGCTATATCAATGTCAAGCCGGCCACCGAGAGTGCGGATGCCGTCAATGTGCCAGATGTCAAAGCCGCACTGGAAGGCGCTCGCGATATCCTCGCAGAACGCTTTGCAGAAACGGCAGAACTGTTGCAGAAATTGCGTTCACGCATGCAAGAGCAAGGGGTCCTTGCCGCGGCCGTGGTACCCGGCAAGGAATCGGCGGAGGACGAAAAATTCCGTGACTACTATGCTTATTCCGAACCCTTTCGCAGTGTTCCATCGCATCGCGCCCTGGCGCTGTTCCGTGCCCGTACCCTGGGCATTCTAACGGTCAATCTGGGGTTGGGTGAAGAACTCGACGCGCAAGTACCACACCCCTGCGAGGCCGTAATTGCCGCGCATTTCGGCATAGAAGACCGCGGTCGCCGTGCTGACAAGTGGCTGGTCGATGTTTGCCGCTGGACTTGGCGTGTCAAAGCACAACTGCACATCAGCAGTGAACTAATGCTGCAATTGCGCGAAGCGGCCGAGACCGAGGCGATCAAGATATTCGGTCGCAACCTGCATGAATTGCTGTTGGCTGCCCCAGCCGGGCCGAAGGCCGTGATGGGGCTGGATCCGGGCATTCGCACCGGGTGCAAGGTAGCGGTGGTCGATGCAACCGGGAAGTTGCTGGAGACCGCAACCGTTTATCCGCACCAACCACGCAACGACTGGCAGGGATCGCTTGTCACCTTGGCGCGCATGGCGGTGCAACACGGCGTAGAACTCGTTTCCATCGGTAACGGCACGGCAAGCCGCGAGACCGACAAACTGGGGGCCGAGCTGATCAAGATGGTCGCGACGAAAAAGCCGGAGCAAAAGCTCGCCAAGATCGTGGTCAGCGAGGCCGGTGCCTCGGTGTATTCTGCATCGGCTTTTGCGGCCGCGGAATTTCCGGATCTGGATGTCACTCTGCGCGGAGCGGTGTCCATCGCCCGTCGCCTCCAGGACCCGCTCGCCGAACTGGTAAAGATCGACCCGAAATCCATCGGCGTCGGGCAGTACCAGCACGACGTGAATCAGCGCGCCCTGGCGCGCGCGCTCGATGCGACTGTGGAAGACTGCGTTAACGCGGTTGGCGTTGACTTGAACACGGCGTCTATACCGTTGCTGTCGCGAATTTCCGGTCTCAACAACATCCTGGCCAAGAATATTGTCGATTATCGTGATGCCAATGGATCGTTCGCCAATCGGGAAAGTATCCGCAAGGTGCCGCGACTGGGTGACAAGACGTTTGAACAGGCGGCCGGTTTTTTGCGTATCAATTTTGACGGCGAAAGCGCCAATGGCAAGAATACAAATCCGCTCGACCGTTCTTCGGTTCATCCGGAGGCGTATCCGGTGGTTGAACGCATTTTGGCCCGGATCGGGAAGGGCATTCAGGACGTGATGGGGCATCCCGAGCAGCTCAAGGGCTTGCAGGCGAGGGACTTCACCGATGAAAAATTCGGCGTGCCCACGGTTATGGATATCCTTGCGGAACTGGAAAAGCCCGGACGCGATCCCCGGCCTGAATTCAAGACTGCGAGTTTTCAGGAGGGGATAGAATCCCTGTCAGATTTGCGGCCGGAGATGATTCTCGAAGGCGTGGTGACAAACGTTGCGGCGTTTGGTGCGTTTGTGGATATCGGCGTCCATCAAGATGGCCTGGTGCACGTTTCAGCCCTCGCGAACAAATTTGTCAAAGACCCGCATGAAGTCGTCAAACCAGGGCAGATCGTCAAAGTGAAGGTGCTCGAGGTGGATGTAAAGCGACAGCGTGTCGCGCTGACCATGCGTCTCGATGATGTCGCTGGAGAGCGCAGCGCGCCGCGCCGATCTGATGCCACTGCGCAAAAGGCCGCGACTCGCGCCGGGGCAGGAGGGCGGGACAATCGTGGCGGGCAGGGCGCGGGCGCCAAACGGCCGTCTGCAGCGGAAACTGGTTCGCGCAAACCCCAGGGCGAGAGCGCCATGGCTCTAGCCTTCGCGCAGTTAAAAAAGAGCTCTTAGCCGGATATGACCTGCAAATACAGCTCTTCCACCTTTGACCTGGCCCATGGTGTTCGCCGCAAGAACTTCAGGCTCGACGCAACGCTGGGGTCTTGGGTGAAGCAGCGAATCGCGATAAGGCTTCCCATTCGCTCCCATCCGAGGCTCTCGACCAGAGCGACGAGCATCTGCTCCAGCGTGACGCCGTGCAGCGGGTTTTGGGGTTGGGTGTTGCTGCTCATTGGATCGAAGGTGAACGGACGCAGGATAGAAAAGGGATAACGCAATCTTAATCCCTTCGGATTTCCGGTGCTCGACCTTCTCCTGTCAGCGCTCAGGTACGTGGTACCCCGGCGTATCAACGAGACAGGTTTTTCCATCAGTTCAAATGAATAAATTGGAGTAACAATGATTCGGCAATTTATTTTGTTTTCGCTTGCAACAGTTTTTGCGCTACAGGCAAGCCTGGTGTCCGCGCAGCCATTTCCCGCACGGACTGTAAAAATTATCGTGAGCACCGCCCGCGGGGGGGCGCCAGATGTTATTGCCAGATTGATCGCGGAGAAACTAAGTACATTTAGGGTGATGATTGAGGAGGGGAAGCATGTCGCGCATAACCGACCCTATAGCTATCGTCCGCAATCTACCGATTGGATGGCTGCCCAATTGAAAGTCCGCGCCAAATGAGTTTGGCATTAGACGCAGGATTAACTCGTAACTCGCGGTCTGTGCCTCGCGTCGAAGACGACCGCTTGTTACGTGGTGGTGCGCGTTTTGTGGATGATATTGACCTCCCAGGCACGCTCCACGCGGTCTTTGTCCGCAGTCCCATGGCCCATGCTTATCTGCGCGGCATCGAAGTCGCCGAGGCGCGCAAGCTCCCGGGCGTCGTCGCGGTTTATACCTTTGAGGACCTTCGTCGCGTAATTGTCCGCGATCGTATTCCGCAGGCGATTCCATCCGGGATGGTTAAGTTCCACGTCGATCCGCCATGGCTCGCGCATGGCGAGGTTTGCTATGTTGGCGAGCCATTGGCGATCGTTATCGCGAAGAGTCGTCGCGTTGCCGAAGATGCTGCACGTCTGGTGGAGCCAGACCTGGAGCCGCTCCCGGTTGTGGTTGATCCACGACAGGGGCTGGCACGCGGTGCACCCAAGGCCCGGTTGGATTGTCCAGACAATCTTGTTGCACATACCCTTGTTAAATATGGCGACCTGACCGGTGCGTTTGCCGGTGCCGCTCACCATATTACCGAGACGTTCCGGCTTTATAAGGGGGGAGGGCATTCTATTGAGACACGCGGCCTGGTGGCGCGCTTTGACCCGGCAGAAGCACGCCTCACGGTTTGGGACAGCACTCAAATGCCACACCGTGCGAGGGCCATTCTCGTTGAGTCGCTGGGATTGACGGAAGATCAGGTACGCGTCGTCGCGCCAGACGTGGGCGGGGGATTTGGCCCGAAAGCGGTCATTCATCCGGAGGAAATTACTGTTCCGGCCGCGGCGATGCTGCTTGGGCGTCCGGTCAAATGGATTGAAGATCGATTCGAAAGTTTTAGTGCAACGGTGCTTGAGCGCCTTCAATACTGGGATGTCGAGGCGGCGTTTTCTGCCGATGGCAGGCTTCGTGCTATTCGCGGGCATCTCTATCACGATCACGGAGCATGCACGCCCTACGGGGTCGCACTGCCATTTAACGCAGTCACCAATCTGATAGGCCCATATGTTCTACCGGCGTTCGAGATGGAGATTTCCCTGTGCCTGACCAATATCGTTCCGGCCACGCCTACGCGGGGTGCCGGGCGGCCGCAAGGAACGTTTGTGATGGAGCGCTTACTTGATCGTATCGCCGAACGTATCGGAGTAGGGCGGGACGAAGTACGCCGGCGTAATCTTATTGCGCCGGAAAAGATGCCTTATACCGTCCCGATCCTGCAGCGCGATGGCTCTGCAATGACGTATGACAGTGGCGACTATCCTGAGTGTCAGCGGCGTGCACTGGAGGCGGCAGGGTGGGACAATTTCCCCGCGAGGCAGGCTCAAGCGCTTCAGCAGGGCAGATGTATCGGGATTGGCATGGCGAACTATGTTGAGGCAACCGGCCGCGGGCCCTTTGAGAGCGGGTCTGTTCGGATCGGACCATCCGGAACCATTGTTGCAACGACCGGAGCTACCGCCCAGGGACAGGGAACCAAGACGATGATCGCGCAATTGGTGGCGGCGCAGTTAGGGGTGCGTCCCGATCAGGTGCAGGTTATTGACGGGGACACCAATGCAATTGCGCTAGGGCTTGGCGCATTCGCCAGTCGACAGGCGGTTACCGCGGGAAATGCCGCGCATCTCGCCGCAACGGCAGTTGCGGATAAGGCGAAACGGGCCGCCTCTTCAATGCTCGAGGCAGCGGTAGAGGATCTTGAATTAGTGGACGGCTGGGTGAGGGTTAAAGGCGTTCCGGAGATGCGGCGTTCACTCAAGGAGCTCGCAGTAGCGCTGGGGGGGGTGCCAGGGTTCGCGCTGCCTTCAGGCCTGACCCCCGGCCTGTCTGCCGAGGTCAATTTCGAACCATCAGGACTTACCTATACCAACGGAACGCATGTGGTTGAGGCGGAGGTTGACGTCGATACGGGAGGGGTTCGGTTAACGCGTTACGTTGTGCTTCACGATTGTGGGCGCATCATCAATCAGATGATGGTGGACGGTCAGGTGCTTGGCGGAGTGGTTCATGGCATCGGCGCGACTTTGTTTGAATGGATGCGATATGACGATGCTGGACAACCGCTGACTGCAACATACGCGGATTATTTGCTCCCGACCGCCGACGTTGTTCCTCGTGTTGAAATTCACCACATGGAGTCGCCGTCTCCGCTTAATCCGCTGGGAGTAAAGGGGGCAGCGGAGAGCGGAACGATAGGTGCCCCTGCAGCCATCGTCGCGGCAATCGAAAATGCCCTGGCACCACTGGGAATCACGATTAATGAGTTACCGGTCACGCCTGCCAGACTGCATCGCCTCATTCAGGCGGCAGTCGCGAAGGGTGGAAAAATTCCCGTCATGCGCAATGGTAGCGTCAACAAAAAGGACGGCTCATGAAGCCCGCTCCGTTTGACTATCATTGCCCTGACACATTGCCCGAGGCATTACGACTACTCGCGACGCTCGAGAATGCGCGTCCGTTGGCAGGGGGGCAGTCTTTGATGCCGATGCTTAATTTGCGATTGGCAACGCCAGACCATTTAATCGACCTCGGGAAAATTGCCGAAATTTCGCGCATCGAGGAGCTGGCGGACAGACTTCGGATTGGCGCCATGACCACACAACGGACACTTGAAACCTCGGCGCTTATGCAACGCAAATGTCCGTTGTTGTGCCAGGCGCTGGAGCGTGTCGGGCATCAACAAACCCGGAATCGGGGAACGATTGGCGGAAGCATTTGTCATTTGGATCCGTCCGCAGAGTTGCCCATTGTGGCCATGGCGCTGGATGCGCGACTAGAGATCCAGAGTCAATCCGGGAGGCGGATTCTTTCGTTCAAGGCCTTTCCCGCCGGATATTTGACGTCTGTCCTTACGGCCGGTGAATTGTTGACCCACATCGAATTACCGATATTGCGGGGCCGGACTGGCAGCTGTTTTGAAGAATTCTCACGCCGTCCTGCTGACTTCGCCATCGTTGCAGTAGCCGCAGTCGTTTCGCTGGACGGTGATGGGATCGTTGTTGAGGTACGGATTGCGATCGGCGGACTCGGGGCTTCACCTGTCCGGCTTGAGGCTGCAGAGGAGCGCCTTCTCGGCAAAAGGTGGGCACCGGAGGGCCTGGATGATGCGGAGCGTCTGGCGAGGGAGTTGCCCGCTGAGGGCGACGATGACAATACGCCGGAATACCGCAGGCATCTTGCCGGCGTACTCACCCGCAGAGCGCTCGATACGGCGTACCAACGTAGTCAGGAGGCTCCTAATGTCTGAGCACCAAATTAGTCTTACCGTGAACGGGAAGCAGTATTCGCGTGCGGTGGAAGGTCGCGTCAACCTGGTAGATTTTTTGCGTAATGAACTTGGCTTAACGGGAAGTCACATCGGTTGCGAGCATGGCGTCTGTGGCGCGTGTACGATACTCGTGGACGGGAAATCGGTAAGGGGTTGCCTGATGCTCGCGGCACAGGCAAATGGCCGGACAGTCGAAACCGTAGAAGGTGTGGCAAATCCAGATGGTTCCCTCTCGGACATTCAGCAAAAGCTTACGGAACATCATGGGCTTCAATGCGGCTTCTGCACGCCCGGAGTCATAATGACCTTGACGGAACTGGTTCGTGAAAGTGCGAACGTTCGATTAACTGAAACCCAGGTAAGGAAATCCCTGTCGGGCAACCTCTGCCGGTGCACCGGATATCAGGGCATGGTCGACGCAGCGCTTGAATTGGTCGGCGCGAGGGACTGACTTATGGCACAAATAATTTTGATCGCTCGATTGGCAAAAAATTTCAAAGGAAAGTCATGAGATCTCCGTTACGTTGGCCCAATAACGCGCGCACTGCGGTGCTGGTGAGCGTACTGCTCGAAACCTGGGCAGATGGCCGCTCGCCCACCTACTTCCCCAGAACGACGCCCCTCAAAGCCGGTGCACGTGACGTTGCCGGAATCCAGTGGTCCGAGTACGGGGGGAAGGAGGGTATTTGGCGCTTGATGCGGATCATCGAACGAAACGACCTGCGAGCCACCGGCTTTTGCAACGGACTCTCGGCGGAACGCTATCCGGATGCAATCTCACAGATGGTGCGCGCAGGCCACGATATCGCCGCGCACGGGTATGCCCAGAGCGAATACCTTCACGAGATGGATGCACCGCGCCAACGCCAGGCCATTCATCAGACGCTTGATGTCTTGGAGGAGGTCTCTGGAAAGCGCCCGATAGGCTGGCTTACCCCTGTGTATGGCGGAGATGCAAGCACCCCGGATCTGCTAGCCGAAGCGGGCATTAAGTGGCACTGCGACATCCTGGACAGCAGCTCTCCGCGCATTGACACACGACCCAGTGGCAATATGGTGGGGATCCCCTGGTCTGAGTTCGTTGACAACCGGGTTTTGCGCTCCAGTCCGCGTGATTACTTCGACGTGTACAAGGGAACGTTTGACTTTCTGCACAAGGAAGAGCCGATGGGCATGATGCATATTGGCATTCACGCCCATTTCGGAGGACGCCCGCTCGTGGCCGCGGCATTTCACGAAATTTTGCAATACCTGCGCGGATTTGATGACGTTTGGTTAACAACGTGCGGCGAGCTGGCGGAATGGGCTAGCGCTCAAGATCCCGCCGCACTGTCCTACAAAGCGCGTTTCTTTGATCTATAAATCGTCCTGCCAAAAACAGAAAGTTCCGGAACCATGCTGCGCATAATCACCACGCTCGTTGCTGTGCTTTTGACATCATTTTTCTTATCCCCAGCTGCGTATGCACAAACCTACCCCGCGAAGCCAATTCGCATCATCATTTCATTCCCGCCAGGAGGGATAACGGATTTGCTGGCACGCGAGTTGGCACAAGGCCTGCAGATCAATATGGGACAAGCTGTGATCGTCGATAACCGTCCAGGCGGAAATTTTGTCATTGCAGCCGATGCTGCGGCAAAAGCTCCGGCCGACGGCTACACGCTCTTTATGGGTACCGACAGCACCTTTACCGTGAACCCAATCAGTGGTGTCAAACTTCCATACGATGCGGACAAGGATTTCGTGCCGATTACGCTGACGGCGCTACAGACGCTATTCGTGGTTGCGAGCGGAAAGGCGCAGGCGAAAACGCTAAAGGACATGCTGGGCTACGCCAAAGCAAATCCCGGGAAGGTAACTTTTGGAAGCTCGGCCCTCGTTTCGCAGCTAATCGGGGAGCGTATGAAGCTTGTCACCAAGACGGATATGCTCCACATCCCTTTTAAGGGTTCCCCGCCAATGCTCCAAGCCTTACTGACCGGCGACATTGACTTTGCAATAACCACATTTTCGCCGTATGCGTCCTACACGAAAGACGGCAGACTGGTCGGGCTGGCGGTCACCGGAACACGCCGTGAGGCGCTCGTGCCTGATACGCCGACACTCGCTGAATTGGGCCTCTCCGAAGTCGGCTATCACCTTTGGTACGGACTTTTCGCTCCCGCAGAAACTCCCAAGAACATTCAGTCACGAATCCATACCGAGGTGGTGAAGGTTTTAAATGATCCAAGCGTGCGCGCCAAGCTGATTGCGGCCGGCATTGAGCCAGCCACGAGTAGCCCGGAAGATCTGGCCCTGCGTATTCGAGAGGATCGAGCCCGGTGGCTGCCTGTATTAAAGGCAAGCGGCGCCGCACTAAACTGATAAGGCCGCTATAGCTGCACGTCTTCGCTTGGCTCGACGCGCGTAATATTGGATTTGCCGCGACGTTATGCGCTGGTATGCGGGCATGTAGAACCCGGTGCGACAGTCGCGAGCCAACGTCTATGTGGAACTAGGCGTGCCTGCGGAAATAATTAATGCTGGCCCAGAAAAGCCTTTTTAAATGCAAAAGCTAGTAGGATCAGATTTATTCTTTATAAGGTGGGTGATGCGAAAATTCATCAAGATAGCGCTTGCTGCTTGTTGCGCGGTTCTTAGCGCCGGTCAGGCGACTGCACAAAGCTATCCGAGCAAGCCGCTTCGCCTGATCGTCCCGTTTGCCGTCGGCGGACCGGTAGACGGCGTGGCGCGGATACTGGCGCAGAAACTGGGTGAGAACCTCGGACAAAGCGTGCTGGTCGAAAATCGCACCGGCGCGAGCGGCAACATCGGCACCGAGTATGTTGTGCGTTCGGCCGCCGATGGCTACACACTACTCTGGGGCGTGATGAGCAGCATGACCGTCAGCCCCAACCTGTACAAGAAGCTGCCCTACAACACGGTGACCGATCTGGTACCGATTATTCTCGCTGCCAAGGTGCCAAACGTTCTGCTTCTGCACCCGTCCGTGCCGGCAAAGTCCCTCCAGGAACTAGTCACTTACGCCAAGGCCAATCCGGGAAAACTCACTTTCGCATCGGCGGGTATTGGCAGTTCCGCCCATCTTTCCGCCGAACTGATGAAGAGCGTGACCGGAATGAATATCGTCCACATCCCTTACAAAGGCACGAGCCAAGTTTATCCTGACCTGATCAGCGGAGAGGTGCATATGCTGTTCGACGCCGCCTATGTCGCCGCGCCACGGGTCAAGAACGGCGAGCTGCGCGCGCTGGCGATCGCCGACACTGTGCGCGCGACAGCACTTCCCGAAGTACCGACTATGGCCGAGGCCGGAGCGCCGGGCGTAGCCATCAGTTCCTGGTATGGTTTTCTCGCCCCGAGCGGTACCCCGCAGGCGATCGTTGCGCGGCTGAACGCCGAGGTACTGAAAATTCTTCAATCGCCGGACACGTTGGCTAAATTCTCAGCCATGGGCGTCGTCCCGTTGGGGGGGACGCCGGAGGAATTCGCGGCACATATCAAGAGCGACCTGGTGAAATGGGCCAAGGTGATCAACGACAACGGTATCCGCCTCGAATAGCGGCCGCACGACAGCTAAGGTTCCTATCAAATATGTCCGTCCTGAAATTCGTCTACGTAGCTGCGATTATTTTTTTCTCAAATGAAGATTTTAGCCGCGAGCAGTAAGCTTTTTGTCGGACAAGCGCTGATACGCAAGGAGGACAAACGCCTGCTTACCGGGCGCGGCCGGTTCATCGCCGACCTGCGGTTGCCGGGAATGCTCCAGGCAGCGTTCGCGCGCAGTCCCCATGCACACGCGCGGATTGTCTCGCTCGATGTCTCTGCGGCACTGGCGTTGCCCGGCGTGGTTGCGGTGCTGGTTGCAGCCGATCTCAAACCGAACCTGGCCCCGGTGCCTGGCATGCAGAACCGCCCTTCACTCGCTTGGCGCAACGCTGTCACACACGAGATCAACATTCCCGACACGCCCCTTCTCGCGGAGGACACGGTCCGCTATGTTGGCGAAGCCTATGCCATCGTTGTCGCTGAAAGTCGGCAAGTCGCCGAGGACGCGATCGAATTGATTGTCCCCGAGTTCGATTCCCTGCCTGTAGTCCGCAGCATTGAGGACGCGCTTAGGTTGGACCCGGTCAAGGTTCATTCTCAGCGCATTAATAACATCGTCGCTGATTTTTGCTTGCGCAAGGGCGATCCCCGCTCCCCGGGGCTCAAGCCGATGCGCCGTTTGCAGCGCAGCTTCACCAATCACCGCTTTCTTGCTGCTCCAATGGAATGTCGGGGGGTCGTTGCAGAGTATGACGACAGCCAAGATAGCGTCATGGTCTGGTCGGCCAGCCAGGTCGTGCATTGGGTGCGCCGGGAAGTCGCGAGACAACTCCAGCTACCCGAGGCGCGCGTGCGCTGCGTAGCACGAGACGTTGGGGGGGGCTTCGGCTTGAAGGGCCACGTCTACCCTGAGGAGATCATCGTTCCGTGGCTCGCAAGACGCCTCGGAAGACCGGTGGCTTGGATCGAGGACCGCCGCGAAAATCTGCTCAACTCGACTCATGCCCGAGACGATATTCACGAGACCGAAGTGGTATTTGACGAGCATGGCCGCATTCACGCTCTGATCGACCAGATAACCAAGGACTCAGGAGCGTATACCCCGGTGGGCATTGGTGCCCCTTCGAACACCATGAGCCACATCTGCAGTCAATATCACATAGAGAACCTCGAACTCAGCGCGCGTATCGTGCTCACCAACAAGGCGCCCAATGCGCCGTACCGCGGTTCCGGGCGGCCCGAGGGTACCTTTGTCATGGAACGTCTTATTGATCTCATTGCGGGTGAACTCGGTCTGGAGCCGTCCGAGGTGCGCACGCGTAACATGATTCGGCCTGAGCAGATGCCCTATGCGGTAGGAATTCCTTATCGCGATGGCGTACCCATCGTCTACGATAGCGGCGACTATCCCGCCGTATTCGGCGCCGCGGTCCGCGCCATCGGCGGGGTGGAGGCATTCCGCGAAACGCAACGGCTTGCTCGCCATAATCGGCGCTTCCTCGGCTTGGGATTCGCCTGCTACGTGGAAGGTACCGGCTCCGGTCCCTTTGAGGGAGCGACGGTTAAGATCGATCCATCGGGCGGCATTATTGTCGCAACGGGCGCCGCTTCGCAGGGGCAGGGACACGAAACGGTGCTCGCCCAGGTCGCCGCTGATCAGTGGGGGGTGACCCCCGATGAAGTGACTATGCTGCTCGCCGATACCTCGGTCATTGCCCACGGTTACGGCAGCATCGCTAGTCGCATCGCGGTCACATCCTCGGAAGCCATCCGTGCAGCCAGCGTAATTTTGCGCCGCAAGGTGTTTGAAATTGCCGGCGGCCTGCTCGAATGTAGTCCGGAGGATCTTGAACTACGCGACGGCGCGGTGAGGCTCAAAGGCGTACCGAGTCACTGTGTCAGCCTGGCAGAGGTCGCGCGCGCCGCCCAACCGGGTCGGGAAAGCCGGCGACCGAAAGGCATGCCGGGCGGGCTGGAAGTTACGGAATACTTTGAGCCCGAGGCCGTGACCTGGTCCTACGGCACCCATGCCGCAATCGTTGAAGTCGATGCCGAGACTGGCGAAATCGCCATCGGAAAATATGTGATCTCGCACGATGCAGGCGTACTTATCAATCCGGCAGTAGCTAGCGGGCAAATTTTAGGCGGCATCTGCCAGGGCATAGGCGGGTGTCTGCTCGAGCGCGTGATCTACGATGCCGAAGGCCAGAACCTGACGGGATCGTTCATGGACTATGCCATGCCGCTCGCCTCGCATATGCCCGAGGTGGAGATGCTACACACCGAGATCCCTTCTCCGCTCAATCCTCTGGGTATCAAAGGTTTGGGCGAAGGTGGCGCAGTGGGGCCGGCTGCTGCGATCATCAACGCAGTATGCGACGCGCTCAAACCGTTCGGAGTCGAGTTCAATCGCAGCTACGTCAGCCCGCAGGAGATCGTCGCGCTGCTAAGAAGCCATGAACAGGGAAAGACCTGAGAATTCCTGTTTAAACGCGATTCCCTCTTCTAAAAGCGACCTTGCAGCCTGACGCAGGGACTGTAGCCATATAGCCTTGTTGCTTTTGGAACCGAAATAGGCAGGATCGAGGTCGGGGTGTCGGGAAAGCCCTGCTCGAACCAATCCACAGATCAAGTATAAAACCATCAACTTCGATGCAATTACATTGACATCGATGTAAATGGGGTGCTAACTTGCTTACGTCGCGGATGAAAAACGTGTCGCCAGATGTGGATCGAGATGTCGAAAATTCCACACGGACGACGGTGGTCAGCAGGGGGGAGAGTTCATGAGAAATTTTATAAGGATTGCGGTCGCACTCTTTGTTGCGGCTTGTGTCCTGCTCGGCAATTTCGCTTATGCGCAGTCGTATCCATCTAAGCCGGTTCGAATAATAATTTCCTTTCCGCCAGGCGGCATTACCGATTTGCTGGCCAGGCAGCTTGCGCAAAAACTACAAGATGGCCTTGGACAGGCCGTTGTCGTGGATAACCGGCCCGGTGGAAATTTCATCATTGCAGCCGAAGCCGCGGCAAAAGCCGCGCCTGACGGACACACTTTATTTCTAGTCGTTGATAGCACTTTTACGCTGAATCCTCTGCAAAATGCGAAGCTCCCTTACGATCCGATTCGTGATTTCTCGCCTATTTCGCTCATAGCTTTACAGTCGCTCTTCGTTGTTGCAAGCGCCCAGGCACCGGGAGCTAACTTCAAGGAAATTTTGGCCTACGCCAAGGCGAATCCGGGAAAGGTGACATTCGGGTCTTCAGCGCTTGTAGCGCAATTGATCGGCGAGCAGCTGAAGGCAAGCGCTGGTCTCGATATATTGCACATCCCATTCAAAGGATCGCCACCGATGTTGCAGGCACTTTTGTCGGGAGACTTGGACTTTGCCATCACCACCTTCCTTCCATACGCAAATTACACCAAGGAAGGCAAGCTCCGGGGCCTTGCTGTAACCGGGCCGGGTAGGGAAGCCCCTTCGCCGGATACGCCAACCTTGCGCGAGCTCGGATTTCCGGAAATGGGCTACCAGCTTTGGTTTGGTCTGGTCGCGCCTGCGGCAACACCGAAATCAATTTTAGACAAGCTGCAAGTGGAAACCAACAAAGCGCTCAAAGATCCGGATTTCAGGCAACGTTTGGTTTCCGCCGGACTGGAGCCCGCTCCGAGTACACCGGAGCAACTGGGGGCGATGATCAAGAATGATCTTGAAAAATGGAGCAAGGTCATCAAGGCGGCCGGAATCACGCTTGGAAACTGACGCTTGGTCATCTGTCTTATCGGGCGCTTTCTCAACCAGAGTGATTGCTGCTCCTGCTGCCTGTCTTGGTAATCCCGATACAAAAATATTTTTTCCCGTAACGTGTTCTAAACAATATCGTTGTTGGCGCAACCACATGAAAGGCCGGACATGGGTTCTGTAGTTGGAATAGACATTGGCGGTACATTTACCGACCTCGCTGCGTTTGATCCCGTTTCTAAGCGCTTCTTTTTTGAAAAAACATCAAGTACACCAGCGCCTGATGAAGGGGCGGTCGATTGTTTAACAAGGCTCAGCGGCGCCGGTTTCAAGGTTGAAAATGCCGGCATCCTGAAGCACGGTTGCACAGTGGTAATCAACAGTATTTTGGAACGTCGTGGTGCCAAGACCGCTCTCGTCACAACGGACGGGTTTCGTGACATTTTAGAAATTGGCAGGGGAAACCGTCCCGAGTCCTTTAATCTATTTTTTCGCCGGCTGGCACCCTTGGTGCCCCGGGAATTTCGATATGAAATTAGGGAGCGTATTTCTGCGAAAGGCGAAATCATTACGCCGCTTGATCAGACCCAAATGCCGGGCTTGGTCGCCGCGCTCAAAAGCGCCGGCATCGAGGCGATCGCGATTTGCTTTTTGCATTCCTACCGCAACCCTGCGCACGAGATTGCGATGGCGCAGTTCCTTAAAGAGCAAGGTAATTGGTTCGTGACGACGTCCCACGAATTGTCGCGGGAATTCAGGGAATATGAAAGAACCTCAACGGCTGTGGTGAATGCGTTTGTCGGTCCGCGCACAAGCACTTACGTCAACCGTTTTCGCTCTGGGGCCGCAAAGGCGGGGTTTAACGGACGGGTATTGTTGATGGGTTCGAATGGCGGGGTCCTTACCGTTGAGGACGCCATTCAGCGACCGGTTCTACTGATCGAGTCCGGCCCGGTTGGCGGTGCTGCGGGAGCGGCAGAACTGGGTCGTGTTACGAACAATCCCAACCTTATTGCCTTTGACATGGGTGGTACGACGGCGAAGGCGGTTCTCCTTGAAAATGGTGAAGCTGCGGTAACGCCGGTCTATTACGCTGCGGGTTATAAGCGGGGCTATCCGGTTCAGGCGGCTGTTCTCGACATTGTCGAGGTTGGCACCGGCGGTGGCAGCATCGCCTCGGTAAATGAGTTTGGTGCGCTTACTGTTGGTCCGCGGAGCGCCGGTGCGGTTCCAGGCCCTGTCTGTTACGGCAATGGCGGTACGGAGCCCACTATCACCGATGCGAACCTCGTTCTTGGACGTCTCCACCCGGACCATTTTCTTGGGGGACAAATCAAGCTTGATGCCGCCGCTGCTGAGCGGGCGATAGCAGCACTCGCGCTGAAGTTGGGTGAACCCATGTACCGAGTGGCGGAGGGAATTATCAATATAGCCACATTGACGATGGCCTCTGCCGTGAAGATAACAACGATCGAAAGAGGGCATGACCCGCTCGAATTCACCATGGTTGCCTACGGTGGTGCGGGCCCGCTGCACGCCGCCGCAGTTGCAAAAGAGCTTGGAGTCAAGACTGTCATTGTTCCACCCCATCCGGGCCATTTTTGCGCTTATGGCATGCTGTATGCGAACCTTCGCTACGATTTTGTGAAGATGTTTTCTACTCCTTTGCCAGAGCTCGACTTCGTGGCGGCTGAGCGCGATTATCAGGCATTGGAGAACGAGGGGAGGGCAACATTAGCCGAGGTTGGTGTTGTTCTTGAGCAAGTAAATATTTCTCGATTTGCCGACATGCGCTACCTTGGGCAGGAGCATACGATCAAGATCCGGCTCCCCAACACCATGACGGGGCAGACCGCGCAAGGACTGCACCAGTTGTTTGAGGACGGATATGCCAAGCGCTACGGACATATCAGTGAAAATGTACCCGTCAATATCGTCAATCTTCGGGTCGTTGTTGACGGCGTGGCGGAGCGTCCTCCGATTGAAAAAATTGAGCAGAGGAGCAAGCCGCCGCATCCGGTTTCTCGCGAGGTTAACTTCGATGGTGCCAATTTCATTGCATGCAATGTCTGGCAGCGTAGCGAGCTGCCCCCCGGATATCGGATTGCGGGGCCGGGGATCATAGAGGAGGATGCTTCAACCACAGTCCTTCCACCTGGTACTTCGGCATCGCTTGACGAATTCGGTAACATCATCATTGATATACGGAGCGAAAGATGAGCGCTGTCGTTGAAGCAGTTGGAAAGGCCGTCCCGCCGGCGAGGGCAAAATTCGATCCGATCATGCTTGAGGTTGTTCGAAGCCTGCTGATCGCAATCATGGACGAGTGTGAGATCAATCTGTCTCGAACCGCTTTCAGTCCGATTATTTACGAAGTCAAAGATTACTGCATCGGTCTGCTGGATAAGAACTGTCGCACTATCGCGCAGAGCCGGGGCAGCGTTCCAACATTCATGTCCGACCTTGGCGATTCGGTAAAAGACGGCATCGAAATTTACGGCGAAGACGGTTTTGAGCCGGGCGACGTGCTGTTGATGAATTTTTCCGATGTCTGCGGTCAACACCTCAATAATGTTGTTGTTTATATGCCGGTGTTTCTAGGCAAAGAGTTGATCGGCTTTATGGCATCGAGGGCGCATTGGTCTGATGTCGGTGGAAAGAACCCCGGATCTTGGTGTACTGACTCGACCGAAATATTCCAGGAAGGACTGCAATTGCGGTCTCTAAAGGTTTATAAGCGAGGAAAGCCCGATCCGGAAATACTGAGGGTGATCCGTCATAATATCCGGATGCCAGAGATGTCCATGGGGGACATGGAGGCGCAAATCGCCGCTTGCGAATTGGGACGACAACGGTACGTCGCCCTGATTGAGAAATATGGCTGGACGCAGGTCGATGACTGCATCAACCACATGTGGGACCAGTGCGAGGCGCTTGCGCGGCAGCAAATTCGGGCCATGCCTGACGGAACCTACAGCGCCGAATCTTTTTTAGATGACGATGGCGTTACTCCGGATAAGATCATCCCGATAAAAATCAGCGTTATCGTCAAGGGTGATTCGCTGACTGTAGATTATTCCCAATTGGCGCCGCAGACGCCGGGCCCCATGAATTGCGGTTACAGCGCTGGAATTAGTGCAGCAAAGGTAGCGATGAAGAGCGCGCTCGTGCCTGGCGTTCCCGCAAATGAAGGGACGTTTCGCGCGTTAAACGTTATCCTCCCCCCCGGAACGCTAATGAGCGCAGTTGACAATGCGGCGATGTCGTTATGGACGGTGACGATCAAAACCATAGTCGATACCATCCTCCGAGCGATGGCCGATGCGATTCCAGACAGGATTCCAGCGGCCCATCACGGTTCCATGGGCGCGTTCATGTTTGCCGGTCGTCACCCTGAAACCGGAGACCGGTTTTCAACTGTGGATTCGGTGCTTGGCGGATGGGGCGCACATCCTAATGGTGACGGATTTTCACCGCTCAAGACTGTTACGCATGGGGATACGCGGCAAGTTCCGACTGAGGTTGAAGAAACCTTTTGGCCGCTGGTCATTAAAAGGTACGAATGGAGACCCGACTCTGCGGGTCCAGGCAAGTTTCGCGGTGGTCTCGGATTACGCAAGGTTTACTCTATGCCGATGGATGCAAGGCTAACCGTTGCTTTCGAGCGCTCCAAGTGTGCCCCTTGGGGTTTGTTCGGCGGAGGTCCCGCGCAGGTTGGGTGTGCACTGGTAAAGCGCCCTGGAGAAAAAGAGTGGACAACATACCAAAAGGGCACCGGGATTGCTGTTGTCGCCGGAACAGAAGTCGAACTGCTGTCGGCTGGCGGAGGTGGCTATGGTCACGCTTACGAGCGCGATCTTGAGAGAGTGCTCGATGACGTCCGTCAGGGCTATGTCACGGTTGCAGGGGCAAAGAAGGATTACGGCGTTGTCATTGATGGAGACCGAATGACTATCGACGAATTGCAGACATCTGCATTAAGGAAAAAAATGCAGTTTGGGACCGATAGTGTGTAAACAAAATCCCCTTGATTAAAAAAGTCCAACTTTTGGAGGGAGGCGACCGTGATGCGGACAATTCATATGTGGATACCATTGCATATGAATTGCGCGATACGTATCGCGCTGTTGCTCGCGCTTTCCAGGCTGAAGCCGAGCAATTTGGTGTCTCCATGGGAATGTGGATGTTTCTGCGGGCATTGCGTGTCCAGGATGGACTGACACAAAAGGAACTAACTAATAGCGCCGGGTTGATGCAACCAGGAACAAGTGCGGCGCTAAAGCAAATGGAACGATTAGGCCTGGTCCGACAGGAGGAGGACAAGGATGACCGGCGCAAGGTGAGAATCTATCTCACCCCTAAATCACGGCGCCTGCTGCGGCAGCTTGTTCCGATCTCATCAAAAGTGAGGACTCAGGCAACGAGTGATTTCACCAAGAAGGAAGTCATTTTTCTGATCAACTTACTTGGCCGTATCAAGACAAACATAGCTGGCGCACCGAAGCCCCGGTTAAAACGCCAGACCGCCCGCAGGGCGTGAGCGCGTTAATCCAAAGGAGCATTAGATATGCGGCAAAGAACAGAAATGAAACGCAGCATTATGGCCGCTGTGGGTATTTTTTTATGTATGACCGGAATCGTTTCTGCGCAAGATAAGTTTCCGAGCAGGCCAATCCAGCTAGTCGTGCCATTGGCGGCAGGCACCACCATCGATTTTGTCGCCCGAGCTTATGCGGAACGTCTTTCCCAGCGTCTAGGACAGACGGTGGTGGTACAAAACCGTCCTGGTGCTGGCGGCACGATAGCCGGACAGTTCGTGGCGAAATCCGCACCCGACGGCTACACAATTCTGATTGTCAACTCGCAGCATACGATCAATCCGACTCTCTACCGTAATCTTCCGTACGATACTTTGGCTGAATTTTCCGGTATTGCTCAAATTGGCGAGGCGCCGAGTCTCGTTGTTGTGCATCCGAAATTGGGGGCGCGGACATTAAAAGAGTTTATCGCCATAGCAAAACAACGGCCACGGCAGATAAATTACGGCTCTGCTGGCGTTGGCACAACCACGCACATTGGCGCCGCATATTTCTTTTCGCGCGCAGGTATTGATTTGGTTCATGTCCCATACAAAGGCGGAGAGCTTATCGCTGACATGGTTGCCGGTCGCGTCGAGGCCATGGTCGTGCCGGTCGCGTTCCTCCTCCAATATATCAAGGATGGAAGATTGCAGGCGCTCGGGGTTACGACACGTGAGCCTTTGCAGTCGCCGCTTGAAGTTCCATCAATCGAGCAGGCAGCCTCTCTTCCTGGATTCCAGTACGCCACCTATTATGGTTTTGTGGCCCCGGCAAAAACACCAAGAGCGATTATCGAACAATTGAGTAAAGATATAAGGCAGGTGACCGAGGAGAAAGAGCTCAAGGAAAAATTTGCCGCTCAGGCGATTTTCCCGCGTGATCTTGGTCCGGCGGATTTTGATGCTTTCATACGTGCTGATCTCGATAGAATCGGACCAATAATAAAATCGATCGGTGCGGAGTCAAATTAAGTTCTTTGAGTGGAAAAAATACACGGTACGCACCAGCCGCGTCGTTGCGCAGTCGTGAGAAAGTGCCTTTTACTCAGCAGTCGCCAACATAGGCGACAGACGGGACTTTGAAGAATGAGCGAACGAGATGTGGCATTTGCTGGAGCTTGGAGAGCTGCTCCTCGATCTTGTCGCGCAATTTTTCACCCTTCAGCAGAGGACGCCTTGCCGGGCCGGTGCGCTTGACATGACTCCACACCAGTTCGTCGGGATTCA
>JANXRV010000101.1:0-18833 GCA_025356665.1 Pseudomonadota bacterium
GCGAGGCGTAGCCGGCGTAGAAGCGCATCAGCGCGCCGTGCGAGCGGTCGGTGTCGAAGCCGAGAAAGGGCAGCTCGTGGTCGATCATGTACTGGGCGAGCACGCGCGACATCAGCGACTTGCCGACCCCGCCCTTCTCGCCGCCGATGAAATGGATGTTGGTCGTCATCGATGCTTCTTGATTCTGCTTACTTGGCGGGTGCGCCGCCGCCCGGCACGACGACGTCGACGGTCTTCTCGACCACCTTGCCGGCGACTCGCACGGTGCTGCCGACGACCGCGCCACCGACCGATACGGCCGCGCTGCCGACCGACACCGCGGCACCCGCCGCAGCGCCGACGACGCTGACGACGGCGCAGCCGGGCAAGGCCCAGGCCAACGGGAGCGCGACGGCGAGCGCACAGATACGCCGGTGTATCAGAGCGTTCATGCGAACATTGTCGTCGATCAACCGCGGCCGACGAAAGGCATCTTGGTGGCCATGACCGTCAGGAATTGCACGTTGGCGTCGAGCGGCAGGCTCGCCATGTGCACGACCGAGTCGGCGACATGCTGCACGTCCATGCGCGGCTCGGGCGCCATCTCGCCGTTGGCCTGGCGCACGCCGGCGGTCATGCGCTGCGTCATCTCGGTGGCGGCGTTGCCGATATCGATCTGGCCGCAGGCGATGTCGTAGGCGCGGCCGTCGAGCGAGGTCGCCTTGGTCAGGCCGGTGATGGCGTGCTTGGTCGCGGTGTAGGGCGAGCTGAGCGGCCGTGGCGCATGTGCCGAGATCGAGCCGTTGTTGATGATGCGGCCGCCGCGCGGCGTCTGCGCCTTCATCATGCGAAAGGCTTCCTGCGTGCAGTAGAAGACGGCGCTGAGGTTGATGTCGACGACGTTCTTCCACTGTTCGATAGTCAGGTCCTCCAGTGGAATGCCCGGCGCGTTGACGCCGGCGTTGTTGAACAACATGTCGACGCGGCCGAATTTTTCCCTTGCTTTGGCAAACAAGGCCTTCACCGATTCGGGATCGGCAACGTTGGTCGGGACTGCCAGCGCGCGTGCGCCGGCAGCGGCGGTTTTGGCCACCTCATCGAGCGGTTCGGGGCGGCGCCCGGCGAGCACGACGCTCCAGCCGCCATTGAGCAGGGCGAGTGCGGTGGCTTTGCCGACACCGGTGCCGGCGCCGGTGACGATGGCTATTCTGCTGGGTGAACTCATGGGGGCTGTCCTTGGGTTGGGGGAATACTGGAGGCGCAACAGTAAGGTCGCGGCTTTTTCACAGAGCCGCGATTATAAATCAAGCGGCCCGGGTGTCCGTGCTCAGGCGCAGCGCCAGCAATTTCCGCCGGCCGATTTGGCCGCATACATGGCGTCATCGGCCTGCCGGATCAGCGTTCGTGCGTCTGCGCCGTGCACGGAGGAGAAGGCGATGCCAATGGACATGCCCACCTGCATACGGCCTTGCGGCAGTACCATCGCGTGGCAGGCCGCGGCGATCAGTTTGTCCGCAACGCCGCTCGCTGCGGCGTGATCCTGCAAATCTTCCAGGATGATGACGAACTCGTCGCCACCGACGCGCGCCAGCGTGTCGGCGCTGCGCAGGCAGTTGGTGAGCCTGCCCGTAATGGCCTTGAGCATCAGGTCGCCGACCGGGTGGCCGTAGGTGTCGTTAATGGCCTTGAAGCGGTCGAGGTCGGCCAGCATGACAGCGATGCTCCGTCCGCTTCGTTTTGCGCGCGCTAGCGCCTGTTCCAGGCGGTCATCGAGCAGCGCGCGATTGGGCAATCCGGTCAGCGGGTCGTGGCGCGCCATGTATTCGAGCTGTGTTTCCTTGGCGCGCAAAGCCGCATTGGCCGTCTCCAGTTCGCGCGTGCGCTCGGTGACGCGCGCTTCAAGGCTCAATTCGGTGCGGTGCAGTTTTTCCACCATGGCGTGCTCAGCGGCGAGCGCGTCACGACGGGTGGCCTGGATGCGCCCGGCCATCGCCGCCGACAGCAGCAGCGCCGCCAGCGCCAGCGCCGCCTGGATCGCGTAGGTGGTGAAGTCGGTGCTGGCGACCCAGCCGGTGCTGCGCAGCGCCTGCATCAGAGTGCCAAGCAACAGCGTCGCCCAGGCGGCGATGAAATAACGCGCGCCAGGATGCGGCGCGCCGGGCTGGTCGGGCTGGCTGGGGCAGCGGCAGGTGTTGCCGGCATAGATGGCCACGGTGCAGAAAACAAGCGCGTTCACGCCGGTGATCAGGGCGACCAAACTGTAGTCAAACCGCGCGGGCATGGCCGCGGCAATCGCGAAGATGGCCATAAGTGCCAGCAGCAGGCGGTCGAGCCCGGGGTACTCGCGTGCGGTTGCAAGAAACAGCCGGCTGAAGAGGGTGCCGCAAAGCCCGGTTATGGCCAGCGCGGAGGGCTGGGCGATGTCACCCCATTCGGGCCAGTTCGGCCACAGGAACTGGTTGCCAAGCCCGTTGAGCGCCAGCATTCCGGTGGTCATGGCGGCGACAAAGCCGACGTAGGCGAGCAACACCGGGTCGCGTAGCGCAAAATACAGAAACAGGTTGTAGAAAAGCAATGCCAGCATTGCCCCGTAGAAAACACCCAGCAGCACATAAGTTCGCTGGTCGTGGGCGTCCAGCGCGGCCGGCTGCCACAGCGTCAGCGGAACGGTCAGGCTGCCCGAGGACAGGACGCGGACATACACCATTTGTGTCTGCCCGGGCTCCAGCGTTATCGGGAACACCAGGTTGCGGTGCGGATAAGGGCGCGAGTCAAACGGCTGCAGGTCGCCGGCCGTCTGTTCTTGGTAACTGCCATTGGCACTGGGCGTGAACACGTCGACGCGGTCGAGCGAGGGATAGCCCACCTCGAGCAGCCAGCGCGGCGGGCCCTCTGCGGCCAGCCTAAGGGGCAGCGCCAACCAGTAGGCGGAGTGTGAAAATCCGAAATTCGGGTCGCCGGCTGTGCTTATGGCGCGAAACTGTGCGCTGAGCGCCGGATCGGCCATATCCTGTATGCGCAGTTTTCCTGTGGGGTCCTCGAAATAAGATGCTTTGGCCGCGGCGGGAAAGGCGTGGGAGAGCGTGTTGAGCAGCAGTGGTTCCTTGCTGCCCGGAGACGATGCGCCGCCAGAGATTGGCAGCATGGCAAGCGTCGCCATGGCCAGCACGCGCAAGGCTGCGGCAACACCGTCTCGCAGGCGAACAGGCCACCAGGCACGGTTCGATGGCTGCATGCCGCGACCGCCGAAAACGCCGCAAATGCCGGAAAGCCGCGCCAGCTGCGGCTTTCCGGATGGGGGCATGGTTAAAATCGGCACTGCCTCTGTGCGTCTTAGGCGGCCTTGGCCGGGGTCGCCCGCTGCAGCGCGCGCCACAGCTTGTCCGGCGTCACCGGCATGTCCAGCCTCGCCACCCCGCGCGGGCGAACCGCGTTCATGATGGCGTTCATGACCGTCGGCAGCGAACCGGAGGTGCCCGACTCGCCCACGCCTTTTGCGCCGAGGGCATTGGTCTTGGTTGGAACATTGTGCTCGTCGCAGCGGATGCTGGGCATCCAGTCGGCGCGCGGCATGGTGTAGTCGAGAAAACTGGCCGACAGCAACTGTCCGGTCTCCTGGTCGTAGACGGCCTCTTCGCCGAGCACCTGGCCCACGCCCTGCATCACGCCACCGTGCACCTGGCCCTCGATGCTGCTGTGATCGATGGCCGCACCCACATCGTCCACCGTGGTGTAGGACAGTAGGGCGGTGACACCCGTATGCGGGTCAATTTCCACTTCGGCGATGTGGCAGCCGTTGGGAAAGGTTGCGCCATAGGTGCCCTCGGCGCCGCAGTTGAACGGATGCCCGTCCGCGCCGCCCGCGGGCGCAAGTTTTTTTGCCAGCTCGAGCAGGCCGACCTGCTTGTTGCCCGCATGAAAATAGCCCTCGCGGTAGGTAACCGCCGCCGCGCTCCCGGCATCGAGGGCGCGCGCCGCATGCGGCATGGCGGTGTCGATGATTTTTTGCGCCAGAAGTTGCAGTGCGCTGCCGGCGCCGTAGAGGGAGCGCGAGCCGCCCGTGCCGTTGCCCACCAGCGCGGTGTCCGGGTCGCCCTCATGCAGGCTGACGCGTGCGGCATCATCGGTCGACAGGCCGAGCTTGTCGGTGACGATGCCGGTGAAGGTGGTCTCGTGCCCCTGGCCGTTGGATTGCGAGGCTGCGAAGAGGTGTAGGTCGCCATTGGCATTGAAGCGCGCACTCACCTGGTCCTTGGGCGACCATCCCGCGCCGCTGATTTCAAGGAAGGTGGCGATGCCCATGCCGCGCAACAGGCCCTTGGCCGCGGACGCCGATCGGCGCGCGGCAAAGCCGTCCCAGTCGGCCAGTTTGAGCGCCTTGTCCATTACCGCGGCGAATTCGCCGCAGTCATAGACCGTGCCGTTGGCTGTTTTGTAGGGCATGGCCTCGGCCGGCACCATGTTGCGACGGCGCAGCGCGAGCGGGTCGAAGCCGTGCTCGTGCGCGGCCTTGTCGACCAGCAACTCGACGGCGCAGGCGATGTCGGGGCGGCCGGCGCCGCGATAGGAGGAGACCTGCGCCGCATTGCTGTAGGCGACGCGGCAGTGGCCGTAGAGCGCCGGAACGCGGTAGATGCCACCCATGGTGATGCACAGGCTGCGGCTGCCTATCATCGTGCCAAAGGGCGTGGCGTAGGCGCCGAGGTCGGCGCGGTCTTGCCAGCGCATGGCGAGGAAATTACCTTCTTTGTCCAGGGCCAGTTCGCCGGTCAGCGACAATGCACGGCCGTGGTTTTCGGACAAAAACAGTTCCGCACGCAGCGCCACCCATTTCACCGGGCGATTGAGTTTTTTTGCCGCCAGCATCACGGCGAAGTGTTCCGGGTAGACGTGGCTGCGCAGGCCGAAGCTGCCGCCGACATCGCCGGTGACGACACGAATCGCCGTCTCGGGCAGGCCGGTGACCTGTGCGATGTGGGTGCGCATGCCGTTCATGCCCTGGCTTGGCGTGTTCACCACCACCGTGCCGTCTTTCCATTCGGCCAGGAATGCGCGCGGCTCCATCGGCGCGCCGACGATGCGCTGGCTCTCAAAGGTGATCTGGCTGCGCATTGTCGCGCGCGCAAACGCCGCGTCCACCGCGGCGGCATCGCCCGACTCATATTCGAAGGCGAGGTTACCGGGCGCCTCGGCGTGCAATTGCGGCGCGCCGGGGCGCGTTGCCGCCTCGAAGCCGATGGCCGCGGGCAGGTCCTCGTACTCGACCATGATGGCTTCGGCGGCATCCTGCGCCTGCGCTACCGTATCAGCGGCGACAAGAGCGACCGGCTGGCCGACAAAGTGCACGCGTCCCCTGGCGAGGGCCGGCCAGAAGGGCTTGTTGATTTTCATGCCACCGATGCCCTCGAAGGGCACACCGCCGGGCATGGACTGCCAGCCCGCAGCCTCGAGATCGGCCGCAGTGAGGACGCAGTGCACGCCGGGCATGGCAAGCGCGGCCTCGGTGTTGATGGCGACAATGACCGCGTGCGGGCGGTCTGCGCGCAGCACCGCGGCGTGCAATTGTCCGGGCAGGTTGGTGTCGGCGGTGTAGTGGCCGCGGCCGGTAAGCAGGCGTGCGTCCTCGCGGCGTATGGTGTGTCGTGTCATGAGAGGTCGATCGGAGTGTGGGGGTTGCAGGGGGATATGAATGCGAACTGGCTTGGGCGGGGCGCGCAGCGTGTGGCGTGTGAATACCCGATTGCGAAGGAACCGGCGGCAAAACAGACAAACGGGCAAACGCCGGCGCTGAGCGGCTATTTTAACGGTAATGGCGCGAATGGCGCGAATGGTGCGAATGGTGCGAATGGTGCGTTGAGCGCCCTGTCCGCAAAATGAGCGTGCTTGATGTGTGGTGCACGGCCAATCTGCGTTATTCTCGCAGGCGTCTTTTTATTTGCAACAGCTACGCCACATTCCCATGCCAGAAAAATTTCAAATTCGGTCACATCGTGCCCTCGGCCTTGTGCGCCAGTTCTCACCCTGCGCCGGCGCGCGCGGGCGCACCTGATGGCCGCCGGTCGCGAGTGGGCGTTCTCGTCCGCAATGCAGCCCAAGGCGGACGAACTGGGCTACGACCTGGATGTTGCGCTCGATGCCATGGTGTTGCTGCGGGCCGAGGTGCCGGCCGATGCGTTCACCGCCGGTGTGCTGGGCACCGAGCGCTCCGGCTACGGTGTGGTCATCGGGCCCGATGGGCTGGTGCTGACCATAGGCTACCTCATCACCGAGGCGACCACGGTCTGGATCACCACGCAGCGCGGCCAGGTTGTGGCGGGCCACCCGCTCGGTTACGACCAGGCCACCGGCCTGGGGCTGGTGCAGCCGCTCGGGCGGCTCGATGCCACGCCGCTCAAACGCGGTTTCTCCGCCAGTTGCATGCCCGGCGATGAAGTGGTCCTGGCCGGGCACGGCGGACGCGGCCATGCGCTGGCGGCACGCGTCAGCGACAAGCGCGAATTCGCCGGTGCCTGGGAGTACGTGCTCGATGAGGCGATCTTCACTTCACCGGCGCATCCGCAGTGGGGCGGGGCCGCGCTTATCGACGAGCACGGCCTGTTGTGCGGCATCGGCTCGCTGCTGCTGCAAGAGGGCGAGGCAGGCAAAGCGACCCAGGGAAACATGGTCGTACCCATTGACCTGCTCGAACCGATACTCGCTGACATGCTTAAATTTGGCCGTCCGCGGCGTCCGCCGCGCCCCTGGCTGGGCCTTTACGCCGCCGAATCAAACGGGCAATTGCTGGTGACCGGGTTGGCCGCCGGCGGGCCGGCCGAGCGCGACCGCGTGCAGGCGGGCGACCTGTTGATTGAGGTCGCCGGTGAGCGGGTGAAGGGGCAGGCGGATTTTTTTCGCAAGGTCTGGCAACTGGGCGCGGCCGGCGTGCAGGTGCCCCTGACGGTGGGGCGTGCCGGCGATGTGCTGCGCCTGTCGGTGCGCTCCGGTGACCGGCAGGACTTTCTCAAAAAGCCTTATTTACACTAGTGGCCTTTTGCACTAGCGGCCTTAGGCGGCGCGACCCGCGCTGCGCCATTGCACCAGGAGCGCCAGCACCGGTGCGCAGACGATGATGCCGCACACCGCGAGCCAGCCCGATTGTGCCAGCGCCATACTGGCAACAAACGCACCCACCGCGTTGCCGCCCCACACCGATGCCGAAAAAATCGTGTTTGAGCGGCTGCGCGCCTCAGGCGCGATGGTGTTGATCAGGGTTTGATTGGCGACCATGGCGGCGCGCAAGCCGCAGTCGAGCAGTATCGCCCCGACCACTACGGCGGCGACCTGGCTGCCGGCAAAGGCAAAACTCACATAGGCGGCGATCACCAGGCAGATGCCGGTGGTCACCACCGGCGTTACGCCGCGCCTGTCCATCCAGCGCCCGGCAGGTCGTGCGATCAGTATCCCGGCGGCCCCTGGTATGCCCATCAAGCCAGCCTGTGCCGGCCCGAACTGGTGGTATTGGAGCAGCATCGTTGCGATGGTCGCCCAGAACCCGCCGTAGGTCATGCCCAGCATCAACTGGATGATGGCAACGCGGCGCATCGCCGCGTGCTCGCGCAGCAGCGCGCCGATGGAACGCAGCAGCGCGAAATAATTCAGCCCGGTGGTGGCCGGCGAACTGGGCAGGTGCCGGTAGAGCACCGGCAAGAGCAGCAGCAGCGTGGCGGCGCTAAACACATACATCCAGCGCCAGCCCAGGCCCGCCGCGACAAAGCCGCCGGCGACACGCGCGAACAAAATGCCGGTGAACAGCCCGGTCAGGAGCGTTCCAACGGTGCGGCCGCGGTTGCTGACGTGGGTCATTTCGGCGACCATGGGAATGACATTCTGGCTCGAGGAGGAACAGCCTATCCCCAGCACAAACGATGCGCCGGCGAGCATGGCGAGGCTGGGGGCGCCGGCCATCACCAGCAGCGCCAATATGGTCAGCGCAAACTGCGCCAGAAAGAGTTTGCGCTTGTCGAAACGATCGCCCAGCGGCACCAGAAAAACCGTGCCGGCAAGAAAGCCGGCAAAAGACAGCGTCGCCACCCAGCCGGTGGCTGCGGCATCGGCGCCGAACTCCGCCCCCATGCTGGTGAGCATGGGCGTCTGGAAGTGGATCGTCCCCGAGCAGGCGAACATCGTCACCGCGAGCAGCGCCATAAGGCGCGGCGTCAGAGCCGGGGCGGGGCTGGCAGGCTTAGTCTTGTTGCCGGAGGGCATGGTGGAATGGCATGAGGGCGGTGGTGCGCGGTTGGTGCCAAGGCGGTACGAACGCAGACCGCTATTGTAGTGGCTGCGACGCCTTGCCGGTCCGCTGTCTCGGCGCTTTGCAGCTTTACCGGCTCACTATTTTACTGGTTCACTACCAGGGGGCGGGCGTGCTTCTCCTGCAATGAAGCGCCCAATAAGGCCGGCGAGCACCCAGACATTGGCGGCGATGGCGATACAGACGTCAGCCCAGGGTGCGCGCTGCGGGCCCAGTCGCACCACCCAATGTAACGACTCATGGTTTATAACCCAACGATGGCGGACCTTCTGGATATTGAGGCAGGTTATCTGCGATTGTTAGCCATGCTTGCTTTGAAGATACCCAAAAGTGCATGTCGGGTTTGAACAGCGACGGCTCGTCGAGGCTGCCGACTGTCAAGCCGATGACGCCGGCAGAAATACGCCGCGAAAAAATGCTAGAACCGCAATGTGAACAAAAACCGCGCTCAAGCGTTTCTGATGAGTGAAATGTGCTGATTGGGCCGGAAATAACAACATGCTCGATGCGCATGAGTACGCGGGCGTTGAAAGCGGCGCCGATAACTTTTTGACAAGCCCTGCAGTGACATACCCTCTGGTTCAAAGGATCAGAGGTCGTTTCATAGCGCACGGCAGCACATAGACAGCCACCACGGAATAAAGTCATTCAGCAATCTCCTTTTCTGCAATAGCCTAACGTATTGCTCTGCGGCGGCCATGACCAGTCTACTCAATGAACGCCGCAGATCCTGCGCCGGTACGCCCCCGCTCCAGATTGACTTCGTCGCCAACGGCAATCTCGCCACGTTCGATCACGAAGCAGTTGAGCGCGAGCTTGCCGTCGAAGCGCTTATAGATGCCGCGCGTGATGTCCTTATCCTGGACCAGGGTGTCGGGGTCAAATGAAGTCATGATGCAGCGCAGACGCAGGTCCTGCACACCAATGAGGACTTTGCCGATTCGCAGGCACGCGCCCGGCCACTCACCTTCGCTAAGGCCCTCGACGCCGCCAATCACGATGTTTGGCCGTAAGCGGCGATGGTCATGGCCGAAGGCTGCGATTGCGCCGTCGGTGGCCACCAGCAAGGGCAGCACGTCGAAGCGCTCGGCACCGTCGCAGCGCACAAGTTTTGCGCCCGGACCGGCAATGTCCATCACCTCAGCTGCAACGGCCGGACTATCCCAAGGCCGCCCGTCCACATTGATGTCGCCATGCGCGTCCAGCGAGCCCTTATGGCCCAGAAAGCGCGGATGTGAACGGGAAGTGATCACCCGTCCCTTGTCGTTCTCGACATGGACGACGCGATCACCTTCGATACCGAGAGACCCCAAGCCTGCTCGTTGCAGTTTCTCTCCAGCCATCGTCTTGACCGGATATCGCCAGATTTCCGTGACCTTCATCGCCACCACTCGTTTCTGGCCGGCATCAGAGCCTCCTAAACGTGATAATCAACCGCGCGCGCTGATCAACGAAAACATCAAGTCCTCTTTCGCCCGGCCCTTGCATTTAAAGTTATCTGGCATTTGCGCCCTCTGGCGGATCGCAAGGACTAAAGCTCACCGCCCCAGATGCAGGTCGAAGAAGCGGGCGACCTCGTCGTGGTACTCCTTCACCTCCGGTGCGCTGATGTCGCTCATGTATTGGGCATGAGATTGACCTTCCCACATTTGCAACACCGCCTCAACGCCGGCAGCGCGGAGCTTACGGTGCATGCGCACTGAGTTAGACAGGTATAGGTCCCGCGTACCGCTGGTCACAATAGTGGGCGGAAAACCCCGCACGTCGCCGTAGATCGGCGACAGCAGCGGATCTTTCAGGTCGCGCCCGTTGGCGTAGAGCAGCGCTGTTGCGCGTATGAAGCCATCCTGCGTACCCAGGACGTTGTCGAGCATTGCGTTGGTGAACAATGTATCGCCCGTCTTGGTCAGATCCACTGTCGGAGTACCGGGCGCGATAGCGCCCGGCATCGGCAAACCTTCCATTTTTGCGCGTAGCAAGGTGGTGATCGTCAGGCTGCCGCCCGCAGAGGTGCCGAAGATGCCGACGTTCTTCGCCCCGGTCGTCTGCAGAATGTTTCGATACACCGCCACGGCATCATCGAGCGCGGCGGGAAAAGGGAAATCCGGCGGCATACGGTAGTCGACGGATATCACCTTGAAACCGCCGAAGCCGGCCATCAGGATTGCCTCACGTGTTCCCGACTCGCCGGGGCCAAACACCCTGACGCCGCCGTGCAGATGCATCAGCACGCGGTCGCGGTTCTGCGGCGCGATCGCCTTTGGGGTGACGATAAAGACCTTCACGCCTGCCATGGTGGCGGGCTGTACCGTAACGCCGAGCGCCTCGCGCAGCTTTGGTAGCCCCGCCACCGTGGCAAGCGCCACCTTTTCGACTCTCGCCTTCCATTCAGCAGTGGTTTGCGGCACGAGATTGAAGCTCGGATCGAACGGCCGGGCAATAACCGCCTGCATCTGCGGGCTGACCGTATCGGGTACCGGGATCACGCGCGATGGCAACTCGCGGGTGCCCGTCGGGACCTGCTGCGCTGCGGCTATCGGTGCAAAACCGGCGGCGATCCAAACGAATAGCGGAACCGCCAGGAAAACCTTAAACCGACGCATATTCATTCCTTTGCCGTAATTGACTGACAAAAAATTGTGCGACGAATGTCGCCCGGTATCCCGTACCGCATAACGTTCGCTGTGAGCCACTTGTCGTTTCCTGCACGTCGGGCTCGACGGCGCGCTTGGGTGGCAAGACGATCTGGCCAAAGGTCGTCAGGTCTCAATCCGGTATGTCTTGCGATTCGGGCAAGCATGCGCGGGCCGATTTCTTCACCATCATGGAAGGCGAACACGAAATCAGGCCAGTCAGGCCGGGAAAGGGTTTTATGAGAACCCGATTGGCGCTTGAGCGTCCAGCCAATTCGATAGAGGGAGGAGAGTACCCGCCCGAGCCTTGGACGAAGGCCAAGATGTCATGCAGCCACGATTCCGATCGAGATGGATTGGGGTTTGGCCTCGCCATTGTCGAGACGTTCGGCGAGCACCCGCAAAGCGAGCGATGCAGCTTTTGCCATAGCCTCGTCAGCAGTGGCTCCATAGGCGAGAACGCCAGCAAGCTCAGGGACTTCCGCGAGCCAGCGACCATCTTCTTCGCGTTCGTGCTCAATCGTGAAATTCATGTGCCACCTCGACAGTTTCTAGCATTCTACGCCTGTTCAAATCTTGCCACCCAACGTGGAAACCACCGGCGCGTGTGCGCTGGTCAGCTATTGGCGCGGTGACTCACGCGCGTCCGGTGCGTTGCCGGGTTATGCCGCAATATCGACGTACTCAACACGACTTGCCGGTTGCGGAATGGCGACCCCATCTTCGCGCATGCCATCGAGATGGAATTCGATCGCTTCGCGGATTTGTGATTCCGCTTCCTCCACGGTGGCACCTGTCGCGACACACCCTGGCAGGTCTGGCACGTAAGCCGAGAAATTGCCCTCGGCTTTCTCGATCACTATTGCATAGCGCATAGGAGCCTCACTTCTTCAGACCAGACTGCTTCAGGATACTGTTTAGTGTGCCGGGTGCCAAGTCATCGCTTGGTTTCCCCGGGACGGTGACACGGCCAGGTTTTGAAGAATGCTTGAATTGCCGGTGTCTGCCTCGCGTAACCACCAGAAACCAGCCATCGTCACCAAGCATTCTAAGTATTTCGCTGACTTTCCTTTGATCAGCATATCAAGGAGCCAGACTCCGCGCCGGAAGCGACGCTGGCGACAGGCCGTCTCGATGCGGTGGTTAGATAGCAACTTTTCTTCCAATTAACATTGCTTGGCCATAGAGCCTCTACGACGCTGGTCCTGGAAAACAGACCCAAGGCCCACGAGAAAACTGGGAGGTGTATTCCTTCGTAGCACCGGCACCGGCGTATTGACAAAGCTCCCCGGTTCGGCGGTCGAAAATGCGAGGGATGACGGTGTCGTCCGGAAGCTTGGGAGCGCCACGAGCATCAATCTGCACCCATTCATGTTCCACGTGCCAAACAAGCCGACATACCACGGCGGTAGAAATGGCGACCACGCACAACGCCAAGAGTCCGTTTAGCCAGCGTGGCGCAGATGTCTGGTTCTCGGTCGTGTCCCTCCCCATGTCAATACTATTTGCCGGACGCTCCGTTCCTGCAGTTGTTGCTGTCTAAGGTTTCCGCTCAGGCGCGCGCCCAGCGCAGCGGTGGAACTAATGAAAGCCGCTGATGGCGCGTCGCTTGCAGCGGCTTGTTATGCGGCTTACTTCGCACGGATGCGATTGTTCTTTGGATTGTGCTCGAGCTCACAAAGACCCAGTTCCTCCATCAAGGGTGGAACGTAGACGCCAAAGCGCCCGCGCAACCCTTTTTTCAGGCCGTACCAACCACCGACTGGATTGGTTGGATCACGTCCCCAAAATTCAACTGTGCCTTCTTTTGCCGGCTTCTGTTCATCGGCACCTCCGAGCTCTACCCAATCGCCTGTGGACTTGAGCATTTTGTGCAGATCGTCGATGCAGCGGGCGTCATAGAACAGGATGGTCTTTCCAACAGTACACGCCAAGACCTTTTTTCCATCTCTCTCTTCGACATGCATTGTGTACTCCGACGTACCCGGTGGCGTCTTGAGCTGCCAGGGATTCTCTTTGGTGCGATTCAGCATTGCCATGGATTGCCTCGACCGATTGGAGGTGGAATTTCAAGACGCATAACGTTCACGTTAACCGGCGCGCGCCGGTTTCGCGCGCGTCCGCGTTGAACGTGCGCTTAGACCTCTCGTCACTATCTTGCGCAATTCATCGTTAATTCGAGTCTGATAACCGCTTCCCTGTGCCTTGAAAAAGGCGAGCACGTCAGGATCGAGGCGGACAGTAGTCAGCACTTTGGTCGGAGCTTTCTGTGGACCACGACCGCGCTTTAGGACCGGTGGTCCAAGCATTTCTTCAGACCATGGGGGGTTATCCGGATCAACCCGCTTATTTGAAGTAGTTTTTGGTATTTTCAAAGTAGTAGCGTGTTTCATATTTTTCCGCCTTGCGCAAAGAAATAATGTGAGGACCAGTACGTCGCTCGGTGTACGCCATCACAACCACTTCACTGTCCAGTAACCCGAAAGCAACCAGCCGCTTCTCACCGTACGCCTGACGAACATCCTCGCGTGTGATGGTGAATTGATCCCATATGGCGTCGCAGCCGACGAAGTCGAGTCCATGCTCCTTAATGTTCCTGCGGCGCTTTGGCTCGTCCCAGGTAGTCACGAGCAAATTGTATTTACAATATAATTGTTACGCAAGGGGCATTGGTGAAAGGCCTAACGAAGAGCTAACCGGCGCTGCGCGGCTTTATCGCGCAGCGTCCAGCGACCGAAGGGAGCGAGGTCGACCGCCGGGTTAGCCGTCATGTGCGAGCACCTTCGATACTCGGGTTCGAAGGACAGGAATGAGTTCTTTCTCGAACCATGGATTGCGCTTGAGCCACAGATTATTGCGCGGGCTAGGATGAGGCAAGGGAACAGTGTGGGGCCAGTTCTTCCGCCATGCCTGAACCGCCTCGGTGACACTTGCGGCTTCGTTCGGAAGGTGATAAGCCTGCGCGTACTGCCCGATCACCAGTGTGAGTTTGAGGTTCTTCAGGCGCGACAGCAACGCTGCCCGCCACGCCGGCGCGCATTCGAGCCGTGGAGGTAGGTCTCCAGCCTTGCCCGTTCCGGGGAAGCAGAAGGCCATGGGCAGGATGGCAACTTGCTTGGCGTCGTAGAACACCTCGCGCGAGATACCCAACCACGTGCGCAGCCTGTCACCACTTGCGTCGTTGAACGGCACGCCCGTCTCGTGAACCTTCCTGCCCGGTGCTTGACCTGCGATCAGGATGCGGGCCAACGGGTGCACCTGAACGACCGGGCGTGGGCCCAGCGGCAGGTGCTCGGCGCAAAGCACGCATGCGCGGACTTCAGTGAGCAATGATGCGAGAGAAGACATTCGAGGCGGTCCTGACGGCTAACGATCAAGTTCACCGCGCGGCGAAGCCGTCCGGTGGAACGCCGTGTTAGCCATCAACTTTTCGTAGCGTGCGCGGCTGAAGCTCGGCGAGTGCTGCGAGAATTGCAGGCACAGCAGGAGCAATGTCTTCCATGCGATTGCTTCTTGCCAACACGACGAGCACGGCAATTGGCAGCGTGGAGATATTCTGCTGGTACTCGATACCTCTGTCAGCGGTGAGCAAGACATCAAAGTCGGCGGCTGCAAGCGCTAATAGTCTCCCGTTCTTGATTCCAGCCCAGCCCATCCGTTGAACCGAGTTCGCGAAGTGCCCCACCAATAGCGGACCAAGACGACCGGGAACCGATTCGTCAAGCAGGATGCGCATCGGGCGTCAGGGCAACGCGGGCATCTTCCAAAACGCGTACCGCTAGCTCCCTACTCACAGATGGGAAGTCTTGGAGAAATACCTCCAGCGAGTCGCCTGCTTCGAGGTGCTCAAAAAGCACTCTAATTGGCACACGACTCCCGGCGAAAACCGGTGTCCCACCAAGAATGTCGCGGTCAACAATGACGTGCGTGGAATCCATGTGTGTGCCTCCGATGCGAGAGTGGTTGATAGTCTACAGCGAGAAGGAACGTAGGTGTTTCTGGTGGTGGCTAACGTAGAGCTAACCGGCGCTGCGCGGCTTTATCGCGCAGCGTCCAGCGACTGAAGGGAGCGAGGTTGAGCGCCATGTTAGAACTCAAGTTGCGGCGGCCTTTCGATACCAGGCGCTTCCGGGCTGGGTGAACAATAAGAACAGGGCGTAAACCTGAAGACCAACCTGCGCTACAGAAAGTGCACCGACTACCGGCGCCCGGGAAAACTCGCCCAACATTAATGGCAATGTTGGCAGCATGCCGATAACGAACAGAACGAGAAACGTAATTCGTGCCCAATTTCTTCCTGCCGAAATCTTGAAGATCAGAAACGCGATAAAGGCAAAAACAAAGATCAGTACAAAATTTGTGAACGCTGCGGGTGCTATCGCACTGAGGTTTGAGAGGTCCATCAGCATTTTGACTAACCCGACTGCCAAAGATGCCCAAAGAAGGTTTACAGCCGTCTTGACGGATTGTGGTTTCTGAGCTGAGTCTTGCGCCTCCATAAAAGTTCCCCTTGAGTTCTAACGTATGTTAGTTGACTTTTTAGTTGACAAAATTTAGGTGACAAATTAGTTGACAGTTTTGCACCTGCTGCTGGTTATTGTGCGCCTGTCTCTCGCCTGCTGTCATCTTTTAAGTCTCGCGGTTCGTTAAACCCCTGACTACTGACTAGACCAAATGGCTTGGGTATTTTGGGAAGGGGGAGTAATGGATGACGAAGTGTCCGGGCCGGCTGAATCGCCTCCGAAGCGCCTGATCGAGCAGGTGCGCGATGTCATACGCCGGCGGCATTACAGTTTGCGTACCGAGGATACCTACGTTCACTGGATCCGGCGTTTCATTTATTTCCATGACAAGCGCCATCCGGCGCATATGAGTGCGCCCGAAGTGACGGCGTTTCTGAACTATCTTGCCCGTGAGCGCGAGGTGGCTGCGGCAACGCAAAGTCAGGCACTTGCCGCGTTGTTGTTCCTTTACAAGGAGGTCTTGCTTTTACCAATGGCGTGGTTGGACGGGCTTGAGCGGCCGAAGCGTCCCGCCCGCCGCCCCACCGTTCTCACCGTCGACGAAGTGCGCCTTGTTCTGGGCCGCATGCAGGGCGACAAGTGGCTGATGGCAAACCTGCTTTACGGTGCGGGCTTGCGCCTGCGCGAATGCCTGAAGCTGCGCGTCAAGGACATCGATTTTGGCTACCGGCAGATTCTCGTGCGTGACGGCAAGGGCGGCAAGGATCGCGTCACCATGCTTCCCCAGGCGGTGGTGGCGCCGTTGCAAGAACATCTTAAAGGGGCAAAGCTGCTGCACGAGCGCGACGTGGCCGAGGGTTTTGGTGATGTCGAATTACCCGATGCGCTGTATCGCAAGTACCCGCGTGCCGCCTACGAGTGGGGTTGGAAGTTCGCCTTCCCTTCTTGCAAACGCTCGGTCGACCCGCGCACCGGTGTAATTCGCCGCCACCACGTCTATGAGAATTACCTCATCCGAGGGGTGAAGCTCGCGGTGCATGCCGCCGGTATTACCAAGCACGTGAGCTGCCACACGCTGCGCCACTCCTTTGCCACGCATTTGCTCGAGGGCGGCTACGACATTCGCACGGTGCAGGAGTTGCTCGGCCACGCCAGTGTCGAGACCACCATGATTTACACCCACGTCATGAACAAAGGCGGGCGCGGCGTGGTCAGTCCGGCGGATCGCATCGCACAGCCGCAGGCTGTCTACGCAGTGGCATGACCGGCTGGAAACCCGCGCCAGTCGGGGCTTTCCGGACGATGCCCGAGGGAGTCCGGCTAAGCGACGTTCTGCAACTTGTTGGCGAGGTCGCGTCCCGAGGTCGCCGGCGGAAGTGGTTTGCCGTCCTTATGGTAAATCGCAATGGCTTCTTCGACGATTTGGCACAGCTCGGCAAAAACGGCTTTCTCGTCCGTGCCGTGGCATCCGGCATGTATCAGCCCGGGGGAACTGCCGACGTAGCAGTGATCCTCCTCAGACCACTCGACAATCTTTGCGTATCTCGTGCTTTCCTTCATGTTTTTGACTCCTCAAGGGCGCGCTTCACCGCGCGGACCTGATACTGCTTTGCGTCATCGCCAAGCGCACCCGATATTGTGATGGGTTTGGCCACTTTCGGGTGGACGTAGTTGCGGTGGCTGCCTTTGCCGCCGCGGTCGACGAATCCTGCTTGCTGCAGTTCGGCGACGAGTGCCCTGATTTTAGGAGGCATGCGGTTCGCCCACTTTTTCAGTCTGCCCGATTGGCTAAGTAGCCCTAAAGCCGCGCCAGTCGCTCTTCTTCAGCCTGTTATTGAGGCTGAAGGCGGGGGCGGCTAGCGGTAACGCCTGAATTGCCCCACAACGACGCCGAAAATCTCCAGGTCTTCCTTGGGCCGGATGGTCGGGTAGGCCTTGTTCTCGGGGATCAGCACCATGCGGCCCTTTTCGCGGCCGAGGCGCTTTAAGGTGAAGTCACCTTCGACAATCGCCACAACAAGGTCGTTCACGTTTGCCGTGGCGCGTTTTTCAACCACCACGATGTCGCCGTCGTGTATGCCGGCGTTGATCATGGAGTCGCCCTTGACGGTGATCAGCGTGGTCTTGGACGGGTGATAGACGAGGTAGTCGTCGATGGACACCGAATCGGGGCGCGAGTCGAAGGCTGGGTGCGGCATGCCCGCGTGCACACTCTCTTCAAGGCTGCGCTCAAAAAAGCGCTTGCCCGGTTTGAGCCTGCGATCGGGCGTGCTCTCAACGAGACGCTCGGCCTTGAGGCGCAGCACCAGTTCGGCCACAGAAGCTTTGGAGGACAGGCCCACCAGCTCGCCCAGCGTCGCGTAGGAAGGCATCACGCGGTGCTTGGCGTAGTAGTCCTGAAGTTTTAAAAGATATTGATTATCGTCAGCCATGGGGGTACATTACCGAACGTTCGTTCGGCTGTCAAGGCTTGCCAGATTTTATGTGTTACCACGGCCCCGGCAGCAAAAAATTCGTTGGCAGGAACAGTCAACCCGGAAGACGGCCGTACCGTTTATGCGAGAATGGAGACAAACATGCTGACATTGCTGAAAGACAAAAAAGGACATATCCCCATGGACGAAAACAAATCAAAAGCCCTCGCTGCCGCGCTGGCGCAAATCGAAAAACAATTTGGCAAAGGGTCCATTATGCGCATGGATTCCGAGGTGGTGCCCGACATCGCCGTGGTGTCCACCGGTTCGCTCGGCCTTGACATTGCGCTTGGCGTGGGCGGCCTGCCGCGCGGCCGCGTGGTCGAGATCTACGGCCCGGAATCATCGGGTAAGACCACGCTCACGCTGCAAGTGATCGCCGAAATGCAAAAGATGGGCGGCACCGCGGCCTTCATCGACGCCGAGAACGCGCTCGATGCGCAGTACGCCGGCAAGCTGGGCGTCAAGGTCGACGACCTCTTGATCTCGCAACCGGACAACGGCGAGCAGGCGCTTGAGATCGCCGACATGCTGGTGCGCTCCGGTTCCATCGACGTCATCGTCATCGACTCGGTCGCGGCGCTCACGCCCAAGGCCGAAATCGAGGGCGAGATGGGCGAGCCGCAAATGGGCCTGCAAGCCAGGCTGATGAGCCAGGCGCTGCGCAAGCTCACCGCCAACATTAAGCGCACCAACGCGTCGACGATCTCGAGCGCCTGCTCGCCCGTGTCGGGCTGGCTGATGAGGAGCTCCTGCAGGTTGACGCCGAGCTTCTGTGCGTATTGCACGTCGAGCGCGTGCTCGGCGTCGATGAAGGCGCAGGTGCCGCCGAGCTTCTGCATCTCGGCGATGACCTGCAGCGTGAGGGTGGTCTTGCCGCTCGACTCCGGCCCGTAGATCTCGACCACCCGGCCGCGCGGCAGGCCGCCGACGCCGAGGGCGATGTCGAGACCGAGCGAGCCCGTGGAAACGACCTCGATGTCGTCGATCACCT
>JANXRV010000109.1:0-9719 GCA_025356665.1 Pseudomonadota bacterium
GGCTAGGCGTCCTCTGCTGAAGGGTGAAAAATTGCGCGACAAGATCGAGGAGCAGCTCTCCAAGCTCCAGCAAATGCCACATCTCGTTCGCTCATTCTTCAAAGTCCCGTCTGTCGCCTATGTTGGCGACTGCTGAGTAAGGCGCGAATGTCCTCAACGCGCCATGCCGTGATGCGCAGTCCCAAGGTCCTAACGGGTTGCGGATAGCGACCAGATTTGACTCCGGCCCACCAGGTGCTTTTGGAGACAGGAATAAGTTGCAGCAGGGTCGAAAGCCGGACGAAACCGGTTTCTGGAAGTTCGCTTTGCGCCATGTTTCACCTCGTAGGTGTATTGAACATGGTGCGATTGTTATCTCTGCGCTTGCCCCCGCGAAGACCCTGTGCGTAGCATCGGCTAGCCTGTGCTAAGCAGCGGCTAACCGGAATTTATGGGCTGCGCTTGTTTCTGAGTGCTTTCCTCGCAGCAGAAAAGGACATTCCGAGTGCTGCACATTCCTGCTCAGCACAAATATCGCGAGACGAATATTTCCCCATTCCCCAAATATCTTGTATCTTTTTTTGCTTGTCTCGACTGCCACCTGGTTGATCGTGTTTCGCGTTCGCAGCAGCCCGCGCAGTCTGCCTACGCCACTCAGCAGACCCGACGTTCGAGTCCGTTTTCCGATTCCCATTCTTGATAGGAACGACACGCCTTCGCGCCTTGCTCCGTGCCGTAGACGGTTCGTCACCGCCTTTAGATTCTAATGCTGGCGGCAAGTCCACCAAGTCCACCACTGCACCCCGGTCGATACTCAGCTGATTCCTTTTGACACTGACAATCTGGAGTAAGGGGAGCGAATGCCCGGATGATTTGAGACAAGCCGATTCGGCAATCTCGAATTCCAGAGCGCCCAGTCGCTTCTTTCCTTGAAAGCTCCCGAGCGCGAAGACTCCGCTTGTCTTGTCCTGATCGGGCTTTCCTTTCAACCCGAGCGATTCGGAAAGCCAGCGCGCAACCTGCGATTCCGTGATCTGCCATTGTCGCAACCGCGGCATACTGATAGTCACCCGCCCGATGTCATCGCGCTTGTCGCAGGCCACATACGCCCGTGCAGGTTGCAAGTTTTGCGAGGACAGCACATGCACAGGCATGAAACAGTTTTGCTCACAGCCTGGGCATTCCACAGCCGAAGCCGCCACGGAAGGCTTAAGCCACCCGGCTTCCTGAAAAACTTCAATCGCGCCTTTCGGCCATTCCCGCACCTGTTCCCACGCGATGGTAGTGTCGCGCCCCGAACCGAGCCGCTGGACAAGCTCTAGCAGCACATCCTGCAACGTCATTTGTCGCTGCCTTCCTCGTCTGTTTCGGGCTCCATCGGCTCGATGCCCGAATCGGTAAGCATCTTGCGGATAATCAAGTCCCGCCCGTCATGGCGTAGACCGCACCAGTTCGGATAACTGATCTTGAAGCTGCGCGTGCGCCCCCGTGTACCAGGTGTGGGCGCAAACGTAACTTTGATCTCGGCTTGGGTGACGTGAAACGGCGGTGCATTGATTTTATCCAGCAGGTCATAAACCGACTTCGGTTCTCCCGCAGGGTCCACCTCCACGGTAACGCGATGTTTCTTGCCAGTTTTAAGACTCAAGCGAAGAAGACGCACGGTCACATTCGTTATGCCGCAGTCTGTCGGGTACTTAAATACAAAGTCCCGATCTGCCAGTCCATCCAAGGCATAGACGCGATTGTCACCCTCAAATTCGTTCAGCTCATCGAGCTTGAGAATGACCTTAGCGAAAATCTGTTGCAGCTCGGGCACGGCCGTAGTGTTGCGCGGCGCATAAATATCGAGCGAGCCCTCGGCCCTCGAATATACAAAGATGATCTCGAACGCAGGATGCAGGGCGCGGGAAGAAAGGGAATCGCGCACCCACTCCATGCCTGACTGCGCAAAGTCCTCGGGGTACGCGAAGAAATATTCTTTCTCGTGCCGACGAAAAATTTCTACCTTGCAGTTGCGGCCCCGCCCTTCCTTGGTGTGAAAATGATGGCTAATGGCTTTTGCAAGCCGCTCCCTGTCTTCGTCCTCCACATGGGGAGGCAGGTGCGGTAAGTCGTTCCGCTTTTTCCAAAGCGATTCGGATATGTTGTCTGCCTGCAGAAATAGAGTCGCGCCTGCCCAATAGCTTGTGTGGTCCAGGAATGCCCACATCACCGCCGCGTGAAATCCGTCGATATTGGAAATGGCAACCGGGAATGCCGTGTCTTGGTGAAAGTCCGCTTCGTCCGCGAGCGCCTTCACGCCTCCCTGACAGGCCATGGCGTCAATGTCCTGGCATTCGGCCTCGATCTGCGCCTGCTTATCCTCAGGTAAGGACGTAAAACCTTGGAAGATAGGGTCTACCTCGGCTTCTTTCAGTTTGTCGAACGCGATTTCCTGCAGGACTCCATGCTTTTCGTGAAAGTAGCGGCCCAACAAAGCATTGGGGGTATGTCGAAAGAATTGCAAATGCGAATATTGCCCCGCCATGTATTCCCTCCTAGATAGAGGCTGGATCATTCATTTGGATTGCGCTAACCGCAGTGCACTCACAGTATAAGCACCGCTTGAGAAAACCATGGCTAGCCAAAAGGCCTAGCGCAGCATCGTCAATATGATTGAAACGATGATCTCGGATATTGTGAGAGGCACAGCATCCGCGATGACTACAGGCGCGGTGGTGACCGCGATGAACGATGATTTTATTTCAAGCGCCGAGGCGAATATATCTACGTCCAATGCCATCCAATCGCGTCAGGGGTATATCTGGGGGTATTTCCTAATTCGGACCGACCTATTTTTCTTCCGGATGTAGCACTGGCGCGGCGCTCAGGGCTGGGGGTTCAATTCCCCCCGCCCCACCAATACTCAAAGTCCCAACCCTTATCGGTTGGGATTTTTTTTATCTGTGGCTGGTTGCTATTCACGGCCGCGGATTTATAGTTCAACGCAGCGGGCCAAAAACATTCGCGAAATATTGTCATCAATCGCTTGGCTTGCAGGCCACGTTCGATGCCGGTCCGGGTAACCATTTTCGCGATGTACCGGTGCATCACCTCCGGCAAATTTGCCGAAGGTGATAATGGGCATACCTTTCCCGGCGAGATAACTCTCAAACAACCGTCACAACCGTCACAACCGTCACGGCGGTGCTGATGTTTTGGTTCGACTGTGACGGTCGTGACAGTCGTGACGGTGACTCCCTACAATCCGGTCGCCGGAAACCGGTAGGGGAGTGAAATCTCTGGCACCCATCGCACCAGATGCGTGCGCGTGCACAGATTTTTGCGCGTGCAAATTGAAATGTGGGGGGCAGATGACGAGGCCGGCCGTCAAATTGTGACAGCCGACCTGGTTTTAGCGGGCTGAGTGTTGCGCACCTTTCACGAAGAGTATTACAATAACAATAACCGTAATACACAAGGAGATACTCGATGTCGACGACGCTCACCGTGAAGGGTCAAGTCACCATCCCCAAGCGGATTCGCGATGCGCTCAGCCTGGCACCCGGTTGCAGCGTGGACTTTGCTGTTAATCGTGCAGGCGAGGTGGTGATTCACAAAGTAGGCGCGCGCCCTAGCCGCAAACCCGACCGTTTCGATGCGGTGCGCGGCAAGGCCGACGTCAAATGGCGGACCGCTGATCTGATGGCATTGCTGCGTGGTGAGGGCTGATGTTGCTGGTTGATACCAACGTCCTGGTCGATGTTCTGGAGAACGATCCGGAATGGGCGGACTGGTCAATTGGCCAGTTGCGCGCCCAGTCGAAAATTCATCGACTGGCGATCAACCCGATTATTTACTCAGAACTGTCGCTGACCTTCTCGAGCGTCGAGGCGTTGGACAAAACCATCGAGGACTTGGGTCTGGCCTTGGTCGAGGTGCCCCGCCCGGCATTGTTCCTCGCCGGCAAAGCCTTCGTGCGTTACCGCCGCCAGGATGGCAACAAGAACAATGTGCTCGCGGATTTCTTTATCGGCGCGCATGCGGCCGTGTCACGCTATCCGTTGCTGACCCGCGATACTCGCCGCTACAGTTCTTATTTCGCCGACGTGAAACTGATCGCACCGGAAATCGCGACATGAATGGGATTGTCATTGAATACTGGGCGCGTCACCAGAAAAGAACAAGGAGAACCCGTTGTCAGCTATTCACGATCTAATCAGCCAAATCGGTGATCGACGTCTACGCGAGCGGCTGGCGACAGAGTGGGCGCAGGCATCGCAGAGCAAGAAATTCGGGCTAGTGTTCGAAGACCATTTGCCGGAATTGCTGCCGCTCCACCAAGCCAAGCCGCGCAAGGGCGATCTGGTCTGTCGCCGCCAAGGGGCATTGAAGGAGGTTTGGCAAGTAAAAAACGTAAAGGACGGTGTCATCACCTGTGTCAAACCGAAAGATGACACTCATCCGTCAGAACCGACCCGGTCCGCCGCCGAACCCGTGAGCTTCGCAGTGGAAGAAATGCTGGTCGTGCGCGAATTCGGAGAGACGCGCCCCATGTTCCCTGACATGGTTATCGTGCGCAAGCATAGTAATGACTTCAGCATCGACATCCTCGAGCCCCACGATCCGAGTTTAGCGGATAACTTCGAAAAGGCTACCGGTTTGGCCCGGTTCGCGGAAAAACACGGTCACCTTTTTGCTCGAATCCAACTCATCCGCAAGCAATCATCACCCGCTGGGGGTGAGCACTTTGCCAGATTAGAAATCAACAAGGCCGTCACGATCAGACAACTGTTACTGATCTCTAGTAATCCTCAATTGGATGATCTGTTTGCGAGGTTGGCCTCTTGAGCGAAAAACCCCATCCTCGCGTCATCATCATCGCTGGCCCCAACGGGGCTGGCAAGACCACGTTTGCGCGTGAGTTTTTGCCCAACGAGGCCGATTGCCCGGTATTCGTCAATGCGGACTTGATTGCAGTGGGCCTGGCACCGTTTGCACCTGACGTCGCGGCTGTGCAGGCAGGACGTGTGATGTTGAAAGAATTGGCGCGGCATTTCGCAGCTCGAACCAATTTTGCGTTTGAAACCACGCTCTCCGGCCGCGGCTATCTGCGCCTGATAACCCAATGGCAACTGGCAGGCTACCGGGTAAAACTGATCTTTCTTCAGCTCGACCATCCTGAGGAAGCTATTGCCCGCGTGGCGCTGCGCGTCAAGCAAGGCGGCCATGATATTTCGGAGGCCGTGATTCGGCGTCGATTCGATTCAGGCCTGAATAATTTTGAGCAACTGTATTCACACCAAGTGGATGCCTGGGCGTTGTATGACAACTCGGGCGAGCGTCCGCTTTTACTACGTTGGAAGGACAAGCATGAGCAATAAACCGATAGAACAATCCACCGATTCCGATTTGCGGCTGTCTCAGGTTGCGCTCGAACGCGCCGCACAGCGTGCCAGAGAGATCGCTGAGAAAACCGGCACGGCTATCGTGATCACACGCAATGGGGTGCTTGAATATCTGAAGCCGCAGTCCGCCCCGACGGTGGCGAAAGTCCCGAGTGCGTGACGATGGTGACGAAGAAATCCTCCGCGAGCTGGAGCGACGTTAAAGCCACGAACATCTTCATCGGCAACTGGCGCATCATAGAAATGGAATCGTGGGAGGCCGATTACTTTGACATGGAAGTGCCGGCGCACATCACTATCCGCAAGGACTTGACTGGTGAGTTTCAGTTTGGCTTGGTGCAGGGGCAACTTGACGGGAGAGTCGAACCCAACGGAGATGTAACGCGACTCGAGTTTTCGTGGGCAGGCTTTGACGAAAACGATCCGATGACTGGCCGAGGTTGGCTACAGGTTATCGACGATCAGGCCGAAGGACGGATTTTCATTCACCTTGGCGATGATTCCGGCCTGAAGGCGGAACGGATGCAATGAATTTTCCGGGAACCGATCCAGCATTGGAATTGGAAAGGCAGTGCGCCGAAAATACCCGCCTGATCGCGCTGCTGGACCGTCACGGCATCGAATGGCGCTTGCCACCTGAGCCACCACCGCCCAAGCCCGCGCCGTTGGTCTCGGAGCCAGAACTATCCCGGTTTTCCACAGCCGAGAAGGTGGCGCTGTTTCGGCGGCTATTCCGCGGCCGCACCGACGTCTACCCGATCCGCTGGGAAAGCAAAACTACTGGTAAATCTGGCTACGCACCGGCCTGTGGCAATGAATGGCTCGCCGGTGTCTGCGAAAAGCCGCGCATCAAATGTGGGGAATGCAATAACCGTCTGCTGATTCCCTTGTCGGATACAGTCATCTACGAGCATCTCGCTGGTAAACGCACAGTGGGCGTCTATCCGCTGTTGGCTGACGACAGCTGCCATTTTCTCGCTGCCGATTTCGACGAGGCGCAATGGCGTGAGGATGCCAAGGCGTTTTACCAGTCGTGTCACGAGCTGGGCGTGCCGGTCACCCTTGAGATATCACGTTCCGGCAACGGTGCGCACGCTTGGATTTTCTTCTCAGGCAGCGTGTCTGCTCGCGATGCACGCCGACTCGGTGCGGCGATTATTAGCCACACCTGCGCTCGAACGCGGCAACTCAAGCTCGAATCCTATGACAGGCTGTTTCCTAATCAGGATTCAATGCCCAAAGGTGGTTTCGGCAATCTGATCGCGCTGCCACTGTAAAAAGCACCGCGCGAGAAGGGCTTCAGTGAGTTTGTCGATGCTGACTTGCAGCCTTACCGGGATCAGTGGGCGTTCCTGGCCTCCATCGTGCCAATGCCTGCACACGATATCGAACCCACCATCCTCAGAGCGACGGGCAACGCGCACCCGCTCGATGTGACTTTCATCGATGAGGAAGATCAAAAGGAACCGTGGAAACGATCCGCATCCGCCAGCAAGAAGCTGATCGGGCCGATGCCGAAAGCGCTCACGGTGACGCTGTCAAATCTGATCTATTTCGAGAAGGCACAACTCCCGCAGCCGCTGGCCAACCGGCTGATTCGTTTGGCAGCCTTCCAGAATCCGGAGTTTTACAAGAAGCAGGCGATGCGTTTCTCAGTTTGGGATGAACCGCGGGTGATCGGTTGCGCTGAAAACTATCCCAATCACATCGCATTACCGCGCGGTTGCCTGGATGCCGCGCTGGAGCTACTTCGTGACAATGCTATCGCCTGTGATTTTATCGATGAGCGATATTCGGGGGAAGCAGTCGACGTGACTTTTGCCGGCACCTTGCGCCAGGATCAGGAATCCGCGGTGACCGCCATGCTGCATCACGATGCAGGAGTCCTGTGCGCGCCGACGGCCTTTGGCAAAACAGTGACTGCCGCGGCGATGATTGCCCGGCGTGGTGTAAACACCTTGGTGCTCGTACACCGGCGGGAACTGCTCAAGCAGTGGCAGGAACGTTTGCAGTCGTTTCTGGGCATTGGCAAGGGCGTGCTCGGCACCATCGGTGGCGGCAAAGCCAAACCGACCGGGAAAATCGACATCGCTGTGATGCAGTCGTTATCCCGCAAGGGTGAAATCAACCCGCTGGTCGCAAACTACGGGCAGGTCATTGTCGATGAATGTCATCACCTGAGCGCGGAGTCGTTCGAGGCGATCCTGAAACAGACCAAAGCGAAATATGTGCTTGGCTTGACTGCCACACCGATTCGTCGCGATGGCCGGCAGCCGATTATTTTCATGCAGTGCGGGCCAACACGCCATACCGCCGCGAAACCGACAGGCGCGCCACACGATCTGGCCGTCACGCCGTGCACACTGCACACGCGGATTGATTTGCCACAGGAAGCGGGCATTCAGGATGTTTTTCGGCACATCGCTGGCGATCCGGCGCGGACCGCCGCGATTGCGACTGAGATCGAGAATGCGTACAAGCAAGGCCGGAAGGTCCTCGTGCTGACGGAGCGCACGGAACATCTCGATTCCATCGTGGCTGCTCTGAACGGCAAAGTTTCAGCACTGACTGTTTTGCATGGTCGGTTGGCAAAAAAGCTGCGCGCCACGTTGATCGCCGAGCTTGAGGCGCTACCCCCTGATGCGCCGCGCGTACTGCTGGCGACCGGGAAACTGGTCGGTGAGGGTTTTGACCATCCGCCGCTCGATACCCTGGTGCTGGCAATGCCTGTGTCGTGGAGGGGGACGCTGCAGCAATACGCAGGCCGCCTGCACCGTGAGCACGCCACCAAGACCGACGTGCGCATCATTGATTTCGTGGATACTGGCCACCCGGCGCTGCTGCGGATGTGGGGAAAACGCCAGCGTGGATACCGGGCAATGGGCTACCGGATTGCTGCTGGCTTGCCTAATCCAGCTGCCTACCCACCCGATGGCCAAACACCCTAATTGGGAGATACCGATCAAGTCACCGACCAAGTTACCGATCAAGTCACCGGGGAAGTCACCGGGGAAGTTGAGCGTCTGCTACGCGTTCTGGACGGTGAGATGCCTCGGCAGCAGATTCAGGATGGGCTGGCGCTCAAGCATGAGGATCATTTCCGGAATGCCTACCTTAAACCAGCTTTGGTCCTTGGTGTGATCGAGATGACACTGCCCAACAAGCCACGCAGTAGCAACCAGCGCTATCGCCTGACCACCCTCGGGCAACGCTGGTTGGAAACGCATCCAGGCCATTGATGATGCAAATACCAAGTGCTGAGTGGACAAACACACGCTGCACTACCCTGCACTACCCAGGAGTTAACTTAGCAAGTTCCGGGGATGACAGCCTTACGCCACCATAAATACCCCCAAGTAACATTTAACGCCGTCCAAGTGACGGCGTTTTTTTGTAATCAGTAAGTTGTACGTCCAGCACCGTCCGGTGATTTCCGGTAGCAGCCGATCCTATTCGAGGTATCATTGGGGGTATTGGCGCTAATCGAACCGGAGAAAAAACCATGTCTGGGGGTATCGGAGCGAAGCTGTCGGATAAAGCGGTGAAAGCGTTCATAGCGAAGGCCGCACGCGGCAAGAAGCTCGCAGACGGCGGCGGGCTCTACCTATTTCGCACAGTGGCAGGCGCGACCTGGCGCGTTAAATACCGCATCCATGGCAGGGAGAATATCTACACGGTAGGTCCCTATCCTCTCATCAGCCTCGCGGCGGCGCGCGTTGAATTGCGCGAAGTCAAAGCCCTGCTAATCGAAAACAAAGACCCGGTCACCGAGCGGCGGCTAAACCGGGCAGCGGCAGCGGCCGGATCGGATAACACCCTTAAAGCGGTCGCCCAGGATTGGCTGGCCATGAAGCAAAAGGAGTGGAGTGCCACGCATTACACCAAGTCGGCACGCGCCCTGGAGCGCGACATTTACCCCGACGTCTAAGCTTGGGTCAACGATGAGAACACCCTGCGTTCATCGGGCAGCAAAAGCGACCCTTACACGCTTTTCTTAAAAATGCTCAGCCGTAGCAACCCACCCGACAGCTGGGATCTGCTACTGCGTCAATCCAAAAAGATCAAACTCTAGCAGCCCGGTCTTGGGCCGCGATTAACGCATCCAGCGCCCGCGCACAACTCGGCGCAAGGGTTTAGAGGATCCAGAATCAACCAGGCCACCGCTATAGGTGCAGGGGCAACCTCAGTGTTGGTAACTTCTATTTTTGTATCAGTAGTGTCCCAACGTTTTTCAGAGGAGGATGCCCTGAATGGGCTTACTTGGCGGCTCTGAATTGGTCGAGGGGTTTGGAAGCAATTGATTTATTGGTGTTGTTTCGAACATGGTCAGACTCAGGATTTGTAGGATTT
>JANXRV010000110.1:0-17780 GCA_025356665.1 Pseudomonadota bacterium
GGCTAGGCGTCCTCTGCTGAAGGGTGAAAAATTGCGCGACAAGATCGAGGAGCAGCTCTCCAAGCTCCAGCAAATGCCACATCTCGTTCGCTCATTCTTCAAAGTCCCGTCTGTCGCCTATGTTGGCGACTGCTGAGTAATGCTGCCGTGATCCCCAAAGCCATAACGCTCAACTTTGAAATTTTCATGTTTTTATCCTTTGAAGATACCTAATTTGTACAACTCAAAACTGCGTATATTGAGAAGCACCGTTTTGACATAGGTCGCACTTACACCAAACCAGACGGCCAATTGGCAGCGGGCGCGGCTCCAGGCATCAGGCGCAGTCCCCTTCACCGCGCGGTCCGGCCATTATACGAGCCTGGATTTACACGCACGGGCTTACAAGCGTGGATTGCAGGCGGAATTCCGCGGTGAGTATGCGAAAATCAGCGTGATGAACCGCCTCACCCCCATCGCGAAGTGCTCACCGCTGCTGTCCGGCCCGTTGTTCAGTCTACTGTTCAGTTTGCTGTGCAGCCCGCTGTGCGGCGCCGCGCAGGCCGCGCCCGAGTCGTTTGCAATCGACCCCGGCCACACCTTTCCGTTGTTCGAGGTGCGCCACCTTGGCATCGCGACGCAGCGTGGCCGCTTCAACAAGACATCGGGCACCGTCACCATCGACACTGACGCCGGAACCGGCTCGGCCGACATCCGCATCGATGCGCGCTCGGTCAGCACCGGCAATGAAGAACTCGACCGGCTGTTGCGCGGCGCATTTTATTTTGCCGTGGTCGATCATCCTGAAATCACCTATAGGGCGACGGCGATGCACTTCGAGGGAGGCAAGCCGGTGCGCGTTGAGGGCGAGTTGCGCTTTCTGGGTGTCACCCGCCAGGTGGCGCTCAGCGTGTCGGGCTTTGGCTGCATGCGCTTCCCGCTGCCGCGCTGCGGCGCCGATCTCAGCGCCAGTTTTCGGCGTTCTGACTTCGGCCTGACGGCCATGGCCAATTTTGTCGGTGATGAAGTCACCATGCTGATCCAGGCGGAGATGGTCAGGCGCTAAGCGCCTGGCCTCGCCGAATCCGACATGGGAATCACCTTCGCGCTGCTCGCCATGGTCTGCTTTGCCTGCAATATTTTCATTGTGCGCGCCGCCGCCGCGCGCGCCTCGGTGGACATCGGCTTTACCGTGCTGCTGTCCGTTAATGTGCTGTGCATCTGCCTCGTCTATGCGTTGCAGGCGATGTTGCGCCAGTCGCCGCTGCAATGGCATTGGGGCGGCGCGGGCTGGTTTGTCGGCTCGGGCATCATCGGCATTTTTCTGGGCCGGCGCATGCTGGTTGATGCGGTGATGGTGCTCGGCTCGGCGCGCGCGAGCGTGCTGCATTCAACCTCGCCGGTGTTCACACTGATCGGCGCCTGGTTGATCATCGGCGAACGGCTCGGTCCCTACGAGCTGGCGCTGACCGCCTTTGTCATCGCCGGACTGTGGATCACGCAAATGCCCGGCGCCGGGCAGCTTGTCGGCGCGCAGTTGAGCAGCGCGGCGCGGCGGCGCGGCCTGTTGCTGGGGCTGGTGGCGGTGATCGGATTTGGTTTTGGCAACGCCATGCGCGGGGTGGCCATGCGTAGCTGGGATGAGGCGGTCTTTGGCACGCTGATCGCCACCGCCGCGGCGATGCTGTGCCACTTTGCCAGCATCCGCGACTGGCGCAAGGTCGGGCATGACTTGCGCCACGGAGACCGGCGCGGCCTCGCCTTGTTCGCGGCGAGCGGCGTCGCCTCATCTAGCGGCTCGATGCTGACCACCTACGCCATGGACTTCATGGAAATCGCCATCGCCACCCTGATCAGCTTCACCACGCCCTTGCTGGTGTTTCCGGTTAGCGTGTTCCTGCTGGGCAACCGCGAGGGCTTGAATTTGCGCACTGCGACCGGCGCGGCGATTGTTTTGATTGGAATTGTGTTGTTGGCAATACGGTGAGGGTGGGGGCGGCTCTGTTCGTCATGCCCGCGGACGCGGGAATCCATTTTGATGTTTCATCGCTGCGCTAGCGACTTCTCATTTCTTGATCTTGTGGTTTCACTCCCCTGCGGGGAGCGAGTCACTTTTCTTGCTTCGCTGTAGAAAAGTAAGCAAAAGAAGGCGACCCGGATGTGACGGTCGCTGCGCGACTGCCCTGCGATGCTCGCACCAATGGGCCGGGACCTAAACTCGGCCCACAAAGGACGTGGGCCTCAGACATAGGTCCCGGACAACTCCCATTGTCGCTGCGCTTCTCGGCGTCCCCTACGGGAGGGCAGGTCAAAAGCAAAGCCAAACGACGCCATGCGACGGTTTGGTGTGGCTTTTGACCTTGGGGCCCCTGCGGCGGCGCCGAGGAGCGCAGTCGAAGCGGGCCGGCCCTTATGTTTAAGCCGCGCAGCGGCGAGTTTAAGGGCCGGCACGCGTCTTGGGATGCCCGGATCAGGCGCGGGGGGAAGCTTCGGTGGATTGATCAGGCAGGCCCACTCGGGCGGGCTGTCGGCGGCAAACGCGGGCAACGACAATGTAGCCGGAGTAAATAAAACGGCAAAGACTGCTGTACGCTTTATGATGGAATTTTCCCTGGTTCTTGCCTGTCGCGGATTTATCCGGATCGTATGATTGGCGCGGTGCCGCTTCGCTATACTCCGCGAACGACAGTCATTACTCCTTTGGAGCATTCAACGTGCGTCTATTCTCTTTGCTCGCCGCTGCGGCCATGCTTTTGGCTTCGTCCGCCCAGGCGCAGACCTACCCTAACCGGCCGCTGCGCATCATTGTTCCGGCAGCCGCCGGCGGCACCATCGACATTCTCGCGCGCGTGTTCTCGGTCAGGCTCTCCGCCGGGCTGGGTCAGCCGGTGGTGGTGGAAAATCGCGCCGGCGCCGGCACCAATATCGGTATGGAGGCGGTGGCAAGATCGGCACCCGATGGCTACACCCTGCTCATGGGCGGGGTGACCATTGCCACCAATCCGGCGCTGTACGCGAAGCTGGCCTTCGATCCGGCCAAGGACCTGGTTCCGGTGTCACTTGTCGTATCGTCCGGGAACGTGCTCGCAGTCAACCCGGAGTTGCCGGTCAATTCGGTGAAGGAGCTGGTCGAATACGCCCGAGCCCATCCCGGGGAACTCAACTTTGGCTCGCCTTCGAGCGGCAGCACGCCGCATCTTGCCGGCGAATTGTTCGGCGCACTCACCGGTGTGAAGATGGTGCACGTGCCCTACAAGGGCGCGGCGGCGGGGCTCAGCGACCTCATCGCAGGCAGGGTTCAGCTTTCCTTTGACAATATTCCACCGGCTATGCCGCACGTCCGTGGCGGGAAGCTGCGCGCGCTTGCCGTGACCTCGGCGCGGCGCTCGGCGCTGTTGCCGGAAATTCCGACCATGATCGAGGCGGGCATCGCCGGGTTTGACGTTTCCGCTTGGTTCGGCCTGCTCGCCCCTGCGGGCACGCCGCGCGAGGCGATACAGCGCGTGCAGGCCGAGACGGCCAAGGCCTTGCAGGCGGGCGAAATGCGCGAGCGCCTCAACCAGCTCGGCTTCGAGGTGGTCGGTGGCACGCCCGAGGCCTTTGGCGCGCTGATCCAGTCCGAGACCGCACGCTGGGCAAAAATTATCCGCGCATCGGGGGCCAAGGCGGATTGAGCACGCTTGGTATTTTCACGCTGTGGCGTTGCGCGGGGCTGTCGAAAAAAATACACCGATGACTGGAAAGCCTTGACTGGCGCGCATCTCCAGCCATCGTACCCTGCGTGTCATTGCGAGGAGGCGAAGCTGACGCGGCAATCTGGTTTGGGTCGTCATTGCGAGGAGGCGAAGCCGATGCCCGAAGTAATCCCCGGAGGGGACGCGGCAATCTTATGGTGTTGCGACGGTCGTCACAAGGGCGACGAGATTGCTTCGCTGCGCTCGCAATGACAGGTGAGACAAATTTTGTCTACGGCGACTATTCCAGTTTGAGGTTGGTCTTTTTCACAACGTTGCGCCATTTGTCGATCTCGGCGACAAAAAAGCGCTGGAAGTTGGCGCGGCTGTCTTCGAACAGGGCAACACCGGCGGCAGCCAGCTTGGCGCGGGTTTCGGGTTGTGCGAGCACTGTCTGCACATCGCGCGAGATTTTGTCCGCGAGGTCGGCGGGCATCGAAGCCGGGGCAAAAAAGCCCTGCCACAGTGTCGCCTCGTACTCGGGCAGGCCTTGTTCGGCAACGGTGGGAATGTCCGGCGCGCCGGGAAAGCGCTGCCTGCTGGTGACGGCGATACCGGCTGCGCGGCCTGCTTTGGCCAGCGGCAGCCCCACCGGCATGCCGGCGAAGTAATAGGCGATGCGCCCGCCCATCAGGTCGGTGGCCGCCGGCGTGCCGCCCTTGTAGGGCACGTGAATCGCGCTGATGCCGGCGAGCAAGCTGAACAACTCGCCGCACAGGTGATCGGAGTTGCCTATGCCCGAGGAGCCGTAGGCGAGCTTGCCCGGCTCGGCCTTGGCGCGGGCGATCAATTCCTGCACGTTCTTGATGCCCGAGTCGGGCGCGACGATGAGGATGTGCGCTGTTGCGGTGGCCGGAACCAGCGCCAGCAGGTCGGTCTCGGCCTTGAACGGCAGGTTGGGAATGGCGGCGGCACTGATGGCCAACCCATTCTGCGCAAACAGTAGGGTGTAGCCATCGCCGCTTGCCTTGGCCACGGCATCGGCGGCGAGGTTGCCGGCGGCGCCGCCACGGCTCTCGACATAGACGTTCTGTTTCCAGTACACCGACAGGCGTTCGGCCATGATGCGGCCGATGATGTCGGTGGAGCTGCCTGCGGCATAACCGACCATCAGCTTGACCGGCTTGTTCGGGTACTGCGCCTGCGCCGAAAAAGGCAGCGCCAGTGACAGTAAGGCCGCTAGTGCGGTGAGTCCGCCCAGTGCGCGATTGCATTTCATATCACTTCTCCTTGGTGTTCGTTTCCTGCACCGTCATTCCCGCGGCAGCGGGAATCCAGCGACGTTCACTGATAGACAATGGTTTCTCTCTTCCGCGGGAATGACGGCGGTATTCTCTTGTCGTCCTGAACCGCAGTTTTTACTGGTGCGCGAACATTTTCTTGCCCGCCACCGGCAGTTCGGCGGTGAGGATGTCGCCCGAGAGCGACTCAGTGATGTACAGCGTCTTCCTGTCCGGGCCGCCCGCAGCGATGTTGGCGAGGTGGTGGTGATGCGGGTTTTTCGAGTAGATCAGGTGGGTGGGCAGCATGTTGCTGTCAAAACGCCACACGCCGACGCCGAGGTGGCATACGAGCAGGCCGTTTTCGCCGTCCATTTCGATGCCGTCCGGACCGGCGGCGCCGCCCGACAACTGGATGGCCACGCCGGTCTTGGACACCGAACCGTCGGCCATGATGGGCAGGCGCCAGATTTGCTGCGAGCGCGTCGCCGCGACGTAGCAGTGCTTGTCGGTGGTCGAGAGGGTGATGCCGTTGGGGCTGGGCACGTTGATGGCGAGCCGGTCAAGCTGGCCGTTGGCGCGCAGGCGAAACACCCGCCCGGTCGGGTCAGCGATGCCGCTCTGGCCCTGGTCGGTGAAATACAAGTCGCCGTTTTGCGCAAAGTGCAGGTCGTTAAGGCCTTTGAAGCCCTCGCTGTACATCGAGCCGAGCACCACTTCTATCTTGCCGCTCTTCGGGTCAAGCAATAGCAGGCCCTGCTTGTAGCAGCAAATAAAAATGCGGCCGTCCTTGTGGATTTTCAAGCCGTTGGGCCAGCCGTCGTATTGCGTCACCAGTTCCCATTCACCCCCATCACTTCCGTCACGTTTAGGCGTGATGCGGAAAATGCGGCCGAAGGGAATATCGACAAACCACAGGTTGCCGTCGCGATCAAAGGAGGGCCCTTCAAGAAAGCACTCAACCTCGGCGCCCTGGCGGTTGGGGTCCGACCAGGCCGAGCGCGATTTTTTGCGGAACTTGGCCGGCATTGACATGAATACCTTGGCTTCTATCAGTTCGGGTTGTTTGAAGGGGTTGAACAATTTGCAGTGCTCCGAATGCGAATGGTGAAGGAGTGAAGGGGTGAAGGGGTGAAGGAGTGAATGAATAAGTGCCCGGGGTTTGACCTTGTCACTCATTCACTCGTTCACTCATTCACTTTTCACTGGGGCTAAATAAAATGTGAAGGAGTGAGCCGAGGCGTCAGGCGACGTTCACCGGAATTTTGAATTCGCGAATGCGCTTTTCCCATTCGGCCGGGCCGCTGATATGGGCCGAGTTGCCGCCCGAATCGACGGCGACGGTGACGGGCATATCCGTGACATCGAACTCGTAGATGGCTTCCATGCCGAGGTCGGCGAAGGCCAGCACTTTTTGCTTTTTGATCGCCTTCGAAACGAGGTAGGCCGCGCCGCCGACGGCCATCAGGTAGGCGGCCTTGTGTTTCTTGATCGATTCGATCGCAACCGGGCCGCGCTCGGCTTTGCCTATCATGCTGATGAGGCCGGTCTTGGCCAGCATGGTCTCGGTAAATTTGTCCATGCGCGTGGCGGTGGTGGGGCCGGCCGGGCCGACGACTTCGTCGCGCACCGGGTCGACCGGGCCGACGTAGTAGATAACGCGGTTGGTGAAATCCACCGGCAGGGTTTTGCCTTTTTCCAGCATGTCGGCGATGCGCTTGTGTGCGGCATCGCGGCCGGTGAGCATCTTGCCCGACAAGAGCAGGATGTCGCCTTGTTTCCATGCGGCGACTTCGGCCGCGGTGAGCGTGTCAAGGTTGATGCGCTTGGCGCTGGCAGCCGGCGCCCAGGTGACCTTGGGCCAGTCCTCCAGTGAGGGCGGGTCAAGCGATACCGCGCCCGAGCCGTCGAGGACGAAGTGGGCGTGGCGTGTTGCGGCGCAGTTGGGGATCATCGCCACCGGCTTGTTCGCGGCGTGTGTCGGGTAGTCGGCGATTTTCACGTCAAGCACGGTCGACAGGCCGCCCAGGCCTTGTGCGCCTATGCCCAGCGCGTTGACCTTGGTAAAGAGTTCGATGCGCATCTCCTCGATTTTGTTCTGCGGTCCGCGCGCCAGCAATTCATGCATGTCGAGCGGTTCCATCAGCACTTCCTTGGCCATCATCATGGCTTTCTCGGCGGTGCCGCCAACGCCGATGCCGAGCATGCCCGGCGGGCACCAGCCGGCGCCCATGCTCGGCACGGTCTTGATGACCCAGTCGACAATGGAATCGGAGGGGTTGAGCATGGCGAACTTGGACTTGGCTTCCGATCCGCCGCCCTTGGCCGCCACGGTGACATCGAGCTTGTCGCCGGCAACGAGGTCGATGTGGATCACCGCCGGCGTGTTGTCCTTGGTGTTCTTGCGCGTGAAGATCGGGTCGGCCAGCACCGAGCCGCGCAGCGGGTTGTCCGGGTTCAGGTAGGCGCGGCGCACGCCCTCGTTGACGGTGTCGGCGAGGGCGCCCTTGACGCCATCGAATCGCACGTCCATGCCGATCTTGAGATAGACGTTGACGATGCCCGTGTCCTGGCAGATCGGGCGGCGGCCCTCGGCGCTCATGCGCGAATTGGTGAGGATTTGCGCGATGGCGTCTTTGGCCGCCGGCGCCCGCTCGCGCTCATAGGCGCGGGCGAGGTGGGCGATGTAGTCCTTGGGGTGGTAATAGCTGATGTACTGCAGCGCGTCGGCGATGCTCTGGATCAGGTCTTCTGCTTTGATGACGGTGGTCATGACAGGTCCTTGGAACGGCGTTGAAATAGGGCTTCGTAGCGAAGGGCTTCGGGGCGAAGCGGAGGAAGTATACTCCGGGACCACAGACGCGATGGACGACGGGGGACGGCGGGTGAAAAGCGACTTCAAGGCATTTTTTGACCATGAGGCGGCGGCAGGGCTGGTGCTGATGGCCGTGGCGATCGCGGCGTTGCTGGTACGCAATTCGCCGCTGGCCGGGGCTTACGAGGTACTCCTCCACCTGCCGGTGGCGGTCCAGGCCGGTTCACTGCACATTGCCAAGCCCCTGCTGTTGTGGGTCAACGACGGCTTGATGGCGGTGTTCTTTTTTTTGGTTGGCCTTGAGATCAAGCGCGAATTGCTCGAGGGCGGCTTGTCCAGCCCTGCCAAGGCGGCGATGCCGGTGGCGGCGGCGCTGGGCGGCATGGCGATGCCGGCGGCGATCTACCTGTTGGTCAATTCGGGCAACGCGGCAGCGACCAACGGCTGGGCCATCCCCACCGCGACGGACATCGCGTTTTCACTGGGTGTGCTGATGCTGCTGGGCCGGCGCGTACCGCTGTCGCTCAAAGTTTTTCTGACTGCGGTGGCGATCATTGACGATCTGGGCGCGATCGTGATCATTGCGCTGTTTTACACCGACCAACTGTCCCTCACCATGATCGGGCTGGCGGCCATCGGCGTCGCGGCGCTGCTGGCCATCAACCTCGCCGGGGTCACGCGGGGCGCCGGCTACGTGCTGATCGGCATTGCGCTGTGGGTTTGCGTGCTCAAGTCGGGGGTGCATGCCACGCTCGCCGGCGTGGCCTGCGCGCTGGCGATTCCACTGCGCAAGCGCAATGCGGCGGGCGAATCGCCCCTGTTGCAGATGGAACACGCGCTGCATCCGTGGGTGGCGTTTGGCGTGCTACCGGTGTTTGCCTTTTGCAACGCCGGTGTGCCGCTGGGGGGCATCACCGCGGATAGTTTCTTTTCCGCGGTGCCCATGGGCATTGCGCTGGGCTTGCTCATCGGCAAGCCGCTGGGTATCTGTCTTGCCTGTGCCTTTATGGTGCGGCTCGGTTGGGGCAGCCTGCCCGAGGGGGCGAGCCGCGTGCAGTTTTTCGCCATGGCGCTGTTGTGCGGCATCGGCTTCACCATGAGCCTGTTCATCGGTTCGCTTGCATTTGATGAATCCGACGAGCAGTTGATGACACTGGTGCGGCTTGGTGTGCTCGCCGGCTCTGTCATGGCCGGCTTCGCCGGCTATCTGGTGATGCGGGTGGTGGCGGCCAAACCGGCCACATGAATGGCGCGCTTTTTTCGGGATTCGGGGTTTAGCGACGCGTCGATTGCGGTATTTTTTCGGTTTAGGCGATGGCCATGGCCATCACCGAGACGACAAACGACAGGTGGATAGACGATATGCCGATGATGGCGGTGGCCAGCTTGAGCTTGTGCCGATATTCAGCCGTGCCCGGTCAGTCGCGCGAGCAGGGCGTCGGCATCATCGGGCAGGCTGTCGCCGCGCCAGGCCAGGTGCTGGTCCGGGCGAATCAGGGCGAGGTCGCGGCCGTACAGTGCACGCCCGTCCTCGTCAAACGCATCGACAACGGTGAGCGGCACGCCGCGCCGCATTGCCGCACGCGCGAGGGCTTCGCCGCCGGGGGCGCCGGGCGCGAGGCGCAGCAGCGTGAAGCCGATGTCGAACAAATCGTAGAGCGAGCGGCGCACCGGCATGCCCGGCGGGTCGAGGAAAAAATGCGGTGCCCGTCCGCCCGGAACACCGCTTGGCGTGTAGGCGGTGTAGCTGTCGGTCGGCGGCGCGCCGTCCTCGGCGATGAGCCTGGATCCGTCATAGCGCGCGCCAAGCTGCACGCCGATGGAGCCGAACTCCTCGCCAAAGGTGGCGAGGTATTCGCCCGCCTGCCGGCGGGCGTCCTCGCCGGCGTGGCCGTCGCGTTCCATCGCCTCCGAGACCTTGATTGCGCCGACATTTTTGGCCAGTTTTTGCGCCGCCGTGGTGTTGCGCGCGGCAATCGGTTTGCGCTCGGCCTCGTAGCTCTCCAGCAGACCCGGGCCGCCCCATCCTTGCACCATGGCGGCGAGCTTCCAGGCCAGGTTGGCCGCGCCGTCTATGCCGGTGTTCATGCCAAAGCCGCCGGTGGGGGTAAATAGGTGAATGGCGTCACCGGCGAGAAAAATGCGACCGCCGTTCCAGAAACGCTCGGCCCAAAGTGCGACACCGGCGGTCCAGTTGCGGTTGCCCAGAACCTCGACGTCGAGATTTGCGCCGCTGGCAAGGCGTACCCCGCGCGCGATCTCGGCATTATCGAGCGTGCCGCCCTCGGGCAGGCGTGTCCAGTACAAAAATTCGTCCTTGCCATTGAGGGATACCAGCGCGGTGCGGATTTCGGGGTTCACCACCCAGTATTGCCAGGCGCGGCGGCCGGCGAAAAAATCCTGCGCGAGTTCGGGAACACGCAGGTGGCTGGCGACCATGCGTCCGCCGAGGAAGGCCTGTTTGAGTGTGTCGTGGCCCTCGTAGCGGATGCCCAGCGTGCGGCGCACGTGGCTTTGTCCGCCGTCGCTGCCGACGAGGTATTGCGCCTGCCATCGTTCGGTCTCGCCGGTTGTGCCGAGGGCGGTGCCAAGATAGTCGTCTGCTTCGGCGGCGTGTTCCGCCACCCGCCCGGCTTGCAGCGTGACCCCTTCGGCGTTCTCGGAAAATTCGCCCACCTGCCAGCCGAAACGGAGGGTGATGTTGGGACGGGTGCGCGCGTGCTCGAGCAAGAAGCGCTCTACGTACATCTGGTTGGCGCGGTGGATGGGTTCGAAATTCTGGTGGATGCGCGGCGCGGCGATGACGGCGCGCATTTTTTCCTCTTCGGATGGCATCACCACGCGCGCCAGTTCCCAGGCGTTGTAACGGGTGAAGTAGGCAACATCGGTCGGGTGATCTGCCGGGAGGCCGAGGCGGCGCACCTGTGTGGCGATGCCCAGGCGCCGGTAGTGCTCCATGGTGCGCGAGTTGTGCGTGCTGCCCTTGGGGTGCCAGCGCGATATTTTCTCGTTGTTGAACACCACGGTCTTGACGCCATGGCGGTCGAGAAACAGTGCGAGCATCAGTCCGACCGGGCCGCCGCCGGCGATCGCTACCTGAGTGTCCAAGATGTTTTAAGCCTTTCCGTTTTTGGGGAGGGTGGCGCGTTTGTCGCAACGCGGATTGCCGCGCCGGGCCCGGACCGGATGCGTCCTATCAGCTACTCGCCGCACCAGGCACTTGCCACATCGGGCGCGACGAAGCCTAGCAGAGGCGCGCGTTTCGCGGCGGCTGATCGGGCTCGAACGTGTAAATCGCCCTTGGGCGGGGTCGTATAATCGCCGTATGTCCTCCACGCCACAACGACCAGAGAACGCCGCGGAACAGGGGCTGCAGCCGCAAGTGCTGCCGAGGGTCGTATCCGCCGGGCTGGCGTTGTTTGATGCCCACAACGCGCCGGTTGCAGCCCCCGACGACGCCCCCGTCGACGCACTGCTGGAGGGTTTGGCCGGTGAAGATTGCGAGCGGGTGCTGCGGGCCCACACCTTTGCGCAGGAGACCTATGCGGCCGGGCTGCTTGGCACCGGCGAAGCGGCGATGGCGCACGCGCTGGGTCTGGCGCGGGACCTTGCCGCCTTGCGCCTTGATGCGGAGACGCGCGCGGCGGGGCTGTTGTTCAATATACCGGACTGCATCGAGGCTAGTGGCGCGGTGTTGGAGCTGCGCTTTGGCAAGCCGGTGGCCGATCTGGTCGCTGGGATAGCGCGGCTCAACAGCATGCGCGTGGTGACGCGCAACCTGGACAGCCAGGGTTTGTCGGCGGAGGGCCGGCGCGCGCAGGCCGAAGTGCTGCGCAAAATGCTGCTTGCCATGGTCGGCGATATTCGCGTGGTGCTGCTGCGCCTGGCCAGTCGCGCACAGTCGCTGCGCTTTCTTGCTGCAGCGCCCGAGGCGGAGCGGCGCGCGGTGGCGCAGGAGACGCTGGACATTTATGCACCCTTGGCCAATCGTCTGGGGGTCTGGCAGCTGAAGTGGGAAATGGAGGATATGTCCTTTCGTTACCTGCAGCCGGCGGCCTACAAGGACATCGCCCGCCGGCTCGATGAGACGCGCGGCGCGCGCGAGGGCTTCATCGCTGATGTCGAAAAGCAGCTTGCCGCGGAGCTGGCCGCCGCCGGCATCAAGGCGCAGATCAGCGGACGTCCGAAGCATTTGTATAGCATCTGGAACAAGATGCGCGCCAAGTCGCTGGCGTTCGACGAGCTGTTCGACCTGCGCGGCCTGCGTGTGTTGGTTGATGATGTCAAGGATTGCTATGCGGTGCTGGGGGTGGTGCACAACCTTTGGATACCCATTCCACGCGAGTTCGATGATTACATTTCACGACCCAAGGCCAACGACTACCGTTCGCTGCACACCGCCGTGACCGGTCCGGACGGGCGCGGCCTGGAGGTGCAAATCCGCACGCATGAGATGCACCGCCATGCCGAGCTCGGGGTTGCGGCGCACTGGAAATACAAGGAGGGCGCGCATGCGGATGGCGCGAAAACGCAGGCATTCGAGCAAAAAATTGCCTGGCTGCGCCAGGTGTTGGCCTGGCGCGATGACATTGTCGACGCCTCCGATTGGGTGGCGCAGTCGAAGCAGGCTGCGCTCGATGACACCGTTTATGTTTTGACGCCGCAAGGTCGCGTGATCGACCTGCCGGCCGGGTCGACGCCGGTGGATTTTGCCTATTCGCTGCACACCGATATCGGCCACCGCTGTCGCGGCGCGCGTGTGGACGGCCAGCTGGTGCCGCTTGATACGCGGCTGGCCAACGGACAGCGCGTGGAGATCATCAGCGCCAAGGGCGGGGGGCCGAGCCGCGACTGGCTCAACCCGGCACTCGGACTGGTGGGCAGTTCGCGTGCCCGCCATAAGGTGCGCCAGTGGTTCAACAGCCAGGCGCTGGAGGAGACCATTGCCAACGGTCGCAGCGCGGTTGAACGGGAAATGCAGCGCGAGGGCAGAACCGGCGTCAACCTGGACGAACTGGCCGGGCGCTTTGACTTCGCCCGTGCGGAGGATTTGTTCGCGGCGGTGGGACGGGACGAGATCGGCCCGCGGGCGCTGCAGACGGCCTTGCGCGGGGACGCCGCGGTCGCCGATACGAGTGCGTTGGAGCAGGTGAAGACCCACCGCAGCCGGGCCGATGATCCGGGCAGCGGCATCCTTGTTGTGGGTGTCGATCGCCTGATGACGCAGTTGGCGCGGTGCTGCAAGCCGGCGCCGCCAGATGAGATCGTCGGTTTTGTCACGCGCGGTCGCGGCATTTCGATCCATCGCGCCAGTTGCCCGGGCGCCGCGCGGCTTCGCGCGCGCCAGCCCGAGCGCATCATTGCCGCGGACTGGGGCAAGCAGTCTTCGAGCGTGTTCCCGGTCGATGTGGTGGTGCAGGCCGAGGATCGTCATGGCCTGTTGCGCGACGTGTCAGAAATGCTGTCGCGTGAAAAAATCAACGTCACCGCGGCCTACACGCAAAGCCGGCAAAGTCTCGCGACCATGCACTTCACGCTAGACATCGCCGATGTCGCGCAGTTGCAGCGGGTGCTGGCAAAGGTTCGTGAGGTGGCCGGCGTGCAAAGTGCGGCGCGCCGCTAAGGCCCGCTGCGGGCGTCCGGCGTGGCGGGGCGGATGTTCTATAATCTCAGCTAAGCCAGTCGTAATAGTCGCAGCACAGTCTCCAAAAAAACCCGGAACTCCGGAACACTGGAACTCCGGAACACCGGAACATCAGAACACCGGAATATCAGAACGCGAGAGCCAACATGGATGACAGCCTGAAAAAGGCCGCGCTGGAGTATCACCGACTGCCGCGCCCCGGAAAAATTTCAATTACACCGACCAAGCAGCTGGTGAACCAGCGCGATCTGGCGCTCGCCTACACGCCCGGTGTGGCCGAGGCCTGCCTCGAGATCGTGCGCGACCCGGCAGAGGCGCGCAACCTCACCTCGCGTGGCAACCTCGTCGGTGTCATCACCAATGGCACCGCCGTGCTGGGCCTGGGAGCGATCGGACCGCTTGCCTCCAAGCCGGTGATGGAGGGCAAGGCAGTGCTCTTCAAGAAATTCGCCGGCATCGACGTGTTCGATATCGAGATCGAAGAGCGCGACCCTGACAAGCTTGTCGACATCATCGCGGCGCTTGAACCGACTTTCGGCGGCATCAACCTTGAGGATATCAAGGCGCCGGAGTGCTTCATTGTCGAGCGCAAGCTGCGCGAGCGCATGAAAATCCCGGTTTTTCACGACGACCAGCATGGCACGGCCATCATCGTCAGCGCGGCCATCGTCAACGGTTTGAAGGTGGTCGGCAAGGACATCGGCAAGGTGAAGCTGGTGGTTTCCGGAGCCGGCGCGGCGGCACTGTCCTGCCTCGACCTGCTGGTCAAGGTCGGCGTGGACATGAAAAATATCATCGTGACCGATATCGTCGGGGTGGTCTATACCGGGCGCAAGGAGGAGATGGATGATAACAAGGCGCGCTATGCCAAGGACATTAAGGGTCGCACGCTGGGCGATGTGATAGCCGGCGCTGATGTGTTTCTCGGGCTTTCGGCCGGCAAGGTGCTCAAGCCCGAGATGGTGAAGAAAATGGCCGACCGGCCGCTGATCCTGGCACTGGCCAATCCGGAGCCCGAAATCCTGCCGCATCTCGCGCGCGAGGCCAGGCCTGACGCGGTGATCGCCACCGGGCGTTCGGATTTTCCGAACCAGGTCAACAACGTGCTCTGTTTTCCCTATATTTTCCGCGGCGCACTGGATGTGGGCGCGACGACCATCACTCCGGAAATGGAGTTGGCGGCCGTCCACGCAATCGCCGAACTGGCGCAGGCGGAGCAGTCGGACGTGGTCGCCATGGCCTATGGCGAGCCGAACATCGCCTTCGGGCCGGAGTACCTGATACCGCGGCCTTTTGATCCGCGGCTGATCGTGAAAATCGCGCCGGCGGTGGCGAGGGCGGCCATCGCCTCGGGCGTGGCGACGCGGCCGATCGAGGACTGGGATGCCTATGTTGAGTCGTTGCAGCAGTTTGTTTACCACTCCGGACTGATCATGAAGCCGGTGTTTGCCGGCGCCAAGAGCGGGCCGCCGCGCCGCATCATTTATGCCGAGGGCGAGGACGAGCGGGTGCTGCGCGCGGCGCAGGTGATCGTCGATGAAGGTCTTGCGCGGCCCATCCTGATCGGTCGCCCCAATGTGCTCGACAGCCGTATCGAGAAATTCGGTCTGCGCATCAAGGCGGGCGAGGACTTCGACCTGATCAACCTGGAAAGCGATCCGCGCTATCGCGACTACTGGCAGGAATACCACAGGCTGACCGAACGCCGCGGTGTGTCGGAGCAGTACGCGAAAATTGAGATGCGCCGTCGTGCCACGCTGATCGGCAGCATGATGATCCACCGCGGCGAGGCCGATGGCATGATCTGCGGCACCTTCGGCACGCATGCGCTGCACCTGCATTATGTCGACCAGGTGATAGGCCGTCGTGCCGGCGTGGACAACTACTACGCCATGAATGTGTTGCTGCTGCCGCAGCAGACCGTTTTTATTTGCGATACCTACGTTAACCTTGATCCGACCGCCGAGCAGATCACCGAGATGACACTGCTCGCCGCGGAGGAAATCCGTCGCTTCGGTATTATTCCCAAGGCGGCGCTGCTGTCGCATTCGTCATTCGGCACAGGGGATTCGGCCAGCGCAAAAAAAATGCGCCTGGCGCGGCAACTCATCGCGGAGCGTGATCCGGACCTGGAAATCGAGGGCGAGATGCATGGAGATGCGGCGCTGTCCGAACCGGTGCGCCTTGCCGCTTTCCCGCATTCGCGCCTCAAGGGACAGGCTAATCTGCTGATCATGCCCACTCTCGATGCCGCGAATATCGCGTTTAACCTGCTCAAGACTGCGGCCGGTGACGGCATCACCATCGGCCCCATATTGCTCGGTGCCGCCAAGCCGGTGCACATCATCACACCGACGGCGACGGTACGGCGTATCGTTAACATGACGGCGCTCGCGGTGGTGGATGCGAACGCGCAACGGGGACAGCAGTCGGCGTTGTTGTAGGGCTTGGTTTGCCGGCCATGACAGCAGCAGAGGCTCGGTGAGCCGGGGTTAAGGTGGCGGGCGCGCGACTTCGGGGGGGAGGCGCAAGGCAGATGGCGAATGCAGACGCGACAGCGGGGGCGAATGTCGGGGGCGCGAAGGCCGGACTTATTCTGACCGGGGGTGGTGCGCGCGCCGCCTACCAGGTCGGCGTGTTGAAGGCGGTGCGCGAACTGTTGCCCGAGCCCGACCGCAACCCCTTTCAGATCATTTGCGGCACGTCTGCCGGTGCGATCAATGCCGCGGCACTCGCGGTGAACGCCGACAACTTCGACCAGGCCGTGGGCCATCTGCTCGACGTGTGGGAAAATTTTCACGTTCATCATGTCTATCGTTCGGATTTTTCCGGCATCGCCGGCAGTGGCGCGCGCTGGCTGGGGGCGATGTCGCTGCTGTACCGCAACAACCCGATGTCCTTGCTCGACAATGCGCCGCTTGGCGAGATGATCCGGCGTACCCTGGATTTTTCACGCATCCAGGAAAACATCGACGCCGGCGCGCTCTATGCGGTGTCGATTACCTGCTCGGGTTACAGTTCCGGCCAGAGTGTGTCCTTTTACCAAGGGGGACCCGATTGCCTGGCATGGGAGCGCACGCAGCGCATCGGCTGCGCAACGACGCTGCGGGCCGAGCATTTGATGGCATCCTCGGCGCTGCCGTTTATTTTTCCGGCGGTGAAAATAAACCGTGAATATTTCGGTGACGGCTCGATGCGCCAGATTGCACCGATCAGCCCGGCGCTGCACCTTGGCGCGGAGCGTGTGCTGGTTATCGGCACGGGACGGCAGAACGCCCAGGCGGAGCGGCAGCGCTCCAATGTTTATCCATCTCTGGCGCAGATTGCCGGCCATGCGCTCAACAGCATTTTCCTTGACAGTCTCAATGTCGATATAGAACGCCTGCAACGCATTAACAAGACCATCAGCATGATTCCTGCGGACAGGTTGGCCGCGGGCGCCTCGCCCTTGCGTCCGGTGAAGGTGATGGTGGTGTCGCCATCGCGCCAGATCGAGCGCATTGCGGCAACCCACGTGCGCGACCTGCCCTGGACCATGCGGTTCTTGTTGCGCACGGTGGGCGCGATGAACCGCAACGGCTCCAACCTGGCGAGCTATCTGTTGTTCGAAAAAAGTTTTTGCCGTGCGCTGATTGGCCTTGGCTATGAGGACACCATGGCCAGGCGCGGCGAAATGCTCGATTTTCTGACCGCCGCCGCCTGACCCCAGTCCAAGTTTGCTCCAACCGGCCGGAATGGCGCGATTTATGCAGCCTGCTAAACTGTCTTCCGGACAAATACTCCAGGTGCGCGCCATGAGTGACTCTTCCCAGATGCCCGATCCGCTCGAAATGCTCAAAAAAATGTGGGCCCCCATGGGCCTGCCCATGCCGGGGATGCCTGGAATGGTGACGCCAAGCTTCAACGCTGCGGATATCGAAAAGCGCATCGCCGACCTGAAATCGGTGGAAAACTGGCTCAGCATGAACCTGAACATGCTGCGCATGAGCATCCAGGGGCTGGAAATGCAGCAGGCCACTATCGCCGCGATGCAGCAGGGCATGCAGGCGGCGCAACAGGCGGCGCAAGCCGGGACTCCGCGGGCGGGCAATGCCGCGTTCAATGCGCCCGGCTTCAATCCCGCCGGCGCGGCACCGGCGGGTGCAAGCGCGCCAGGTGCCAATCCCCTGACCGATCCGGCGATGTGGTGGAACATGCTGCAGCAGCCCCAGGCCGGACAGGAAGCGGCCAAGCCCGCACCGAAAAAGAAAGGCTCATTTAGCGAATGATGTTGTTGAACTCATGCTCTGACCGCCAGAGCGAGCAACCGTGCGGGATCGGGGCTGAAGCGGGGCGACCGGTCGAGAACTCTAAACCATCCGAGGTAGTTGGTGAGGTATTTCGTGGCA
>JANXRV010000112.1:0-31633 GCA_025356665.1 Pseudomonadota bacterium
TTCCCTCTCCCCTTGCGGGAGAGGGACAGGGAGAGGGGGAATGCCGGCAGATTCGATCTTGCACGCATTCACCCTCTCCCCCGCCCTCCCCCGGCTAGGGGGAGGGAGTACATGGGTCGCGGTTTTGCAAGATGTCATGATTTATGAAGAGCTCTTCAGAATTTCGCTAAGTAAGTGCCATTCCCCAATGCAGAGGGAAGTTTGTTGAGGCGGTCTTGTTTTCAGTACTTGATCAGCGCGTCCTTGGGTTTGTTGTCTGTGGCTAAACCGGGGCGGTGCGATTGGCTTGCCTGGTGTGCATCGCGCGCGCAATGGCTGCAGTGGTTGCAGTGGCGTTGGCGGCGTGAGATTGCGCATGGCATGTTAAGCGTAAGTCAACGCAACAGGTGTGCCAAATAGCCAGCATGAAAGCGTAGATTTGTAAAGACGAGGGGGGTGAGGCGCGCAAACGGGTTTGTTGTGCTGGTGTTGTTTGTGTTGTTTGTGGAAAAGCACCGGTGCATCGGCTGGCGCAACAAGGCGGGCCTATGCGTGCTAGGCACGCTGATCTTGCGCGTGTGTCGCGCTTGCCGGCAAAGTGTTGCCGTTTTGCTGACAGAGTCTTGCCGTACTGGGCTCTGGGCCTGTCAAAAATTTACCGCTTCTCTTAACTATCTGAAAGATAGATAAAAAAAATATGGCATTGCTTTTGCTTTATGGGCTGTGTGCAGTAAGAGTCGGCAGTCGCCGGCCCCAGACAAGTTAGTGCAATCGAGGAGTCTTTTATGTCGATTATCAATACCAATGTCAAAGCCTTGAGCGCCCAAAACGCGCTCAAACTCAATGACCGCGCCCTGACTACGGCGATGGCGCAATTGTCCACGGGCAAGCGCATCACTTCGGCCGGTGACGATGCGGTCGGCATCGCCATGGGCTCGCGCATGACGCAGCAGATCAAGTCGCTGGACCAGGCGGTACGCAACGCCGGGGACGCCATCTCGATGATCCAGACCGCGGAGGGCGCGACCAATGAGATCACCAGCATGTTGCAGCGTATGCGTGAACTGTCTATTGAGGCGATGAACGAAACGAGCGCGGCTGACCAGCCGAGCTACGCGATCTTGGTGCAAGGCACCGCCGTTCCCGCCGGTTCGGTCGCCGCTTTGCTTGCCAATCAGATGACGATCAACGGCTTTAACGTTGGTGCGGCGCTTGCGGACGGGGTTTCCAATGTGCAGAACACCATTAGCGGTGTCGCAGTGGCCAACGCCATCAATGCCATCAGCGCGCAGAGCAAGGTGAGCGCGGTGGTGGGCAAAACCATGGTCACCGGCGCGCCGATTGCTGCTGCGACCAACGGTGGCACCGGCACCAACCATGCTATCGCGGATGGGGATGTCAAGATCAATGGGTTTTCTATCGGTGCCATTGGCGCTGTCGCGACCGCACAGGAGCGTGGTGCGCAGATGGCCGCGGCGATTAACGCCCTTACCCCTCAGACCGGTGTCGCTGCGACGTTTTCTGGCACGACCGGTGCAGTGGCCCTGGAGGCGGCCGACGGTCGAAATATTACTGTGTCGGTGAAGGAAAACGCCGCTGCCATAAATGGTGCGGTGACCGGTCTGGCTACCGACGGTGCTGTTGGCGGCGGCGCAAATTACACCACCGCTACGCTACGTTCGGCGGTGAAGTTGACCAGCACCGACGGTGGCGGCATTGCCGTGGGCGGGAATGCCGCGACCGTGCTGGCGGCAACCGGGCTCACCACAGCCTACACCGCGGCCACGACGACGCCGGGTACGGCTGCGCGCGGTTATCTTGATCTTGAGTTCCAGCAGCTGAAAAAAGAAATCGTACGCATTGCCAATAACACCGAGTGGAATGGTTTTCCTATTTTGAACGGTTCGGCTGGCCAGGCCCTGGGGGCGGTTCCGGTGCAGCGTGTCGCCGCGAACAACCAATACCTGGGTGCCATTGCTTATACCGCGGGGGCTGTGAGCTCGGGCAACGCGGGCGCTTTCACTACGGGCGGTAGCGGTGTTCTGGCCAAGTCGGGCAGCCTCGCCATCACCCTTGGCGCTGCGCCTAACGGTACGGCGGTGCTCACGCTTAACGATGGCAGCCGCGTTAATCTTGCGCTGACCTACGTTAACAAGGTGATCAGCTTTACCAATACGGCGCTGACCGAGGGCGCCGGCACCTTCACCCTCACCACAGCCGGCGCGGACTGGGCCAACACCAATAGCGCATCGCTGACGATAGGCCGCAGTTTTGGCGCACTCGATGCGATGCGCGTCAACGATGTGGCGATTAACGGGGTTAACCTGGCGGCCTCCTCGGCGCTGGACGATGCGCGTTCCCCGGCGGCCAATGCCGCCGCCAGTGCCATTGCCAAAGTGGCTTCGATTAATGCGACTACGGCGGCCACCGGCGTGAGTGCCGTGGTCGGTAAAACAGTGCTTGTCGGTTCGGCTCAGTCTGGCGTGGCCGCCCAGGTCGGAACGTCCACCGGTACGGTAAGTATCAACGGCTATGTTTCGTCCACGATTACCAGCGTAGAGGGCAATCCACGGGCCTCGCGTGCGGCGGTGCTCGATGCGATTAACCGCATGAGCAGCAAAACCGGGGTGGTGGCTGTGGATACGGGTACGGATTTGACCGGTGTGCGGCTTGAAGCGGCCGACGGGCGCAATATTGAGCTGGCTTTTAACACCGAATCGACGGCCGCTGATTTTTCCGCGCGTACCGGTATCAAGCAGGGTGTGCAAAGCGCCAGCTACTCGCTGCAAGCCAAGGTCGAGACCGCGATCAACATCACCGCCCCCTCTGCCGGGGTGATTGGCCGCAGTGGCCTGCAGGCGGGCAATTTTGTCGATAACGTCGCCGTGGTGAGCGGTATGGCGCGCGCCCCGGTGCAGGCGGCGACGGCGCAGTCACAGAGCGTGACGCTCGGCGGTACCGTTGCCGTTAATGATAGCTTCAGTATCACCGTCAACGGGAAGCTCAAGACTTTCACCGCCACGGCAACAAACATAGAGAACGTGCGTGCCGGGCTCATCGCCGCGATCAATGCCGATGCGACTTTGGGGGTGAGCGCCGCCAACGGTGGCAGCCTCAATGACTTACAACTTGCCGCGTCGGTCCCGGGCACCGCCTTCACTTGCGTTGTGAGCAAGAGTTCGGCTGCCGGAACGCTTGCCACCGCCGAACTGGTTGCCAACGCTGCCGCGCAGAGCAAGCCACTGCAGACGGGCGATTTACTTATTAACGGCGTGGCCATTCGGGCCACTACCGCCAATGACGACAAGCTTAGCAATCTTACGGCTTCGGGCAGTGACCGTTTGGCCAGTGGCCTTGCGATTGCTGCGGCGATTAACGCGCAAAGCGCGCTGACCAACGTCACCGCCAAGGCCAACGCGGTGTCCACTAGCGGTGAGCTGACGACCCCTGCCTTGCCTGCCACGGGTACCCAGTCGTTGTTTATCAACGGTGTGCAGGTTTCTATCACCCTCACCCAGAACGAGTCGGCTTCGACCAGGCGCGCTGCGGTGATTGCAGCGATTAACCTGCAGGGCGCCCAGCATGGCGTTGCCGCCAGTGATAACGGTAATGGTGTGACTTTGAGCGCCGCTGATGGCCGCAATGTCTCGGTCTGGTTTGATTCGAATGTGAAAGATTTGTCGGCGGCCAGTTTTGGCCTTGGCAAGGCTGGAGCGGTAGCGCAGGCCTCGACTATTGTTGTTGGTGGGACGGTCGCCTCTACGGATACCGCGACGGTCGTCATCAACGGGACGAGTATCAGCTCGGCGCAGGCTGGGGGCACCAATACGACCGATCTGGCTGGCAGGCTGCTGACGGCGATTCAGGCCAAGATCACCGACGGTACGTTAAAGAATATCTCGGTTGCGTTGGTCGGTTCGACTTTGACGCTTACCTCTACCGTGGCTGGCAGCGGTTTTGACCTGAACGGCGCGGCGGCGACCAACCCGGCCGGTGCCATCACCCTCGCCAAAACCACCGCCAATAGCCTTGGCAGCAACGAGGTGGTGGGTATTCGCGATGCCTTGGCGACGAGTAAAGGCGGGGTGACGCTCTACGGTAGTGTGAGTCTTTTGGCGAGCATTCCCTCCGCCCCTCCGGCCAGAGTGGCCGGTCAGCCCGGGCCTGTCATGGCCTCTACCGGTGAAATCACCGTTAGGGCCGGAAGCAATGGCTTTGGCAGTGGCTCCAATTTCAGCAGCATAGGCTTGACCGAGGGTCTGTTTGGCGGCAAGTCTGCGATCCCGATGTCTTCGCCACGGATCGGACGCCTTAGTTTTCAGATTGGCGCCGGCACCGGTCAGGACGTGTCTATAGACTTTGAGGACTTTGGCAGTGGCGGGTCGGTCACCGGTGAGATTACGGGTGATTTCAGTGCGACGGTTCCCTTGGTGCGCATTGATACGACGCAAAGTGCGGGCGATGTGCTGTCCAAGCTTGACCGCGCCATGGCGCGGGTTGATGCCGCCCGCGCCAACATGGGTGCGGTGACGAATCGTCTGATGCATGCGGTTGATAATTTAACCAATGTCTCTATCAACGCGTCGCGTTCGCGTGGGCAGGTGTTGGACGCCGACTATGCGAAGGCATCCTCTGATCTTGCACGGGCACAGATTATTCAGCAGGCGGGGATGGCGGTGCTCGCCCAGGCCAACACCAGCCAGCAAAGCGTGCTCAAACTGCTGGGCAATTGAGGCGGGCGTCCATTGAGAGAGATTGAACTGATGTGCTTCGGACGGGGCGCGATTGATGCGTGCTGAAGGGCCATCGCCCCCGGGGGGCGGCTCGCGGCTGACCCAGTCGACGGTGGCACCGGACTCGGCGCCAAATTGCTGGCAGTGCCGCTATTTTGGCCTCAGTTGGCAGCCAGCAATGCCTTATTTGTGCCGGGTGATGGGCTTCAAGAGCAAGGTCTTGCCATGCATTGAGGTGTTGCGTGCCGATGGTCAGCCCTGCCAGGGCTTTGCCCCCAAACCGCTCAATCCGGCGCCCCCCAGCTAGCGCGTTTGTGTCAGTGGCGGGTGGGGGGGGGCAGTGCGCGCCGCCCGAGTTGGCTGCGCCAAGCTGCTTGCGTCACCTGTTTTGCGCGGTTCGTGCGCCTGGCTGTAGACCGGCGAGGGTGGCTGTCAGGAAAGTGCCAATGCGGCAGGCCTTCGCTACCCCCTGATGCGTTAAATCATAAACTATTGAATTTAATGAATAAATTATTATGGCATGCGGCTTGCTTAATAAGCTTCATTGAATAGAACAAGGTGACACCGTGAATAACGAGATGTCGGAAAAACGCAGCGTGCTTTGGTTTGACCCGGTTATGCCGCTGGTCGAAGCTGAACGCGCTTGCTTGCGTGATGCGGGCATCAGCGTGCTGGAGGTGTATTCGCTCATCGATCTTCGGCGCGCTTTGGGCAAGGGCTGGGCGGTGGTGGTCCGGCTCGAGGCGGGGGGCGCTTTGCTCGCCGAAGTACAGACCTTGATGCGCGGGATGCGAAGCGGTATTCCAGTGGTTTGCCGGGTTGATCGAAATCACCTTGAGATGGGTGTGCAGGCCATGCATCAGGGCGCAGCGCACGTGTTGTCGGCCGATGATTGGTCCGTGCAGTCCTGGAGCGCCGTGTCCGGTTTGTTGGCGGTTCCCGAGGAGCAGCAAAATTTTATTTTTGTCGATCCAGCCAGCCAGAAACTGCTGGAGCTGACCGAACGCGTGGCGCAGGCTGGCGTGACTACCTTGCTGACCGGTCCGACCGGAGCCGGCAAGGAGGTGCTTGCGCGTGTCCTGCACGATGCCTCGCCGCGACGTGACGGCCCGTTTGTCGGCCTCAACTGCGCCGCCATGCCCGAGAGCATGATTGAAGATTTGTTGTTCGGGCACGAGAAGGGTGCCTTTACCGGAGCGGTGCGCGAACACCTCGGGGTATTCGAGCAGGCCAACGGGGGCAGTCTGTTTTTGGATGAGATAGGCGAAATGCCGATCCAGTTGCAAAGCAAACTGCTGCGGGTGCTGCAAGAGCGCCAGGTGACGCGCCTTGGCGCGCTCGGTCATGTGGCTGTGGATGTGCGCCTGATTGTCGCCTCCAACAAGGATTTGCGCGCGGCGATCCAAGCGCGGGAATTTCGTGAAGACCTGTATTTTCGTATCAGCACCTTCAAGCTGCGCGTGCCGGCATTATCTGAGCGCCGGCAGGACATCCTGCCGCTCGCCCGCCATATGCTTAACGTGCACGCCGGCGCGAGCCAGGGCTGGGTTATTTCCGATGAGGCCGAAACCTTGTTGCTTGAGTACGCATGGCCGGGCAACGTACGCGAGCTCTCCAATGTGATTCAACGTGCCCTGGTGCTCAGTCGCGGCCCCTTGATTGGTGCCGAACACCTGATCTTTGAGGACCAGTCTGACACCGACCGATCCGGGGTGTCCTTTCTGCCACCGGCGCAAGGCTTGCTGGTGCGCGACGCCGGTTCGGTCGATAAATTGGGCCTGGATGCGGCGGTGAGAAGCAGCGAGCACCGCGCGATTTCGGCCGCTCTTAGCGGGGCGGCTAACCGGCTCGAAGCGGCCAAATTACTTGGTATCAGCCCGCGCACCTTGCGCTACAAGTTGGCGCAATTGCGCGAGCACGGGTTGTCCGTCAGTCACGGTAAATAGGGGCCAGAGATGATAGAAAAAACGAACATGGCAAGTATTCAGTCTATGATGGCGCAAATTCGCCAGTACGAGGCGCGCGCGATGGGGGCGCCCGAGGCGGGCATGCCCATTGCATCTGGCGAGGCCACGGCCAAAACCAGCACCGGCTTTGGCGACCTGGTCAAGGGCGCAGTGGATTCGGTCAATGCGCAGCAGCAGAATGCGCAGGCGCTGGCTACCGCGTTCGAGCAGGGGGAGAACGTGCCCCTCACCGATGTGGTGCTGGCAATGCAAAAATCATCCATCGCCTTTGAGGCCACCTTGCAGATTCGCAATAAGGTGATGAAGGCTTACGAAGACATCAAGAACATGCCGGTTTGAAAACGACCGACGCGAACCACACTAGGAATTGACTGACTATGGCTACTCTTGCACCCGGGCTTGCGCCAACTGTTGTTGGCAACACTGCGCCATCCACTGGCATGGTTTCCACCGCGCCTAGCGCAACCGCCTCGACCGGCACCAGCCTTGCTTTGCCGCAACCGGGTCCGGTTGCCGTGCTCTCCTCCTTGGGCGGGGTGTTGCAGCAGCCGGCGGTAAGAAAAGCCATGCCGGCGATTGTCATGTTGGTGATTTTGCTCGCCTTTGCCGCACTTTATTTCTGGATGCAGGAGGCGCCTTACCGCGTGGTGTTTCCCGGCATGCACGAATCCGACCAGCAAAGTGCATTCGATGCGCTCAAGACGGCCAATCTTAATCCGCGTATTGATGCGGCGAGCGGCCAGCTTGCCGTGCCTTCCGGGCGTTATCATGAGGCGCGTATTCTGCTCGCCTCGCAGGGGCTTCCGAAAGCGCAGGGGCGGGGCATTCTCGACTCGCTCAAAGATCAGTCGGCGATGACCACCAGTCAGTTTATGGAGCAGGCGCGTTATGCCGCAGCCATAGAGCAGGAGTTGGCTAAGAGTATTACCCAGATTGGCTCTATCCAGGGTGCCAGGGTGCACCTCGCGCAGACCAAACAAAGTGCTTTTGTGCGTGACCGCGAGCGGGTCAAGGCCTCTGTGGTGGTGACGCCGCATGGTGGCAGGGTGGTTTCGCCCAACCAAGTGCAGGCGATCGTGCATTTGGTCGCCTCGAGCGTGCCCTATTTGGCGGTCGAAGATGTGTCCGTGGTGGACAATCTGGGAAATCTGATCAGCAAGGCCCCCGGGGATGCCGTGCTTGGCCTGACAAGCGTGCAGACGCAACACAAGCAGCAGGTCGAGGACGCCTACCGCAAGAAAATTTTGCAATTACTCGAGCCGGTCGTGGGCGAGGGCAATGTGCGCGCCCAGGTCGATCTGGTGTTGGATTTTAACCAGGTCGAGATGGCGTCCGAGGATTTTGACAATCGCCGTACCGGACCCAAAACGCGCTCCGAGGTGCTGTCCGAGGAGCGCGGTGGTTCGAGCGATGCGGGTGGCGGGGTGCCCGGTTCCTTGTCAAATACTGCGCCGGGGGAATCAAAGATAAATCCGGATTCGACCGCCACGACCATGGCAGAGGAGAAAAAGAGCGGCTCTTCTTTGCTCAACAGCAAGTCGACACGGAACTACGAACTGGACAAGGCCGTTCGGCATGTCCGGACTTCACCGGGTAATATAGAGCGGGTGTCGGTTGCGGTGGTGATCAAGGAGCGGGAGCCGGCTCCGGCTCCGGCGCCAGCGCCAGCGGGTGCCGGGGCGGGCAAGGCTGCCCCAGCGGCGCCGGCCCCGGCCCCGGCGGGTTACAGCGCCGAGGAGCTTGAGCGTCTGGCCAGTCTGGTCAAAGGCGTGGTCGGTTTTAGCGCGGAGCGTGGTGATCAGGTCAACTTGATGCCGGCAAAGTTCGATCTGCCCGCGCCCGTGGTCCCCCTGACTTCGAGTTGGTATGAGAACGACGTCACCGTGAACGGCCTCAAGGTGGCTCTGGCCGCATTGGTGGTTGTGGTGATTCTGCTGACTGTTGTCCGTCCGGTGCTGGTGTCTTTGTTGCTGCCCGCGCCGGTTGCTGCGCTGGTTGCGGGGGTTGAGCCGGGTGCTGATAGCATGTCCATGGTTGAGGGCGAGTCGGTGGAGGATTTCAAGACACGCTTGAAGAAATCCGCCGCGCCGAAAAAATCCAGTATTTCGGCTGAGATGCTGGATACTGCAAACAGCTATGATGACAAGGTGGCGCTGGTGAGAATGTTGGTGGCCGAAGACTCAGGTCGTGTTGCCAACGTGCTGAAAAACATGATTAAGCGGGATGCGGGCTGATGAGTGCTGCCGAAAATGCCAAAGCCGGTGCCGACTCGGTGAGCCCGGCGGTGCGGCGTGAATTGGATGAGTTGACGAACATCCAGCGCGCCGCAGTTTTGATGTTGCTGTTGGGCGAGCAGGAGGCGGCCAACATCATCAGCCACCTTAACCCAAAGGAAGTGCAGCCCCTGGGCGCGGCGATGGTGTCTGTGGCCGACTTGTCACAAGGGGCGATAAGTTCCGTGCTCGATGAGTTTATCGCCACCATCAAGCAGCAGTCCAATCTTGGGCTGGATGTCAGCGATTATGTCGAGAACGTACTCAAGCGCGCCTTGGGTGATGATAAGGCGGCCTCAGTGCTGGGGCGCATCATGCCCGGACAATCGAGCAAGGGCCTGGACATTTTGCGCTGGATGGATGCCCGCTCCATTGCCGACATGATTCGCGGCGAGCATCCGCAGGTGGTGGCGATCATCCTGTCGGTGCTCGATTCTGACGTGTCCGCGGATGTGCTCAATTTCCTGCCGGCCGATTTGCGTCCGGAGATTGTGTCCCGGGTGGCCAACCTGGATACGGTGCAGCCATCGGCGATGCAGGAGCTCGAACAGATTATGAAAAAACAATTTTCGTCGAACTCTTCCAGTGCTTCCTCGAGCTTTGGCGGGGTTAAGGCAGCCGCAAAAATTCTCAACTTCACCAAGACCACACCGCTGGCGGGCATCATGAAGGGGGTGACTGCGCTCGATGGCGATCTGGCGCAGCAGATTCAGGACAATATGTTCACCTTTGACAATCTGGTCACTTGCGACAATCGCAGCATCCAGGTTCTGATGCGTACGGTTGAGCCCGATTTGCTCATGGTTGGTCTCAAGGGCGCCGATGAGCCGGTAAAGAACAAGTTCTTCGAAAATATGTCCTCCAGGGCCCGCTCCATGTTTGTTGACGACATGGAGGCCAAGGGGCCGCTGCGGCTTGCAGATGTTGAGGAGGCGCAAAAGCAGATCATGCGCATTGCCCGCAAGCTCGCCGATACCGGTGACATAGTGCTGGCTGGTGGAGGCGACGATTTTGTCTGATGCTGCGCCACCCGCACCTGACGATTGGCGGCAGGATGCAACCCTGCGGCACGCCCCGATTGGTCAGGACAAGCCATTTTCGCCTTTTTGGGTGACTTCGGCGGCGCCGGCGCGGTTTGCCATCGATTTGCCGCTGGATACGGTTTCGGGAAATGCCGCGCTTGAGGGAACATTGTCGGACGGTGCCGGCGTGCATGCCAAAGATACAGCGGTCGCTGGCGCGGATCGCGATGAGGGTGGCGGTGCTGTGTTGTACCCGGGCGCTGCTGCGACAAACGAGGCGGCGACAGATCACGCAGGCGACGCAGCATTGGCGGGCCTTGATCCGGCTGTGCTCGCGCGCGAGCGTGAGGCGGGTTTTGAGGCCGGCCGTGCGGCGGCGCGCGCCGAGTTGCGCACGGAAATGGAAACACAGAGACGCGAGCTTGCTGCATTGATCGCCTCGGCCGAACAGGCGGTGGCCGATCCGAGGCAGTTTTTTGCGCCGATGGAGCGCCTCGCCGTGCACCTGGCGGAGCAGCTTGTGCGCGGCGAGCTTAGTTTGTCGGGGCGTGCGATCAGGCGCCTGGTCGAAAATTCACTTATGGAACTGGATCAGCGCGCTCTGAAAGTGCGGGTCAAGCTGCATCCGGCTGACATGGATAAGTTCTGTGCCTTGCCCGGCGAACTCGGTGAGAGCATAGAACTCGTGCGGGATCCGGCGCTAGGGCGTGGCAGCGTAAAAATAGAAATGACCGACGGGGCGATCGACGATCTCATTGAACATCGTCTGGATGCGATTTGCGCGTCATTGCTGGGGGAGGGGGCTGAGCTTCGGTCGCCGCGCCCGCGCGGTCGCGAATCGACGTTCGAAGCGGCGAAAGTCTTTGAAGATTTGGACGGGGTGCTGAGCGACGATTTTGAGAAGAGCGGGCGCGGCGCGGATTTGCATGATGTTGCCCCTGCTTTTGATGCTGATGTTGACCCTGATGCCGATGCTGCCCTTGATGGTGACGGCGGCAGCCATGCTCATGGTCTTGGCCAAAGGGGTGGCTTTGTCGCTTGATTTTTCGGCGGAGGCGGCCGAGGCGGCGTTGCGCAGTCGTGTCAGTGCGCCCTCGCGCAGCGGCCGCCTGGTGCGCATGGTCGGCCTGACCCTGGAGGCGCAGGGGGTGATCGCAGCGCAGGGGGCACTGTGTTCGGTGGAGAACCCGGGTGGGCCGCCGCTTGAGGCGGAGGTGGTCGGTTTTAACGACCGAACCACTTACCTGATGCCCTTTGGCGATGCTTCGGGCATTGCGCCGGGGGCGGCAGTGCGTATTCTCAGTCGTTCGCCCAAGGCGCGTCTGGGGGTTTCCCTGCTCGGACGTGTGATCGATGCCAGAGGAGAGCCGCTTGATGGCAAACCGGCGCCCGATTGCCAGGATGAACTTGGGTTGCAGGGTCTGCCTGTCAACCCGCTTGAGCGTGGCCCCATAGACGGTGTGCTTGATGTGGGCGTCAGGGCGATCAACGGCGTGCTCACCATCGGTCGCGGGCAGCGTATCGGCCTCATGGCTGGATCGGGTGTGGGGAAAAGTGTTTTGTTGGGCATGATGACGCGCTACACGAAGGCAGACGTGGTGGTGATCGGGCTGATCGGGGAGCGCGGCCGTGAGGTGAACGATTTCATCAAGGAGTCGCTCGGGCCCGAGGGCCTGGCCAAGTCAGTGGTTGTTGCAGCACCGGCGAATGTTTCGCCGGTGCTGCGCCTTCGTGCCGCGAGTCTTACGCATCTTATTGCCGAGTATTTTCGCGACCGCGGTCTTAGTGTGTTGATGCTGGTGGACAGCCTGACGCGTGTCGCACACGCGCAGCGCGAGATCGGCCTCGCTGTCGGGGAGCCGCCCACCGCAAAGGGCTATCCGCCTTCGGTGTTTGCCTTGCTGCCGAATTTGATCGAGCGCGCGGGAGTCGGACGACATGGCAATGGCGCCATCACGGCGATTTACACCGTACTGATGGAGGGCGACGATTCATCCGACCCGGTGGTCGATATTGCCCGCGCCTCCTTGGATGGCCAGGTAATGCTTTCTCGGGCGCTCGCTGATGCCGCGCACTATCCGGCGATTGACCTTACCGGCTCGATCTCAAGGGTGATGCAGGCGATTGTCGAGCCAGGAGCATTGCGCGAGGCTAATCGGTTCCGGCGGCTGTGGACGCTCTATCAGCAGAACGCTGATTTGATACAGATTGGCGCCTACCAGGCCGGATCAAACGCCGAATTGGACGAGGCCATCGCGGTGCGCTCGCATATGGAGAATTTTCTGCGCCAGGACATGCATATCGGCGTGGATTACCCCGATACGCTCGCGGCGCTGACCGGCTTGATGCAGGGGTGATGTAATGTCAATTGCAACTTTTGATCCAACTTTTGATTCAGTTATGGGCGTTCTTTGAATAAAGCACAGATTTGGTCGCTGCTTGCCTCGCGCGCCGAGAAAAAAGCCGCAGGGGCGCTGGCATTGGTAGGCGGGGCGACGCAGGTGCTCGATGGCCTTGTTGCCAGCGAGAGGCGGGTGCGCGGTCTGCATGCCGAGTATGCCAGGCGGCTGCGCGACACGCAGAGTGAATCGCATGGCATGGCGCAGATTGTGTTGTTGCGTCGCTATATTGCGCATATTGAGATGCTGCAGGAGAAGCTTTCGCTTAGTCGCGTAACGGCCGAGGGCGAGCTTGCGGCAGCGCGGGAGCATTATCTTGCAGCCGAGGCGGAGCATAAAAAAATGATCAAGCTCTGTGAGCGTGAGGATGAGCGGGCGCGGCGTGTTCGCCAGGAAAAGGAACTGCGCGCCATGGATACGGCGGCGATTGCCCAGTTCAACCGGCGCTAGACCCGGCCTGTTTGTCTTGCCGGGGATGGCTGGTGGCGCATTGGTTTCATTGCGAACGGCCTTGTCGGCGGACGCGACTGCAGCTTGCTCAATAAAATTTAACAAATAAAGGTTGGTTTAACTGTTTCGATTGGGTTTCAATGGCAACATTGAAGTTGGCAGTCTTGGTTGGCAGTCAAAGTGGGCAGTCCCCAAAGGCGGAACAAGTGTGCAAATCCTATTCCGTTACAATAACAATACGCGGCTAAATGGCTCGGGCAAAACGCATTTTGCTACCGGCGCTGGCTGTTTGACTTTACCTGTTATACGGAGGCGGAATGATCAGCAGCACGCTTAGTCTGGCGGACGTCAATGAGTTGGAGTATCTGGGGGTCTTTTCAATACTGGTCGTGCTCGGCGGTCTGTTGGCGGGACTGGCCAACTTCTTCATTACCGACCGCGGTGCGCGGCGTCCGACCTCCGGCCTGATGCGCGAGCTGCTGATAGGCGTGGTTTGCGCCATCACCATTCCTTTATTCCTGACTTTGTTATCGAGCTCGCTGATGAGCAGCCCCAAGCTCGCCTTGCTTGATTTCCTCCGGCTTTTCTCAGTTGTCGTCGGCTATACGATGATCATTCGCCGGCTCTTCTCCGGGGGTACGGAAAAGCCATCCGGGGAGCATCGCGCCCCCAGCCTGCTCTCCTTCATCGAGGTGGAGATTCTGCGCAGTGTTGAGGCCAACCCGGTGGCGCATAATGCCCTGCCACAGCTCGCCCCCGATTTGCGCATTTCCTCGAGCAAGGTTGGTGAGCGGGTGCGCTGGCTGATGCAAAGCGGGTTTCTTGGCATCCGCGCGGATCAGTCCAATCAGGGGGAAATGTTTGTCACCGCCGCAGGCTGGACTGCGCTTAACAAAACCTTGCAGCATGGCGTGGAGTAGCACGCCGCCATCCCCTCGGCCCCTGCTTATTTGTAGGGGGCGGAGCGGTGCGGCTGCGCCCGCTGCCATGATGGTGATGACGCAAGTGTCACGGAGCCTTGCGATTGGATAGCGCCGTCAGGATTATCGGCAAGGGAAGCGCCGCCAAGGCGCTGCTGCGGCTGATTGAAATGTGCGCGACCTCGGCGGCAACAGTCCTGGTGAGCGGGGAGAGCGGCACCGGCAAGGAGCTGGTGGCGCAGGCGCTGCACCGCCAGTCGCAAAGGGCAAAAGGACCTTTTGTTCCGCTCAATTGTGCGGCGATTCCGCGAGACTTGCTTGAGAGCGAGCTCTTTGGCTATCGCAAGGGGGCGTTTTCGGGCGCGATCACCGACCGTGTGGGCCGTTTTGAGCTGGCCAATGGGGGAACGCTCTTCCTCGACGAGATCGGCGATATGTCGCTGGACATGCAGTCAAAGCTGCTGCGCGTTCTGCAGGAGCGGGTTGTCGATCCGATCGGCTCCAGCCAGCAGGTGCGGGTTGACGTGCGCGTGATTGCCGCGACGCACCGCGATCTGGAGCAAGAGTGTGCGGAGGGGCGTTTCCGGGAAGACCTCTTTTACCGCTTGAATGTGTTGCCCATCACGGTACCCGCGCTGCGTGATCGAATCGAGGACATCCCGGATCTGATTGCACATTTTGCCGGACAGCATGCGCTTACGGGCGCGAAGGCGGTCAGTTTTGACGCTGAGTTTCGAACGGTTTTGCAGCACTATTCCTGGCCCGGAAATATTCGTGAGCTCTCCAATCTTGTGCATCGGCTCGCGGTGCTCTTCCCCGGAGAGCGCCTGAGTTGTCGTTCCATACCGCTGCAGATGTTGCCAAAGAAAATGCACGCCTTGCTACCGGCAAACACGGCGCCGGCGGCGATAGAGCTTGCCGATGAGAATACGATGCGGCCCACCCGTGCGGGGGTGGTTGGGCCTACTCTGGTTACGGAAGACGGCGGCTACAGTGAGATCCTGAGCTCTTATCCTGTCGTGGCCGCCAACTCTGTCGAGGAGATCATCATGATAGCCAATGGCAGACGGGATTTTCCCGACGAGGGGGTATTTCTCAAGGCGCAACTGGCCGATTTCGAGAAAAAACTCATTGCCCATGCGCTCAACCATGCGGGGGGCAACATATCGCGGACCGCGCAACTGCTCAATTTGCAGCGCACGACGCTTATCCAGAAGCTGAACAAGCTAAAGGGTGACGATTCGGACGATATGGATTCGCCACCCCACTCCGCTGCGGCCAACGGGTAGCTGCGCAGTCCCGGCAGTTATGATGGATGTGTCCGTGACATGGGAAAGACTCTATTTTCAGAAGTTGCCGCCTGCTTCAGTCCTAGTGGAGGGGTAGTCTGGCACTTGCGCGCTTTGCGGCTACGGCGGCAATGGGCCGATTTCAACGGCAACATTGCCTTGTGGCTTGATCAGTGGGAGCACCGATGCACAGGCCTGCTGTTGTTGGGCCCCAGCGCAGGCTGGTGCCTTCCGGACAGTTTTTTATGCCGTTTTCCCAGTATTCATGCGGTGGATACGGATCCGCTGGCTCCCGCGCTGTTCGGCTTGGTTCACGGCCGGGCACTAGCTTCAAGCGGCGTGAAGCTCTCCTGGGAAAGGGCCGACATATTTGTGGCACTGGAGCGTCTGCTCGAAGCCTTTCCGGGTCATGCCCTGCTGTTTTGCAACATGCTCGGTCAGCATGCTTTGCACAGGCCCGAAGCGGGGCTTGCTGAAGCCGAAATTGAAGCGCTCGGCCAGCGGCTCAAGGGGCGTCAGTGGGCGTCTTTTCATGACCGGCTATCGGGGCTCTGGGCGGCGAATCGGCCGGTGCCCGAAGCTTTTATTCTTGATGCAGCCGAAGAGGCCATGCCCTTGGCGAAACGGGTAAACGCTGCCGGGGAGTGGCGTGATCATTTGACCACCCGGGTGCTGCCCTCGTCCGGCGCGCGCTTGCTCTTGCCCTGGATGATATGGCCGGGCCGCCTGCACTGGATCGAGGCTGGTTTTGTCGGCTGAGTTGCCCGGTCAGGGCTTGCCCGAATCAAAGGGAAAACGATCAGCCGGTTCAATGCGCTTGTTGCATCGTGCGTATGGATCAAGGTGGCGGACGATCGCGGCCATTTGCGCTTTTGCGGCGGGCATGTTCGGTTGCGGTTTTGATGAAACCCCGGAAGACGGACTGCGGGCGCTTGACAAGGGGCACTATTCCGAAGCCGAAAAAATTTGGAGCGAGCTAGCGCAGACCGGCAACGCAACGGCGCAATTTAATCTTGGGCGGATGTATGAACTGGGGGTGGGCGTGGTTCAGAACTACGACACTGCGTCGCACTGGTATCGCAAGGCTGCTATGCAATCAAATCCCTACGCACAGGGCAACCTCGCCGTGCTCTACGCATATGGCAGGGGCGTGCCCCAGGATTTTGTTAAATCCTATGTGTGGTCAACGCTCGCAGCGGCCGGCTATTCCAATTGGTCCGGAGAACTTCGCAACTCGGCGCTGAGAAACCGCGACATCGTCGCCGTCCGCATGAGCGCTGCGGATATGCATGCGGCGCAGCGCCAGTTGGAAAAAATGCAGCTGAAAGTGGATCCTTAGAAAGGTGCCTTGATGAAGCGGCCGCAGTAGCCCTTGATCAGGTTAAAGCTTCTGTCCCCTTTGATGGAAAGTGTCTGCTGGAACTCACCGGTGGCACGAACGACGGTGAATTGTTCACCTGTGAGCATGGTGCCAAAGCGCTCGAACATGGCGGGCCGGTTGACCAGGATTTTTCCGTCTTTTTGGGTCAATGAGCCTTTTCTTCCCTCGTTTAGCACAAGCTCACCCAGATACCAGCCGGTTTGGGCTTCAAATTCCAGGCCCACGATGATGGTTTTGGTTTGCACGCGTGGCGGAGCGTCGAAACCGTTCACAGGCATGGAATACGTCGTTTCGCAAACGAGGGTCATACTCGTTTCGCTGCTTTGCGGCACGGCCGCCCCCGGCTGCGCCGGACCGCCAAGCGACTGGCCGAAATGCACCAGGCCGAGCTCGTGGCCCAACCAGCCGGCCACGCAAAACACCACCGTGGCGGCCACTACGGCGATCAGCGCTATCGGTCCTTTCGCGGTTTTATTCATTTTCATCCTCTTGTTGAAGCGGTCGGTGTGTGTGGGGGTGGGCATTGCCAGGGATTAAAAGAAGAATGATCGCGCGTCGTTTGACGCTTGACGCCTCATTCGGCCCCTGATGAAGCCTGCCACGTGCCTGATGAACAAATATTTTCAAAATTATATCGGCTCGCCTGTTTTTGAAACCTAATTTTTGTCAACGCGCCGGTGATGGGTGATTGGTTTATTAAGATGAAATCCGGATTAAACCCACCGGATCGGCGCCATCGCGTCCTGACCGGATTACCGAGGTGACATTGGCCGATGTCTGCGACCGAGCACGTTCAAGCCCATAGGGCTTCCCGCAGTGGCCTTACGCGAGTCGATGCCATCTTTCTGGTCTTCCTGGGCCTGGTTGTCATCGCGGTGTGCTGGGTCGGGCGCATTGCCTATATGGAGGGCAAAAAAACCGAGATCTCCAAGCGCATTGTGCTTTGCCTGGTGGCGGTTTTAATGGTGTTCGGGTCCGCATCGACGAGTGCGTCATCGGAATTGGGGTTCAGCTCAAGCCTTACGCCCTCTGTTATCGCGGACATGGTTGTTCGTTTCGGCCCACGGGCAAGACACCGACTCGCCGCCTGGGAGGACTTTGCCAGGGAGCAGCGCGGGGCGAGGAAGGGTATGCCCTCGCCTGCATCTGAGAAGGGGCAGGTGCGGGCGGTGAACAATTACATCAATGCCGTCCCGTGGCGTGATGACCAGTCGCATTGGGGGCAGGAAGACTATTGGGCGACACCGGCAGAAACCCTGGCTAGCCACGGCGGTGATTGCGAGGATCTGGCTATCGCAAAGTATTTTTTGCTGAAGGAAATCGGCGTTCCGATCGGGCGTATGCGCATTACCTATGTCAGGGCGGCAACCATCAAACAGCCGCATATGGTCTTGTCCTACTACCCCGAGGGCGTCGCCGAGCCCTTGATACTCGACAACCTTGACGGTGAAGTTCGTGCTGCCTCCGAGCGTCCCGATCTTATTCCCGTCTATAGCTTTAACGACGACGAGGTGCGACTCGTCGAAGGTAATCGCACCGGCCGCGCATCGCAGATACGGATGTGGCGGGGCTTTCTCGAACGTCTCGAAAAAGAGCGGGCGCGATGATCTTTGCGCCGTAGGGCGCCAGCGCATTTATCGCGCCCTAACATAGCGTGGCCGCGCACGGATGCGCATGCCACTGATCCCGATATCCCGATGTGGAGCGGCAGCCGGGTTGTTTGACCTGGGTCAAGGTGCGCGCGCGTGCTGCGAGCACAATGCGCCTGCGCAATGCCGGCGCAATGCCGGCGCGACGCCGCTGGCGTAATAGTGTTGGGGCTTGTTCCGGATTTTGGTCTGCTCCTGACGCGTTCAATGCCTGTTGGAACTTTGCAGCAATTTGAAGGGTCTTGATGGCCTCCTCTGCGTTAAAGGATTTATCGATCCTTGTCCGGTCTCGTATTCCCATCGTCCTGGTCGAGACGCTTGAAGAGGTTCGCATAGTCAATTTCCTTGCTGAAGCGTCTGGCAGGGAGGGCTGGCCGCTTTTTATCTGGGCCGCAAGCGATGGGTTGAAAAAAATGCCCGGAGCCCAAGTGATGGGACAAACGGCATCGTTTCATGATGCGCTTATGCACATCAAAGAGCATTCTGACAGCGGCGTGTTCGTCATGCTCGATGCCCAGCCGTATTTGCAGGACCCCTTGAACACACGCTTGATCAGGGAAATTGCGCAGCAGTTTGTCCCGCGCGCGTGTACCCTTATTTTTGTCGGTGTGAGGCTTGAAATGGCCCCCGACCTTACCAGGTTGGCGGCGCGCTTTTCGCCGCAATTGCCTGATGCGGAGGCCATTCGCGATATCTTTCTGGAAGAGGCCTACGGCTGGCTTAAGGTGCACCCCGGAGCAACGCTGTATGACCAGAACCAGGCGCAAAGTTCGTTTTTGCAGTCCATGGCAGGCATGACCGAAGAGGACGTCCACAGGCTCAGTCTGGGGGCAATGACCGACGATGGCCGGATTTCATCGGATGACGTGCGCCGTGTTCTCGACTTCAAGAAAGAGAACCTCGGCAAGGGTGGTCTCATTGAGTTTTCGATGGAAACGCTCAGCCTTGAGGATCTGGGCGGTGTCGAGCGATTGAAGTCCTGGCTTGCCTTGCGGCGGCGTGTTTTTCTGGGTGACTATTCTGCGCCGGGGGTGGATGCGCCCAAAGGTGTCCTTTTGTTGGGGGTTCAGGGCTCGGGCAAGAGTCTGGCGGCCAAGGCGATCGCAGGGGCCTGGCGTGTTCCTTTGCTGCGGCTGGATTTTGGCGCGCTTTACAATAAATTCCTGGGAGAGTCAGAGCGTAATGTGCGCGATGTTCTTAAGCAGGCTGAAGCGATGGCACCCTGTGTGCTATGGATAGATGAGATTGAGAAGGGCCTGGCCTCGGACGGCAGCGGGACGGCGGACGGCGGGGTCTCCAGACGGCTTTTGGGCACGCTGTTGACCTGGATGTCTGAGCGGACGTCCCGGGTTTTTCTGGTCGCGACATCAAACGATGTGACGCAACTGCCACCCGAGCTCTTGCGCAAGGGGCGTTTCGATGAGATTTTTTTTCTTGATCTGCCCGACGCGCGTGCGCGTGAGGCGATTATCCGCATTCATTTGAAACATCGCCGGCTTGATCCGGCGCAATTTGACGTTTCGACACTGGCACGGGCAGGCGCCGGATTTTCCGGTGCTGAACTGGAGCAGGCACTGGTTTCGGCGATGTACGCTGCAATAGATTCGGACAGCGCGCCCGACACGCGGAAATTTCTTGCCGAACTGGCCGCGACCAGGCCGCTGTCGGTGGTGATGGCGGAGAAAATGGGCGCCCTGCGCGCCTGGGCTGCGGGGCGAACGGTGCCTGCGGCGTGAGAAAGCCGGTCATGCGCATGGTCTGGCACTCTGCGTAGAGAACGATTGGAAAATTGTTTCGGCTTCAACTCATTTGTCAGGGCTCAACCCTTACCCCACCCGGGCGCTTCGGACGGAAAGCTTTGGTCCGATGATGTTTTACGGGATGCGCCAATTTCTCTGCTGGGGCAGGGAGAACATACGCGATAAAAAGAGAAATTGCGTATCATCCAAGTGGGCTTCGACCCATCGCGTAGAATCCGACCCATGCCAAATTCATCTATAAAAAACCGCGCATATAAGCGTGTTTCCCTGGCTGGCGCCTTCGTTTGCTTTGCCATTCTGGCGGGCACGGGGACGCTGGTGCTCGCGCTGTACCAGCGCACCGTCGCCGATTGGCAGGACAGGGTTGACGGTGTGGCGCAGATGGTCGCGGAGCAGGCGAACCAGTCAATCGGTGCGGCTTATATCGTGCTCGATGGCGTCGCCGACAGGGTGGGGCAGGCGGGTATGGGGGATTCGGCCTCGCTCCGGCGCGCTGTAAGTTCGCCCGACGCGTTCCAGTCGCTGCGCGACAGCATGCGCGACACCATCCGTATCCTTCCCCAAATTGCTGTTGCCAGCATTGTTGCCGATAACGGCGACGCCATAAACTTTACGCTGGGCGATGCCACCCCGGGCATCAATCTGGCGGATCGCGATTTTTTTCAATTGCACAAGGGCGATCCCAATGCCGGCATTTTTATCAGCAAACCGCAGCAAAACCGCGGTGACGGGCAATCGACGTTTTATCTCAGTCGTCGCTTGAACGACGCAGCAGGTCGGTTTATGGGCGTTGCCTTGGTCGGCTTGTCGGTGGATTTTTATAGTCAGTCTTTCGCTCGAATTAAGCTTGGCGAGGGACAGATTATTTCGCTGTTCCGCAAAGACTTGACGCTTTTGGCGCGTTTCCCGTCTTCGCAGCACATTCTGGGAAAGCAGATCCAGTCCGCTGCGGTATTGGCAACTGTTTCGAAAAGTGCCGGCAAAGAGGGCGGGCTGGCGATGCAGACGGAGCGCGGCGCCGATGAGGGCGGCCAATCATTGCAGCTTGTTGCCAGGCGAGAGATTGGCGCTTATCCGCTGATAGCGAGCGTCGTGGTGGATCGTCAGTTGTTTCTTGAGGCCTGGCGGCAATCGGCGCTGATGATCAGTGTGCTCGCCCTGGTCAGTATCGCCGCACTTGTCTGGGCTTTCCTCGGCTTGGTTAATCTGCTAAAGAAAAACCTGGCTTTTGCCGCCGAGGCCGATTTGCTCAGGAAGAGGGCGGATGGGCTGCGCGTGCAGGCAGAGGAGGCCAGCCTGGCAAAGTCTGAGTTTGTCGCAACAATGGGCTATGAGTTGCGCGCACCGATGCACGGCATGCTGGGGTTTTCCGAGTTGCTGCTCAGCACCGAACTTACCCCGGAGCAGCATGAATTTGCCCGGACGATGCACGCCTCCGGACAGGCTCTGATCACCATCATTAACGACGTCCTGGATATTTCACGCATGGAAGTGGGGCGGCAGAAACTCGAAAATGTCAGCTTCAGTTGTGCGCAGTTGGGGCGGGAGGTTATTTCGCTTTATCGCGAGCTCGCAGCCGGCCAGGGCATTGCGTTGGCGCTGGAGATAGAGGACGATTTACCACCCTTTCTGGTGGGGGCGCCCGGGCGACTGCGTCAGGTTTTGGTCAACCTGCTTAGTAACGCCTTGAAATTTACGCCCAGGGGAAGGGTTGAACTAATTATTCGCATGGTGGACACGGTCGGGAAGCTTGACACGGCAGGGTCCGATGTGCAGAACGCTCCGGGCGCGCCGGTACGCTTGCGCTTTTCTGTGCGTGATACCGGCATCGGACTGAGTGAGGCCGCTAAAAGACGGCTTTTCGAGCCCATTTCTCAGCCGGATGGGGCGCTGACGAGGGAATACGGTGGCAGCGGATTCGGGCTGAGTGTATGCAAGAAGTTGGTCGAGCTCATGGGCGGCTCGATCGGCGTGGTCAGCGAGTTTGGCAAGGGTGCGGAGTTTTGGCTGGAGTTGAACCTCAGACGGCCGCTGGCAGAAGTCCCGACGTCCTTGGTGAGGGACGATGTCGACACAGCCGCTGATCGCCAGCCCGCCCCTGGCGCCTCCCAGGACGCCTCGGAAAAAAACTAAGCCAGGTTCGGGAGCATTAGCGAAATTACATTCAACGAGAAGAATACACCCTTAAAAGAGCGTTAATTTCCCCGATATCCCGATCATCTAAAGTTCCGGCGGAGGCCTTCAATCTTAATCCGCTCATGAGTACATCATACGTCGCCTTGGACAAATCACGCTGCGCCAAGGACAGGCGGTGCTGCGCCGTTAAAACATCGGTATTAACCCGCATTCCTACTTCGTAACTTTTCTTGTTATAGGACAATGCAGACTCGCTCGAATCCACACCGGTCCGATACGCTTCAATCCTCGCCAGGCCATTCAGCACTTTCGAATAATGCTGCCGAACATCAGAGGTAACTCTTCGACGTACCGTTTCCACCTCAGCCGTTGTCCGGTCGGCTATTGCAACAGCCTCTAGGACTTTGCTACCAGTGCGATAGCCATCAAAGATAGGAATATTGAATTCGACCCCTATCGAACTGCTGAAAAAATTGTAATTTTGCATTGTAATAAACTGTGGGCCCACCGAGTTGTTTTGGTAATAATGGCCACGATCCATTATCAGGTTCAAGGTGGGATACTTACCCGTACGCTCTATCAGGATCTGGCTTTCGGCAATCTTTAGCGTCACTTGCTTTAATAGAATATTATAATTTTGAAGTTGCGCAGTAGAAATCCACTTATCCAGATTGCGGGGCTCAGGAGCATCTGGAGTTGCATCTTTTCGCAGCTCCGCCAACTCCTTAGGCGCTTCTCCAATAATTTCCTCCATGCGAGAGCGAGCCATTTCCTGCTCTAGGGTGGCTTCAATCACATCGGCCGATGCTCGGTCAAAAAGGACTTTGGCCTCTTTCACGTCAGTGATCATGCTCGAGCCAACATCGTAACTTCGTTGAGCCAATTTAAGCTGTTCTGAAATTGCAGTTTTGAGCTTTGCAATTGCGATCAAATTGTCCTGAGCTAAAAGAATATCGAAATAAGCCTGACAAACTCTTAATATAAGGTCTTGCTTTGCCAAGGAGAAGCTTATCTCTCCCTGCCTTACGAGAGTCTGGCTTTGATGAAATGTTTCCCAGTTTGAAAGGTCAAAGAGGGGTTGTTTTAGCTGAACCTTATAGGTCGTCCCCGAATTGCGCAATTCGTCTCCACTTCGCTGCGCTCCACCTTTGAACGCAATGTTAGGAAGTAACATTGATCGACCTTGTGCATCTTTTTGACTCGCAGACCTTAAGGCGTGCTCTGCTCCCAATATGACAGAATCTTTCGCGAGGGCTTGCCTATATATGTGGTCCAGATCAACAGCATTTGCATCGAGGTTAAAAAGAACAATTAAAAATAATAAAGCAACTTTCCTAAGGACAAGAATAATCCGCATCCGAATCTCCAATCAATCTGTATTCCATCATGAAATGATATTTAACACGTCTCTCGCATAGCACTGCTCACGAGCAACGACTTTGTTACTTCGGTGGCCCGAAACTGCTGGGGCGGTCGCTAAGTGGCATCCCCAAAGGGCTAAGCGACGAGATGCGTAAAACCAGACGCATTTTGCCAAGACACACTCACACTCAAACTCAAACTCAGATTCACACTCAGATTCACACTCACACGCACACTCATGCGATAGGACAGTATTGTCCAAATGAGTTTCAGCAGAATTACTGCATAAAATAGAATATTTTTATTTATTGAAATATAGGTTTTTTATTTGCATTTCAAAATTCGGGCTCGTAGAAACGGCATGAAGAAACCACTCCTTGGAGAGCACATATGCGAGGCCGTTTTTTCTAGCGATTATCGTTGCCGCTCTCTTGCCATCGCCGAGCAACGCCCGCTCACCGAAACATTGGCCCGTGCTCAGAATTTCCGTTTTTGATGAATCCACGAACACGTCAACTTCGCCGTCCCGTATAAGAAAGAATTCTTCACCAACATCTCCCTGCTGAAGTAATACCTCCCCCTCAACGAACGGGCGTTTTTTCATTTTTTCGGAAATTAAACTTAGCTCAGAGTTATTTAAGTTGGAAAAAATACTCAGCTTTCGAAGAAACTCGCAAATCTGGATTGCTTCTTGCAGAACCACATCTGAAACAATTGCTCCATCAACCATCTTCACAATCCTGTCTGCAGAATCCAGTATTCTGTTGTCATGAGTTACAACGACTACGGCACTACCGTACTCATTGGCCCACTCCTTTAACATGTTGATCACCTCAAGACACGATACCTTGTCCAATGCGGCGGTTGGCTCGTCGGCCAAAATCAATTTCGGACGACCGACAAGCGCCCGAGCAACTGCAACACGTTGGCGTTGACCGCCCGACAATTCACTCGGACGATAGTTGAGTCTTTTTTCCAAGCCCAGTCTTTTAAGAAGTGCAATACCGTCAGAACGATTTTGCTCCATTTCAGCTGCATTGCCCTGGCACGTCATTTGTACGTTTTCAAGTGCGGATAACGAAGAAAATAGATTATGCATTTGAAATATAAAGCCGATTTCACGACGCAAATCTATAATCTCTCCTTCACTTAGAGTGCTGACGTCGCGCCCTAGGATTTGCAGTTCGCCTTCTTGAAGGCTCCGAATTGCCCCAAGCAAAGTCAAAAGGGTCGTCTTTCCAGAGCCCGAAGGCCCCGTCATCACGACCAATTTTCCGGGCTCAATGTTCAGGCAATTATTGAAAAGTACCTGCGTGCGAAACTCGCCTGATCCAAAATAATAATTAAGTCCATTAAGAACCACCGGCGAGTAAGAGCCATTTTGGATTGTTTGTAGTTTCTCAGCCGAACCGCTCTCACCCGATTTCATGAAAACAGTTCCACAGGATTGGCTTTCCGAAGTTTCCGAATTGATACTGCCGCAGAAACGGCCCCCATGCCCACGACGAGCATAAGAATCAGAACGGCATCGTGCAGCTTCAGATTAATTGGTAGCTGCGTTGATTCGGCAGCAACGCGATACAGGAATATGGTAATTATTAACGATGGTATGTAAGCCAGGATGACAAAACCAGCTGCAATGTTTCCAATTAACATCCAAAAAAAGGTCTGCTGATAACCCATCGCCCGCAGAACCGCATACTCGGTCATGTTATCGCTAATGATTCCGTGAAGCGCTTGCAAAATAAAAACGATACCGACCACTATCCCAACGATCAACCCTATCCGAAAGATATATCCGATCGGAGTATGCTTTTGATAATAAAGCCGTTCACTTAATATAAAATCTGATTTCGAATACACTTTCGCCCGCGATCCAAGCAATTCCTGCAATTTATTTTTTATATCCGCAACATTATATCCAGGCGAAATCCGCACCAACCCAAAAGAAACCCTGTCAAGTGGCTGCGATGTAATTTGGCTAAAGTTTACGTCCGAAGTAATTAGTGAAGCATCCACTGAGAAGGTCGGTCCAAGAGTAAATAAGCCTCGGACGGAGAGAGTGTTCTGAACGCCTTGTCCGGCTACCGGGACGACCACTTCGCCACGACCGTTGGTTAAAACATCTTGTACTATCGGACTAAAATCTTTCCGAGATGCTTGGTCCAATAAAACGGAATTCGGATAGGCAATTACATCCATCTGTCGGATTACGTCAGGATTATTTAATGTCACCCCAGAAAGTGGTAGCCCATATAACCAAATTGGCTTCGCAGTCCTCATCAAAGGATTTTTAATTTGGAGGTTGAATGCGTAAAAAGGCAGCGCTGATTCCACTCCATCAATTCCACTACTTTCCGTAACTAAATCACGCGAGAACCATGGTGGCGCGAACGACAGCGTAGAAAAGTCTTTGGCGGATATTATGATGTCAGCGTTTAATGCCTCAGGCACATTCAGCGCGCTATCATAGAGAGCATTTTCAAAACCCGTTTGCATGAACATCAGGATAATTGAAACCCCAACGCCCAATATTGCAGCGACAAGTTTTGAAACACGCTGGGTTAATTGGCGATAAGCCAAGAAAAAAGATCGCTGAAGCATTTCTAATCCCTGCCCGAAAGTGAGTAACGTCCGATTTGAGGGGCGTACTCATTCAAAAAGACCATCCTTGGCGCGGGTTTGCAGTTTATTTTTCTTGTCATCGATTTGAACTTTGAATGATCAGCCGCATACAATTTCCCTCCAATGGGATTCTCGCGAAGTGGGCAAAGCCATGGACCTTGGCAAGACACTGTTTGCATAGTTTTGGGAACTTGTATCGTGAAAGTGTTTCAATCGCGACCCGGAAAATCAGGGCCTGTGCCGCGTTTAAGACGCAGGTCTCGCGGCACTGTTCTTGGGGTCAATCGTGAAACGGACATCTACTTCACCGCCGATCACGACAGGCAAAGGACTTAAGGCCTTAAGTTTTACCTCGACAACTCTGGCATCGCGCCCAATCAAGGTGTCGTGATGGCGGCGAGTTTGTTTAAAAATTTCTTTTCCAATAGAGATAACGGTTGCTTTAATCGGCGTATGTATAAGATTGCCCTGTATCACGGATGGATCACCCAGCCGTATTTTTGAAAGAAAGTGCTCGTCTACCTCAGCTATCACGTGCAACTGATCCAGACAAGCAACTCGCATTATCCCGCCCGCTCCAACGACTTCGCCATCCCGGACTGAAACGGACAAGACTGTTCCGTCCACTGGAGAGCGAACAATGGTTCGCTCAAATTCTTTCTTTGCTTTGACTACCGCCGCGACCTCCATGGCTACTCTGGCCGCCACCACATCGCGATCAACTCCACGAACTTCGCTTAACGCAGCCAAGGAACTTTTGGCCTGCGCCAGATCGGCGGCGGCGATATTTCTGTCAGTTACCGAGCTATCGAGCGCTTGTTGCGACACCAAGTGCTCGGAAAAAAGCGACTGTATTCGTTCAAGATCGCGCTTAGCGCGCAATTCCACGCCCCTCTTCGCCTCAACAACATTTTGCTGGGCCTCAATAGATGATTTCTTGGCCCCATCAACCGCCTGCCTCTGCTGACTTGCATAATATTGCACGGCGGCTTCTGCAACTAGCAGGGATGCGCGTTGGGTATCGTAGCCTTCCAAATATGCGACTGGTTGCCCTTTCACCACATTACTTCCCTCAACCACCAGCAAATTCCGGATAACGCTACCTGACATGGCGCCTTGCAGGGTCAAGACACTTCCTTCTGGCTCTATGTGGCCACGCGCGACAATAGCTATTTCCGCGCTTGGAATTTTTAATTGATTGGCTTTTGACGTTTGCAAAAAATCTAAATTCCAGAATAGGATTATTCCAATCGAGATAAAGGAAACTAGAAGAATGGAATTTCGTTTTCTTTTAATGTTCATGATTTTTTGGTTAAACACCTAGGTTGTTGTTCGAAAATCGCACGGCAGGCGCACTACTAGCCCAAGCCTGTGGCCGGCTGTCGGGCTCCGGCCGCCGGCGGTGTGTCGGGCGTACACCGGTTGTGATGCCTACTTGATGGCCACGGCACGCACTTGCTTCATGTCGGTGAGTCCCATCATGACTTTTTCCATGCCGTCCATCTTTAGTGTCGACATGCCCTCCTCGACACATTTGATAAAAATATCGGCAACCCGCGCCCGCTCCTGCACCAGCTTCTTGATCGGGTCGCTCGCCACCATCAGCTCGTGCAGACCGCATCGTCCTTTGTAACCGCTGTTACCGCAGGTCCCGCAGCCCTTGGCGCGGTGGAACTCCAGCTTGCCGTCCTTGCCATACTCCTTGAGCCAGTAGTCATACAGTTTCTTGGCTTCGCCGGCGGCGTCTTTTTTCCAGGACTCGGTCTGCCTCAGGTCAGCGGTGAATTCGTACATGAACTGCTTTATTTCATCGGGCAGGGGCGTATAGGGCTCCTTGCAATCGCCACAAAGGCGCTTGGCCAGGCGCTGCGCGAGGATTCCAAGCAGCGCGTCCGAAAAGTTGAACGGGTCCATCCCCATGTCGAGCAGCCGCGTGATCGCCTCTGGCGCCGAGTTGGTGTGCAGGGTTGCAAATACCAGGTGACCTGTCAGCGATGCCTCAATGCCGATATGGGTTGTTTCGGCGTCGCGCATCTCGCCGACCATGATGATGTCCGGATCGGCCCGCAGGAAGGCCTTCATCACCATCGGGAAGTCCATGACCTTCTTGTTGACCTGAACCTGGCGCAAGCCCCGTTGCGTGATCTCAACCGGGTCCTCGGCAGTCCATATCTTTGTGTCCGGCGTATTGAGAAACCCAAGTACCGAGTGCAGCGTGGTGGTTTTGCCCGAACCCGTGGGCCCGCACACGAAGAACAGGCCGTAGGGTTTGGAAACCGTTTTCTCCAGGTTTTCCTTGTTTTTCGTTGTCAGGCCAAGTTTGCCCAGCGGGATTGGTTCGCCTGCAGCAAGGATACGCATGACGATATCCTCAACGCCGCCGGTTGAGGGGATGGTTGCCACCCGCAGTTCGATGTCAAGCGGGCCAAATTTTTTGAACTTGATTTTCCCGTCCTGCGGTTTCCTTTTTTCGGATATGTCCAGGTCGCACATGATCTTGAGGCGGGCGACCAGGGAGTTTCGGTAGGAGGCGGGGATTTGTGCGTACACGGAGAGCGAACCGTCCTTGCGGAATCGGATATCGGTCTTGTTGTTGCCCGGGTAGGGCTCGATGTGGATGTCCGAGGCGCCCTGGTTGTAGGCATCGATGATAATTTTATTGACCAGGTTGACCAGTTCGTTCTCGGCCACCGGCGCGTTGATTTCGTTACTCTCTTCCTCGGAATTATCGCCGTTGCCCAAACGCAGGAGCATATCGTCAATGCCGCCTTCGTTAGCCAGTTTTCCGCCAGGCTGTGCGCCTCCGCCACTTTTTCCGTTGCCATAAAAGTGGTTTAGGGTCGCTGAAAATTCATCCAACGTTGTTACATGGTAGACCGCTGTGGACTTGGGGAAAATTGCCTGTACCGTTCGGGAGTTTTTGGTGCGCTCGGGGTCGATGCATAGAATTAAAACTTTATCGGCCTCCTCGGCGAGCGCCAGCCATTGATTGGATGCGGCGTATTCACGTTTGAGTTTGCCGACAAGTTCGGCCGGAACAGCACGGTTGGGACGGAAAGGCTCGTAGGGAACGGAGTAAAATTTGGCGATTGCGGCGCCGAGCGTGTGCACCTTGACTACGAATTCCCCAGTCAGAACCGATTCGATGTGGATGGATTTTTGGCGCGCGCTTTCGCTTGCAATCTCGAATTGCGCTGCCGAGATAACGCCGTCGATGAGCAAAGCGTCGTATTTTGACTTGGGTAATTGCTGTTTCTCGCGTTGTCTTAGCGCGATGGCCAGCGTTTTTGCCAGTTCGATTGCGCCGGTTTCACCCATCGGCCCGAAGGGTACGCCAGCCTTGTTGTTGATGAGTTGGATCACGCCGACCACTTCACGGGTGGCTTGGTCAAGTATGGGCGCAACCAGCATTTGCTTGGAGCGGTAGCCGGATTTTTGATCCACGGCGACGCCGTAGCGCAGTTGGGCGTCGTGCGATTTCAATTCGCTTGCATCGTAGACATCCCGGATGTTGAGGACTTTTTTGGACAAGGCAACGTAACCGGCGATCGAGCTGGTGGCGATCGGCAGTTTGAGTTCCTTGAACGAGTCGAGCCCGGTTTTTACCTTGGCAACCAGGGTGTTCTTGTCGGAGCCCAGAACGTACAGAGTCAGGCGGTCCGCGTTGAACAGGATGCAGATGTCGGACGAAACCTGCAGCATTATTTCGTCGACGTTGTTGGTGGAGTGAATTTTGTTGGTTACGGTTAGCAGGCTTTTTTGGAACGTCAGCAAGCCTTCTTGTGACACGTTGTTAAGGACTGCGCTCATGGCTTGGGGGCTCGTCTCAAGTTGTGGCAGGAATTGCCGGATAGGGCATCAGCGCGATGGATAAAATCACCGTCCCGATGGGCCTTAACAGATGCTTGAAATATTTTTCGGTAGCTTGTGCGGCGGCGGGTATTCACTTTTTCGTCACCTTTTTCCCGTTTGCGCTGGTGGCTGCTGACAAACGTTTTCGATTGCGAGATTTTTGCAAAGAGCGAAGCTGATTCCCGGGCTTTAATCAAACTTAATTGTCCGGTGGCGGCCCGGCGAAACCCGCTAGCCAAGGGGGGCGGGCGGATCACGTCCAGCCGCCTGGCCGGGGCTTTCTCCTGCGCCTTTCCCTGCGCGTTGCTGATGTCTGCAGCGGCGTAGTGCACCCCGGTCGCAAATGCAGGACTGGCGGGCTTTTCCAGTCGATTTGCCCGGGGCGGGATGCGGCAGTGCCTGGCTTCAGCCCAAGGTCGCGGCAAGGGCGGACGCAGTTAACCCGGTCTATCGACGCGGTAATGGGCTCAATTCAAAGTCGGGCGGCTGAGCGGGACTGGCGGGTTGCATGATCCAAAGGCGGTTGCGCCGCTGCCCGATAATGTGCGCGGTGAAACATGCAAACGCCACCGTCTCTTGGCATTCGTATGTTTTGGCGACGCGGGCGATTTAGGCACGGTGGCGATTGGCGCGACACGCAATATCTGCGTGGGCCACCTTAGCCAGGTCGTTTTCTTTGCGTCTTGCAAGCGGATATTGACGCGCACTGATGCACTGGCAACGCAGGTCGCAAGGTGTTTTGCGAAAGATCGAGGCAATGCAGACCGGCTGGAAATGCAGGCCTGGCGGGCATTTCCAGACAAACGTGGGCGGAAGGTGGGGCGGTGCTTGGGTTCAGCCGCACGTCAGCGTCACGGCGGACGAAGCTAAACCGGTCTATGGATGCAAAACACCCGTCTTTCTTATGTTCGCCGGGCTTTATTTCAAGTCAAGCGTGGGAACAACCGGAACAATCAGTCGCGAAGCGTTGCGGGCATTGTGCAGGATTGTGTAGCTGCCGACTTGATCGGGGTAATAGCCATGGGCAAAAATTGATTCGGTCAAGATTGAGTCAGAATTTGCGATCTCGATTCGAATGCGGCTGCCTTTTTTAAACAAAGCGGCGGTTGGCATGATGGCGACATCTATTTCGTAGACCTTGCCCGGATCAAGAGGTGCGGGAGTCTCGTGTTTGTACCACGGGGCATTCTCAAGCGAAGCTTCGCGGTCTATCTCGCGATGGGAGGCGCGCAGCCAGCCTTTCGTGACGAGTCGGGACTGGGGTTGCAAGCCCTTCTTCCTGTCATCCTCGGACTGCGCCATCTGTTCATAGACTTTGGCCACAATGTCGGCGTCACTCCGGCTGGAGATGAGCGCTAGTTTTAACAAGAGTGGGCCGGCCACTGTCACCGGCGTTTCAAGCGCCTTGCTGGTGAAGGTGATGACATGACGAGCGGTGTCAAGCCGGCCGTCAGCTGTGCGGCCAACGACACCCGTTTGACTCCAACCCTCCTGCGGGTAATTCAGCGTGGTCTGGCCAGAGTCAGCGTTTGGTTTGTCAACATGAAGGCTGCCATCGTTGATGGAGGCCACACTGTTGCTGTGTTCCGATCCCAGGTAAAAGGTCAGGTGCTTGGCATCGGCTGGCGGCCAGCTGCCAGAGGTTTTAAAACTATTCGTCCCGGTAACGGCGTAGCGTACTGCCGGTTCATTTTCATAGGCTCATTTAGCGAATGATGTTGTTGAACTCATGCTCTGACCGCCAGAGCGAGCAACCGTGCGGGATCGGGGCTGAAGCGGGGCGACCGGTCGAGAACTCTAAACCATCCGAGGTAGTTGGTGAGGTATTTCGTGGCA
>JANXRV010000115.1:0-5452 GCA_025356665.1 Pseudomonadota bacterium
GTCATGCAGGCGTTAATCATGAATACCATTACCAATGTATCCTGTCGTAATCCCTTCTTCATCAGGGAAGTCATGCAGGCCTCTTGCCGGAGTGCTACGCAACGATTCCGAAGAAGTCGTAATCCCTTCTTCATCAGGGAAGTCATGCAGGCACCTCCGCGCCCAAAAGAATTTTGAATCAAACGTTTGTATTGGCCCTTGCCAAGGATTTAGCGTTGCGCCAAGCAAACGGTGCATCTTGCTGCTCATTACCTCAACCATCTGATCGATGCGCAGTCGACAAGCCTACCACTTGAGCGAGAGAATCCATGCCGTTTCCGATCATGACGCCGTAATCAGGTAGCGAGCTTTTGCCAAGAGACAAGATCAGCGGCCGGTCCGGAATCTGGTAAATCCGCACATCGTCCTCCTGCGGTTTGATATATCCGAGCAACTCACCGGCAAGGCGTGATATTTGGTGGGAGCTTTGCTGCGTGGCGTAGACTGAGTATTGAACTGGTATCGCATGCTTTTTCACAAACCGGTGCAGGCGCCCAAGACGTTTGTGGTCGGCTATGTCGTAGGTGATCAACCACGAATGTACCGCACCTAGCGCCATTTGGATTGGGTTCCTGTTACGTATTGCGTCAAATTTTTTCGCAGGTCGAACAAATGGCGCTCGATGATCGCGCCGTGCTCCCGGCTCCACGCCTCGAACAGCCGCAATTGCGTTGGCAGATCATCTTTCGCCGCTTCCAGCATGCGCTCGCCATGAAAAAACAGTTCGGCGCGTAGCAGTTCCGTCAGGTTGATCGCCAGATCGAAGGGGGCGGGTTGGCAACCGCAGTAGCGCGAATTGATGCCATGGCCGTGCAGGGTCTCCACGACCAGGCCGAGCAACCAGCCGAAGACTTCTGGCTTGGTCGATTCCGGAAGTTCGTTACGATGAACAAAGTCGCGCAGGTGGCAGTGCCATTCTCCAAGCCATGCACTGCCGCCGGTATCTTCGTGGCGCTTGCGCCAATCGGCGAGGATCATGGATCGGCGGTGTAGCAGCCAGTTTTCGTGACGTTGTGGCCACTCCGCGTGATCCATGGCGCTCTCGATCAACGTGTTTAGCGAATCGGCGCGCAATTGACGGGGCTGGCAGATGCCTGCAGCATGGCCGGCGGTATCAAGAAAAATAATCGGGATGCCGTGCTCGAGGCAAAGTATCAGGGCCTCTGCATCCCAGTCCACCAGACGGCTGGCAATAATCCGGGAAATACGTGAGATCGGCAGTCTGGCAACATCGCGGCCAGGCCTGACTACAGCCAGCGCTTCTGCACCGGCACGCACGCGAATGCGTTCAATCCCGTTGAGATACACCGCTTTGCGCGGCGGCTGGGCAAGTGCTCTGCCGCCACTCGCCGCAGCCGGATTTTTGAAGGCATATACGGAAGCGTGGGCCACAGTCAGTCTTCTTCGTAATGTGCCAATGATTCGGTGCCACGGCCACGCAATTCGCGCGCCAGCGCCATGCAGCGCAGGCGCAACCAGCGGCGTGCCGGTCTGGCAAACGTCTCGTAGCCGGCATAAAACTTCTGACGCGCGGCTTTGCCCATCCAGCATGCGCCTTGATCGGTGCTGAAGTTTTCAACGCGCAACTCACGCTCGCGAAACAAGCCCTGAATCCAGTCGTCCAGCAGCGGGCGCGCCGGTTCCACCAGGTCGCAAGCGAGTGATTCGCGGCCAATTGCCGGCCGGTGATACAGGCCGAGCAGTGGGTCCAGCCCGGCACGGTGTGCCGCGTGGACAGCGTCGAAATGCAGCAGCGTATAGCCGAGCGACAGGCACGCATTCACCGGGTCTCGCGGCGGTTTGCGGTTGCGGCCAGTGAAATTCACGCTGTCAGGAAACAGCGTCGTGAACCCGCCAAAGTAGGCCGCCGCCGCCGCGCCCTCCAGCCCGCGCAATGAATCAATTTCGGTTGCTGCCAGAATCTTCGGCAGCATGCCATCGATGGCCGCTATCGCATCGCCAAGTGGCTTTCGCAAGTCGGCGCGGGTGGCTGCCGCGCGCGCCAATACGCCCTGTTGCCGGCGCACTTTGGCCGACACCAATCCAATTGCCCATTGCAGGCAGCGCGTTGGGTCATCCACTGCGCGGCACTGCGCCAGGCGTACCGCAGCGTCGTTGTGGTGACCGCCCAACACGATGGCGACGCGGCGTGCCACGCGCGGGCTCATGAACATGGCGGACACGCCGGCGTCGGCGAGTTTGAGCATGGCACCGGAGTCGATCTTGAGGCCAGCGCCCTGGAAGATCACCCGCTCCAGCAGCTTCAAGGGCACGGTGCCGCGCCGCTCACCGCCGTCATAAAAGGCCAGCGCGCTGCCGTCGTCGCGTATCTCCATGCCGGCGCGGTCAATAATCAGGGTGGTCATTTATACGGCGCTCTCAGCCCAGGTAAAAGTAGTCGGGGTCGGCGGGCGCGGTGGCGCGGCCGAGAGTGTGGATACGCGCGCGTGGGTCCAGCCGCAGCAACATAAAGCGGTCGGTGTCTTCCTCCAGCAGCACCGACATGCCGTGCATCAGGGTGTTGCGCTCGCCTGTGGTGAGGAAGCACTCATGCACCGACTTTTGCCCGCCGGTGGCATAGCCGCGCACCAACTGAAGCGCGGCGGCCAGGCGGCGCGGATGCGCAACATCGTAGGCGGCAAGGAAAAGATCGCGTTCGTTCATGGTGGTGGGTGGTTGCCGATGGTTCGCGGGTTGATCTATGCATGGAGTTTGCGCGTCCGCAGAAGCCAAGTCTTGTCTCGCAAGCTTGCCGGGTGGCGCTCGCGTGAATGCCGGTATTGCTGCCGATGAGAGCTTATAATCAGTGCCGTAAACAGTATTGAAAACAGCACTTGAGAGGTGTCACATGAATATTCTGACCAACGAACAAATCAAGCGCCGCGGCATTGCTGCGATTGAGGACGCGTTGCGCCATGGCCCGGTGCATCTGGTCAAACGCAACCGGCCGGCGGCAGTGGTCATCACCGAGACCCAATTTGCGCAGATGAACTCACTTGACAAGCCGGTATCCGGCAGCAAGAAAATGACATCCATGGAATGGTTTCTTTCGGATCAGCCGGGCGGCACACTCGATGCGGCGGGGCTGGCGCGTCGTATCAACGAAGAACGCGATAGCTGGCACGAGCGTTGATTTTCTTTCTCGACGCCAGCATCATTATTTGGCGCGCTGAGGGTTTGCCGCAGTTTCAGCAGGCGGCGCACGAGGCTTTTGATGAACTGCGCCGGCTGCACGCGGCCCCCGTGCTTGCGGCCTCCCGGTTGTCCTGGCTTGAATGCCGGGTCAAGCCGTTACGCGAAGGCGATCGCGCACTGCTGGCCAGTTACGCACGCTTTTTCTCGGGCGGGGTGCAAATCGTCGAATTGAGCGCTGAAGTGGTAGACAGTGCAGCCGAACTGCGCGCCAAATATGGCCTGAAAACACCGGACGCTTTGCAGGCCGCTTCGGCACTGCGGCTTCCTGGGCCGCTGATCTTCCTCACGGGTGATGCGGGTTTCGCGCGCGTGAAGGGTCTTCAGGTACGGGTGGTCAAGCCGCTGACACAGGCGCAGATGCGGGCTACGGCGCGGGCGCGTTGATCCACTTCGCAAGGTGGTCGTCGAGATTGCGCAGTTGGCCGCTCTCGATCACCTTGATGCGCAAGTCATTGGCGCGCTGTTTGTCCCACAGTTTTAGCGGCTGATAGCTGACCACCATGCCGCGCGTATTGAGGCCGCCCAGTGCCGTGAGCGAGTCGAGCTTGTAGAGCGTTTCCGCACCGGGGCCTGCCGCATCGCTGTCGCTTTGCATGCTGCGGGTCTTGCATTCGATCAGGTAAAGGCGGTTATGCACCAGCGCGGCGACGTCGATTTCGTTACGCGCGTGCCCGGCCGATTTCACTTTTAAACTGCGCGCCACGCCTTGTGCGCCATGGCGAGCGGCAAGCCGTTCCATCGCCCGTGCAACATGCAACTCAAGCCAGCCGCCGTTGACGAAAAACCGTGCTGCTTCGTTGGGGAATACGAGGTTCGAAGCCGCCGTACTGGCGATTTCATACTGGGTCAGTTTGTCGATCATCGGCCACACCTTGGAATTCTTGTGGTGATCGGGCAGGAGCACTTTCAGACTTTTCGCAGCCTTCTGCGCGAGGTAATTCAATTGATGCAGCGGCTCGGCGAAAAGCTCAACGTCCTTGATCCATTCTTCAGCGAGCCGATACCAGCGCTCATCGAACTCGCGCGTGTCCTGTTGGGTTATCGCGTATCCATGGATGCCAAGATAGTCCGGTAGCTCGACACGTTCCTGGATTTCAAACGCGCCTTTATCCGGAAACAACTGAATCACTTCGTTGCGCTGCGGATGGACGTAGAAGATGGGCCGGCGATCCGCGTGAAACACCTCTTGCGCCGCGATCGCCATCGGTTTGGTGCCGCCTGTGACGTTGAGCGCGATGGTCTTTTGACCTTGGTCGATCAGCAGTTGCATCAGGTCGTCCTGAGTGGACGTCACGTCCCAGGCGTCGCGAATCCGCACCTGCGAGGTTTTGATGTCAAGCCCGCGAAAGCGCGCCTCCAGCCACCCCGCGCGCTCCAGCATATCGTCACTGACCGCAAGAACGATTTCTTTCGGACGGAAACGGCTATCGAGCGCCGGCACAAAATTTGGCGTCGCCTGTTGCGAAACCAGGCACAGGTGCGCGTCGTATCGAGGAATGGTCAAGGGATTCTCCACCGCATTCAAGCGGCATGGACGGTGAAGGCGCGCAGCCGGGCGCCAAGCGTTGTCAGATCATCAGCAGACAATTCGCTGCCGCGTTTGTCTGCCGGCATGTCGAAACTGAGATGCAGATAGCGTGCGCCTTGTGCGCAAACCTGCGCCACGCTTTGCACCGGCAGGGTGCCGATGACGGTGTCGTTCGGGCCTACCGATGCGGGGTCGAGGTGCGGAACCTGCGCATCGAATACGATGCCCGCGCGCTTTGCCCATTCGATTGCACCAGGATGGCGGGAGACGAAATAGGTGGTCATGTGTTGCTGTGGACGCGACGACCCGACAGGCGTGTGAAATATTTCATTCGCCGCTAAGCCACTTGGTGACCTGGAGTGTGTCCTGATAGTCATGGTCTTTTTCGGGATTTTTCTTCTCGCTTTTCTCTTTCCATTTACCGGCCTTCTCCATGAGCGTCTTCAAGTACGTGGCAACGGCAACCTTCATGTCGCCGGACCAGATGCTTTGTTTCATGGCGCCCATGAGCGCTGCCATATCAGACATGTTGCGATCTTTGCGCGCATCGTGCGTATTCCGTTGATCGTGACCGGTGATTCCGTTTGATCGTGACCGGGCGTTGCGCCCGGTCGGCGCTGTTCCTATTTTTTACATTGTACGGTCACGATCAGTCAATTTTCTTCGATTTTGAGCCTGCATTTTGGCGCT
>JANXRV010000075.1:0-2077 GCA_025356665.1 Pseudomonadota bacterium
GGCGGCGGCGAACAGTTGGTTGCTCATGGCGGGGCTTCCCAATCGAGAATTGAAAGCCCGATTCTGCCCCGGCCGGGCAACTGTGGCAGGCAAGGAGGCGGCCGTAGCCTCAGGCATTCATGCCACCAGCACCCACTCGGAAATCAATAGAGCCATTCTTTAGTTGAAGCGCTTGAAGTACCGTGACGGACAGCTCACTGCAAAGATCAGTGCTCTTTTGATCCGGTGTTAGCCTTGCTGTCACATCCACACCCGCAAAGCGATGCCCGTCCCTCGCCCGCCGGCGTGACAGCGCGAGCAAGGCGGTGAATGCGCCGGCTGCCTGTGGGCTTTCGAACCCGTGCTCACCTAACCGCGCGACCGCTTCCCACTTCGCCTCCTCCAGCAGGCGTTTGCGGAGCTGCTTGTAGGTGCCAAGAAACAGCCAGTTCTGTGGCGTGACCAGCGCCGTGCTTCCGCCTTCAGCGCAGAAGTCCAGACAGCGCTCAACGAAGCAGGTCGCGAGATCGGCTTTGGCATCCGAGTGATGTCGCCCGCAGTAGTCTTTTAGCACGTCATCCTGCTTGCCGCGCCCCAAATACGGCACGTTGGTCGCCACCAGCGTGAAGCGGCCGGCGAGAAGCTGCGCTGCCTTCGCCAGCCCCTGCGCTGCGACCGCCAGCTCTGTGAGCTCGGCCGTATCTGCCCCGGCCATCACCTGCGCGAGCAGCGGCTCAAGGTCGTCAAACCCGTGCTCGATCAGATCGCCACCGGCCGCGCGCGGGTCGATCAGGCTGCCGAGCCACGGCGCGCGCGAGAAGAGGTTGTACAGCCGCTCGAACCCTCGCTTCATCGCATCCGAGAACAGATTGTCTTCGGTGCCCAGCAGGTCGGTCTTTGGCGGCACCGGCAGCGCCTGCGCTGCGTGCTCGGCGAGCTTCAACCATTCGGCCTTGGACACGCCGAGCGAAAGCCCCGAGCACGCGAGGTGAAGTGTCGGAAGCTGCCGATATCCGCCCCTGCGCCAGGCAGCCAGCGCGAGGTTGAACGCTGCAATCTGAGTGCAGCGCGGGTCGATCTCGAGCCCGAACAGGTTGTCGCGCAGCACGGCCTCGATGGCGGCCTCTGCCGATAGCCCCTCTTCGGTGGCCCGCATCGCCGCGAGGATCGGCAGCGCGAACACCAGGAAATGCCCGCTGCCCATGCAAGGATCGAGCAGCGTGATGTCCTTGGCTGCCTTGGGCCACCCGTCGTACGTTCCGGCAGCCGGACGCCACGGCTTCCCTTCTTCATGCACGAAGCGCAAGTAGGTCCACTCGACGCCCCCAGTTGCGCACGCCGCGCGCAGATGGTCCTCGTTAGCCGCCGACTCCGCCAGAGCAGGCTTCGCAGCGAGCACCTTTCCTGACCGCCACGCGCCCAGCGTGTTGTGCAGCAGGAAGAGCACCATGTAGTCTTCCGTGAACAACTGGGTGACCGCTGGCAGCTCGTCGGCGCCGATCTTCTTCTCGGAGCGGTTGATTTCGTCCTTGCGGTCCGCCTGCCAGAACTGGTACACCCAACCGAGACTGTCCTCGGCCAGGAACACGTCGCGCGGCAACGCCTTCATCAAGTCTTCGATCGCCGAGCGCGTCTCCGGCGGCAACGCGACCTCGAGCACCGGATCGCCGTTGCGGAAGATTTGCGGCAGCATCCGCTGCGCATACTCTGCGGCCACTTCGAGCCAGTCGCGCCCTGCGTCGCGGGCAAGCTCCTCGCATTCCGCCAGCGTGATCGCGATGCCGGACTGCGGCTCGATCAGCAGCTCAGTTTCCGCCAGGAAGCGCGCGAAGAGCAGGCGGTGCCAATGCTCGTAAGCACATTCAGAGGTCAGCCGGTCGATGGCCTGCAGGCCCCGCTGTTCGTCGCGCCGGTCGCCGAGTTGCCGGCCATGTGCACGCAGGCGATTGCGCAACTCGCGCTGCGCCGGCGTCATGCTCGGCCACGGCTCGTGGTTGTGCACGGCGAGTTGCTCGATGACCTTGCGCGCGCCCGCCTCGGCGGTGCGGCGGGCCTCTCGCACGGTGCTTTCGAGTGAGCGGCGAAGCTCGCGGGTGAG
>JANXRV010000142.1:0-2411 GCA_025356665.1 Pseudomonadota bacterium
CCGTCACGCCGGTGCAAATCGTCGGCGCCGCGCTGGTGCTTGCAGGCGTACTGCTCGTGAGTTTGAAAGCGGAAGCGGCGGTCATTAAGTAGCCGCGACGCCAGCAGGAAAACGGGTAAGCACCATGCGTTTTATTTATCAAAATGCACCGCTAAGTATCGGGAGCACCAGTTTCTTACGACGCCGTCTCTAATAATCAAAGTGTTGCGCTGGTCCGACCCGGTTTTAACTAAGAGCGTTCGAACTTCACCAATGCCAGCGGTGCTAAGGCGACAGCACGACAGCAGGTCGGCCTTCCTTTCGCCAGCGTTCCATCTGTATTGCCAGCCCTCCTGCAGGCGCCGCATGCGCAATAACAATTTGCGATGCCATCGCGGCCACCCAGTTATTGCGTTCGCTTGCCATCTCGGCAGTCAAGCGCCCACGCACTGCGGCCGGTCCGATTATTGCCAGCGTGCCGCGCTGCGCCGCTTGTTTCCACGGCGCGGGCAGGCGAATTCGGGTCGGGTCCTGCACAAGCGCGAGCACGGCAGGCGCATTGGCGGTCAGCAGTACTTCGAGGACCGACCGCTCGAGCGGCGAGTGAAAACCGCTGATGACTACTTGGCGCGCCTTGACCTGCTGCAACGCCCATTCCATCGCCGCCCGGATGGCGGAACCCGAACATTGGCGCGAGGCAAAAAACGCTGTCATCGGCGCGGAGAGCAAGGCCTTGTCGCCGATGCCGCTGAGCAATGTGTCACCGCGCTGGACTTCCCACGGAATGGCGGCCTGGATAATAACGGCTCCGATAAGTGGTTGTTATGACTATATTCTGACAATATTCTTGAGTTGTTTTCTAGGGGCGGGGATAACAACTCGCCCTCTCCGCAGCGTCCAACCCGATGCGAATTACAACGCATGAACTGCTGTCTGGAAAACAACCACCGCGCCAAACGCTTCAGTCACAGGCACTTTCAGCTATCGCCTTCGTTGTTTTCTCCGGGCACGGAAAACAAGCCCGGCTGCTCCCCGCTCTGTGCCGGCTTGGTGTAAGCCATATTTCGCTTACCGCGGTCAGGGAGAGGCGCGAGCAATCCCTGCTCGCGCCACGCCGCGAACATCTTTGATGCTTTCAGCGTGTCCACTTTTGCGATCTCGCACAACTTGGCGTTCTGAATCGAGCCTTCACGGTCGATCCAGTCACTCACCTCATTCCAGACACTGGGGCGCTCCAGATTCAGCAGCGTTACGGTCACGCTTTCCACGGCGGCCTCGGTGTTCTGGCTGTACTGCGGCGGGTAGAGTTGCGCTGCGGCCATCTCGGCGAACATCATCTTCACGCCCTCGCCTGCGTCGATGTTCGGTGCCACCGGAAACTCGCGCAGGTTCTGCGCCACCAGCGCATTACGTGACTTGGAACCCGCCCGTCCAATGTTGGCCGGTGTGATATTGCCGGGAAACACACCGGGGCTTTCGACCTCGATGCGGTCGTCGAAGATGCGAATGAAAATATCGCGGTTGAGCCGGTAGTCGCGGTGTATCACCGCGTTGACGATGGCCTCCTTCACCACCCGCTCCGGATACACGTGGCGCGTCTTGAAGCCGCTGCCCGAGAGCGTCAGCCCTTGCGCGAGTTCATCGAGCACCGTCTTCACCGCTGCGTCAATCTGGTCGATCAAGGGGCCGCGTACCGTCTTGGCTGTCTTGCGCAAGTTGGGTGTGGCGCCGGGCAATGCCGCCTTGCCGTCATAGACCATGAGGCGGATGTCGGCCCGCGTATCATGCGCGGCGAGCAGACTGCCCGGCTCGTCGGCGAACAGCAGCACCGCCGCACGCAACGGCTGCATGTCATTGCCGACCTTGATCGCCAGGCCTATGCGCTGCAACTGCTCGGCAAACGTGCCCGACCTGAGTCCGCGCACGCCGGCGAAACACCGCCAGGCATCCGTCTCCAGCAACGCCAGCGCTACCGGCACCGGCTCGCTGACTGCACTACGCACGCCGCGCCGGTAGTGCAGCTCGGCAATCTCGGCGGCCGTCATCTCGCGGTTCGATGCCGACATGCGCGTCCACGTCCCATCATCGACGATGGAGTGAACCTTGTCGCTCTTCTCCACACGCAACATCACCACATGCCCCGGCTCACCGCTGTTCAGTGTGCATGGCAGACGCATCCAGTGCAGGCGCTCGATGGCGGGGTTCAATTGCGTGAGTGTTTTGCGTTGTAGCTCATCCACCGCTTCGGAGTTTTCCTGCACGCCATAAAACCGCGCGCTACTGCCGCCGGTGGCCGCATCACCGATGCCGAGCACCAGCACACCGCCTTCGGTATTGGCGAAGGCACAAATGGTTTCCAGTGCCTTGCTCACCATCTTGCCGGACACGCGCTTGAATTCGAGGGTTTGGCTCTCGGCGGTTTTCAGCAGCGT
>JANXRV010000149.1:0-40686 GCA_025356665.1 Pseudomonadota bacterium
GCGGTGCAGGTGCTCGATCAGCAGGTCACGCCGCCGCGGCAACGCCGTTGCGCCATCGCCGATCAGCGCGCGCACCTCCGCCACTGCCCTCGGATCGACCACGCGACCTCTCATCGTTGGACGAAATTTGATTTGCTTTACTTCGACATTGCCTGAAGACCCCATGACCGCAACCACTCCTTGCATTTGTTTTGGCTGTGCCGCCTTGTTTGTTGCGGCACCTCCGCCAGGCCGTTTTAGCGGCAAACTCCGGAGAACCCGGCCGGCTCGCGCGAACTATTGGAAAGTACTGTGAATTTACGCCGTAGAGGGTGGAGTCTCACTTGATCACGATCAAGAATTGAGCCCTGAGGCACCAACATCGCAGCAGAGCGGCGGCGCCAGGATGAAAAAACCTCAAAAAATGACGAAAGCGGCGTTTTCAGCCCTGCGCAACGCCACCAACCGCAAAAACCGCCCCACACGCCCCCTACGCCGCAAATGTCAAATCAGCCGGGGTTCCCGAACATGCGGTCAATTTGCAGGCATTGCTCAATTGTGTCAGCGATCCGGTCGATACTCGCTTCGCGCATCGCGGCGAAGTCAATGGCGGCCGGAGCGGCAAGGCCCGCCCATGCGAGCAATGCCACACAGGCCTGCGGCGCGTCAAACAAGCCGTGAACGTAAGTGGCCAGTATCTGACCGTCGGCAGAGAGTGCGCCATCAAGGCGTCCACCCATTTCAAGCGCAGGCCGCGCCATCGCGGCGCCCTCGCTCACCCCCATGTGGATCTCGTATCCGCGCACGCTCGCACCGCCGGCAAGCGTCAAGCGCCCGCAGACCTGCTGCAGTATTTTCTCCGGCGCGAGCCGCGTCTCGAATTCAAGCAATTGCAGCCCATCACGGCTGCCCGGCGGCCCCTCAATGCCAAGCGGATCATGCAGGTGCATCCCCAACATCTGCAAGCCGCCGCAAATGCCGATCAGCTTGCCACCATAGCGAAGATGCCGGCGTATGCGCGGCGCCCAGCCCTCCCGCAGCAGCCAGTCAAGGTCCGCCTGCACGCTTTTACTGCCGGGCAGGATGATGAGATCCGCATCGGGGATCGCCATGCCGGGCCCGATGAAATTCAGGTCCACCTGCGGGTGGGCGCGCAGCACGTCGAAATCGGTGTGATTGCTGATGCGCGGCAGCACCGGCACGATGACCTTGAGGCGCCGCTGCGCGCCGGTCGCCGCCGCTTCGGCCTGTGCCGTCTGTATGCCATCCTCGGCATCCAGGTGCAGGCCCTGCAAGTAAGGCAGCACGCCGAACACCGGCTTGCCCGTTTCGCGTTCCAGCCATTCGATGCCCGGCAACAGCAGACCGATGTCACCACGAAACCGGTTGATGACAAAACCGCGGATACGCGCCCGCTCCGACGGCGACAGGCACGCCAGCGTGCCGACAACATGCGCGAACACCCCGCCGCGATCGATGTCGGCAATCAGCACCACCGGACAATCGGCGGCCTCGGCAAAACCCATGTTGGCGATGTCGCCCTCGCGCAGATTCACCTCGGCCGGGCTGCCGGCGCCCTCTACGAGCACGCATTCGTACTGCGCGCACAGGCGCCGCCAGGATTCGAGCACCGCGACCATCGCCTGCGGCTTGTAGGCGTGAAAAGCGCGCGCGTCCATGTCGGCGCGCGCGCGGCCGTGGATGATGATTTGCGCGCCGGTGTCCGAACTGGGCTTGATTAACACCGGATTCATGTCGCTGTGCGGCGCAATGCCCGCCGCCTGCGCCTGCAGCGCCTGGGCGCGCCCGATTTCCCCGCCGTCGCCACTGACCGCGCTGTTGAGCGCCATGTTTTGCGGCTTGAACGGCGCGACGCGCACGCCCCGCCGGCGCAACACACGGCACAGGCCGGCGACCAGCGTGCTCTTGCCCGCATCAGAAGTGGTGCCCTGGACCATCAGCGAACCGTAATTTCCGACCGATGCGGGTTTCATCGTCACGCTAGGCTTTATTCACGAACGTTCCGTCGTGGCTCACCGTCCACTGCCCGATAATTTTTTCCAGGTGCGCCAGCCCATCGATCAGGGCCGGGCCGGGCGAGAGAATATCGGCCGACTTGATTTCGTAAAGTTGGCCTCGCTGCACGGCGGGGATACGGTCCCAACCGGGACGCACCGCGACTTGTTCGGCCTGGAATTTCCTGCCACACCACGATCCGATGATGATATCGGGGGCGCGACGCGCTACCTCGGAGGAATCGGCGATGATGCGATCGCGTGCCTTGGCATGATGCGACAGTTCGGCAAAGCAATCCTCCCCGCCCACGGCCTCAATCAATTCCGACACCCAGCGAATTCCGGAAATCATCGGGTCGCCCCATTCCTCAAAGTAGATGCGCGGCCGCTTCGTCAGCAACGCGGCGCGCACCCGGGCAGCGGCCAGGCTATCCTCGATGCTGCGCGTCAGTTTTTCTCCTTCCTCCTGCTTGTCAACCATGGCGGCGACGTTGCTTATCATGCGTAATATCCCGGTGATATCGCGCTGGTTGAAAACGTGTGCCTCAATGCCTGACCGGATCAGGTCACGGACGATATCGGCCTGCAGGTCTGAAAACGCAATCACCAGATCCGGCTCTACGGCGAGAATGCGTTCGAGCTTGGCGCTGGTAAAGCCGCTGATCTTGGGTTTTTCCTTGCGCGCGCGCGCGGGCCGTACGGTGTACCCGGATATTCCGGCAATACGATCCTCGGCGCCAAGCAAATAAAGCGTCTCGACGACTTCCGTCGACAGGCAGGCAATGCGGCGATAGCTCATAGCTGCCTCACTTGCCGCCCTTGGCGCGCGCCGCGCCAAGGTGTTCACATATCTGTTGCGCGCCATCGAGGATGCGCGGGGTATGGCGGCTGATTTGGTCCGGATGCAGGACAAAAAGGTTCCCGCGCTGAACCGCCTTGAGTTGTCGCCACTTCCGCCAACGGTCGAGGCCGTCGTCCTTGGGATCGGCCGCCGCCGTGCCAATCACCTCCGGGTCGGCGGCGAGCACCGCCTCCTCGGCAATCGACGGGGCCAGCGGTTTGAGCTCGGCGAAAATATTCCGCCCCCCGCACAGGGCGATGACGTCGCTGATGATGTGACTGCCATTCACGGTCATCAGCGGGTTCTTCCATATCTGGTAGAACAGCGGCACCGGTGGCAGTCCGGCATAGCGGGCACGCAAATCGGCGACGCGCGCCATGAACGCACGCGCGGCCTTGGTGGCGACCGCCTCGGTGCCGGCGATCCGGCCAAACTGTTCGATCGACGTCGCCACACCTTCAAGACGCCGCGGCTCATTGTAATAAACAGGAATACCCAGGCTCAGCAGCTTCTCCAGTTGCTTTTGCGAGTTACCGTGCAGCCAGACCACGATTAAATCGGGCTTGAGACTGACGATGCGCTCAAGATCAAGCTGTGAATGACTGCCGACATTGGTGATTTTTTTCGCCGCTTCGGGGTAATCGCTATAGTCGACGACGCCAACAACACGGTCGCCCGCCCCGGCCGCAAACAGCAATTCGGTGACATGCGGCGCAAGGCTGATAATGCGTCGCGCCGGCTGCGGCAACACCAGGGTATGGCCTTTGTCGTCCAGCAGCTTGATTTCTGCACCAGAGGCGCTGCTGCCAACGCATAGCCCCATCAACAACACGAAAAGTCCGGCAAAACCCGGCAGAAAGTGTGTTTCGCGACCCATGATCATGACCCCGGTTGAATGGATGTTTGCAACGCGAGTTCCAGCCGCTGCCATTGCGCGGCGGCACCGGGCAGGCCCAAACGAATTCCGCACGGTTCGGCGTGGCGGAATAAGCGCGTAAGAATGCCCTCACCTGCCAGTGCGCGATGTACCGCCAAAGCCCGTTCGTCCTGCCACCATCGAAAAAGCGCAGGGCCGTTTGTCTGCATCCCGTGGAGCGCAAGCAACGTCCCCAAACGTTCCGATGCCGCCCGCAGGTCCGCGCGGGCCTGCACCTGCCAGCGGCGATCTTCGAGGGCGCATCGCGCGGCGACCTGCGACGGGCCTGATACCGTCCACGGCCCCAGCTCCTCGCGTATCGCCGAGAGCAATGCATCTTCGGCCAGTACAAATCCGACGCGGGCTCCGGCCAGTCCGAAAAATTTCCCCAGCGAGCGCAGCACGATCAGCCCCGGCAATGGGGTACGCGAGGAAAGGCTCAGCTCGGGTGTCACATCAACATAGGCCTCATCCACAATCAGCCACCCACCGCGCACCGCGAGCAACTCACGCCAGGCGAGCAGCGTTTGCGGCTGGATCACCTGTCCGGTGGGGTTGTTCGGATTGCACACGATCAGGACGTCTGTCTCGCCTATCAGTCCATCCAGTTCATCCGCCATCGCTTTGCGGATCCGATGTCCTTCCCGCTCCCAGGCGTGGGCGTATTCGTTGTAGGTCAGCGACAGCAATGTCACCCGCGAACACGGGCGCAGTCGGGGCAAGGCCTGTATCGCAGCCTGGCTGCCAGCGACGCCAAGAATGGATTCGGTGCCGTAATATTCCTGCGCTGCGCGCTTGAAGGCGGCCTCTTCCGCCGGCAGGCGTTGCCAGGCAAGCGCAGGAATATCGGGCACCGGATAGGTAGAGGGACTGATCCCGGTGGACAAGTCCAGCCACTGGTCTTCGGCAATGCCAAAGTCCGCGGCTGCACGCGCAAGATTTCCGCCGTGCTCAGGCATGGCCAACCCGATACCAATACAAGGCTGCGACCAGGCCCAACACGCCCAGCCACATCAAAAGCGTAGCGGCAACCAATCGCAGTGCGCGCCCGACATCGGCGGCCACCGGCACGCTGCCAGCGCCAAGCGGCGGACGCATTTCCAACTGACCGTGGTAGCGAGCCGCTCCGCCCAGCGCCAGGCCCAGCGCCCCCGCCCCCGCCGCCATGACAGGGCCCGCGTTTGGACTTTCCCACGCCGCCGCCTGGCGACGCCAGCAACCCAGGCCCGCACGCATATTTCCCAGCATGGCGTAACTCAAGGCGGTCAGACGCGCGGGGAGGTAATTCATCAGGTCATCCAGCCGCGCCCCGGCCCAGCCGAAATAAAGATGGCGCTTGGTTTTATAGCCCCACATGGCGTCCAGCGTATTGACCAGTCGGTATGCGATGACCCCGGGCGCACCGGTCAGCACGAACCAGAAAAGCGTGGCAAAAATCGCATCGTTGCCGTTTTCAAGCACCGACTCTACGGCGGCACGGGCAAGCTCCGATTCGTTTGCATCGGACAGATCGCGCGTAACAATGCGCGCCGCCAGCACGCGCGCGCGTGCAAGGTCCCCCGAGCCAAGTGCCAGGCCCACCGGCCGTACGTGCTCAAGCAGGCTGCGCGCGCCCAGAGCGAAGTAAAGCGACAGCACGTGAATCAAGGCCGCCAGCCATGCCGGCGCAATCGAAATCAGCCACGCCAGTGTCCACAGCGGCGGTACAACCACGAGTAACAACGCAATAACACCAATAAACCGCCTTGAAACATAGCCGCCAGAAGGGTGCCGATTCAAATTTCGTTCAACCTGGTCCGCGCACTTACCGAACCCGACCAGCGGGTGCCATCGCGGCAATTCGCCCAGCAGCGCGTCGACGGCAACGGCGGCGCACACCATTGCAAACACCTCAAAAGGAGTGAGGCCGATCAACACGGCAGAGCCTCACCTTTGACGACGAGCGGGCATCCCGACACCATAAGGATGACGCGGTTTGCCCGCGCGGCGACCTCCTGATTCAGTCTCCCGGCCTCATCGACAAATAAGCGGCTTAATGCCCCGAGCGGAATCACACCCATCCCGAGTTCATTGCTGATGACCGCCAGTTCGCCAGGAAGTCCCGCGAGCGCCCGCAAAAACGCCGCGCGCTGCGCGGTGAACAATGCGCCCGGCTCAATCACACGCACCTCTTCATCCGAACCATGGCCGGCGGGAAAATCGGCGAATAGCAAATTGCCCAGCCAGAGCGTCAGGCAATCGACGATGACAAAGCGGCCGGCGGCGGCCTGAAGGCGCAGGACCTCGGCCAGCTCGAGCGGCTCTTCCACGGTCAACCAATGGTCGGGGCGGCGTTGGCGATGTTGCCGGATGCGTTCGATCATTTCATCGTCGCCCGCGCGCGCCGTCGCGACATACACCACTTCTAGGCCGCTCTTGGTCGCCAACGTTTCGGCAAGCGCGCTTTTGCCGGAACGAGCGCCGCCTGTGATGAAGTTGATCACCGGCTTCCAAACAAAAGCGATGCCGCCGCGACCGGGCTGGATGGGAAGTAGGCATGCAGGTACGAGGCGGTGATCGATCCGCTGCGATATACCGCCTCGCCCTTGCCGCTGCGTTGTGGAACGCAGCGCAGCGCCGGTTCGAGCGGGGTCTCGAGCTCGGAGTAATGAAACGTGTGGCCACGCAATTCCCCTTGATCCAGCGCGAGCGACTGCAAACCGAGCGCGCTCAAACGCCCGCGCATCGCGGTGCGGCCTGGCAGCAGGCCAGCCATGGCGTGCTCGACACCGTCAATGGTCGCGATCGTTTCGAACAGCGCCATCATGCCGCCACACTCGGCATATATCGGCTTTTGCGCCGCCGCGAACGAACGCACGGAATCTGTCCATCGCCGGTTGGAGCCAAGGGTGACGGCGTGCAATTCCGGGTAGCCGCCGGGAAGATACAGTGCGTCAGCGGGAGGAATGGGCTCGTCTGCGAGCGGCGAGAAAAACCGCAGCTTCACGCCCTGATTGATCAGGCAGAGCAGGTTGGCCGGATAGATAAACGAAAACACCGCGTCACGCGCCACCGCCAGCACCGGCCGCCCTGAAAGGCGTTCGGGTCGCGGCACATCCGACGGGGCAAACTCGACCGGATCCGGAAGCGCGGTGAGTCCGCTTTGCGCCACCATTTGCGCCAGATGATTCAGCTTGTCGTCGAGGTCGCGCAACTCGGCGGCCTGGACCAGACCAAGATGCCGCTCCGGAAATGAAGCTCCGGTTTTGGGCAGGGACGCGAGCAACCGGATGTCGGCCGGAACGCTCTCGGCAAGCATGCTGGCATGATTGGCACTGGCGACGCGATTGGCGATGACCCCGGCGAATGGGATATCCCGGTACGACTTCAGCCCCCTCGCCACGGCGCCAAAGGTCTGTGCCATCGCGCCGGCGTCGATCACCGCGGCCACCGGAATGCCGAACTCGCACGCGAGATCGGCGGCACTGGGCGTACCGTCGTACAGCCCCATCGAGCCCTCAACGAGGATGAGATCGGAATTGCACGCCGCCTTGTACAGCAGCGCCTTGGACTGCGCCGCACCGACCATCCACAAATCAAGATTGAATACCCGCCGCCCGATGGCAGCCTGCAGGAAACGCGGATCAATAAAATCCGGGCCCGTTTTGAAAACCCGCACACGGCGGCCCTGGTTGCGGTGAAACCGCGCCAGCGCGGCGGTGACGGTAGTTTTTCCCTGGCCCGATGCAATGCTCGAAACAAGTATGGCGGGACATGCAACCTTAGACATTGAGTTCACCCTTGCGCCAGGCACCGTTAGCTATCGAAATTTCAAAGACTTCACCAAAGGCGACGCCAAGTTCAGCATGGCGATCTGGCGGCAAATCAAGGCAGCGCCCGAGCACGGCGCGAATAGGTCCCGCGTGCGTGACGAGTGCCAGGCGCGACATTCCCATGCGCACCGCCTCCTCGATGACCTCGAACACCCTTCCCGCCAAAGCGCTATACGACTCGCCGCCTGGGGGCGCGCGATTCCAGTAATCTTCTGCCCACACGTCACTGACCGCGCGATCGATATCATCCCAGCGCATGCCCTCCCAGGCGCCGAAATCCAATTCCTGCAAGCGCGGCACTTCAACCAGGGGAGCGCCTGTGGCGCGGGTCAGCGCCAGCGCGAGTTCGCGACAACGGGCACTGGGGCTGGTCCACACCGCCTCGATCGGCAATTTTTGCGCGATACGCGCTAGGACTGCGGCAATATCCGCATCCTGGCTTGCCGCGAGCGGCACGTCGAGCCTGCCATAACAGGTGCCTGGCTTTACCAGCGGTGTGGTGTGTCTGATCAAAACAATATCCACGCCAGCACACCCAGGTAAAAGCCAATTTCGGAAATTTGCTGTATCGCGCCAAGGCAGTCGCCGGTGAAACCGCCGATGCGGTACAAAAAATAACGTCCCATCACAACGCGCAACGCAAGCGCGACGGCGGCACCGGCCAGCGCAGCCCCCCCCACCCATAACAGCGGCGCAATCACGATGCCGGTGGCGATGATCAGCCCGCTTACGGACAAATTTTGCGACGCAGCAGCGGCGCGCGCGCTTGCATCGTCGCGCACATAGCGTTGCGTATGGATCACCGATACGGCCATCAGGCGGCTGATTGCGTGTGCGGCAACCGAAACGGCAAAAAAAGCCGATGCCGGCAATTCCGCCAACACGGAAAATTTGAGCAATAACGCGAACACCAGTCCGAGCACACCGTAGCTTCCCAGGCGCGAGTCCTTCATGATGTGCAGGACCTGTGCCTTGTCCCGCCCGCCGCCGAATCCGTCGCAAGTATCGGCGAGGCCATCCTCGTGAAAGCCCCCCGTTAGCCACACGCCGGCCAGCATCGAGAGCAGCACCGCAACCGATTGCGGGAATAATCGCAATGCGGCGAGGTAAATCAACCCGGTGGCAAGGCCGACAAGCACACCGACCAGTGGAAAATACCGCGACGCATCGTTTAGTTGCCGGTCGGAATACCCGACCCATGCCGGCACCGGCAGGCGGGTGAAATACTGGACCGCCGTGAGTACGAGCCGCACCTGGTGCACGAGAATATTCATTCGCCGAATATTTCCGCAAACAGATTCAATCGGCCGCCCTGCCGCTCACACCGGCATCGGCAAAACTCGCCATGTCGTTAAGAAATCCCGCTGCAGAGCGCAGGATGGGATAGCACACTGCTGCGCCCGAACCCTCGCCGAGGCGCATCCCAAGATCCAGTATCGGATCGGCGCCCAGCAAGGCCAACAGGCGCCTATGTCCCGCTTCGGCCGAGACGTGGGTGAACACGCAGTACTCAAACACCTCCGGATACATCCTGATTGCGACGAGGGCGGCCGCGGAGGCTATAAACCCGTCCACAAGTAGCACCATTCGCGCCTCGGCTGCGGCAAGAAAGGCGCCAGTCATCATGGCGATCTCATACCCACCATATTGGCACAAGGCCTCCAACGGCGCCAAAACCTGGGAACAACGCGCGCTGGCGCGCTCCAGCACGGCGAGCTTACGTGCCACGCCGGGTTCGTCAAGACCGGCGCCGCTTCCCACACACTCGGCAAGCGGCGCGCCGCCGACGCGATGCATCAACAAGGCCGCGGACGCGGTGTTGCCTATGCCCATTTCGCCAAAGCCAATGACTGTGCTGGCTTGCGCGGCGCACTCACGAACCAGGCTGGCCCCGGCTTGCAGCGCCTGTCTGCACTGCGCGGCGCTCATGGCCGGCTCACGCACATAATTTGCCGTGCCCATCGCGATCTTGAAGTCACGCGGGACGGAGGCTCCCGAAAACACATGGTTCACCCCGGCATCGACCACCTGCACCGTGATATCTGCCTGGCGCGTGAATACATTAATGGCGGCGCCACCGGCGAGGAAGTTATGCACCATCTGCCAGGTCACATCCTGCGGATACGCGCTGATGCCCTCTGCCACAGCACCATGGTCACCGGCAAATAACAGTATCTGGGGCCGGTCCAGTCGTGGCGATAGGCTTTGCTGTATCCGGCCGATTTGCAGCGCAAGCGACTCCAACCGCCCGAGCGCGCCAAGCGGCTTGGTCTTGCCATCTATTTTCCGGCGCAATGCCGCTTCAATCGCCCTGTCCTGGCGCGGGATCACGACATCGAAATCGATGGCCTCACCCCCGGCTACCATTCCACCCCCTTCTGCGCTCGAATACCCTGCTTGAACGCATGCTTGAGCAAGGTCATTTCGGTAACGGTGTTCCCGGCCTCGATCAATTCGGGCGGGGCGCCGCGTCCGGTAATGACAACGTGCTGCATCGCCGGGCGGGCACCCACATCGGCCAGCACGCGGGTTACCTCAAGATAATGGTGCTTCAACACGATGTTCAATTCGTCAAACAGCAAAAGGCCGAAAGAGGGATCAGACAACATGCGGCAGGCATGCGCCCAGCCGGCCTCGGCCCGCTGGATGTCGCGATCACGGTCCTGTGTTTCCCAGGTATAGCCCTCGCCGGCGACATGGTATTCGACTTCATCCGGGAAGCGCCGAAAAAACTGCTCCTCGCCAGTCGGGATGGCCCCCTTTATGAATTGCACCACGCCGACCTTCATGCCATGCCCCAGGGCTCGCGCCACCATGCCAAAACCGGAGCTGGATTTGCCTTTGCCGTTTCCCGTTGCAACGATCAGCACGCCCGCGTCCCTTTGGGCCTCGCTCATTTTCTGGTCAACAACGACCTTTTTTCGTTGCATGCGCACTTTGTGGCGCGTGTTGATGTCATCCGCTTCGCCTGTCATGTTCACTCCGGCAAAAATAAAATTCGGTCGCCCAGTTGCACCCTGCTTACGCGGTGACCAAAAGCCAGCGACAACGCGTCCTCGGTCATCACCTCGGCGACGGGACCCTGGACAACGCCACCGTCGGGCATGAATATAAGCGCATGACTGGCAAAGCGCGCAGCAAGGTTAAGGTCGTGCACGGAAAACAGTATGCCTTTTTGTCCGCCATCAACCATCGAACGAAGATTGTGCAGCACATGCACCTGGTGATGCAGGTCGAGGTGGGACACGGGCTCATCGAGCAGCAGCAGGGGTGGGTTCTGCGCCAATAAGGCGGCGATCGCCACACGCTGGCGTTCCCCGCCGGATAAGGTGACCACGTCCCTGTCGGCAAACCCTGAAAGATCAACGGCGGCGAGCGCGGCCAGGGCAGCATCGCGGTCGCCCTCCCCTTCCCACTGCCAGCGGGCGACATGCGGATAACGCCCCATCATCACCACATCGAGAACGCTGGCGCTGAACGCGTCGTGCACTGCCTGCGGCAGGAATCCGCGTTGCCGTGCCGCGTCGGCCAGCCGCCATTCGGCAAGCGCTTTGCCGCCAAGACGCACCGCGCCCGCCTGAACCGGCCGCAAACCGCACAAGGCGTGCAACAGCGTCGTTTTGCCAACCCCGTTGGGACCGAGCATGCACCATATCTCGCCTGGCAGGATGCGAAAATCAAGATTTCGTACCAGTGTACGAGCATCAATGGAAAGCGAAACCCGCGCGCAGTCGATCAGTGCGGATGATGGCACGACGTCAACCCCGGCGGCACTCATGCCCGCCGCCGCATCAGCAAATAGACGAATGAGGGCACGCCGATGATGGCCATGATCACGCCGACCGGCAGTTGCAGTGGTGCCGCCGCAGTGCGCGCCGCCGTATCAGCCAGCAGCAATAGCGTGCCACCGGCGAGGGCGCACGCCGGCAGCAGCACGCGCTGGTCGTTACCGAGCACCAGACGCAAGGCGTGCGGAATCACCAGGCCGATAAAGCCTATGCTGCCGCCGGTCGTCACCGCAAACGCGGTGGCGAGGGACGCAAGGATATAAATGCGCCTGCGTATGACCGCCACATCCACCCCGAGGGAGTGTGCGACAGCCTCGCCCCGCAGCATCACGTTCAGCTGCGGCGCCGTCGCGAAGGCCAGCACCGAGCCGATGAGCAACATGCCCATAGCCGGCATCCAAGTATCAACGCCGTTCAAATCGCCCATCAGCCAGAACAGCATGCCGCGTAATTTTGCCTCAGGCGCGAAGGTGAGCATGAGTGCAATGATCGCGCCCCATCCCGAGGCGAGAATGACACCGGTCAGCAAAAGTCGTGGCGAGGCATCGAGCGCCCCGGTCAACTGTTGACGAGCGAAGTCGCGTCGCGCCAGTCCGAACACCAGAACGATGGCCGTCATCGCCCCTATGGCCGCCGCCAGGTTGACGAAGACCATCCCCAACCCGGCCAGCATGGCACCTAGCGCCCCCACGGCAGCGCCGCCGGACAGTCCCAGCACATAAGGATCGGCAAGGGGATTGCGCAGCAGTACCTGCATCAGGGCGCCGGCCAGCGCGAGCAGTCCGCCGGCGGCGAATGCGGCCAGGGCACGGGGCAGGCGCAATTTGCCGATGACATCGCCAACAAGGCTCTGGCCTGGTCCAAACACGGCGTGCCAAATATCGCCAAAGGACGTGTGGCTGCTGCCGGAAACAAGGGCAATCATCAGCGATCCCAGCGCAAGCAAAGCCAGAATCGACCAGATTGAAAAGGCGCGACGCATCGTTGGCTATTGCCTCCAACCAACGGTCATGAACAGGCCGCGGGAGGGCTGGTTGAAGCGAAACGCCGTCTGGTACCGCTCGTCAAATACGTTCTCCAGTCGCGCCCCTACGTACACCTGCTTCGTGAGGTCGCGTCGTGCGGTGAGGTTCACCGTCTTGTAAGCGCCCAACTCGGCCGTCGGCGTAACCGAGGTGTCGATGCGCTTGTCACTCGCCGTAATCTCACCGCCGACACGCCAGCCCATTAGGTTGGTGGAGGCGACAAAATTGCCGAATTTCTTGCTACGCCGATTGAGCTGCGCGTCGGTCGCGGAATTGATCGGGTTCTGCAACGTGGCGCTGACACGAAAGTCCCAATTGGCATACTGGCCGGCGTAAGAGCTTTCGGTGCCGTCCACCTTGGCCTGGCCGACGTTGGAGGTGAGAAAAAGCGGGCCTGGCGCCTCAATCAGGTTGACGTAGGTGGTACTGAACTGCACGAGGCGGAAAAGATGGCCGCCTGCGGCGTACTGCACGCCGGCCTCGTTACTCTGGCTGGTCTCCGGTTTGACGCTGGCATTGCCGAAATTAGGGAAAAACAATTCATTTAGTGTCGGCGCTCGAAACGCGCTCGAACGCATGGCAGTGAGACGCCAGTCGGAGGTCAGTTCGTAGGCATAGCCGCCCAGCCAGGTATTGGCACCGCCAAAGTCGGAATATTTGTCGCTGCGGGTGCCCATTTGAACGTGATGGCCGCCGAACGTGCCAACATAACCGAGTCCTGCGCTACTAATGTCCCGCCGGTCATACGCGTAAACCGTGGTGCTGTTGATGCGCTGGCGCTGTTCGTCAAAATTCAAACTCACGACGTGCCCGGGCGCAACCGCAAAGTCGTTCTGCCACTGCAACTGGGCGATACCGGTTTCAAATTTGGTCGCAGCGCTAGCAGTAGTGGCCCCCGCAGTAAGGTCGCGCGACTTGTCTTGCGACTGGGATAGCACCAGCTTCGACCGCCAAACGGAGTTGAGGCGATTATTCGAAAACACCGCGTAATTGCCGACGCTGCGCTCCCCGTTGTGTAACGTTGTCGGCCGGTCCGTAGTAGCCACCCCGTCATAGGAAACATCGCCTTCGCTCTGATATACGCGAATGCCAAACTCATGCTCTGAACCGAGCAATCGCGACAGCTGCGCGGAAACAGACTGATTGTTGTAGGGGTTGGCGTTCGGATTGATGCGCGTTGGAAACGATTTTGGATCCATGGCGGAAAATCCGTTGGTCGCGAATTTCGACAAGTTCACGCTATACCGCACATCGCCCGACTGTCCGCCGTAGAAGGCGGAACCGGCGCGCGTTCCGTGCTCACCGAAGGTCGCCTGGACTTCGCCACGCGGTTCCCCGAGTCCTCGCTTGGTAAATATCTGTATGACCCCGCCCACGGCATTCGCGCCGTAAAGCGCAGACACGTTGCCGCGGACAATCTCAACACGATCAACCTGGCTCAACATGATCTGGTCGACGGCCGTGGTGCCGGTAGTGGCTGAGCTCACGCGCACCCCGTCAATGAGCACCAGGGTGGACTCCTTGCCCCCGCCCCGCATGAATACCTGGCTCGCCGTTCCGACTCCGCCGTTTTGCACAAATTCGAATCCCGCCTCGCGCTTGAGCAACTGCAACACGTCTGTCGCCTGCGATTCGCGAATTTCCTTTTGCGTGATAACTGTCGTGTGCGGTATCGCGTCGGTAATTTGTTGCTCTATCCGCCCCGCGGTAACCACCACCGCCTCTGCGCGTTTTTCCTGCGCCATGCCCGCTGAGGGCGACATGGCCGTGACTGCGAAAACAACGAACGAAAAGATACCCAAAATAATGCGCTGCATGTGCTGCTCCCTGTGCTGGCCTGCATCCCCGCAGGCCCAGGCTTGATTAAAGCAAAGGGAGAACACCATCGATGCGTGGAAACGCACACGGGATCGGGCCGCGAAAAACCTGACGGGGCACGGCAAACCGGGAACGTTCACACAAACCGACAGCCGCCTCCCGCGACCGCTTCAATCGGGTTTCTGGCCGGTCTCCGGGCTGGCAAGTCTTGATGCGCCCGCCTTCCCGCGGCCTTGGGGCCGCAGTGGCTTGAGATCAGCAAAAGATCTCATGGAGCGCACCCGCACTTGCTTACCGTTGCGGGGGCAGCACAGGTTGCCAGAGCTTGCGTGTTACGTAGTGCTCCGGATCCTGTTTCCCGTTTCACCCGCATCACAACATGCGATGCGGACACCAAAAAACGTGGGTCATTATAGACTACGCCTCAGCATGGCGTGGCGGGCTGTACGAAAGCCTACTTGTGCTTGAACGACGCTTTGCGTTTTTCGACAAAAGCGGACATGCCTTCCCGCTGGTCTTCCGTGCCGAATAGCGAGTGGAACATGCGGCGCTCGAAGAGCATGCCTTCATTGAGAGGGCCCTCGTAGGCGCGGTTGACCAACTCCTTGACCATCATCACCGAAGGCAGCGAAAAATCGCAGATCTGTGTCGCTGCGGCCATCGCCTCATCCAGCAGCTTGTCGGCCGCCACCACGCGCGACACCAATCCTGCACGCTCCGCCTCTGCGGCATCCATCATGCGGCCGGTCAGGCACAAATCCATCGCCTTGGCCTTGGACACGGCGCGCGGCAGGCGCTGCGTGCCACCCGCGCCCGGAATAATGCCAAGCTTGATTTCCGGCTGGCCGAATTTTGCCGAGTCGGCGGCAATGATGAAATCGCACATCATCGCCAGCTCGCAGCCCCCGCCCAGCGCATAACCCGCGACGGCGGCTATCACCGGCTTTCTCACCCGGCGCAGGGACTCCCAGTTGCGTGTGATGTAATCGCTTTTGAAAACATCCATATAGGTCCAGTCCTTCATGGCGCCGATATCGGCGCCAGCGGCAAAGGCCTTTTCACTGCCGGTGATGATCATGCAAGCGATGGCCTCATCGGCGTCGAACTTGAGCAGCGCGTCACCCAGTTCGCTCATCAGCTGATCGTTCAGTGCATTGAGCTGCTTCGGACGGTTGAGGGTGATGAAGCCGATACGACCGCGCGTTTCGACGAGAATGTTTTCGTAGGACATTATTGCTCCGGTCAGTGCTGGGTCAGTGCTGGGAAAAATTCGGTTTTCGCAGGTGGTGCAACCGCGAAGCCGGCCTTATGTGCCACGCACGGCGCCAAGGGTTTCGCGCGCGGCTGTACCGAGCATGATCGTATCCATGCCCACCGCCACCAGCGTGTAACCCTTGGCGATATAGGCCCTGGCGAGCTCCGCGCTGCCGGCATAAATGCCCAACTGGCGGTTGCTTTCCCGGCACCCCTCGGTGATGCGCTCAATTGCGGCAACGACACCCGGATTAGTCACCAAACCGGTTAAGTCGAGACTTGCCGATAAATCGTAAGGACCGACAAACACGGCATCAACACCCGGCACGGCGCAGATGGCGTCAATATTTTCGACCCCGATCTTGTGCTCCACCTGCACCACAACCACCGTCTCTTCATTTGCCTGGTAAAGATACTCGCGCATGCCGTGGCCATAGCCCTGTGCGCGCACGATGCCGACCCCGCGCGTGCCCACCGGCGGATATTTGGCGTGGCGGACAATTTGCTCGGCCTGCCCGGCGGTGGTCACTTGCGGCACAACAATGCCGGTCGCGCCGGTGTCGAGCGCCCGCTTGATGGTTCCCTCACCGTCATCGGCAACGCGGATCAGGCAAGGCACGCGCGCCGCCTGGATCAGCGTTTGTGCATCGCGCAGCGTCAGCGGCGCATGCTCGGTATCGATGAACAGCCAGTCATACCCGGCCATGGAGAGCAACTCGCTCACATCGGTCGATTGCAGCGTGACGATAGTGCCGAGCAAAAGCTCACCGCGACGCAAACGTTCGGCAAACGACAGGTTCATGATTTCTCCCTATTGGCTTTTGTGGAAATACCCAGCTTGTAAGCGCCCAGGGGCAAGACATCTGCAAGCTTGATACGCGCCCGGTCAGGCTCGACCTCGGTCAGCGCAACCGTCTCGCGAAGCGTGGCGCGACTGCGTTCGGTGAGTTGCTGGTACTGACGCGTGGCATCACGCTTCCATGCCAGTTCTTCGTCGCTCAGCAGCCGCAGCACGCGCGCCGGCATGCCCACCGCAAGCGTGCGCGCCGGCACCTTCATGCCGGCCTTGACAAAGGCCAGGGCACCGACAAAGGCCGACTCGCCGATTTCAGCGTGATCGTTGATCACCGCGTGCATGCCCACCATGGCGTTGCGGCAGATGCGCGCGGCGTGGATGATCGCGCCATGGCCAATATGCCCGTCCTCTTCGATCACCGTGTCCTCGCCCGGAATACCATGCACGATGCACGCGTCCTGGATGTTGGCGCCGGCTTCGATGACGATGCGGCCAAAATCGCCGCGCAGGCTGGCGCAGGGGCCGACATAGACGCCGGCGCCAAGAATCACATCACCGATCAGCACGGCGCTGGGATGCACATACGCCAGCGGGTGCACGACCGGCGTGATGCCATCTATGGAGTAGACCTTGACCATGCGAACTTGCCCTTTGACGCGATTGTGCTGCCGTGCTGCGTACTGCCATGCTGCGCTTGAGTGAACGCGGGGAATTCTACGCCACTATCCTGCGCTGCTATCGGACCCATCTACTTGAGGACACGCGCCAACCAGGGCACCACGACCTGGCTGAAAATGCGCGTGTCGGGCCAGTCGCGATTGCGCCCGATATGGCCGCCCTCTGGATTGACCCAGGCCTCCTTGGGCGAACCGCTGCGCAGTAGCGCATACAAGTCCTCGATCGGCACCTGGCTGTCTTTCTCGCCGTTGACCAGCAACATCGGCGCGGACGGCTTGTCCAGCCAGCCCGCGGTCTTGAGCGACATGCGCGGGCCGTAGGCGAGGAACTCCTCCAGGGTGTTGGCGCCGTAAACGCTGGCGCGGGCGGCGAACAGGTCGAACAGGTATTCGCGCGTGCCCAAGGCCTTGGTCTGCCACTCACGTGAAAAATAAACGTCGACCGGCCCGCCCCAAACGACAGTGCCGCGCAGTCGGTCTTTTTCGGTGAAGCCCATTCGCGCCGCCCAGTGCCCGCCCCAGGAAACGCCCATGAAACCGATGCGCTTGGCGTCCACGTCCTTGCGCGTCGCCAGGTAATCGAGCACGCGCGAATACATGCGCTCGGCGCCGACATCGATCAGCATGGTCGACTCGCCGTTGCCGGGCATGTCGAGCGCGATATAGCCGAGCCCGGCGCTGATGTAACCCGGCCCGTATTGCTCGACAACATATTCCTTGTAGCTGTCGAGGCCGCCCACGCTCATCACCAGCGCTGCCGGCTTTCTCGCCTTTTCACCTTTCCCAAGCGGGGCGGGAGGCGGCAATTGCAGGTAAGCGACGATTTCCTTGCCCTCAAACGGAATGCGCACCACCTCGATCGCCGGCTTGGCGAGGCGCGCGTAAGCGCGAAAGGCCTCGGTGGCGCGCCGGTGGGCCACTCGCTTGCCTTCGGAATTTTGCGTCGGCCACGCACCAAAACTGAAATAACGCCACGCCGCCAAATAGGCTTCGCGCGCCTGCAGTGGCTTTGCCGTCTCGTTCAGCCTGGCGTGAGTGAAATGCTTGTCGCCCTGCTGCACCCACGAGCGCGCCCACTCGTCGCGGTCAAGCGAGTTGATGCGCGACAGGACCTCACGCACCTCTTCGCGATCGTAGCCGGTCATCGGATAGGCGTTGCGATTGACCCTGTCCTGCACCGCGTCCTTGAGCTCGGGCCAGGTGCGCTGCTGCGCGATCTGCGCGGATACCCCGCCAGACAGCGCGGCGGCAAACGAAATGGCGATGACGGCCAGAAAACGCGGCAATGCAAGCATGGTGCCCTCCCTTTTTTGTGTCGTTTTATGCTGTTGTTGCAGTATCGCAGACGGGCATCGTGGCTGGAACAGTGTGCCCCGCGCACGCACGGCGTACCCAGGGTGCAAGATGGTGCCCGATGCTTTTATGCTTCATTTTAGCAGCCTGAGCTTGGCGCGCGCTGTTGTAAAATGCCGCATCAACGCGCGCCGCTTCGCACGCTCCGTTCCGAGCCCCCATGTCCAATCCTCCCGCCAAACCCAAAACACCCAGCGCAGAAACGCCGCACGCCGGCAATTTCATCCGCAGCATCGTCGACCACGACCTCGCCGCCGGCACCTACGCGGCCAAGCGCTGGGGCGGCAAACCCGGGCCGGCGAAAGACCACGAAGCCGCCCCGCCTGACGCGGCAAAGATCCGCACGCGCTTTCCGCCCGAGCCCAACGGTTACCTGCACTTTGGCCACGCCAAATCGATCTGCCTCAACTTCGGCCTGGCGCGCGATTACGGCGGCGTCTGCCACATGCGCTTTGATGACACCAATCCGGAAAAAGAGGAGCAGGAGTACGTCGATGCCATCCTCGACTCGGTCAGGTGGCTGGGCTTTGGCTGGGACTTTGGCGGTGAATCGAACCTGTATTACGCCAGCGATTACTTTGACTTCATGTACGAGGCGGCCGAATACCTGGTCGGCGCCGGCCACGCCTACGTCGATCGCCAGAGCGCCGAGGAGATGCGCGTCAACCGCGGCACGCTGACCGAGCGCGGCAAGGATTCGGTCTGGCGCGGCAAGCCGGCGGCCGAACACCTCGCGACCCTTCGCGAAATGCGCGCCGGCAAGCATGCCGAAGGCAGCATGGTGCTGCGCGCAAAAATCGACATGGGCTCGCCCAACATCAACCTGCGCGACCCGGCCATCTACCGCATACGCAAGGCCAGCCATCACCGCACCGGCGATGCCTGGGGCATTTATCCGATGTACACCTTCGCCCATCCGATCGAGGACGCGCTCGAGCGCATCACCCACTCGATCTGCACCCTGGAGTTCGAGGATCAACGCCCGTTCTACGACTGGCTGCTGGCGAAGCTGGCAGAGGTTACGACCGCGCCCGATGGAACGCGGGTGGGCGGCCTGCTGGCCGCGCCGCTGCCGCATCAATACGAGTTCGCGCGCCTCAACCTGAGCTACGTTGTGCTATCCAAACGCAAGCTCATCCAGTTGGTGGAAGAAAAACATGTCGACGGCTGGGACGACCCGCGCCTGCCGACCCTTCTCGGCGCCCGCCGCCGCGGCTACACGCCCGAGGGCTTTCGCCACTTCGCCGAACGCATCGGCGTGTCCAAGTCGGACTCCTGGATTGACTACTCGGTGCTCGAGGAATGCATGCGCGATCACCTCAACGAGATCGCGCCGCGACGCGTCGCGGTGCTCGACCCGGTGCGCCTGGTCATAGAAAATTATCCCGAGAACGGCGAGGAGTGGTGCGAAGCGCCGCATCATCCGCAAAAACCCGAATGGGGCAGGCGCAGCCTGCCGTTTTCGCGTGAACTGTGGATAGAGCGCGAGGACTACATGGAGATCCCGTCCAAGGGTTACTTCCGCCTGTTCCCGGGCAACAAGGTGAGACTGCGCTACGGCTTTGTCATCGAATGCACCGGTTACGACCAGGCCAGCGACACCGTGCGCTGCACTTATCACGCCGATTCCAAGTCGGGCACGCCCGGTTCGGACAATTACAAGGTCAAGGGCAACATCCACTGGCTTAGCGCCAAACATGCCCATGCGGCCGAGGTGCGCCTTTACGACCGCCTGTTCACCGCGGCACACCCCGGCGCCGCAGACCGCGACTTCCTGCTCGAGCTCAATCCGGCATCAAGCAAGGCCATCCAGGCGCAACTCGAACCGGCACTGAAGGATGCCGCGCCGGGCGAGCGCTTCCAGTTCGAGCGTCACGGTTATTTTGTCGCAGACCTGAAGGACGCCGGAAAATTCAACCGCACCGTCACCCTCAAGGACACCTGGAAAAAATAAGTAACCCCCCTGAAAAGCCCGCCTGGCGCGGGTTTCCATCTTTTTCGCCTTCGCTGGCGACCATCCACAAGCGCCTGAAAGCCTCTTTTTTGAGCGCCAAACCCCTGAATGTGGCAACATAGCTACCCCCGGAGCCGCCGCGGGGTAGCAAAGATGTCAAACCGCCAGGGAGCGGCTCTCCCCAAGGCAAACATGAGGAGTATCTGAGTTGCAGGAAATCATGAAATTTCTTAAAAGCAGCGGCGAAAAGCTCGACTCGGAAATCGCCGCCGGAACAGGACTATCCCTGGCCAACGTGCGTGCGCGCATGCTCGAACTGTCGGCCAAGGGTGAGGTCATCATGTGCCACTCCATCCGCTACAACGACGGCAAAAAAGTTGAAGGCATGCTGTGCCGCGTTGCCGGTTACATTCCCCCAGTCGGCCCAGGCCGCAAATCCAAGGCGCAACCGGTCAGCAACTAACCGTCCTCTGCAAAAAAAGACAGGCTGAGCCTGTCTTTTTTTTTGCCCACACCGACTGTAAAAATCCGCGACAATCGCCACTTCAACCCGGCCGCGCGCACCCCGCGCTTGCGCGCAACACCCTCCCGAGAGCAACACTTGACCACCGCCGCCCCGCAATCCTTCGCCGCACTGCGCCTGCCCGGCTATCGCGCCTATTTCATCTGCGGCGCGCTGGCGATGATGGCCGACAGCATCGAGCACGTGATCAGCTACTGGATCATTTTCGAAAAATTCCGCTCGCCGGCACTGGGCGGTTTCGCCATCCTCGCGCACTGGCTGCCATTTTTGTTTTTCTCGGTCTGGTCCGGCGCCCTTGCCGACCGCTACGACCCGCGCCGCCTGATCCAGTTCGGCATGTGCTGCTTCATGGCGGCGTCGCTGGGCTGGGGTTATTTTTTCATCACCGACACGCTGCAACAATGGCATGCGATGGTGCTGCTGGTGCTGCACGGCTTTGCCGGCGTGTTCTGGCACCCCGCGGCGCAGCTGCTGATCCACGACATCGTCGGCCCGGCGCAACTGCAGTCGGCGGTGCGCCTCAACGCGACGGCACGCTATCTCGGCCTGTTGTTCGGCCCAGCGGTGGGCGGCGCCATCCTGCTGATTTTCGGCGCCTCGTACGGCATCGTGCTCAACGCGCTGATCTACCTGCCCTTTGTGATCTGGCTGTGGAAAGCGCCCTACGGCCCGCGCTTTCGCAAGGAAGCTGCGCCCGCGGTTCCCACAGCACGCGCCGTGCGCGGCCTGGCCGATGTAGTTGCCACAGTGCGCGAAATCAGCGGACACCCGGTGATCGTGCCGATGCTCCTGCTCGCCGGCCTTGCATCGCTCTTTGTCGGCAACGGCTACCAGCCGCAAATGCCCGAATTCGCCCACGACCTGGGGCACAAGGACGCCGATTTCTCCTACACCATGCTGCTCGCCGCCGATGCGGCCGGCGCGCTGACCGCCGGCCTGCTGCTCGAGAGCCGCAGCCTGCTGCCGGCGCGTGCGCGCACCGCCTGCATCCTCGCCCTGCTCTGGTGCTGCGCCATAGGCGGCTTTGCGCTGGTCGAGCTTTACCCGGTGGCACTGCTGCTGCTGTTCGCCGTGGGCTTTCTCGAACTGTCCTTCAACGCCATGGCGCAGACCCTTGTGCAGTTGCACGCACCGGCGCACCTGCGCGGCCGCGTCATCGGGCTGTACATCCTGTCCAGTCTTGGCATGCGCGCCTTCAGCGGCGTCACCATAGGCATCGCCGGCGGCTTTATCGGCATCCACTGGTCGCTGGCGCTGTCGGCGATGGTTTTGTTTACAATCATCGCGGTACTGCTTTCGTTCACCATAAAAAGGGCCGCGGCAACGGGCTGATCGCGTTTCACCCGGCGCACCGCCCGCGACGCAACAAGGAGGAAGAATGCTCACCGGAGACATGCTGCGGCGCTCGGCAGCGCGCTTTCCGGACAAGCCGGCGATCATCCGCGACGGCGTCCGGCTCAGCTACGGCGAACTTAACGGCCAGGCCAACCGCTTCGCCCATGCCTTGCTCGCCCTCGGCCTGCCCAAGGGCGCCAAGCTGGCGATCATTTCGCGCAACCTGCCCGAATACGGCGTGGTGTTTTTTGGCGCCGCCAAGTCAGGCCTGGTGCTGGTGAATGTGTCGGTGCTGTACTCGCCGGACGAACTCGAATACGTGCTCAACAAGTCCGACAGCGAGGCGCTGGTGTTTGACGCCGCCTTCGCCGACAAAGTCGCGGCGGTGCGCGGCCGCTGCCCGAAAATAAAGACGCTGGTTTGCATCGGCGCGGCAGACGGGGCGACGCGCCTCGAGGACTTCATCGCCGCGCAGGCCGCGACCGAACCGGCCGTAGCGATGGAAGAGACCGACGCCTTTTGCATGACCTACACCGGCGGCACCACCGGCCGGCCCAAGGGCGTGCTGTGCAGTCATCGCGCGCGCACGCTCACAGCGCACACCGTTGCACTTGAAGAGGCGCTGGATGAACGTGACGTTGTCGCCGTCGTCACGCCGCTATTTCATGTCGCGGCACTGAACATCATGTTCCAGCCGGCCGTCTTGGTGGGCGCCACCTGCACGCTGGTGACACCCTGGACGGCCGACAAGTTCATGGAAACCGCGGCGCGCGACGGCGTGACGGCGGCCTTCATGGTGCCGACCCAGGCCAATATGCTGGTGTCTAGCCCGAATTTTGACGCCGCAAAACTCGCCACTTGGCGCAAGCTTTCTTTCGCCGGCGCACCCATGCCCGACTGGGTGCAGGTCGAGCTGAAAAAACGCCTGCCGCAACTGCTGCTGACGCAGATTTACGGCCAGTCTGAAATGGGCGTGCTCACCTCGCTGCGCGACTGGCATCTGCCGGCCAAACTCGGCTCGGTGGGGCGGCAGGCCTACAACGTCGAAGTGGCGCTGTTCACCCCCGAGGGCAAGCCGGTGGCTTCGGGCGAACTCGGCGAGATCGGCAGCCGCGGCGACAACCTCATGCTCGGGTACTACGGCGAACCGGAACAGACTGCGGCCTTTTTCAAACACGGCAACGGCTGGGGTCTCACCGGCGACGTCGGCATCATGGACAAGGAGGGCTTCATCACCCTCGTCGACCGCGCCAAGGACATGCTCATTTCCGGCGGCGAGAACGTCTACCCGAAGGAAATCGAGGACATCATTTTTCAACTCGAGGCGGTGTCCGAATGCGCCGTGTTCGGCGTGCCCGACGCCAAGTTTGGCGAACTGCCGGCGGCCTATATTTCGCTCAAGGCGGGCGCAACGCTGAGCGAAGCGCAAGTCATCGAACATTGCCGCACACGCCTGGCCGAATTTAAACGCCCGCGCAACGTGAAATTCGTCACCGAGTTCCCTAAAACCCCCATAGGCAAGATACAAAAAAACATTCTTAAAGAGCCCTACTGGAAAGACAGGACAAAACGCATATGAATCCCGCTCCCTACGAAAAATATTCCAGCCTGCAACTCAGGCGCCACCCAGAGGGCATTCTCGAGATCATCATGGGTGTGCCGGGCAAGCTGTCCACGGCCGATCACGCCATGCACGGCGAGCTGTCAACGATCTGGCGCGACATCGACACCGATGCCGCGGTGCGCGTCGCCATCATCCGCGGCGAGGGCAAGGGTTTTTCGGCCGGCGGTGACCTGCAACTGGTTGAGGACATGGCCAAGGACTTCGCCGTGCGCTCGCGCGTCTGGCGCGAGGCGCGCGACCTCGTCTACAACGTCATCAACTGCTCCAAGCCGATTGTCTCGGCCATGCACGGGCCGGCGGTGGGCGCCGGCCTTGTGGCCGGCCTGCTCGCCGATATTTCCATCGCCACCAAGACCGCGCGCATCATCGACGGCCATACGCGCCTGGGCGTGGCGGCGGGCGACCACGCCGCCATCGTCTGGCCCCTGCTGTGCGGCATGGCCAAGGCAAAGTACTACCTGTTGCTGTGCGAACAAGTCAGCGGTGAAGAAGCCGAGCGTATCGGCCTGGTGTCGCTCGCCGTGGACGAAGCCGACCTGATACCCAAAGCCTTCGAAGTGGCGACCCGACTCGCCAAGGGCTCGCAGACCGCGATACGCTGGACCAAGCACAGCCTGAACAACTGGCTGCGTCTTGCCGGCCCGACCTTCGATACGTCGCTCGCCCTCGAATTCATGGGCTTCTCCGGGCCCGACGTGAAGGAAGGTGTCGCCTCGCTGCGCGAACGGCGCGCACCCAACTTCGACCCGAACTGCCCGTTCTAGCAGCCCGCCTTATACGCCCTGCACGCCATCCACGCCAAACACGCCCTACATAAGGAGCCGCACCATGGATCTCGGAATCTCCGGACAAACCGCGCTGGTGCTGGGCGGCACGCAAGGCCTCGGTCTCGCCTGCGCGCAGGCGCTCGCCGCAGCCGGGGTGCGTGTGCTCGCCAACGGCCGTTCGGCCGCGGCATGGGAGGCGGCACGTGACACGCTGCCCGGCGCAAGCTTTGTGCAGGGCGACCTGGGCAAATCCGAGGAGCGGCTGCGCATCATCTCGATCGCCGAAAAACTCGGCCCGGTGTCCATCCTGGTCACCAACGCCGGCGGACCGCCCACGGGCCAGTTCGAGGAACTCAGCTCGGAGCAATGGCGCGCCGCCTTCGAAACCAACTTTCTCGGCATCCTGGAGATCACCCGCGCGCTGCTGCCGGGCATGCGCGCCCGCCGCTACGGCCGCGTCATCAATATCACCTCCTTCGTCGTGAAAGAGCTCTACCCGAACATGTCGCTGTCCAATTCCTTTCGCGTCGGCCTGACCGGCGCAATGGGTTCGATCGCACGCGAGTGCGCACGCGATGGCGTCACCATCAACGGCATCCTTCCGGGCCTCATGGACACGGGCGCGCTGCAGCGGGTGTTCCGCGACCGCGCCGGGCGCAGCGGTGAAACCGAAGCGCAAATCCGCCAGAGCATGGCGCAAAGCGTGCCAATGCAGCGCCTGGGCACGGCCGCCGATTTCGGCCCGATCTGCGCCTTTCTTGCCTCGCGCCACGCCGATTACATCACCGGGCAAAACATCTGCATCGATGGCGGCCTGACCAAGAGCGTCATCTGAGTCTCTTCGGAGCATCATCTAAAAACCGCAGCGCGGGCCGCTTGCATCGCCGGGCTTTGCTCAACTGAGCTTACCTTCGGTTACCATGGGCTAGTGTGGTGCAATAACATGAGCCATGAAACATGAGACACATGAGCGCACGCGCACAAGCGAACACGAGCACACCAGCGCCGACGACCCTGTCAAGATGGTCACCACAAGCACCATCATCACGACCATGCCGCGCCACGCTATTCTGAGGAGGAATTCCATGCTTTTCACCCACCCCGCCGCGCTGTCGCGCTTTGCCTGCACAGCCCTTTGCACACTGCTCATCGCCGCCCTTCCGCTCAGCGCCGGCGCGCAATCGGCTTATCCGAACAAACCCATTCGCATGATCGTGCCACTGGCTGCGGCCAGCGCCGTGGACAACGCGGCGCGCCTGGTGGCGCAAAAAATGTCTGACAGCATGGGCCAGAACATCGTCATCGAGAACATCCCCGGCGCCTCCGGTCTGATCGGCACTGAACGGGTGGCCAAAGCCGCGCCCGACGGTTACACCATAGGCGGCTTCAACGACAGCATCATGACCATGTTGCCCAATCTGAATCCGAAGTTAAATTGGGACATCCTGCGTGACTTCGAACCCGTTTCGCTGGTGGGCACCATCGAATGGGGTCTCGCGGTGAGCAATGATGCGCCCTACAAAAACGCCGCAGACCTCATCGCGGCGGCCAAGGCCAACCCGGGCAGGATCAACTACGCCTCCGGCGGCAACGGCAGCCCGCAGCACATCGCCATGGCCTTGTTTGCCAGCACCGCGGGCATCAACATGACGCATATCCCCTACAAGGGTGCGACCCAGGCGGCACTCGACGTCGCCGCCGGCCAGGTGCCGGTGACCATGCAGGGCATAGGCACGGTGGCGGCGCTGATCCGCGGCGGCAAGCTGCGCCTGCTCGGCGTGGGCACCAGGGGACGGCTGCCCGCATTCCCCGCGGCGCCGACGCTATCCGAATCGGGACTTCCGGGCTTCGAGTTCAATTCCTTTTTTGCCATCACCGCACCTGCCGGGACGCCCAAGGACATCGTCGCGCGTCTGAACGCAGAAATCGTCAAGGCGCTGGCCGATCCGGACGTGCGTGAAAAACTCACCGCGCTCGGCTTCACCATTCGCGGCACCTCGCCAGAAGAACTCAACAGCGTCACCCGCGCCCAACTGGCCAAATACGCGCAGTTGATCAAGGCGGCGAATATCACCAACGAGTGAACCCTGCAGCGGTGCCGGGCAGGGACCGCGCCCGCTCAGGAAGGAGCTGTCGCCGCACTAAGGATGGTGTTCCATGCATGCGTTTCAATTTTGTGGTTTTTTGATTCGTCGCGCACAACGTTCATCGGATCGAGTCCATTCTGCAGACGCGCCAACTGCTCCCTGAATAGACGCCGCTGCATCACTATGCCCGTATCAGAATGTCCAAGATTTTCCAGCGCGTGCACCGCGATTGGGCGCTGGCCTTCCTGGGCCTCTTTGTCGTCGGGACGACGCTGACGGTCCTCGTACGACCGCGCCACATCGGCCGCCGGCCTCACGTCGATGCGCACGTCGGTGCCTGCCTTCCAATTTTCCTTCGGCTTGCCGTTCTCCAGCGGCCAGGCCACCAGACTGAAGGCGGTAAGGTGCTCATTATCCACAGGCACCGTCCATGTCACTTCTGTCGCCCTCTCTTCGTGCTTTGTCGCCGTACCGGTTTCATGGATGCTGGGAACAAGAAAAATGTTTGGCAGGACGCACTCGGCATAACGCTCCATGCGATTGCCGTTGGGTAGATCCTTGACGACCTTGTAACGCACGCCCAGCGTGGTTTTCTCGAAGCTAATTCTCGACTTTCCCTGCATCAGCGCACCGTTGAACTGGTCGCCACTGATCTGCTGATGCAGAATCAGCAGGTGCCAGGGATCGAGGACATTCTCGTGGTGCTGCATCCAGTTGCAGTCCTGCACGTAGCCGATGCCCTGGCCTTCCCACAACTGCATGCCGCGGATGTCGACGTCCTTGCGGTAGCGCGTATCGAAAATATCGTACATCGGAAAAAGCGGTTTTGTCTCCAACGGCCCCATGTAAATGAACACCAGGCCGCCGAACTCCATCGCCGGATAGGCCGGATGCTCGACATTCATGCTGTCGCAAAATTCCTTTGTCTCGCAGGCCATCTCCACCACTTTGCCGTCCGGCGCATAAAGCCACCCGTGATAACAGCAACGCAGGCCCTTTTGCTCGACGCGCCCCCATTCAAGCGAAGTGCCGCGGTGACTGCAATGCGGCTCGAGGCAGCCGATCTCACCTTCCTTGGTGCGAAAGATCACGAGGTCTTCGCACATGATGCGTACTTTTTTTGGAAGATCGCGCACCTCGGCGGACAGTGCGACAGGCTGCCAGTAACGGCGCAGTAATTCACCCATAGGGGACCCTGCCTCGACATGGGTCAACTCCACGTTCTCGCCTGGTACTTCCCAGCCATATCTTGATTTCATGATAAAAATCTCCTTGATTCCGGTTTATCCGTCCGGCGCATGCGCCCTGCGCTCCATCGCCGAACGTTGTTGCCACGCCGGCGAAATTTTGTGCTACATTTTGATTGAACACTAGTTCAATGAAATTAAGTAAAACACAAAATTTCTGGACTGGCAACTGCTGGAAAATGGCAGTGGCGCGGAAACGACATGAAGAAAACCGTCAACAAGTCAGCAAAAACGAAACCAAACAAGCGCAAACAGGCTGCGGAAGCCACGCAAAAGCGCCTGCTGCTGGCGGCCGAGCGCCTATTCGCGGAACGCGGCTACGAGGGTGCGTCGGCGCGCGACATCTGCTCACGGGCCAAGGTCGACCTGGCGATGATCAACTATCACTTTGGCTCCAAGCTCGGTCTGTACCGAACGGTGTTCCTGCACCGGGGCGAAGCGCTGAACAATCGCCGCCTGGAGGAGCTCGATCGCGTGATGGAGAGCGCAAAAGGGCGGCCGGAGCTCGCCGGCCTGGTGAGAGCGCTGGTCGGCCCGAACATCCGGCTGAGGAACGATGCGAAGCTGGGCGGGCTCGCCTTTGCCCGCATTATTGCGCACGAGTTGATTGACCCCACCGCCAAGCGCCGCAACCTAATCGAACAGGTTTTCGGCAAGGTCGCCGAACGCTTCATTGAAGCGCTATCGCTCGCCCTGCCTCATGCTTCGCGCGCGGAGCTGCACTGGGCCTACCATTTCACCATAGGCACGCTGGTGCTGACCATGGCCAACAACGGGCGCTTAGAAAAACTTTCCGACGGCGCCTGCCAGGTTGCGGACGTCGAGCGCGTGCTCGACCACCTGGTGCCCTTTGTCGCGCACGGAATCCTCGGGTGTGTGGGAAAGCCGGGCGCAGCGCAGGCTGCGCGCCCATTCGAAGCCGTCAACGAAGCGATCGACCACCGGGCAGCCGGCTTTCCGAAACAGAACCGCCGACCGGAGCAAATCCGTTGAGGCAATCGTCGCAAAACTGAAGCTTTTCAATGGGAGGTTCGCATGAAGCATTTCACTGGAATCATGTTTGCACTAGCTGTGGCGCTCGGCTTTTCTGGGACGGTACATGCCCAGTATGTAATGAAAATTTCCACACCAACGGTGGGCGACATCAATGTGGAGTGGATGAAGGCCTTCAAGGCCGGATTCGAGGCACGCGCCGGCGGCAAGGTAAAGGTTGAGCTCTATCCGGCGAGTCAGCTCGGTTCGATGTCGCAGAGCGTCGACGGCGTTGTGCTGGGTACCATTGAAGTTGCATTCGTGTCGAGCGGCTTTCTGGTCGGCATCGAGCCGCGCTACCAGATATTCGACGCAGTCGGGATTTTCGACGATGTTACGCATGGCCAGCAAATTTTCGGCGACGAGGCGGTAAAAAAACGCCTGGCGAGTTTCGGGGAATCCAAGGGTGTGGTGCCGTTGACCAATTTCGTTCACAGCCCCTATGCGGTGGTGGCTAAAAAGCCGATACGCACGCTGGCCGACCTGAAGGGGCTCAAGGTGCGCACGTTCGCAACGCCGATGCAGATCGAACCGATGAAAAAGCTCGGCGCGTCACCCGTCCCGATGACCTTGGGCGAGGTTCTGCCGGCGCTGCAGAACGGCACCATCGACGCTGCGCTGAGCGGCAACACCATCCTGACGGCGTTCAAGTATTACGACACCGCGAAAACCGCAATGTACCTGCCCACCTGGACCATCATCGCATCAGCCATCATCAACAAGGCGTGGCTCAATGCCCTCCCGCCAGCGCTGCAGACGGCGCTGTGGGAAGAGGCGCGCAAAGCCGATGCCGTTGCGGCGGCGTGGGGAGCCGCGGACATAGAGCGCTCGCGCAAGCTTTGGGAACAGAACAGCGGGACGAACATCACCCTGACGCCAGCCGAGCAAAAGCGCTTTGTCGAAGAAGTCACCTCGTCCATTCTGCCGGTCGTCAATGCCAACCCACAAATGAAGACCGACTATGAAACGTTGAGCGCGGCGTCGAAGAAGTATCGCAAGTGAATAAGCGCCTCGAGAGGGCGGTCGAGCGCCTGATGCGCTTTTGCGCGACGGCGCTTGCGTTTGCCCTCATCGCGGCAGTGCTGCTCAATTTCGCCAATGTGACCGGCCGCTATGTGCTGGGCACGGCGATACTGGGTGCCGATGAAATCCAGATATTCATCATGATCTGGATCACCTTCCTTGGCGCAGCGATTGTTTCGTGGCAAAACCAGCACCTGCGCATGGACGCGCTGGTGGGCTATTTTCCCCCGGCGGTGGTGCGTGCCCTACGCGGCATCGAACGGCTGCTGGTCGTCGGTCTGGCGGGGTTCGCCGCATACCACTCATGCCGCTACGCGGCAGGCATGTTCGCAATAGGGCGCACCAGTGAGGCGGCGAATATCCCCATGCTGATCCCGCACAGCGCGCTCGCTGCCGGCTTCATCTTGATTGCCTTCATCGGACTGCTGGCGCTGTTCGGCGTCAGGCGCAGCGCCCAACCGGAGGGTGGGGCGCGATGACCTTCGCGCTCGCGGTCCTGCCGCTTTTGTTGCTGCTGCTTGGCTTTCCGATCTACCTGACGTTGCTCAGCGCGACGACGGTGGCGCTGGTGATATTCATGAAAATTCCCCTGGCCGCGCTGCATCAGACCATGTTTGGAGCCATCAACACCTTTCCGCTGCTGGCTATCCCGTTCTTCCTGTATGCCGGCGAACTAATGGGCAGGGGCACGGTTGCAAAACGCATCGTTGACGTTGTGCAAGCAGGCGTGGGCAGCACACGCGGAAGTCTGGGCCTCACCACCGTCGGCACCTCCGCGATTTTCGGGGCAATATCCGGCGCCAGCGCGGCCACGGTCGCAACCATTGGCAGAATCATGCTGCCGGCGATGAACCGCGCCGGCTATCCGCTCACATTCTCGGCCGGCCTGATTACGAGCGTTGGCGCAATCGACATCATCATCCCGCCCAGCATCCCGATGATCGTTTATGGCGCCGCTGCCCAGGAGTCGATTCCCCGGCTTTATGCAGCCGGAATCATTCCGGGTCTGCTGATTGCCGGCATCATTGCCATATACGTCGCCTGGTACGCCAGACGGCACAAGCTTGGTTCCACAGAGGTTTTTTCGGCGAAAGCATTCTTTGCCGCATCGCTTCGCGGCAGTTGGGCGCTCGGCGCGCCGGTGATCATCCTGGGCGGCATCTACGGTGGCATTTTCTCGCCGACCGAGGCGGCTGGCGTAGCCTGCGTCTACGCCGCGTTCGTGACCTGCGTCATATATCGCGACATCCCCTGGAAGTCAGTGGTCGAAGCGGCCTCATCGACGGTCTTTTTTACCTCGCAAATTTTGATTATTCTGGCCTGCGCCAGCGTGTACGCCTGGCTGCTAACCGTCAACCAGGTGCCGGCCATGTTAGTCGCATGGATCGAATCATTCCAACTTTCGCAGTGGATGATCCTCGCATCGCTTAACGTGCTGCTGCTGGTGGTCGGTTGTGTCGTCGACCCGCTTTCGGCGATCCTCATCCTCACGCCGCTACTGGTGCCCATCGTCAAGGCGGCCGGCATTGACACGGTGCATTTTGGCATCGTCGTGATGGTCAATTTGGCCATCGGGCTGTTTCACCCCCCGTTTGGCATCAATATTTTTGTCGCGCAATCGGCGCTCGGTCTCCCGCTCAAGACCATTTATCGCGGCATCATCCCTTTTGTCGGGCTTTATCTTATTGCACTTGTCATCATCACCTACGTACCGGCGGTCTCACTGATAGGCGTAAAGCTGTTCATGGGATCCTGACCGGCGATGGCGCACGACCCCTGGTGCAGGTAGCATAGCGCCGGTGCCAATTGCCGCTTACAACACGGGAACCCATCATGATCATCGAAAAACAGGAAGACGTCACCACCGCCGTGCTGGCCGAAATGCACCGCACCCCCGATGCGCGCACCAAGGAGATTCTCGAATCCCTGGTGCGCCATCTGCACGGCTTCGCGCGTGAAATAAAAATGACCGAACGCGAGTTTGAGCAGGCGGTGGGCTTCATTAACGCCATCGGCCAAAAGACCTCGCCCAGCCACAACGAGGCGATGCTGATGGCCGGGGCCCTGGGCATCTCCAACCTGATCTGCCTGCTGAACAACGGCGCCAAGGGCACGCGCGAAACGCAGGCCAACAACCTCGGCCCGTTCTGGCGCGAAAACTCACCGCGCACCGAAACCGGCGGCACGCTGCTGCGCTCGCCCACGCCCGGCCCGGCGCTGTTCTTCAAGGGCTGGGTACGCGATGCCGCGTGCAAGCCGCTCGCCGGCGTTGATGTGGACGTGTGGCATTCGTCCACCGTGGGCCTGTACGAAAACCAGGACACGACCCAGGCGGAGATGAACCTGCGCGGCAAGTTCACCACCGATGCCAAGGGCGAGTTCAGCTTCAGGAGCGTCAAGCCCGCCGGGTATCCTGTGCCTATCACCGGCCCGACCGGGGTGCTGCTCAATGCGCAAAAGCGCCACAACATGCGCCCGGCCCACCTGCATTTTTTGCTCGACAAGCAAGGCTTCAAGACCATCGCCTCACAGGTCTACAGTAACGATGACCCCTACCTCGATACCGACAGCCAGTTCGGCGTGACCAAGGCGCTCATCGGTCACTACAAGTTGCGCGAAGACGCGCCACCGGCCGCCGATGTGCAAGGCCCGTGGTATTCGCTCGAGCATAGCTTCGTGCTCGAACCGGGCGAGCGCCGCCTGCCACGCGCGCCCATCAGCGCCAAGACAAGCGCCTGAACCGGACGAAGGATTGACCCATGCCACGCATCCCGCTGTTTCCCAACGATGACATGAGCGCGGCGCAACGCCTCGCCTACGACAAGGCCTCGGGCGGCCCCAACGGCCCGATACGCGGACCGACACGCGCCATCCTGCACAACCCGGACCTCGCCGACAAATGGCGCGCCATGGGCGACCTGCTGCGTAACGGCACCTCATTGCCGCTGCGCCTGTCCGAGCTCGCCATCCTCGTCACCGCGCGCCACTGGACGGCGCAGTTTGTCTGGCACACCCACGTTGCACCGGCGCTAAAGGGCGGACTGGCGCAATCGCTCATCGATGCCCTTCGCGACAACCGCATTCCGGAGTTTGCCAACGAGGAGGAGGCGGCTGTCTACACCTACTGCTCCGAGTTGCACGAAAATCACACCGTCAACGCGACGACTTACGAACGCGCACTGGCGCTGCTGGGCGCCGCCGGCATGGTCGAGCTCACCGCCATCGCCGGCTACTACGCCATGGTGGCGATGACCGTGAACGCGCACGACATCCTGCCCGAAGCGGCGCTGCCGCTCGGCCCGCGTCAGCCGCGTTCCTGAACAAACCGGTGGTGATTACCCGCGGCACCGCGGCCGACATCGAATCAGCCTACGCCTGGTGCCGCCTCGCCGCGTCGCTGGCGATGATGACCCTCGGTTGCGCCGGCATGTACATCGTCATGGTGGTGTTGCCGACGGTGCAGGCGGAGTTCGGCGTGGCGCGCGCCGATGCGTCACTTCCCTACACCCTGACCATGGCCGGCTTTGGCGTCGGTGGCGTGCTGATGGGACGCCTGACCGACCGCTGCGGCGTGATGGTCACGGTGCTCGTCGGTGCGGTCGGGCTTGGCGTCGGATTCATCGCCGCCGGCCTCGCGCCCTCGCTGCTGATGTTCAGCCTCGCCTCGGGCCTGTTCCTCGGCCTGCTCGGCGCCTCGGCGTCGTTCGCGCCGCTGGTGGCGGACACCTCGCTGTGGTTTTCGCGCCACCGCGGCATCGCCCTCGCCATTTGCACCAGCGGCATGTACCTGTCTGGTACGGTGTGGCCGCCACTGGTGCAGCACTTTGTGCAAAGTGTCGGCTGGCGCCAGACCTATATCGGCGTCGGCATCACCTGCTTTGTGCTGATGCTGCCCTTGTCGCTGATGCTGGCGCGACGGCCGCCGCTGCTTGAAGTCGCGCCACCCGTGGCGGGCAAGGCGCCGGCGAGCGAGCGTCCGCTGGGCATGTCGCCCCGCGCCCTGTTCATGCTGCTGTCGGTGGCAGGCGTCGCGTGCTGCGTCGCCATGGGCATGCCGCAGGTGCATATCGTCGCCTACTGCGCCGACCTGGGTTTCGGCCCGGCACGCGGTGCAGAAATGCTTTCGCTGATGCTCGTTTGCGGCATCGCCAGCCGCCTCATCTGCGGCTGGATTTCCGACCACATCGGCGGCTTGCGCACACTGCTGGCCGGCTCGATCCTGCAAGCGCTCGTGCTGCTGCTCTACCTGCCCACCGATGGGCTTGCCTCGCTCTATGTCGTGTCGGCCTTGTTCGGCCTGTCGCAAGGCGGCATCATCCCGGCCTACCCGCTGATCGTGCGCGAGTATTTCCCCGCCGCCGATGTCGGTGCGCGCGTTGGTACCGTGCTGATGGCCACGCTGGGCGGCATGGCCCTCGGAGGCTGGCTGTCGGGCGCTATTTTTGACTGGACGGGCTCTTACAAGGCGGCCTTCGTCAACGGCCTCGTCTGGAACGCGCTCAACATCGCCATCATCGGCACGCTGGTCCTGCGCGCGAAAAAACTGCTGCCCGCAGCGGCCTGAACATCGTTGCGCCGTCATTGCGAGGAGGCGAAGCCGACGCGGCAATCTAGCGGCATTGCGGCCAAAGCCACGGGCGCGATGAGATTGCTTCGCTGCGCTCGCAATGACAGATTGCGCTGCATTCGTAATGACAGAACCAGTATGATCCACGCATGAACTACCCCGCCTGCCCCAAGTGCAGTCACGCGCCGCTGCCCGCCGACCAGGCGGCGCCGGCGGCCTGCCCGGCCTGCGGCTTGATACTGGCGAAGTTCAGCGCCGTGCCGCAAGCGGCTTCCAGACCACGCAGCGCTGGTGCCACAGCCACAACAATCGACACAGACGAACCCGCCCTGGCAGACCGCATCAGCGCCCTGCTGTTTCACGTACCCGATGAAGTATCAAAGACGAACTGGCTGGGCCGCATCGCCGCCCTCGCGCTGTTCGCACTGTGGACGCTGTGGATCTGGCGCGGCACCGATATCCCGGACGGGGAAATCGGCAGCAACTTTCTGCATATGGTCTTGCTGCCGTTTCACGAAGCCGGCCATTACGCCATCTTCCGCTGGTTCGGCGAATTCATCATGATCCTCGGCGGCACACTCGGGCAGCACCTGATGCCCATCGTGTTGTGCCTGTCGCTGCTGATCAAACGGCGCGACCCCTTTGGCGCCGCGCTGTTTTTCTGGTTGCTGGGCTTTTCGATCATCGACATGGGACTGTACATGTACGACGCCTTCGATCCGAAGCTTGCGCTTCTTGGCGGCGGCACCGGCGCGGAAAAAGACGGTCACGACTGGCAGAATATTTTCGGCGACCTCAATCTGCTGAAAAAATCGCGCGGCATCGGCCTGTTTTTCGGGTTTGTCGGCAAGGCCATGATGCTCGCCGGGCTTGCCTGGGCGGCATGGATCATCTGGCTGCAAAAAGCGCGCTTGAGCGACTCACCACTGGCCGAGGAAGATAAGGTCGATCCGGGCTAGTTCAAGCTCCGGCATCACCGCAGCTTCAGGCTTAGTATCGGCTGAAAACCCGCGTCAGACAAGGCTTTCCAGCCGATTAATGCCTGAGGGTACGGTCTCCACCGAACCTGGCTACTTCCTTGTCAAGAATGTTTCCAGCTCAATGCCCGCCTGCTTAAGAATTGCGCGCAGCGTGCCTTCGGGCATGTCACCCGGGTGATTCGGTATGGTGGTGTAACGATCGGCCGCAGGGTTGAACCAGATTTCATGGCTGCCGGCCGCCTGGCGGTGAAATTGCAGGCCAAGTTCCTTGAGGCGTTTTACGATCTCACGGTAGCTAAAACCCGCGAGCCGCCCCATCAGGTCGCCACGACCAGTTGATAGTCGAACGATTCGCGTGCCGGTGCCAGGCCGGATGCCGCCGGACCCGAACGCGCTTCGATCAGCTTTTTAGCCACATCGCGCGCAATCTCGAGGGTCTCCTGGATGGTTCGGCCCTGAGCAATGAGGCCTTGTACATCGTCGCTAGTGGCGAGATAAACGCCCTCGGGCAGTTTTTCGATATGCAATTGAACCATGTGTTCCATGCGCTTACACCTCTTGGCGAGAAACCGGTTGCTGATTATATCCTCAGGGACAGACCGCAGTTGCGATCCCATCCACCTACAACACCAACTCATGTTTTCCACCGAAAACCAGCTGGAAACCCTTGCAGGGCGCGGCTTTCCAGCCATCCCCTCCGGGTAATCAGCGCTCCAGCCGCTCCAGCACACCCTGTAACGCGCAAATCACCGACTGGCGGCGCACGCTTTCGCGATCGCCGCTGAAGTTGCGGGTCATCACCAGCGGTGCGCCGCCCTCACCCGCCCAGCCAAAGCAGACCATGCCTACGGGCTTCTCTGCACTGCCGCCACCCGGACCGGCGACACCGGTAATCGACAAGGCGAGTTGCGCGTGGCTGTGCGCCAGCGCGCCTGCCGCCATCTCGCCCGCAGTCTGTTCACTCACCGCGCCAAACGCTTCGAGCGTCGCGGCGGAAACGCCGAGCATTTCCATTTTGGCGTCGTTCGAATAGGTCACAAAGCCGCGGTCAAACCATTCTGAACTGCCGGCGATGGCGGTGACCGCCCCGGCCACCCAGCCACCGGTGCACGACTCGGCCGTGGCAAGCCGCAGGCCGCGCGCTTTGAGGCGGGCGCCGACGATGATGGCGAGGGTAGTAAGGGTTTCATGCGGCATAGAAAGTGAGCCCCTGTCTGAGCACGGCCAGCAGCAGCAGCGTATAGCCGGCCGCCAGCACGTCGTCGAACATTACGCCAAGTCCGCCTTTCATACTGCGGTCAAAGTGCCGGATGGGCGGCGGCTTCACCACATCAAAAAAGCGAAATGCAAAAAAAGCCACAGCCTGCCAGGCCCAGCCCTGCGGAGTGAACATCAGCACCAGCAGGAAGGCCACCACCTCGTCCCAACACATGCCGTTGTGATCGGACACCCCCAGATGGCGGCCGGTGACATCGCACGCCCAGACGCCAAGAGCAAACAACGCGGCTATCACGCCGAACAGCCATAGCGGCGACACTTGTGTCGAAAACTGCGCCTCCAGGGCCCAATAAATCGGAAAACCGAGCAGCGTGCCGAAGGTTCCCGCGGCGGGCAGCACGCCTGCGCCAAAACCAAGTGCGATGAAATGCGCCGGATGGGCAAGCACAAAGCGCGGCGTGACGCGCACGATGCCCCGACCCTTGAGCTCAATCATGCCGCAGGCACCCCGAAGTCACCCCGAAGTCAACACCGTACCGCCGTTCACCGCGGCGCGTCATGCGAAGTGGTTAAAACCGGTGCGCGCAACCGGGATCGTCTTGCCTGCGCGGTCTCGCAGGCTCAGCCGTCCGGCCTCACCCGCGACGATCATGCCGATGCGCGTTAGGCGCAGGTCGAGATCATTGCCAATGGCCTCTATCTCGCTGCGATGAAGGGGCGGCGCGGTAAAGGCAAGCTCGTAATCGTCGCCGCCGGCGAGCAGGCAATCGGCGCCGAGTACGGCATCGGCGCAGGCGGCGATAGCCGCCGACCGAGGCAGGGCATCGTAGTGCAACTCGGCGGCAACGCCCGATTGTTCGAGAATATGGCCGATGTCGGCGAGCAGGCCGTCGGAAATATCGATGGCGCTGCGGGCGATGCCACGCAGCCTGCCGCCCAGGTCGACGCGCGGCTCCGGCGTATGCAGGCGGGCGAGACAGGATTCGAGCTGACCTCCCTCAAGCCTCACGCGGCCGGCGAGATGGGCGAGGCCGAGGGCCGCGTCGCCGGTGGACTCGGACACCCAGATATCATGACCGGCTTGCGCCCCATCGCGGCGCAAGGCCAGGCCTGGCGGCAACTCCCCCATGATGGTGATGCTGATGCACAGCGGACCGCGCGTGGTGTCGCCACCGATGAGTTCGACGCCAAAGCGTGCGGCCATGGCAAAAAAACCGCGCGCAAAGGCCGCGACCCATGCCTCGTCGGCGGCCGGTAGCGCCAGCGCCAGCGTTGCCCAGCGCGGATCCGCGCCCATGGCGGCCAGATCGGACAGATTCACCGCCAGCGATTTGGCTCCCAGTTTTTCGGCGTCGGCGCCGGGCAGAAAATGCCGGCCCTCAACCAGCATGTCGGTGGACACCGCGAGCAGCATGCCCGGGCGCGGCGGCAGCAAGGCGCAGTCATCTCCCACGCCCAGCACCGCCGACGGTGCGGGGCGCTGGAAGTAACGGTGGATCAGGTCAAACTCAGAGGCCATGGTTTATTCCAGACGGGCTCAAGCATTCAACACGATCAGACTTTGGCGCCGCCCTTTTGCACTTCCTCGGCGCGCAAAGCCGGTGCGAGCTTGTCGAGCACACCGTTGACGTATTTGTGCCCATCGGTGCCGCCAAATGACTTGGCCAGCTCCACCGCCTCGTTGATGATGACGCGGTAGGGCACCGCGGGGCAGTGGCCAAGCTCATAGGCGCCGAGCAGCAGCACGCCGCGTTCCACCGGCGAGAGCTCGGCCAGCGGCCGGTCAAGCAGCGGCGTGAGCATCACCGTCAGGTCCTCGGCCGCGCCTATGGTGCCCAACAGCAGCATTTTGAACATAGTGTCATCGGCCTGGACGAAATCACGCGCCTCGCGCAATTGCTTAACAATGGCCAGCGGGTCGCCGGCGGAAAGCAGCCATTGGTAAAGGCCTTGCAGCGCGAATTCGCGCGCACGGTGGCGTGGCGTCTTCATTTGCCCAGCCGTTCAATACGACGCAAGAGGTTCGCCATCTCGACCGCCGTCTCGGCGCAATCACGGCCTTTTTGCTCGGTGCGCGCCTGCGCCTGTTCGTCATTTTCAGTCGTGAGGATGCCGTTGGCGATGGGCAGGCCGGTGTCGAGTTGCACCTGGGTGATGCCGGCGCCCGATTCGTTGGAGACCAGTTCAAAGTGGTATGTCTCGCCGCGAATGACCGCGCCAAGCGCGATCAATGCGTCAAACCGGCCGGTGGCGGCGAGGCTTTGCAAGGCCAGCGGCGCTTCGAGTGCGCCGGGCACCGCAGCCACGGTGATGTCGCCAACACCCAGTTCGGCCAGCCGTGCGCTGCACGAGGCGAGCAGCGCATCACCGACGGGCTGGTTGAAACGGCAGCGCACGATGCCGATGCGCAATCCGGCGCCGGACAGATCCGCTTCCAGCTTGGTGACTGCGCAGGCGCTCACTTGCGGTCCTTTGCGGCGGGCTGCTCGTAACCGGACACCTCCAGCGACCATCCGGCCATGCTGGGCATTTTGCGCGGGCTGGCGAGCAGCTTCATCCTGCCGACCTTGAGATCGCGCAGTATTTGCGCGCCGATGCCGTAGGTAAGCAGGTCCATTTTTTGCGGCACCGGCTTGCCCGGCGTGGACACCCGCTCAATGAGCTGGCCGGCGGACTCGGAACAGTTGAGCAACACCATCACGCCCGAACCCTCGGCGGCAATGCGCGCCATCGATTCGCCCACCGTCCAGGAGTGGTTGCCGGCGCCAATGTCGAGCAGGTCGACCAGCGACAGCGGTTCGTGCACGCGCACCAGCGTTTCCGCCTGCGGATCGATCTCGCCCTTGACCAGCGCAAGATGCGGCGCACCGGAAGCCGCGCCGGTGGCCGAATGCTTTTCAAGATAAGCCACCAGGCGGAAGGGGCCATGCGCCGTCTCGATGCTGCGCTCGGTCACGCGCCTGATCAGGCTCTCGTGCTGGCTGCGGAAGTGAATGAGGTCGGCGATGGTACCAATCTTGACGCCGTGGATCTTGCCAAACTCGATAAGGTCGGGCAGGCGCGCCATGGTGCCGTCGTCCTTGAGGACTTCGCAGATCACCGCGGTCGGCGACAAACCGGCAAGACCGGCGAGGTCGCAGCCAGCCTCGGTATGACCTGCGCGCACCAGCACCCCGCCGTGTTGCGCCATCAGCGGGAAAATATGCCCCGGTTGCACAATATCATCGGGCTTGGCATCGGCGGCGACCGCAGCCTGGATGGTGCGCGCGCGATCCGGTGCGGAAATGCCGGTGGTAACACCAGTCGCCGCCTCAATGGAGACGGTGAAGTTGGTATGCATGGCGGCGCGGTTATCGCGCACCATCAAGGGCAGGTTGAGCTGGCGGCAGCGCGCCTCGGTCAGCGTCAGGCAAATCAGCCCGCGGCCATGCTTGGCCATGAAATTGACCGCTTCGGGCGTGACAAAGTCGGCCGCCATAATCAGGTCGCCCTCGTTCTCGCGGTCTTCTTCGTCGACAAGGATGACCATGCGGCCGGCCTTGAGCTCGCCGATGATTTCCTGGGTTGAACTGATGGTCATGAATGGGCCTGATCTGGTCTGGTATTGCTTCGGGAAGCCGGCAATTTTACGTTGTTTCAGTGCGTTTCGCTCACCCCATGCGCCCACCCATAAGCTCACCCATGAGCTAACCCAGGCGCACAAGCTGGCGCGCCATCCCGCCGCACCACCTTGGACGCACTTCTCCCCCATAGTTGATCCAGATCAACTGCAGCATGGCATATCAGCCCATTGTGGCCCACGCACGTCAACACCACGTACGTCAACAGCAAGAACGCTGAATAAGCTGGACTCCGCGTGAACGGCAAACAATAAGACCCCGTCTCGCCGCCTTTACGACGGGTATTGTTGCGCCATCAGTAGTGTCCCAACGTTTTTCAGAGGAGGATGCCCTGAATGGGCTTACTTGGCGGCTCTGAATTGGTCGAGGGGTTTGGAAGCAATTGATTTATTGGTGTTGTTTCGAACATGGTCAGACTCAGGATTTGTAGGATTT
>JANXRV010000069.1:0-65827 GCA_025356665.1 Pseudomonadota bacterium
TTGTCTAACGGAATAGCCTCAAGTGACGAATCTGCGTACCGCCGGATGTTGTCGCAAAAGGCAAAGATCAGAGGGTGAGGCATGCGATATTGCTCTGCAACATGCACCTCACAAACCTCGTATTCACCGCTGTCTATGGCGTTAGAAACTGCCTTTGGATACTTGATTTTTAAGGTCTCGAATACCAACGGAACCGTTGCACGAACGAGTGCCGGAAAGTCGTTGCTTCCCATGCCGTTGTGACACTGGAGATACTGTGATGGTGAGCCCCAGAACCGAATACGCTTTGCTCTGGTCTCTACCTGTGCTTTGAAGTGCGGAGCACCCTTGGCTGCACATGCAACGACTTCCGTAAGCGAGTTGGTTCGTGCTCCACCGGGCTGATCTGTGCTGACTGCTTTTCCAATAGCTGGAAAGTCGTCACCATCAACTGTTATGTCGAAATAGTCAATCATGGTTAATTTATGCCTGTATTCAATATGAGAGTAATAGCCATAGCTCTACTTCGTACGCTGCACAGTGCTTCGGCGTGGGTGAGAGTCTTCGCACGGCCACAACCGGCTGTTTTTACCCAGTAACTTGCAGAAGTAAGGGCAATCCGGGTGCCTTTGGCGATCTCAAAGATGCTTGTAACAGTGGTTTTAACCTCTTTATAGGCACAATAAGTGTCGTTTTTTTCGGCCGATTTTCGATTGATTTTCATTGGATTTCCTCGATTAACGTGGCATCCGAAAACGCCACGCTCTGTTGGTTGATATACGGGTTATTTACAAATTGCGGTCACGACTACTGACCAACAGATTCAGGTACCACCACAAGCTTTTGGGGGCGACATGTGATGTGAACCTGGCGTGTTTTCTTCCCATCCAGTACAACGCACTTTCCAGCCACCACAATTTCTATGCCGTCGTCGGTTGCATGTGCATATTCATTGGCATCGGAGTTGATGTACTTCATGCCCTTGAGTTTTCCACTGGTAGCTACCGCAACGATGTTTTTCTTGTAGTGACTGCCAAACTTGTCAATCAAAAATGCAGGCATCAAGTAACTGCGGGATAGAGCCGCAGCGGCCTCATCTGACATGTAAACATAATCGAGGTCGATGACCGTGATGTGTGCCATGATGTTGTCATGGGTGACGTGTGTCTTCAGTAGCTTGTGAAGCGCGCGTGAGTTGTCCGCTTTTATGGCACTGAGGTCGAGGCGTTTCAAATCTTGTGCTGATGAAACGGTGGGCGAATTTGACGCATCAATGCTTTGGTCAAGAGGTGTGGCTACCGACTGCGCGGCTGAATTCAAAAGATTTGACATGAGTTCTCCTATGCCACTGCCCAAAATGGCGTGGCGCTGAAATTACGAAGTTGTTTGTTTTGAGCTTTTGGGGCTCGTAGGGGTTATGGAGTAGCTATCACATCAGCGATCCTCCATTCCGAGTAACGACCGCGTTTGAGCGGTTTTGGGAAATTGCCCTCTGCGATCCTCCGATATAGCGTTGCGCGAGACCAGCCCTTGACTGCACAAACCACCGGCTTTCTCACCGTGCTGTCTAGGCCTGCCTTGTGTAGAGTGATTGCAGTCTCAAGCTCAATGGCAATCCGGGCTTGGTAGGCACTTCGGCGTGCGTTGTTTTTACCTTCAAGTGAGGGCTCGGTCGAAAAACCGTGCGGCTCACGGTTCACCTCATTGCCTTCAGTCAGTCCTGTACGTCCGGCTGAATTCAGCACTTTTGCCAAAATGGTTGCGGATTTCTGACGTGGGGCACCGCTCGACATTGGTGAGGCCGTCGTTGCACCTGACTTATGGGAAGCCGAAGACACAAACGCGAGGATTGCTAGGTGACGCACCGAAGCCTGTTTTCGCGGTAAACTGATAGTCTTAATTGGTTGCACTAAATTCTCCTGAAGGCAGTTGTTTGCTTGCCTCGATTTTGGAGAATGGTCTCAATTTGGGCTACCCACACAGTTGAGCGAACGAAGTGTGTAGGGAAGGTTCACATTCAGTTTGTGATCCCCGATTTCTTACAGTGGTCTGCCGTCAAGCGCGGACTCTAGCCGTCTGCATCTTTGATACAAGATTGCGGCGATAATTGGGGTATGCACCAGTACCCTTTAATCCATCCAAGTGTCTCAAGAAAGCTCACCGATTTTTCGGTGGTTTTGACGGTATTTTTTGGGTGCTCTAAAAAATTTTCTTTCGTGTCAAGCACTTACAAGAAGGCAGACACAATGGCGCGCTATTGCGAACGGCTTCTTGGCGTATCCGGCAACGCCAAGTAGGCAAATAAATCACGCAAGCAGGTCCTTCCGCCCGATTCGCGTTGGACGGTGAAAATCGGCAAGGCGAAGGTCTGAGGAACGGCTTTGCATCGGTGCATGCCCTTAGTGACTGCAACGATGGTGACTGCAACGATGCAACGATGTCGCCGGCCACCATCAATCAGTCCTGCGCGGTCGCACCTAGGCGTGCCACCAATGGACTTCAAAGTCGAAGGAAAGTTGCCTCTGGTGCCGGATGGACAGCAGGTAAATCGCCCCGCCAATCGGCGCGTAGAGCAGCAAGTAATCCTTAAGAACGTACTCACGTAACGCGTCTGCGTCCGGTGTCAGCGCCGACAACTTTGCACGGAGCGTTGTCAGTGCATTGGTGGTCTCGACCGAGCGCGGCTGGCGGGCCAAGAATGGTCTGCCCATTTCGGGGAAGCGTTCCAGGTTCGGAATTACTGTTTCGAGCAGTTCATCCAGCAAGCCGTCGAAGGCCTGCGGCGCTTCCACTTCGGTCAGGAAAAGTTCGATGCCTTCGAGGTTGCGCTCGAAATTTGCGGTGAATTTGACGACAGGTTTTTTCGCCACAAGCAGCCCCGCCCCAACTTATGCGCTGCGGCGGCGCTTGATGGCCTGAATCACGCTGCGTGCGTCCTTCACCTTGCCAGCGGCAACGTCGTCGAGACCCTTCGATGCCTCGTCGATCAGCAGCAGGTGAATGCGCTCACGCTCAAGCTGGTGGTAATAGTCCAGACGCTTGGCGTCGATCAGGGCGATATAGCTCTCGCCGTTCTTGGTAATGATCTTCTCGGCACCGGCTTTGACCTCCTCGGCCAACTCGGAAAACGTCGCTCGGGCGTGCGAGAGCGGGATAACGTCACTTGCAGAAATACCCATGGTGACCTCCTGAACTGCACAAGGTGTGCAGTATTTTGTACATTATACGCTTTGGAAGTCAGGGGCGAAAGTGAATCCTCCGCGGTGCCTCGAGGTGTTTAGCGGGGAAATGACGGCATGCAGCTGGTTCGCTATGTGCCGATCCAGCGAATCGAAGACTTCAAACAGCGGGGTGTCGTCCCTGTAGCGGTTGAACCATTTTTCGTTGGAGAACGCCATCACCAAGTCCGCTTCGCGCTGAAGACGGTTGATTGCGGCATTGGCCCCGCGGTTACGGACACCCACATACTCGACGGGCGTTACCACGGCGGCAACCGTCACCGCCCCGGCATCACGCGCTAACCGGGCCATGATCGGCGTAACGCCACTGCCCGTTCCCCCTCCAAGTCCAGCAAGCAGAACGACCATGTCGGAGCCGGTGAGCAATTCCGCCAAAACGGCCTGATGGCGCAAACAGGCTGCGCGTGCTGCATTGACCCGTCCGCCAGCACGGACCGGCGCGGGCATCAGCGTCTTGATTGGTGCCAGCGCAGGATTGGCATCGTTAGCCATATCGACGAATTCCAAAGCGTGCGGGCCGAGATCGACACAAACATAGCTCAGTGCCGCACCTGCTCTTTCCAGAATATTGCTCGCCCGTAGGGCTGTGACAAGATTGCATCCAGCAGCGCCCATGCCCATGACCATGATCTTGCATGAGGGCGCTGGCGACCCGAAAGCGGGAAGACTCAGGCTGGCAATACCAGCGCTGAACGATTGCAGGAACAGCCTGCGATCCATGTCGGTTTCCTTATCGTAGAGGCGCGATTACCACGCTGATCAAGTCCTGCAAATGTGCGCGGCTTGACGAGCCGCCCCCTGCAGTGGGGGATAGGCAAGGGGGCTTGCCCCCTTGTTCAGTGGATACTTAGAAGCAGGCGGCTGACAGGAAAGTCGAATGGGCGCGGGTGAAAAAGGCGGGGTGTTCGCAAGCCATCGTCCCTTGGTCGGGGTAAAATGCGAGCTCGGGCTTGCCGGGTCAGCCGTTTCCTGGCAGTCGTTTCCTTGATGTGTCACCCTCCCCGTGCCCCGACCGTCGGCGCTTTGGGTTCCGGCCAGAATTTTCAGTCACCAATTTTTTGTCACAACCTTCAGGAGTAATTTATATGCAATCTCGCAGACAGTTCATGTTCAAGATCGTCCCAGCCATTGCCGTTGGTGGTTTGGTTGCGCGCGAGGCCTTTGCCCAGGCCAAAGTCGACGAGTCTGACTCGCAAGCCGCAGCCCTGGGCTACAAGGCAGACGCCGGCACGGTCGAGAAAGCCAAATTCCCCAAATTCGCAGCCGGCCAGAACTGCGCCAACTGCACGCTGTACCAGGGCAAGGCCGGCGATGCGTATGCCAATTGCGCCATTTTCGCAGGCAAGCAGGTCGCGGGCAAAGGCTGGTGCAGTGCCTACGCCAAGAAGGGCTGATTCCGATTTGGTTTCGGCCTGAATTTCGGCGATGGATGCCGGCGCAGCGCGCTGGTGAAAAAGAGGCGCAGTGATGCGCCTCTTTTTTTTACCGGGATTTTGCCGTGGCGGCTCGGATGGCGGGACGCCCCCTATAATCGCGCATCCGCCAACCAAGCCGCCGCCCCATGAGCACTGTCAGTTACCCGGTCGAACTTACGCCGCCCGACATCACCCCTTACCGCCAGGGTCACAGTGGCATCGATTACGTCACCACCTTTGACAGCGGCAAGCCGGGGCCGCATGCGCTGGTCTGCGCGCTGACGCATGGCAACGAGTTGTGCGGGGCCATCGCGCTTGATTTCCTGTTCAGGCAAAAGCTGCGCCCTGTGCGTGGGCGCCTGACACTGGCCTTTAATAACGTTGCCGCGTACGAGCGTTTTGACTCCGCCCGGCCAGGCGCCTCGCGCTTTATCGATGAGGATTTCAACCGTGTATGGGCTGCCGATGCGCTGGACGGACCCCGCGATAGCAGCGAACTGCGGCGTGCCCGCGCGCTGCGCCACCTGGTCGGGAGCGTCGACTACTTGTACGATATTCATTCGATGCAGCACAAAACGCCGGCGCTGATGATTTGCGGCATGACGCAAAAGGCGCGCACGCTGGCGCTGGCCATGGGCGCGCCGGCCTGGCTGGTCTGTGATGCCGGTCATGCCGCGGGGCTGCGCATGCGCGACCATGGCGCGTTCGCAGACGAGGCGAGTCCGAAAAATGCCCTGCTGATCGAATGCGGCCAGCACTGGGAGGCGGCGAGCGCCAAAGTGGCCATCGACACGACGCTGCGCTTTTTGCTGCATCTGCGCTTGATTGATCGCGACTTCGCCGAACCGCATCTGCATGCTGCGGCGGCGACGCAGCCGCAAACCGTGGTTGAAGTGACCGAGGCTGTGACCATTGCCACCGACGCGTTCCGCTTCGTGCAGCCCTGGACCGGCATGGAGATCCTGCCCCATGCGGGCAGTCTGCTCGCTTACGATGGCGAGGCCGAAGTGCGTACGCCTTATGATCGCTGCGTGCTGATCATGCCGGCCATGCATCCGCGCAAAGGGCAGACCGCAGTGCGCCTCGGTCGCATCGTCGCTTGAAGCGTTTGAACGCCATCGGGCGGGACATCTGGAAACGCCCGTCTGGTGCGGCTTTCCAGATGCCCGCCTCGTTGCAAAAAATGTCGAGAGCCCCTTGATGTTACTCAAGCCGACGTGACGCAAGCCGTCAAATATTTTCGCGGTGAGGCCGAACTCGCAGCCCGTCGTGCCGGCCTGCCGCAGCCGGATTTTCCGCCCGACCTGCCGGTCAGCGCGCGGCGCGAGGACATTGCCCGTGCCATCAGCGAGCATCAGGTGGTCATCGTCTGCGGCGAAACCGGCTCGGGCAAGACCACGCAGTTGCCCAAGATCTGCCTGTCGCTGGGACGCGGCGTCGCCGGATTGATCGGACACACCCAGCCGCGGCGCATCGCCGCCCGTGCCACTGCGACGCGTATCGCCGAGGAGCTGAAGACGGAACTTGGCGGTGCCGTCGGCTACAAGATCCGCTTTAACGACCGCATCGGTCCGAAAAGCTACGTCAAGTTGATGACTGACGGCATCCTGCTGGCGGAGACACAGGGCGACCCGACGCTGTCGCAGTACGACACGCTGATCATTGACGAGGCGCATGAACGCAGCCTCAACATCGACTTCCTGCTCGGCTACCTCAAGCAACTGCTGCCGCGCCGGCCCGACCTTAAAGTCATCATCACTTCGGCGACGATCGATGCGGAGCGCTTCGCCAATCACTTTGCCGCCGGCGGCAAGCCGGCGCCGGTGATCGAGGTGTCCGGCCGGCTTTACCCGGTGGAGGTGCGTTACCGGCAACCGGAGCCGGACGAATCCGGTGAGATCGACATCGAAGCGGCGATCGTCGACGCGGTGGACGAGCTTGCCCGTATCGGCCAGGGCGATGTCCTGGTGTTCCTGCCGGGGGAGCGCGAAATCCGCGAAACAGCCGAGGCCTTGCGCAAACACCATCCGCCCCACACCGAGGTGTTGCCGCTGTATTCACGACTCACCGCCGCCGAGCAGGATAGGGTGTTTCGCTCGCATATCGGCAGGCGCATCGTGCTGGCCACCAACGTTGCGGAAACCTCCTTGACGGTCCCGGGGATACGCTATGTGGTCGACGTCGGGCAGGCGCGGGTCAAGCGCTACAGCTATCGCAGCAAGGTCGAGCAGTTGCAGGTCGAAAAGGTCTCCCAGGCGGCGGCCCGCCAGCGCGCCGGCCGCTGCGGCCGCGTCGCGAGCGGCGTGTGCATCAGGCTCTATGACGAAGCCGACCACAACGCCCGCCCCGCCTACACCGACCCGGAAATTTTGCGCTCATCGCTCGCGGCGGTGATCCTGCGCATGAAGTCGCTGCATCTTGGCGAAGTCGAGGACTTTCCCTTCATCGAGCCGCCGCTGCCGCGCGCCATCGCCGATGGCTATGCGCTGCTCAATGAACTGGGTGCGGTGGATGACGACAATAATCTCACCGCCACCGGCCGGCAACTGGCGAAACTGCCGCTGGATCCGCGCATCGGCCGCATGATCCTGGCGGCACGCAACGAAAACGCGCTGGCTGAAGTGCTGGTTATCGCCGCCGCGCTGTCGGTGCAGGATCCGCGCGACCGGCCGCACGATCGCGCCCAGGCCGCCGATGCCGCCCACCAGAAGTTCAACGACGAGAAATCCGATTTCCTTGCCTACGTCAAGCTGTGGGCATTCTACGAGCAGGCGCAGGCGCAAAACTCGCACCGCAAGCTGGCACGGCTGTGCCACGATAATTTTCTTTCCTTCAACCGCATGCGCGAGTGGCGCGACATCCATTTCCAGCTCAAGGAAATGACCGCGGAGCTTGGCTGGAAGAGCGCGACGGGCAGCGCCAGTTTCGCGCAAATCCACCGCGCGCTGCTGACCGGCTTGCTCGGCAATATCGGGCTCAAGTCGGACGAGGGACATTACCTTGGCGCGCGCGGCATCCGTTTCTGGGTGCATCCGGGCTCCAGCCTTGTAAAGAAGGCCGGACGCTGGGTCATGGCGGCCGAACTGACCGAGACGACGCGTCTTTACGCGCGCTGTGTCGCCACCGTCGACGCCGAGTGGCTGGAGAGCGTGGGCGGTCACCTGGTGCGCAAGAGCTACAGCGAGCCGCACTGGGAGAAAAAGCCCGCGCATGTGGCGGCCTTTGAACGCGCATCGTTCTATGGGCTGCTGCTCTACGCCAACCGCCGCGTGCATTACGGGCCGATGGACCCAAAGTTGTCGCGCGAGCTGTTTATCCGCCAGGCGCTGGTCGAGGGCGAATACGAATCGCGTGCGCCGTTCTACCAGCACAACCGCAAGCTGATCGAGGATATCGAGCGTCTGGAGCATAAATCGAGGCGTCCGGACGTACTGGTCGATGACGGTTTGATTTACGCCTTCTACGACTCGCTGGTGCCGGCCGGCATGCACAGCGGCGCGAGCTTCGACACCTGGCGGCGCGAGGCCGAGGAAAAGGATCCGCGGCTGCTGTTTCTCAAGCGCGAAGACCTGATGCGCCACGAGGCGGCGAGCATCACCACCGAGCAGTTCCCCCACCAGATTGAAATGGCCGGGCGCAAGCTGGCGCTCGAATACCTGCACGATCCGGGCGGGCCGCGCGACGGCGTGACGCTGACGGTGCCGCTGGTGGCGCTCAACCAGTTGCCGGCGGCCGTCTGCGACTGGCTGGTGCCCGGGCTGCTCAAAGAGAAGGTGCAACTGCTGGCCAAGTCGCTGCCGCAGCGCTTGCGCCACCGGCTCGGGCCGCTGGCCGAGTTCGCCGAGGGGTTTGTCGCGGCACCGCGTTCCGATGTGCCCCTGGTCGACGCCATTGCCCGTCACGCGCGCATTGCACTGGGGCTGGTCGTTCCGCTCGATGCCTTCCGGCCGGAACTGCTGCCGGCGCATCTGAGTATGAATTTTCGTGTCATCGACGAGCACGGCCGCCAGCTCGCACTGGGTCGCAGCCTGGCGCAGTTGCGCGGCGAGCTGGGTGCGGCGGCGGGGGAACGCTTTGCCGCAGTGGTCGAGCAAAGCGACGTGCTGCCCGACAGTGAGCGCTTTACCGAATGGGGATTTGGCGATATCGAGGAACTGGTCGAAATCAGGCGGGGCAACCAGACGCTGATCGGTTACCCGGTGCTGACCGATTGCGGCGATGCGGTGAGCATGGACGTGATGGACGATGTGGACAAGGCGCGCGCATTACACCGCCTCGGCCTGCGCCGCTTGTTCATGCTTGCCCTGCGTGAGCAGACAAAGTTTCTCGAAAAAAATCTCGCCGGTCTGCGCGATATGGCGCTGGTCTATGCTGCGCTCGATTTCGGCAAGGGCGAGGGCACGCCCCTGCGTGAGCAATTGATTGCCGCGGCCTTTGAGCGCGCCTGCATGGCCGATCCGCTGCCCGCCACCAAGGCGCAGTTCGAGTTGCGCTGCACCGAGGCCAAATCGCGGCTCAACCTCATTGCCAATGAGCTATGCCGGCTGGTCGGCGGCATTCTTGGCGAGTATCAGGCGCTGCAGAAAAAGCTGCAGGGTGCGAAGGCTTTTGCCCAGGTGGTGCAGGACGTGCAGGAGCAGTTCTCGCGCCTGATCGTGAAGGATTTTATCGCCGCGACGCCCTTTGAACGCCTGCAGCATTTTCCGCGCTACCTCAAGGCGGCGGCATTGCGCATTGACAAGCTGCGGACTTCCGGTGAAAGCGGCGCCGTCCGCGATGCGCGGCTGATGGCGGATTTCATGCCGCTGTGCCAGCAGTGGCAGCGCGAGGATTTGAAGCACAAAAAGGCCCGTGCCGCGCATCCGCAGCTGGAGCAGTTCCGCTGGCTGCTGGAGGAATTGCGGGTGCAGTTGCACGCCCAGGAGTTACGCACGCCGGCACCGGTGTCGGTCAAGCGCCTGCAAAAAATGTGGGAAGCGATGGAGCGCTGAGACGGCGATACCGACCTGGGCGCCCCGCCCAGGACGGCCCGGGCATTGCGCGTAAAATGCCGGGCGGGAAGTGTCAAACAACAAGGTGCAAACGTGAAAAAGACCGATCTGGAAAAACTCAAGGGCTCAAAAATCAATGCACAGGTGGGTAAAGCCGTAAAGCCCGCCTTGTTTGGCAAGGGCGAGGTGCCCGCGCCCAACCGGCGCGAGCAGCGCAAACTTGACCAGGCCGCCGGCCTCGTTTCCTTCGCCTGCAAACTGGACGGCGAACTGGTGAAACAGTTGCAGGCTCTGGCGCAGGGGCGCGAGGGGGGGCTGGGTGAGCTTGTCGCCGAGTTGCTAAAAAAAGCCATGGTCAAAAATAAACGCTGACCGCGCTGCTGGCTTGGCGTCGCTCAGCCGCCGGATTTTTTGTCCGTGTCGAGTCCAGGCCCAAGCCTAGGCCCGAGCCCAAGGGCACGCCAGCCTTCCGGCCCGATGCGGCGCAGGGTCTCGATGTTGCGCTGGTAGATCGCATCGGTGTCCGGATGCGCTTCTACCGCCCGCTCCACACTGTCTTCGCGCAACAGGTGCAGCATCGGATAGGGCGAGCGGTTGCTGTAATTGCTGATGTCGTCGGCTTCGGTGCCGGCGAAGCGGTAGTCAGGATGAAAGCTGGCAACCTGGATGATGCCTTCGAGATCGAGGGCCGCCAGCGCGGCATCGGCGACATCGAGGAAATCGTTGTAGTCGAGAAAATCCTGAAATACGTGCGGGTGAATTAGCAGCGTTGTTTCAATACCCTCTGGATGCGCCTCCGCCAGTGTTTCCAGTTCGCCTTCAAGATCGGCCAGCAGCGCCTGTTCGCTGCGCGCGCTGCTGAGGACAAAGCGGATGCGGCCTGTGGCGTAGGCCGGTTTTGCAAACGGGCACAGGTTGAGGCCGATGACGGCTTTTTCCAGCCAGAGCCTGGTTGATGCGATGATCTGGGCGCTTTGCTCCCCGTCGGGCTTGCTGTCATCGGGCTGCATTTGCTTTATTCTCCGGCGTCTCTTTTATAACCATGCATTTTATAACCATGCAAGTCTACACGGCATAGGGCAGATGGCACTCAAGTCAACGATATTCAAGGCGGAGATACAAATCGCCGATATGGATCGCGCCTATTACGCTGATCATGCGTTCACCATCGCCCGCCATCCGTCAGAAACGGATGAGCGCATGATGATGCGTCTGCTGGCTTTTGTGCTCAACGCCGATGACAGCCTGGTTTTTGCCGGCGGACTGAGCGTTGAGGATGAGCCCGACCTGTGGCGCAAGGATCTCACCGGCTCGATCGAACTGTGGGTCGAGGTTGGGCTGCCGGAAGAGAAACTGGTACGCCGTGCCTGCGGCCGTGCCAGGGCGGTGCATATCTGCTGCTACGGCGGACATGCGGCACAGTTATGGTGGAAGTCGGTCGCCGACAAGTTGACGCGCCAGGAAAATCTCACGGTTACGGAAGTTTCGCAGGAGGCCTCACGCGCCATGGCCAAACTGGCGCAGCGCACGATGCGCCTGCAATACAGCATCCAGGAAGGCGAAGTGCTGATCACCGACGGCGAGACTTCGCTACGGGTCGAACCGGTGGTGTTGCGCCCTTATCGCACCGGGCAATCCTGACGATCGACAGTCAAGCTTGGGCAACACCCGACCGGCGGCGAAAACGGCGCCTGTTCTCTACCATGTCACGGCATTGACATCTGCGTAAAATAAGCTGGCCTGCCATGCCATTTCGATCTGGCGCGATTGCACGGCGTTGTTCGTCTGCGGGGCGCTGATTGTATTATTGTAAAGAACAAAAAAATGCCAATTGCCTTGAGATATCTGAGAATAGCCTTCCTCGCTGGCATCGTGCTGCCAGCGCTTGCTTGGGCGCAGGGGCAACAGGATTATGGCGCGTGGTTTCAGTCGACCTACGTATGGCAGGGCAAACCGTCGTTCAATTCGGCTTACTCAGGCACCAACAGCCTGCGCGCACAGCGCGAACGGAGTTATTCCCTAACGGCCACGGCTTCCCTTGGCATGCGTCCCTGGGCGGGCGCGGAGTTGTACTTTAATCCCGAGATGGCGCTTGGGGTTCCTTTTTCAGGCCTGACCGGACTTGGGGGTATCACCAACGGCGAGCTTGCGCGGACGGCAGGGCCGACCCCGGTCTATTACCCGGCACGCCTTTTCTTACGTCAAACCTGGGGCTTGGGCGGGGGTTCCGAGCAGATCGACTCGGACGCGAACCAGCTTGCCGGCAGCGTCGACAAACGCCGATTGGTGCTGACGGCGGGCAACCTGTCTGTGATGGATCTGTTCGATGGCAATGCGTACAGCCACGATGCGCGTACGGACTTCATGAATTGGGCTCTGGTGACGCATGGCGCCTACGATTTTGCGGCGGACGCGCGCGGTTACACCTGGGGATCCGCACTTGAATATTTTCACGATAACTGGGCTTTTCGCGCGGGCCGCTTTCTGGTTCCCCTTGAGCCGAATCAAATGCGTCTTGACGCCAAGTGGAGGAGCCATTACGGCGACCAGTTTGAGGTCGAGCGCGGGCATGAATTGGCCGGACAGCCGGGAAAGCTTCGTCTGTTGGTGTACCGTAACCGGTCTTTGATGTCGCGCTACGAGGATGCGCTTGACGCGGCAGCGCGCACCCCCGGTACCGTTCCTGACCTCAATGCGGTGCGTACCTCCGATCAAGTCAAGAAAGGCATTGGCGTCAACGTCGAACAAGCTCTAAACGCCGACCTCGGCGTGTTTGGCCGGGCAATGTGGGCCGATGGCAAGACCGAGACCTACGCGTATACCGAAATCGACCGCTCGGTGGGCGCCGGACTGGTGTTAAAAGGCGGCGCATGGCGACGACCCCAGGACACGGTAGGCGCGGCGCTCGCCGTCAATAGCCTGTCCTTGGCGCATCGCAATTACCTCGCCGCAGGAGGCCTTGGGTTTTTTATCGGCGATGGGCGACTCAACTACCGTCCGGAGGGCATTTTGGAAACCTATTACAGCATCGGGGTTGCAAAATCTGCCTGGGTCACGTTCAACTGGCAGCATATTCGCAACCCGGCTTACAACGCGGATCGCGGGCCGGTGAATGTCGGATCCTTGCGCTTGCACACCGAGTTTTGACATTCGGTCACCACCGACGGTAGCGCGGCCATGCGGCGCAACGTATTTTCACCACATCACCCGCCGCCCCGGCGGTGTGCCAAGGGGCACGACGTCGGTTTTGAGCAGCACTTCATATTGGTCGCATACGAACACCATATAGGCGTCCCGGTAGCCGTAAGACCGGAACAGGTAGAAAACCGAAACTTCGCCGGTCTTGCTCTCCGTATCGATTTTATCGGGCTGTCCAAAGCGCTCCAGTATTTCGCTTTTTTTCCACGAACCGGGCACCGCTTCGGCAAACTCGCTTGACGTCGTAGCGGGTACGAGTTCGGTCAGCCGGCCTTTCTCATCGAAATCAGCGCGCCACGTCCGCACAAAAGAGGTAGGGTCCGCGTAGAAGCGCCGCATCGTACTGTTCTTGAGCTCCACCTCATGTGTGGGCGTTCCCAGCCTGTTGCGCACTTCGGCTGGATCCAGTCCGTGCAGGAGGCGGGGGTCGGCAATGATCGTGGCGCAGCCGCAAACCAGCGAGGCGAGCACAATCGACATGAAGCGTTTCATCTGGGGTCTCCGAGATGCCACCAAACAAAGCATTACCAATACGGTTGAGTCGGTCGCCTTACTTGAGGCTAAAGCTTACGTGAGGAGTGAGGAGTGAGGGGTGAGGGGTGAGGGCCTACAGCAGTCAGTTTATTCTAATCTTTTTGCGCGGCTATTGCGTGCGCGGCTATTGCGCGTCAAGAAGATCTGCGTTTGTATGGGCTCGGTATCTGTTCCACGTTGAATGGTTTGCCGCGTGAGGTCACGGCCGGTCTTGTCGGGTGGCGCGCGATCGTGTCGATGAGTACGCCTTCAAATTCATCAAATACGCGATCCCATGACAGCCCCTCAGCGATCGTTCGCGCTTTCGTTCGAAGCTTGATGCGTAGGGCGGATTCCCGCAGGTTTGTTGTTCCAGGAAGGCGTGGATTTGAGCGCATGGCGGGCGACGGTGTCGATAAGCACGTCTTCGAATTCGTCGAACACGCGCGTCCACGACAAGCCCTCAGCCACCGACCTTGCGTTGGTGCGCAGCTTCGCCCGCAGCGTCGCTTCGCGCGCAATACGGCAACAAACCATGTTAAAGGCGGGGCGGTCATTTGTCGGCGCCAGCAGCCCCGACTCCCCGTGAACGATGTATTTGGCCGCGGCGGCATAGTTGTAGGCGGCGACGCACAGTCCGCTTGCCATCGCCTCCGTCGTCACATTGCCGAAGGTCTCGGTTACGCTCGGAAACAAAAAAACGTCGGCCGAGGCGTAATGTGCGGCGAGGTCCTCCCCGGTGCGCATACCGGCAAACACAAAATCGGGGTGGGCACGGCGAAGCCCCGGACCTTCGGGGCCATCGCCTACCAACACTACCCTGACTGCGGCATCGACGGCGCGCATCGCGCGCGCCGCTTCTATGAACAAGCCAAGATTTTTTTCCGGTGCGAGACGGCCGACATAAAGCACGACGGTTTCGTCGCCCTGGCAACCCCAGGCGGCGCGCAGTTCGCGGCTGCGCCTGAGTGGGTTGAACAACACGGTGTCGATACCGCGCCCGACAACCAGCAGGCTGCGAAAGCCAAGCGCCTCCAGTTCATCCTTCATTTGTTGCGTCGGCACCATGGTGCAATCGGCCTTGTTGTGCAGCGAGCGCAAATAACCGGCGACCAGTTTTCCAAACAAACCAAAGCCGTAGTGCTTGCTATAGCTGTGAAAATTGGTGTGAAAGTCCGAGGTCACCGGCAGGCCGAGGGTTTTTCCGGCGCGCAACGCCGATCCGCCAAGCGGGCCCTCGGTGACAACATGAACCAGGTCGGGCGGGCTTTGTTGCCACAGCCGCAACAAGCGCCGCTTTGCCGGCAGGCCTAGCATGAGTTCCTGATAACGCGGGATCGGCAGCCCTCGCACCAGCACGTGGGCGAGATCGCGCCCGTCCACCGGTTTGTCGTCAGCGTCCTGGCGGGGCCGGATGAGCTGCACCTGATGGCCGCGGGCGCACAGCGCTTCAACCGTAAGGCCTATGGTTCTGGCGACGCCGTTGATTTCCGGTGGATAGGTTTCGGTGACGATTGCCAGCTTGAGCGGATGGCGGTGCTGATTGACGGGGGGCATGGTGCGCAATGTGCACCTGCCGCATGAAAATACGATGACAGTTTGCGGAAACTTAGGTGACGGGCTCAGCCGAGCAGCACCAATGCCCATACCACGGCGACGTTGGTCAGCGACAAAAACACCGCAGCACTGCCGATGTCCTTGGCTCTTGCCGCGAGTCGGTGGTTCTCGAGCGACACGCGGTCCACCGCCGCCTCGACAGCGGAGTTGAGTAACTCGACGATGAGCACCAGCAGGACACTGCCGACCATTAGTGCGCGAGCCGTACCGCTGACCGTGATGAAAAACGACACGGGTATCAGCACCGCCGTCAGCAACACTTCCTGGCGAAAGGCCTCTTCGTGTTTATAGGCGGAACGAAAGCCCTGCCATGAATAAGCCAGCGCGTTTATCAGGCGGCGCGCGCCGGTCTTTCCTTTGAACGGACTTTCTTCCATTTTTTTCTCCGTAAATGGGCGGGCAGGAAACGAAACAATTTTTCGCGGCACGGCGCGCAATCATGAAACGCGCGGACTGTAGCATGGCGATGTGAGGCGATTGCCTTGTCATGATGCCTTGTCATGAATAGTTCATTTCATGCAGGCATTTTGGCTTTAACGAACATTTCATCGTTTCGTAACCGCAATGTCATGCGGGTTTTTTAAAGTTGCGTCAACTCAACAGAAATACGGAGAGGCGCGATGCTGGAAAAACAACTGCAAGCACGAACTCGACACCGGCGGAGGCTGACGGTGAGTTTCGCCCGAAATCGCTCGGAGGTGGCGGAGGCGCAGCGTCTGCGTTACGTGGTTTTTGCCGAGGAAATGGGCGCCAAACTCCAATCGGCGGCCGCGGGATTGGACGTGGACCGGTTTGACGCGCATTGCGAGCACCTGCTGGTGCGTGATGTCGAGACATCGGAGGTGGTGGGAACCTACCGCATTCTGTCGCCGCTGGCAGCGAGGGCCGCCGGTGGTTATTACTCGGAACAGGAATTCGACCTTACGCGGCTCGCGCATTTGCGTGACAACATTGTTGAAGTCGGGCGCTCTTGCATACACCCGGATTACCGCTCCGGCGGTGTCATCATCCAGTTGTGGACCGGCCTGGCGCGCTACATGTTGGAAAACCGCCATGAATATCTGATCGGTTGCGCCAGTGTAAGCATGGCCGACGGCGGACATTCCGCGGCCGCCATTTTTCGCAAGCTGGAGGCCGCGCACATGAGCCCGCTCGAATATCGGGTGTTTCCGCGCTGCCGCCTGCCGATGGAAAACCTTGACAGCGGGGTGGTGGCGGATTTCCCACCGCTCGTCAAAGGCTACCTCAACCTCGGTGCCTACGTTTGCGGTGAGCCGGCGTGGGATCCGGATTTCAATTGTGCAGACCTGCCGATTTTGTTGCCGCTGTCACGTATGGACGCGCGCTACGCCAGACACTTCCTCGCCCAAGCGGCGTAAAGCGGCGTAATGCGGAGGGTCTGGTCCACGAGGCCCGTTCATACTTTCAACATGACCTTGACCAACAACGACTGGCGGGGCGCGCGAGGGGAGCTCGGCGTGGATGGGGCCAACCCTCGCGCCGGCAATATCTTCGGCCATATCGTCAAATGGACCGAGCAAGGCGGTGATCTGGCGGCCGGGCGTTTTGCCTGATCGCTTTTTGCGCTGGCCAGCGACCCGTCCCACCCGGATCCGCTGCGTCGCGGCAATATCGGGGGCGACGCGTTTTGCAGCCCGGACGGTTTGTGGATAGATCCGCGTGGCGTCTCCAACTGGCCGGACTTTCGCCCCGACGGGCGGCCGTGCTCGGCGACGCTGGCCATTGGCCGGGATGATGGCGGGGTGATTGGAGTCTGAGTCCGAAAGGCTGCAATCGCGCGCGAGAAGCCGGTTTGCAGCCGATAACCGCCCTTGGTAATGCGCTTCTCCCATTGCTGTTGACAGGGATCAAAGGCGTCCGCGTACCCGCGTACCCGTGTACCTGTGTACAGGCGGCGGTGACGGGCTAGCACCCGGCCTCAAGCCTGGCGATGATGGTCTTTAGAATCTTGATGCGGGCGAACAGTTTGTCTTCGGCCTCGACCAGGGTCCAAGGCGCTATTTCTGTCGATGTGCGGTCCACCATGTCGCATACGGCGGTTTCGTAGGGCCCCCATTTCTTGCGGTTGCGCCAGTCTTCATCGGTGATCTTGAAGCGCTTGAACTCGCTCGCCTCACGTTGTTTGAAGCGGCGTAGTTGCTCTTCTTTGCTGATCTGCAGCCAGAATTTTATAAGCACCACATTGCCGCGTGTCATTTGCTCTTCGAAGTCGTTGATTTCGGAATAGCCCCGCGTCCAGTCCGCGGGTGAACAGAATCCCTCCACGCGCTCGACCAGCACGCGACCATACCAGGAGCGGTCAAAGATGCTGACCAGCCCCGGGCGCGGCATGTGTCGCCAGAACCGCCACAGGTAGGGCTGGGCGCGTTCTTCCTCGGTCGGGGCCGCCACCGGCACGATATGGTAACGCCGCGCATCGAGCGCGGCGGTGATGCGCCGTATCGCCGATCCCTTGCCGGCGGCATCCATGCCTTCAAACAGCAGTATGGTCGAGCGCTGGGCGAACCTCTTGTCACGCGAGAGCAGGTTGAGGTCGCCTTGCAGCTTCTCGATCTGTTTTTCGTAGCGGCTCTGGCTGATGCGCTGCTTCAGGTTCATGCCCGACAACAGCCCTGAATTATCGAGTTTGGGGAGGGAGGCGGGCGTTGTGATCCTGGATGATTTTTCCCTCACCCTGGCTTTTTCTGTCGTGATGCGATTACGCATCAGTTCGAGCAATATTCTGCCCGCTGCGATGGAGCGGTAATTCGGGTCGGTTCCCTCGATGACGATCCAGGGGGCGGTGGCCGTGCTTGTCTCGCGCAGCACGCGCTCCGAAACCTGACGGAATTTTTCGTAATTCTTGAATCTGCGCCAGTCTGTTTTGGTCACCCGCCAGCGCGTGCGCGGATTTTTTTCAAGTGCCTTGAGGCGCTGTTTCTGCCGCTCCGGGGAAAGATGGAACCAGAGTTTGATGAGCAGAACGCCCTCGTCCGCGAGCATTTTCTCGTGACGGAATATTTCATCGACGTGCTGCTGCAGGCCGGCGTCGCTGCTGTGATCCATGACGCGCCTGAGGATGGGATCGGTGTACCAGGAACCAAAAAAAATACCGATCTTGCCGCGCGGCGGCATGGCGCGCCAGAAGCGCCACATTGGCGGCCGGACCGCCTCCTCGTCGCTGGGTGGACCGAATGCGTGGGTATGGATGTGGCGCGGATCCATCCAGGCGTTGAGGAGGTTGACCGTTTCCCCCTTTCCTGCGCCGTCCACGCCGCCGATGATGATAAGCACGGGAAAACGCTTCAGCTCTCCCAGGTCGTATTGTGCGTTGAGCAGGGCGGCGCGCAGCGCCGGCACCTCACGCTTGTATTCTTTCTTGCCGAGCTTATGGCCGATTTCCGCCGATTCAAACATGGTTTGATCCTCCATTGCTGTTCACAGAATACTGCAACGCTGCAACGAATGGCAGACCCAGGGGCGATCTGGCGCAAACATTCCCCGACGATATTTTTGCCGCTGACGACTTATAAGGCAAGCCTGCGCGCAGAACCAACGGAGTAGCCGTTCAAGCTGCGCTTTGACCATATCAAGCCCTTGCGCAGTTGCCTGATGGTCTCCGGAAAGGGGGCGTTGTTTTTTATGATCCGCGGAATATGAAGGAGCTGGTTTGATCTGGCCGATGTCAGCGTACGAGTGCCTCAAACAGGGCACGGTCATAAAACAAAAACCGCTGCGTCATGCCCTCGTCACAATCGACGGGCATCCTCGCTCGAAATGTTTTACCTCACAGACAATTTTCGCCACCACGCCACCGAGCCAGTTGTCCGGCGGTTGCAGGAGTCGGCCACACGCAGGCGTTTCTGCGCGAAGGTCGGCTGCGGCGTCTTCTCCATGCTCGCTATCGCGGTGCGGCCGTTTTCAGGGTGCCTATGCTGAGAAGGAGTCAAAGTCTGGTTGATCGCATTGATCAGAAAATTTTCAATGCGCTCACATCCCGATCGCTGGTTTACAACACCTGCTGGGAAGACCCGTCCGTCGACCGCCGTGCGCTCAATCTTGCCGCGGATGACCGTGTGCTGGTCATCACAAGCGCCGGTTGCAACGCGCTCGATTACGCCCTGGCGGGGCCTGCGCGTGTTCACGCCGTGGATGCCAATCCGCGCCAGTCGGCCTTGCTGGAGTTGAAGCTGGCGGCGATAAAGCGGCTCGAATTTGAAGACTTTTTCATGATATTCGGCGATGGGCACCATAGCCGGTTCGCGCACATTTATCGTGAATTGCTGCGGGACGAGTTGTCACCGTTTGCCCAATCCTGGTGGGATGGTCGCGCACATTGGTTTTGCGGGACGGCTGGGCGCGACAGTTTTTATTTTTACGGGCTTGCCGGGATCGTTGCGCGCGGGTTTCGCGCCTACCTCGATTTCCGGCCCGAGCTGCGCCTGGCGGTGCATTCCTTACTCGAATCGCGGAGTTTATCGGAGCAACAGGATATTTATGACCGCCGGGTGCATCCTTTGATGTGGACACGGGGCATGAATTGGGCCCTGTCGCGCCAGCTCACCCTGAGTTTACTTGGCGTACCGCATCCGCAACGCAAGGAGGTGCAGAGCCAGCACGAGGATGGCGTTTCCGGTTTTATCCGGGAGTCCATCGAATATGTGTTCCGAAACCTGCCGGTGCGGGAAAACTATTTCTGGACGCTGTACCTGCGCGGGCATTACCGCCGAGATTGTTGCCCGGAGTATCTGAAACCGGAGAATTTTTCCGCGCTCAAGGGAGGTCTGGCCGCTCGTATCGAGGTGCATACGAGCACCGTCACAGCGTTTCTTCAACAAACGGATGAGCGGATTTCAAAGTTCGTCCTGCTCGATCATATGGACTGGATGAGCTCCTACCACCCGGAGGCGCTCGCCGAGGAATGGCAGGCCATCCTGGAAAAGGCGGCGGGTACGGCGCGCGTGATCTTTCGCAGCGCGCACATGCAGCCGGCCTACATCGAGGCCTTGCGTCTTTCAGGCGGACGACGGCTGCGTGACGTGCTTGATTTTCGCGATGGCCTGGCACGCGCGCTGCAGCCGCTCGACCGGGTGCATACCTACGCCGGGTTTCACATTGCGGATGTGCGTGCATGAGCGCGCTGGGGCGCGATGCGCGCATTCTCTGGCAGTTTTTTCGCGGACAGTCCGGGGGCGGAACGCACGCCGAGCGCCTGGAGCGATTTTACCGCCCCCAGGCGGCGCACTACGACGCGTTCCGCGACCGGCTGCTGCACGGCAGGCGAGAGTTGGTCGAAAAGCTGGCGCCACCGCCGGGAAGCACGGTTATCGAGCTGGGCGGGGGAACCGGGAGCAACCTTGAATTTCTCGGGTCGCGCATGTTTTCATTATCACGCTTCGAAGTCGTCGATTTATGCCCGGCGCTGCTCGAGCAGGCAAAGCTGCGCTGTGCCCGCTGGCCGGATGTTGCGCACACGGTCGAGGCGGATGCGGCGCTCTACCGTCCGTCGCAGAGCGCGGACCGCGTGATCCTGTCCTATGCGCTGACGATGATGCCCGATTGGCGGGCGGTGCTGAGCAATGCCATTGCGATGTTGCGCCCGGGGGGCCTCATTGGCGTGGTTGATTTTTATGTTTCGGCAAAGACGCCGCTTGATGGTCGCGCGCACCATGGCGCGCTCGCCCGCGCCCTGTGGCCACGCTGGTTTGCCCATGACGGGGTGCATCTCAATGCGCTGCACCTGGAGCACCTGTTCGAGGAAACTGACGCAGTCTGGTGCGATGAGCGCATGGGGCGGATACCGTTTCTGCCCGGTCTGCGCGCGCCCTATTACCTGTTCATTGGCAGAAAGCGCCAGAGCTAGGCATGCCCCAAGTCCGGACCATCTTTCTGTCGGATATTCATCTGGGCACGCGCGCCTGTCAGGCCGGGCAATTGCTTTCATTTTTGCGCAACTACGATGCCGAGTATGTGTATCTGTTGGGTGACATCATCGATTTCTGGTCATTAGGACGCACGATTTACTGGCCTGCGGAGCACAATACATTCATCCAGAAAATGCTCAAGCGAGCACGGCACGGGACGAAGGTTGTATTTGTTCCGGGCAATCACGATGAGGCGTTACGCGAATACATCGGAACCCGTTTTGGCGACGTTGAAGTGGCGCGGGATGTGCTTCACACGACAGCCGACGGCAAACGCCTGTTGTTGATGCATGGCGATGAATTCGACCAGGTCACGCGCCACCACCGCTGGGTTGCCGTGCTCGGTGATATCGCTTATTCGTTGCTGCTCAGGATCAATGCGCTGTTGTCCTGGACGCGGCGAAAACTGCACCGATCAGGTTATTGGTCGCTTGCCGGTTTTGCCAAGCGCAAGGTAAAGGGTGCGCTCGATTTCATTTATGGCTACGAAGACTCGGTGGCGCATCATGTTCGGAAGATGGGTCTGGACGGCGTTGTTTGCGGCCATATCCACAGCGCGGTGATCAAGGATATGGGCGGCGTGACTTATATCAACTGCGGCGATTGGGTCGATAGTTGCACGGCTATTGTCGAGCATCGAGACGGGCGGCTGGAATTGGTGCACTGGAACGACAGCATGGGCGAGGCTGAAGCGCTGCTGGGTGATTCGGTTTCGGCCACCGACGCAGAAGAGCTGGCTGCTTGATTCGGTGAGCCGTGTTGCCGAGCGATTGATATAGCTGGCGCCCAGAGGGGCGATCCGGATTGCGACGCGCGTCCGGCGTCGCTCAGGCGGGTTTAGCCGGACTCGCCAGAAGCTCGATTAATTGCGCTTGTGCGGAACGACGAATGCCGCCGCGGCTGGTTTTACGGGCGTATTCGCCGTCGGCATTCATTTCCCAGGACTGGACGTTGTCGGCGAGGTAAGTGCGAAGTCCTTCCTTGATCACGCGCGCCTTGAGTCGCTTGTCCAGGATGGGGATGCAGGTTTCGATGCGCCGGAAAAAATTACGTTCCATCCAGTCCGCACTGGAAAGGAACACATCTTCCTCGCCGTCGTTACGGAAATAAAAAATCCGGTGATGTTCGAGCAGGCGACCGATAATGGAGCGCACGCGGATGTTCTCCGACATGCCTGGCACGCCCGGACGTAGCGCACACATGCCGCGCACAATCAAGTCGATTTTGACGCCGGCCTGCGAGGCGGCATAGAGCGCCTCCACCACCAGGGGCTCGACCAGCGAGTTCATCTTGGCAATGATTTGCGCCGGTTTGCCGGCCTTGGCCAGTTTTATTTCATGGTGGATGGCCTGCATGATGTTGGCGTGCAGGCTGAAAGGCGAGGTCCACAGGTGGTTGAGCTTGCTGCCTTTGCCAAGGCCGGTCAGTTGTTTGAAGACCTCGTTCACGTCGGTGCAGATTTGCTCGTTGGCGGTGAACAGGCCGAAGTCTGTGTAGAGCTTGGCGGTGCGTGGGTGGTAATTGCCGGTCGACAGGTGCGCGTAGCGACGCAGTTTGCCTTCTTCCCGGCGTACCAGTAGCAGCATTTTTGCGTGGGTCTTGTAGCCGACAACGCCGTAGACCACGTGGGCGCCGACCTCCTCGAGTTTTGCCGCCCAGTTCAGGTTGGTTTCTTCGTCGAAGCGCGCGAGCAGTTCGACAACCACCGTGACTTCCTTGCCGCGTCGTGCCGCTTCGATGAGGTATTGCATCAGCACCGAGTCGGTGCCGGTGCGGTACACGGTTTGCTTGATGGCCACCACGTCCGGATCGTCGGCCGCTTGCTCAAGGAACTGGATGACCGGATTGAAGGACTGGTAGGGGTGGTGCAGCAGAATGTCGTTTTTGCGTATGCTTTTGAAAAAATCGGCGCGTTTTTCCACGGCTTTGGGCACGCCCGGATAGAAGCTGGGGAATTTCAATTCCGGGCGATCAACCAGGTCGGGTACCTGCATCAGCCGCACCAGATTAACCGGGCCGTTGACGCGGTAGATATCGTCATCGGCCAGGACGAACTCCTGTTGCAGCAGGCTCTCCAGAGCGGGCGGACAGCCTTCGGTTATTTCGAGGCGCACGGCGTCGCCAAAGTGGCGTTGCGGCAACTCACCCTGCAGCGCGGCGCGCAAATCCTTTATTTCCTCTTCCTCGACAAAAAGGTCGCTGTTGCGTGTGACGCGAAAAGAATAGGAGCCGAGCACGCTCATGCCCTCAAACAGCGCCGCGACGAAGGCCTGCAAAATCGAGGTCAGCAGCACAAAGCCGTAACGGCCACCGGCCAGTTTCGCCGGCAACTCGATCACGCGCGGCAGCAGGCGTGGTGCCTGCACGATGGCGATGCCTGAGTTGCGCCCGAAGGCGTCCCGTCCATCCAGTTGCACGACGAAATTGAGTGACTTGTTGAGCACGCGCGGGAACGGATGCGACGGATCCAGTCCGATGGGCGTCAACAGGGGCATCATGTCATGAATGAAATAGCCGTTCAACCAGGCGCGCTGCTCGCGCGTCCAATCTTCTTCGGGCAGGAAGCGTATGCCCTTGCCGGCAAGCGCCGGTAGGATTTGCTTGTTCAGCAACTCATATTGTCGGATGACCAGGCTGCGCGCCTGTGCGCTGACCGCGGCAAAGACCTCGCTCGCGGGGCGGCGGTCAAGTCCGGCCATCTCTTTGCCCAGTTTGATTTGTTCTTTCAAGCCGGCGACACGGATCTCGAAAAACTCGTCCAGATTGGAGGAGACGATGGACAAGAAGCGCAGTCTCTCGAGCAAGGGCACGCGCGCATCCTCCGCCTGGGCGAGAACACGGCGGTTGAAGGCGAGCAGGCTCAATTCGCGGTTGAGGAAACGCACGCCTGGCGATTTCGGGGAGGCTGGGGGGCGGGCGGGCATCATGGAAAAATTTTACCGTCCGATTGTTGCGGAAATATTACAAACCGGGAGTCAGCTTAAATACTACTGTCACATAAGAGGATTAGGCTTTGCGCCAAATCAAATATTGAACATCCAACACGAAACATTGACGGGGGCGCCACTTTTGGAGCAGACGCAGCACACTTCCAAGCAGTTTGATGCCGAACTTGATCATATACGGGGCCAGATTCTGAGCATGGGCGGACTGGTGGAGAGGCAGATTATCGCTGCCATAGAGGCGTTGCGGCGTAACGATTTGCAATTCTTTGGCCGGATCATCGAGGATGACCAGCGCATAAACCGGCTCGAGCGCGAGATCGCCGAACAATGCACCAACGTTATCGCACGGCGCGCACCGGCCGCGGTTGATCTCAGGTTTTTGATGATGGCGTTCAAGATGATCACCGACCTGGAGCGCGTCGGCGATGAGGCGAAGAAAATCGCCTTGTACGGTCGGGGGGTGCTGAGTTCGGCGCGGTTTTCCGCATCCCGCTACGTGGAACTGAAGCACATTTCTGGTCTGGTCACGGAAATGCTGCGTCATGCGCTCGACTCGTTTGCGCGCCTTGATGTGGAGTCGGCGCCGGAAAATGTCCGCCGGGACGAGGAGGTGGACGCCTTGTTCCAGGGAATATTGCGGCAGTTACTGACCTTCATGATCGAGGACCCTCGCACCATTTCGGCTTCGCTCGACGTGATTTTTATCGCCAAGGCGCTGGAGCGCATTGGCGATCATGCGAAGAATATCTCCGAGTCCGTGATCTATTTGATCAAGGGCAAGGACGTGCGCCACGTATCTATCGAGGAGATCGAGCGGGTCGCGAAGGGCTGAACTGCCGCGGCACTGCGCCGTTGTACCGGCGGCAGCTTTGGCGCATTCCATCCGCAGGGGTTTGCGGTGCCCTGTTCGCGGTGCTATGGTGGTCACGTCCTTCCCCAACTGATGAACGATGAAATACGATTCTCTGGCCGCGGTCGATCTTGGCTCCAACAGCTTCCACCTGCAAATCGGGCGTGTTGTCGACGAGCAGATTTACCCGCTTGACTCGCTGCGCGAGCCGGTGCGTCTTGGCGCCGGCCTGACGCGTGATAAGCGCATAGATCGTGCGACGCAGCTGCGAGCGCTTGAGGCGCTTGCCCGGTTTGGGGAGCGTTTGCGCGGGTTTCCCAGGGGCGCTGTGCGCGTCGTGGGAACCAACGCGCTGCGGGTGGCCAAGAACGCGCCGCAGTTCCTCGCCGAGGCTGAAGCGGTATTGGGCTTTCCAATCGAGGTCATTTTCGGGCGCGAGGAAGCGCGGCTTATTTACATCGGTGTCGCGCACACCCTTAGTGCCGGGCGCGAGCCGGATGAAAAACGGCTGGTGGTGGACATAGGCGGGGGGTCAACCGAATGCATCATCGGTTCGGCACTGCAACCCTTGCTGATGGAAAGTCTGCATATCGGTTGTGTCAGCGCGAGCCTGAAATTTTTCCCCGAGGGGCGCATTGACAAGCAGGGCTTCAAACAGGCGGAGCTGGCGGCGCGCAGCGAGGTGCAAACCCTGGTGGAGCCCTATCGGCAGTTGGGCTGGAATGAAGCGATCGGTTCGTCTGGAACGGCGAAGTCGCTTGCGGGTATTCTGCAGGCCAATGGCTGGGCGGGCCAGGGCATCACCCTTGACGGGCTGGACAAACTTCGCGCCGCGCTTATCCGGGCGGGTGATGTCAGCCGTATCGACATTGCGGGTGTGCGGGGAGACCGCGGCGAGATTCTCGCCGGGGGCTGCGCCATCATGTGGGCGGTTTTTTCCGAGCTGGGCATAGAGCGCATGACTATTTCCGACGGTGCGCTGCGCCAGGGCGTGCTCTACGACATGGTCGGACGCTTCCAGAGCCAGGACATGCGCGAGGTGACGGTGCGCCAGTTTATGCGTCGCTACCATATCGACGCGGTGCAGGCCGAACGCATCGGCAAACTTGCCCGGCAATTGTACGAGGGAGTCGCGGTGCAACCGGTGCCCGAGGAGGACGCCGCGCTGCTGGCGTGGGCGGCGGCGCTGCACGAGATGGGCATTTCCATTGCGCATACCGGCTATCACAAGCATTCCGCCTATGTGCTGTCCAACGCCGACATGCCCGGATTTTCGCAAATGGAGCAGGCCCGGTTGGCGCGGGTGGTGTTGGCGCATCGCGGCAAGCTCGCCAAGTTGGACGGTCTGGCCCCCGATTCGGTTGATTGGGGACTGATTTTTTGCCTGCGCACGGCGGTTCTGTTCTATCGCAGCCGCAGCAGTCGCGCGCTGCCATCGATGATTTGCCGGGCGACGGGCGCCGGCTATCAATTGTCGCTGCCCCAAGGCTGGCTGGACGAGCACCCGCTTAGCGCAGCCGCGTTCGAGGCGGAGATGGACGAGTGGCGGGGCGTCGGCTTGCGCCTGGAGGTGAAAGAGCTGTCCGCCGACAAGCTGCGCGCGGTTGGTTGATCACCGGAAACGCCCGCCAGTCGGCCGTTTTCAGCCATTGTCCCGGTTTGCCTTCGGTGCCGGGGCCCTGGGCACCGCCTGAAGCTTAAAGCAGGTCCGGTGCCATGGCGGCGCGCAGCACCGTTTGCGTTTCGCCTTCGCGAACACGATTGGTGAACCACCAGACAGCGCCTTTTTTGAGTGTCCAACTGGCTTCGCTGCCCGTCAACAGCAGCGCGGCCATGCGTCCCAGCGTGGGTTGATGCCCGACGACGAGCACCGCACCGCGTTTGTCCGGCCAGCCGGTCGCGCCTATCAGGTCGGAAACCCCTGTATCAGGCGCGAGTTTGCGAACCGTTTTGAACGGTTTGTCCAGCGCGGCGGCGGTTTGCTGGGCACGCAGCGCCGGACTGACCAGGACTTCGGTTCGGGCCGGAAGGCGTAGTTCCAGCCAGGCGGCCATCTGGCGTGCCTGCTTTTCGCCGCGCTTGGTCAGCCCGCGCTCCATATCAGGCTCGCCTTCGTCGGCATCGGCATGGCGCCACAGGATCAGATCCATCACGTTCCCGTCCAAGATCAATGCACCAGTCTAGGCTTGGAATATTGCGGAATTGTGATGTTGTGCATGCGCGGCTGCGGTGGGGTTTCGGTTTCAGCCAAAACTGAATCCGGCCAGTGCGGCGACGCCCAGGGCGGCGAACAGCGCGGCGGCGATGTACCTGATCGCTTTGAATGGAATTTTTGGCGATGCGATCTGCGCCAAAAATACCGCCGGTACATCGGCCAGCATCATGCCAAGAGTGGTGCCGGCGACCACTGCCGGGAGGGCCTGATATTTGGCGGCAAGGGCGATGGTGGCAAGTTGGGTTTTGTCACCGATTTCGGCAAGAAAAAACGCAATCAAAGTGACGAAAAAGACACCATAGTGACCGAGCGTGCTGGGCTCTTCATCGATCTTGTCCGGTTTGAGCGCCCATGCCGCAATGGCGAGAAAAGAGATGCCCAGGCCCCAGCGCAGTGTGTCAGGGGCGAGATTTGCGCTGACCCAGTTGCCGAGCAGGCCCGCGAGGCCGTGATTGGCCAGCGTTGCGACGAGTATGCCCAGGATAATGGGCATCGGTTTGCGAAAGCGGGCGGCGAGCAAAAGTGCCAGCAACTGCGTTTTGTCGCCGATCTCGCCGATGGCGACTACCAGTGTTGATACCAGAAAGGCTTCCATGCGGTTTCTCTCGATTCTCTCGATAGCCGGGTTGCAAGACTGCCGCGGCGACCCGGTGGCGGCGCGGTCAGGGTGAGCTGACGGAAATCCGCTGTCTGGTCGTTGTCCCGGCCAGGGGGGGCGATTGGCGCGCCATGACAGTACTGTTTGAACAGGGCGGGCGCAGATGATCCACCCCCTTTTTGCGTGGCGTGGCGAGGCCACGCCGGCTTGTTATGGGTGGATTAAGTTTTGCACAAGCTCACGTTGCAGACTTGTTCGGGCAATTGGTCTTGATGCACTCGGCATAGAGATAAAGGGCGTGTTCCCTGACAACGAATCCGCGATCCTTGGCTACTTTGCCCTGGCGTTTTTCGATTTCCGCATCGAAGAACTCTTCGACGCGGCCGCACTGTATGCATACCAAGTGATCGTGATGGCTTTCGGCGTCAAGTTCGAACACCGCCTTGCCTGACTCGAAATGGTGGCGTTTCAGCAGGCCGGCCTGCTCGAACTGGGTGAGGACCCGATAGACAGTTGCGAGGCCGATGTCGAGACCCTCGCCGATCAGTATTTTATAGACGTCCTCGGCGGAAAGGTGGCGCACCGTGCTTTTCTCGAACAGGTCGAGAATTTTCAGGCGTGGCGCCGTGACCTTGAGACCTATGGTTTTGAGTTCCTGCGCGTTGCTCATGATGTCGTGACCGGGAGATGGCGGGGTTTGGGCTATCATATAAGCATTTACACGCATTGAGAATGCAAGCCTTGAACCTTCGCACACCGCTTATCCTCCTGTTTTCCGTCATCCCTGTTTTTGGCTCCTTGGGGGGGTGTTCGTCCTTCAAGCTCCCCGAGGTTCCCATGCCCTCGTTTATCACGCCTTATCGAATGGAAATCCAGCAGGGTAATTTCATCACGCAGGAGAATATCTCCCAGTTGCGCCCCGGCATGACGCGGGATCAGGTGCGTTTTGTGCTGGGCTCTCCGCTTGTGGTGGACGTGTTTCACTCGGACAGGTGGGAGTATGTTTTTCAACGCCAACTTGAGTTCAGCAAGGGCATCGAGCAACGCAAGCTGACTGTTTTTTTCGAGAATGACAAGCTTAAGCGTATCGAGGGGGACGTCGTGCCGGCCCCGTCCACGCCTGCCGCCCCTGAAGTCAAAGAGGTGCCCAAACAATGAGTATGAATATCGCGATAGCCGGCGCCAGCGGGCGCATGGGGGTCAATCTGATCGAGGCCGTACTCGCCTCGGCTGAAATGCGGCTTGCCGTGGCGCTGGACATGAAGGGCAGCGCCGCCGTGGGTCAGGATGCGGGTTTGCCGCTGGGCTTGGGCACCGGTGTGCTGGTCAGCGGCGATATGGCCGCGGTGCGTGCGGCCGATTGCCTGATTGACTTTACCCGCCCTGAGGGAAGCCTTGCGCATCTCGATGCCTGTGTGTTCGCCGGGGTGAATATGGTTATCGGCACCACGGGTTTTGATGAACAGGGCAAGGCGCGCATTGCTGCGGCGTCGAAGAAAATTGCCATCGTGTTCGCGCCCAACATGGCGATTGGCGTGAACGCGGTGTTTCGCCTGGCCGAGGTGGCGGCGCAAATACTTGGCGATGATTTTGATGTCGAGATTATTGAGGCGCATCACCGCCACAAGGTTGACGCACCCTCGGGCACGGCGATACGGCTTGGCGAGGTAGTGGCCGGCGCTCTTGGACGCAATCTTGCCGATGTGGCCGAATACGGACGCGAGGGTATCACCGGCGAGCGCGACCGCAAGGCGATCGCATTTCACAGCCTGCGAGGCGGCGATATCGTTGGTGACCATACGGTGGTGTTCGCCGGAACAGGCGAGCGCGTGGAGGTCACGGTTCGCTCCCAAAGCCGGGCGACCTACGCCATAGGCGCATTGCGCGCCGCACTTTTCCTGCAGGGCAAGTCTGCGGGGCTTTTTGACATGCAGGACGTCCTTGGTTTGCGCCAGGTCTGAAAGCACCCGGTTGCTGGTTGTTGCGGCCGGGTTTGAGCGGGGTGGTTGTTTCACGGTATAATTGTAAGGATTTGTTGGGCGGGGCTGATCAGATCAGCTGACTTTGCCCGCCCAGCTTCGTAATCTGGAGCACCGTGAATTGATTTCCGCCAAGCCGCCCGCCATTCTCGCTCTTGCAGATGGCAGTATTTTTCGCGGCGAAGGTATTGGTGCAGAAGGTATTTCGGCAGGCGAAGTGGTGTTCAACACCGCCATGACCGGTTACCAGGAAATCCTGACCGATCCTTCCTATTGTCGCCAGATCGTCACCCTGACTTATCCGCACATCGGCAATACCGGCGTCAATGGCGATGATGCCGAGTCCGGCCGTGTTGATGTGGCCGGACTGGTTATCCGTGATCTGTCCATGACCGTGTCAAGCTGGCGCAGCGGGCAAAGTCTTGCCGATTACCTCAAGGCCAAGCGCATTGTCGCGATCGCCGGGATAGACACGCGTAAGCTGACCCGTATCCTGCGCGAGAAGGGCGCCCTGGGCGGATGCCTTATGTCGGCTGCGACGGCGGGGCAAGTAGACGAGACAGAAGCCTTGCGCCGCGCGCGCGACTTTCCCGGGCTTGCCGGGATGGATCTGGCCAAGGTTGTTTCGACTACCCAGGCCTATGAGTGGCTTGAGGGCAGCTGGGCGCTGGGCAGGGGCTTTGGCGCCCTGTCTTCGCCGCGCTTTCATGTTGTGGCTTACGACTTTGGCGTCAAACGCAATATCCTGCGTATGCTGGTCGATCGCGGTTGCCGCGTTACGGTGCTGCCGGCGCAGACACCGGCTGGCGAGCTGCTCAAGCTCAAGCCAGACGGGGTCTTCTTGTCCAACGGCCCGGGTGATCCGGAGCCCTGCGATTACGCCATTGAGGCGATACGCGAAATTATCGCGATCGGGCTGCCGGTATTCGGCATTTGCCTGGGACATCAGCTGATGGGACTCGCCTCGGGCGCAAAGACCATGAAAATGAAATTTGGCCACCATGGCGCCAACCATCCGGTGAAGGATCTGGATACCGGACGTGTGCTCATCACCAGTCAGAACCACGGCTTTGCTGTGGATCCGGCCAGTCTGCCAGAGAACATGCGCACCACCCATGTGTCGCTCTTTGATGGTTCGCTGCAGGGGCTTTCGCGAACCGACAAACCGGCGTTCTGCTTCCAGGGGCACCCCGAAGCGAGCCCGGGCCCGCAGGATGTGTCTTATCTGTTCGACCGATTCTGCAAATTGATGGAGGAGCGCGAACGTGCCTAAGCGTACCGACATCAAGACCATTCTGGTCATCGGTGCCGGCCCAATTGTCATTGGTCAGGCCTGCGAATTCGATTATTCCGGCGCGCAAGCGTGCAAGGCGCTCAAGGCCGAGGGATACCGCATCGTGCTGGTGAACTCCAATCCGGCGACGATCATGACCGATCCGGAAACCGCAGACGTCACGTATATCGAGCCGATCACCTGGCAGATGGTCGAATCGATCATCGCGGTCGAACGCCCCGAGGCGCTGCTGCCCACCATGGGCGGACAGACGGCGCTCAATTGCGCGCTTGATCTGGCCAAGCATGGCGTGCTGGAGAAATACGGCGTCGAAATGATCGGCGCCAACCAGGAGGCGATAGATAAGGCCGAGGATCGCGACAAATTCAAAAAGGCGATGACCCGCATAGGGCTGGCTTCAGCGCGCTCCTCGCTGGCCCATTCCATGGATGAGGCTTTTCAGGCGCAGGCGAGTTTTGGCTACCCGGTGGTGATCAGGCCTTCATTCACGATGGGCGGCTCGGGCGGCGGCATTGCGTACAACCGCGAGGAGTTCGTCAGCATCTGTGAACGCGGTTTGGAGGCTTCTCCGACGAAGGAGCTGCTGATAGAGGAATCATTGATCGGCTGGAAAGAGTTCGAGATGGAGGTCGTGCGCGACAGTCGCGACAACTGCATCATCATCTGCTCGATCGAGAACCTCGATCCGATGGGCGTGCACACGGGTGATTCGATCACGGTGGCGCCGGCGCAGACGCTGACCGACAAGGAATACCAGATCATGCGCAACGCCTCGATCGCGGTGTTGCGCGAGATCGGCGTGGATACCGGAGGTTCAAACGTGCAGTTTGCGATCAATCCGGCGGATGGCCGCATGATCGTCATCGAAATGAACCCGCGCGTTTCACGCTCTTCGGCGCTGGCCTCCAAGGCGACCGGTTTCCCGATCGCCAAGGTGGCGGCCAAGCTTGCCGTCGGCTACACGCTGGACGAGCTTGCCAATGAGATCACCGGCGGCGCCACGCCGGCGTCCTTTGAGCCGAGCATCGATTACGTCGTAACCAAGGTGCCGCGTTTCGCTTTCGAGAAGTTTCCGCAGGCGAACGATCGCCTGACCACGCAGATGAAATCTGTGGGCGAGGTGATGGCCATCGGCCGCACCTTCCAGGAATCGTTCCAGAAGGCCCTGCGGGGGCTTGAGGTGGGTGTCGACGGACTCAACCAGAAGACCACCGACCGCGAAGTGATTGAGAGGGAGTTGGGCGAGCCGGGGCCGGAGCGCATCTGGTATGTCGGCGACGCTTTCGAGAACGGTTTTTCGCTCGCCGAGGTACACCAGCTCACGCATATCGATCCGTGGTTTCTCACCCAGATCAAGGATATTGTCGACACAGAGATGGAACTTGACGACCTGACGCTCGCCGAACTCGATGCGGCGCAGCTGCGGTCGCTCAAGCGCAAGGGTTTCTCGGACCGTCGCCTCGCCTTCCTCTTGGGCGCCAAAGAGGACGCGGTGCGCGCGGCGCGCTGGCAATTGGGCGTTCGGCCTGTCTACAAGCGCGTTGACACGTGTGCCGCGGAGTTCGCGACCCGTACCGCTTATATGTATTCGACCTACGAGGAAGAGTGCGAGGCGGCCCCGACAGACAAGAAAAAAATCATGATTCTGGGGGGCGGCCCCAACCGCATCGGACAGGGCATTGAGTTTGATTATTGTTGCGTCCATGCGGCGCTGGCGCTGCGTGAAGATGGTCTGGAGACCATCATGGTCAACTGTAATCCGGAAACGGTGTCGACCGACTATGACACTTCGGACCGTTTGTATTTCGAGCCGCTTACCCTCGAGGATGTGCTGGAAATTGTTGCGAAGGAAAACCCGGTCGGTGTGATTGTGCAATACGGCGGACAGACGCCGCTCAAGCTGGCGCGCGCGCTCGAGGCCAATGGCGTGCCTATTATCGGCACCACCCCGGATATGATCGATGCTGCGGAGGATCGCGAGCGGTTCCAGAAGTTGTTGCAGGAAATCGGCCTGAAGCAGCCCCCCAATCGCACTGCCCGCACCTAGGCCGATGCCTTGCGCCTTGCCCGGGAAATAGGCTACCCGCTGGTGGTCCGCCCCTCCTACGTGCTGGGCGGGCGTGCCATGGAAATCGTGCATGAGCAACGCGACCTTGAGCGCTATATGCGCGAGGCGGTCAAGGTGTCCAACGACAGCCCCGTGCTGCTGGACCGATTTCTCAATGATGCGACGGAAATCGACGTTGATGCCATCTGCGATGGAACCGATGTGGTGATCGGCGGCATCATGGAACATATCGAGCAGGCGGGCGTGCATTCGGGGGATTCGGCCTGTTCGCTGCCGGCGCATTCGCTGTCCGGGTTTCTGGAACGCGAACTCAAGCGCCAGACTGTCGCCCTTGCCAAGGGGCTCAAAGTCAAGGGCCTGATGAACGTGCAGTTCGCCATCCAGGGTGGCACGGTCTATGTGCTGGAGGTGAATCCGCGCGCTTCGCGCACCGTACCCTTTGTGTCCAAGGCCACAGGCGTGGCGCTGGCCAAGGTCGCGGCGCGCTGCATGGTTGGTCGCAGCCTGGTGTCCCAGGGCGTAACCGACGAAGTGTTGCCGCCGTATTTTTCGGTCAAGGAAGCGGTGTTTCCGTTCATAAAATTCCCGGGAGTGGACACCATCCTCGGGCCGGAAATGAAATCCACCGGAGAGGTGATGGGCGTGGGCGACACTTTCGGCGAGGCCTTCCTGAAGTCCCAACTCGCGGCGGGCGTAAAGCTGCCCGAATCGGGCAAGGTGTTTATCAGCGTGCGCGATGGCGACAAGCTGGCTGCCGTCGAGGTGGCGCGCGATCTGGTCGGGCTGGGTTTTTCACTGCTTGCGACGCGTGGCACCGCAGCCGTGCTGGCGGCCCACGGTATCGATGCGCAGATCGTCAACAAGGTGGCTGAAGGCCGGCTTCACGTTGTTGACATGATCAAGAACGGCGAGGTGTCGCTGATCGTCAACACGGTCGAGGAAAAACGCAGCGCGATTTCCGATTCGCGCTCGATTCGCACCACGGCCGTGCAGCAGCGCATTACTTATTACACCACCATGGCTGGCGCGCGCGCCGCGGTTGCCGGCATCCGGCATATCGGCGCGCTCAAGCCCTATGCGTTGCAGGGCTTGCATAAGCGACTCAAGGCTGCTTAACTTGCTTAACTATTAGTCAAATCTGCACCGACACCCTCGGGAATTTTCCTGGGGGTTCTTTTTTTGGAAGAACATCATGATCAAGTATCCGCTTACCGTCTACGGCGCCGAATTGCTGCGTACCGAATTGCACCGCCTGAAAACAGTCGAGCGCCCTAGTGTGATTACGGCCATCGCCGAGGCGCGCGCTCATGGCGATCTTTCCGAGAACGCCGACTATGACGCGGCCAAGGAGCGGCAGGGTTTTATCGAGGGACGGATTGCAGAACTCGAGGGCAAGCTCTCCAATGCCCAGGTTATCGATCCCAAGCTGCTCGATGCGGACGGTCGCTGCGTCTTTGGCGCAACGGTTGATCTGGTTGAAACCGCCAGCGCCGAAAAGGTGACCTACCAGATCGTCGGCGATGACGAGGCTGATATTAAAAAGGGAAAAATTTCAATCAGTTCGCCGATCTCCCGCGGATTGATCGGCAAATATGCCGGTGATATGGCGGAGGTCAACGCGCCGGCCGGTGTCCGGACTTACGAGATCATGGATGTGCGATACGAGTGAGGCACCCGCGCCAATTATTGGCGCTGATAATTGTGCTTCAGGGCGAAGGAACGATTGTGCGGCCGCTGAGGCCGACGTCCGGGCGCCACTTCGGCGTGCGGTTCAGCGCCAAACGGGCCTTGGTTAGCGGGGCAATTAGCGCAACACGGCTGCTGACCCGACGCGGCCGCCGCACCGATCCCGTCTCTGGATGCGCGGCGGGGTAGATTGATGAAGAGGGTGCTAACCCGTAAATCGCAGCAATGCCATTTCGCATTGTCGTCGGCTTGGGCCCTGCAGCTTGCTGTAAAGGAGGATTTTTCCGCCTTAGGATGGCGTAAATTCCGTCTAAATCAGCGTGCGGAGCGCAGGCGTCGACTATTTTGTCGCGCCGGTTTTGCGCGCGGGGTTTCCGGCGACGAGCCGGAACGGTGTATCGAGGGCCGTTGTGCGCGTTCAAGGACGCGTCCCCGCCGGCGCGGGTCGGACACCTCTTCGTCGGGCGACTTGGATTTGCGCGAGGCCTTCGCCGGCCGTACCCTTGGATCTGTTCTGGGTTTTGATTTTATGGCTCTTTTTTTGACTTTTGGCACTTTGGCTTCTTCGCCCTTGCGCCAAATAACCAGAATTTTGCCTATATGCTGTACCGCGGCGGCGCCGGTGCTGGTGCAAATTTCCGCCGACAGCGATTCGCGACTCTCGCGGTCGTCGCTGGCAACCCGAATTTTGATCAGTTCGTGACTGACCAGGGCACGTTCGATTTCGGCCATTACCCCTGGGGACAGGCCTGCGTCTGCGATCATGACCACAGGTTTGAGAGGATGGGCGCGCGCCTTGAGCGCCTTGCGTTCGGCAGCGGAGAGAGTAGTCATGGGCAAGGATTGTATAGGGCTAAGGGGCGCTAGGCGAGGGTGGCAGTCTTTATCGCCCCTTCTCCCCTGATCCGCCCCTGATTGAACGAGGTCTTGTGTATGCTCGCGGTCTTTAGTTTCGAGCATCTTTACCGATGAAACCTACCAGAACCAGCAAAGGCTGGATGCGCGAGCACGTCAACGACCCATGGGTGAAGAAGGCCCAGGCCGAAGGATGGCGCTCACGGGCCGCCTTCAAGCTGATCCAGATTGATGAAAAGGACAGGCTGTTACGCCCGGGTATGACCGTAGTCGACCTTGGCGCTACCCCGGGCGGGTGGTCGCAGGTTGCCGCGCGACGGGTGGGGGCTTCCGGACAGGTGATCGCGCTTGATTTGTTACCGCTGGAACCCTTGCGTGGCGTCACCTTCATACGAGGCGATTTTCGCGAGGAGGCGACTGAAGCGGAACTGGAAAAAGCGCTTGGATCGCGTAGCCCGGATCTTGTACTTTCGGATATGGCCCCCAATATATCCGGGGTGGAAATGAGCGATCAGGCTCGAAGTATCCACCTCGGTGAGTTGGCGCTTGAATTCGCTTGTAAGCACCTCAAACCCGGAGGCTCTTTGCTGGTCAAAGTGTTCCAGGGTGCTGGATACTCAGAGTTTCTGGCACAAATGCGCAGGTACTTTGACGCGGTTGTTTCGCGCAAACCAGAAGCCTCAAGGGGGCGCTCGAGTGAGATGTATCTGCTTGGTCGCGGACTCAAATCCTGAACCAAGTTGCTGTTTCGTATAGAATGCTCTTCTCGGGTTCGAGTGTGCGGAAATCTGGGAATCTGGGAACGCAAAGTGCGCTGCCTTCTTTGCGTGAATCGCCAAACCCTGTCTTGGCAGCTGAGGAATTGATTTGAACAATCTTTTCAAGAATCTTGTGGTCTGGCTCGTCATCGGTCTTGTGCTGATGACTGTGTTTAACCAGTTCAACACCCGGCAGACGGCGCAGACGCCGATGGAGTACTCGCAGTTTATCGACGAGGTCAAGGCCGGCCGCATTGCCAAGGTGCTGATCGAGGGGCGCCAGCTCAAGGCCACCACGGCGGAGGGCAAGCGCGTGACGAGCTATTCGCCCGGCGATATCTGGCTGGTGTCCGACTTGCTGAAATATGGCGTCAAGATCGAGGCCAAGGCCGAGGAAGAGCCCTCTTTCCTGATGAATATTTTTGTGTCGTGGTTTCCGATGCTGTTGCTCATTGGCGTCTGGGTGTTTTTCATGCGCCAGATGCAGGGCGGAGGCCGCGGCGGTGCATTTTCGTTCGGCAAATCCCGTGCGCGCGTGCTCGATGAAACGACCAACCCGATCACCTTTGCGGACGTCGCTGGTTGCGATGAAGCCAAGGAGGACGTTGCAGAGTTGGTCGACTTCCTGCGTGATCCATCCAAGTTCCAGAAACTGGGCGGGCGCATTCCAAAGGGCGTATTGATGGTCGGTTCCCCGGGTACCGGCAAGACTTTGCTGGCGCGTGCCATCGCCGGTGAGGCCAAGGTACCGTTCTTCTCGATTTCCGGTTCCGATTTTGTCGAAATGTTTGTCGGCGTTGGTGCGGCGCGGGTGCGCGATATGTTCGAGAACGCCAAAAAGCAGGCGCCCTGCATTGTGTTCATCGACGAGATCGACGCGGTAGGGCGCCAGCGCGGCGCCGGGCTTGGCGGCGGAAACGATGAGCGCGAACAGACGCTCAACCAGTTGCTGGTCGAAATGGACGGCTTTGAAGGTACCGTTGGTGTCATCGTGATCGCCGCAACCAACCGGCCAGATGTGCTTGATCCAGCATTGATGCGTCCGGGCCGTTTTGATCGCCAGGTCGTCGTGCCGCTGCCGGATATTCGCGGCCGGGAGCAAATCCTGCTGGTGCACATGCGCAAGGTGCCTATGGGGCCTGATGTCAAGGCGGATGTGATCGCCCGCGGCACTCCCGGATTTTCGGGGGCTGATTTGGCCAATCTTGTCAACGAAGCGGCGTTGTTTGCCGCGCGCATGAACAAGCGCTTGGTTGACATGGAGGATTTCGAACGTGCCAAGGACAAGATCATCATGGGTGCCGAACGCCGGTCGATGGTCATGCCCGAAGAGGAGCGCACGAATACCGCTTATCACGAGTCCGGGCACGCGGTGGTTGCCAAGTTGCTGCCCAAGACCGATCCGGTTCACAAGGTTACGATCATTCCCCGCGGGCGTGCGCTTGGCGTGACGATGCAGTTGCCTGAAGGTGACCGCTATAGCATGGACCGTGACCGCCTGCTGTCCACGATCGCTGTGCTGTTCGGCGGGCGTATCGCCGAGGAGATTTTCATGAGCCAGATGACGACGGGTGCGTCAAATGATTTTGAGCGTGCGACGGACCTCGCTCGTCGCATGGTGACGCAGTGGGGCATGTCCGATGCGTTGGGCCCGATGGTCTACGGGGAGAACGAGGGCGAGGTATTCCTTGGCCGGTCCATAACGACGCACAAGAACGTGTCCGAAGCGACAATGCAGGAGGTGGACAAGGAAATCCGCCGCATCATCGACCAGCAGTATGCAATGGCGAGGAAACTGATCGAGGACAATCGCGACAAGGTTGAGGCGATGACCAAGGCCTTGCTTGAATGGGAAACCCTGGACGCGGACCAGTTGAATGACATCATGGCAGGTCTGCCGCCGCGGCCGCCCAAACCCTCTTCGACGCCGCCACGGCCACCCCGGCAGGACGGTCCGAGCAAAGCCGCTGAACCGGCTACGGCCTGATATAGCGCCAAGGCGGGGTGTGCTCGCCCCCGCGGCGACCGGGATCCTCGACGTGTCGCTATTCCCGTGCGCTGAATTGATCCTGCACATCCCTTCGGCTCAATGATCGACCACCTTCAATGCGGTGGTTTTTCGCTTTCACTTAAGCGGCCTTTACTAATGGGCATCGTCAATATCACGCCCGATTCCTTCTCGGACGGGGGCAGGTTTTTTGCTCGCGGCGATGCGATCGCCATGGCCATGAAGTTGGTCGAGGAGGGCGCGGATATTATCGATCTGGGCGGTGAGTCAAGCCGACCGGGGGCGGCCCCCGTCTCGGCTGCTGAAGAATTGGCAAGGCTGGTGCCTGTACTGCGCGCCCTGCGCGCTGTTCCTGTGCCAGTATCGGTTGATACCGTAAAACCGGAAGTGATGCGCGTTGTGCTCGATGAAGGCGCGGCCATGATCAATGATATTTGTGCATTGTCGGCCCCCGGGACGCTGGAGGTTGTTGCCGCATCGAATTGCGCCGTCTGTCTGATGCATATGCAGGGCGAGCCGAGAACGATGCAGTCATCGCCGCAATACGATGAGGTGACGGCCGATATCAAAGCCTACCTCGCCAAGCGCGTGGACGCGGCGGTGCACGCAGGCGTGGGGCGTGAGCGTATCGTCATTGACCCGGGTTTCGGATTTGGCAAGACGGTGCAGCACAACCTCGACCTGCTTCGCGGCCTGGATGAAATCTGTGCTCTTGATCTTCCCGTGTTGGCCGGTTGGTCGCGCAAATCGAGTCTGGGAAAAATAACCGGACGCAAAGCGGAGGGGCGCCTCGCGGGCAGCCTCGCCGCCGCATTGCTGGCGCTTCAACGCGGCGCGCACATCCTGCGCGTGCATGATGTCGCGGCAACGCGTGATGTCGTTGCGGTGTTTTGCGCATACAGGGACGGCTTTGAAGAATAACAGGGCGGAACAGCGGAATAATCCGGGAGGCGGAATTGGCTAGAAAATATTTTGGCACAGATGGTGTGCGTGGCAGGGTGGGCGAACCACCGATCACACCGGATTTCGTAATGCGTCTGGGGTACGCCGCAGGCGTGGTGCTGCTTCGGCGCAGCAAGTTGCGCAAGGGGGAGCGTCCGGCCGTGCTGATAGGAAAGGACACGCGCATTTCCGGCTATATGCTGGAGGCGGCGCTGGAGGCGGGCCTTTCTGCGGCGGGCATTGATGTAATGCTCTGCGGTCCGCTGCCGACGCCGGCGATCGCGTACCTCACACGGGCGCTGAGATTGCACGCCGGCATTGTCATCAGCGCATCGCATAACCCGTATCCGGACAACGGCATCAAGTTCTTTTCGGCAGCGGGCAGCAAGCTGCCCGATGCGGTCGAGCAGGAAATCGAAACGGCGATGGACGATGCAATGCATTGCCGTCCTTCGGCGGAACTGGGCAGGGCGCGGCGCATCGATGATGCGGCCGGTCGGTACATAGAGTTCTGCAAGGGGACTTTTCCGTCCGGACTCGATTTGCGCGGGCTGAAAATCGTGGTCGACTGCGCCAATGGCGCCGCTTATAACGTTGCACCGCACGTCTTTCACGAACTTGGTGCGGAGGTTTCGGCCATTGGCGTCACGCCTGACGGGTTCAATATCAACGACCATGTGGGCGCGACTTCGCCGCAGGCCTTGCAGGCGGAGGTGCGGCGCGTCAATGCCGATCTTGGCATTGCGCTTGATGGCGATGCCGATCGTTTGCTCATGGTTGACGGCGATGGCAGCCTGTTCGATGGTGATCAACTGCTCTACGCGGTGGCGAAGCACCGGGCAGGAAAAAAGGCATTGAGCGGCGTGGTGGGCACACTGATGTCCAATCTGGCACTTGAACAGGCGGTGAAAAAACTCGGCGCCGGGTTCGCCCGGGCGAAGGTGGGAGACCGTTATGTGCTGGAACTTTTGCACGAAAAGGGCTGGGAACTGGGCGGGGAAAATTCGGGGCACATCATCTGCCTGGACAAGCACACCACAGGCGATGGCATCGTCGCGGCATTGCAGGTGCTGACGGCCTTGCGCGAGTCCAAGTCCACGCTGCGAAAACTGGCCGGACAGCTGACGCTGTTTCCTCAGGTGCTAATCAATGTGAAGCTGAAGGGCAAGTTCGACTGGCAGGCCAGCGCTGTCATCAAAGCGGCGAAGACGGCGGCGGACAAGGAATTGGGTGCCAGTGGACGGGTGTTGTTACGTCCGTCAGGAACAGAGCCCTTGCTACGGGTAATGGTGGAGGGGCGCGATGAGGCCCGGGTCAATCGACTGGCCAAATCGCTGGCGGAAGTGGTCACGCGGGTGGCTGCCGGCCGCTGAACTTGCGTTCGCATATGCCATGACCTAGTCCAATAATTTTTAAGTTATTGATTTAATTTAAATTTAAATTTTTTTCCGGACTCCGCGTCGGACGAGCGTGCGCGTTCTGTGTCATGTTGCTGTCACATGACTTGGCTAGACTCGCGGCTGAAGAAATATGGCGCTCAACCAAAGGAGTCTCACCCATGAAATTCAAACGAATCGCAATTTTGTCGACGGTACTCGTCCACGTTGCAATGTTCTCTGCATCGGCTGCCTATGCTCAGGAACTTACCGGTGCCGGCGCGTCTTTTCCCGCTCCGCTTTACGCCAAGTGGGCTGACGCCTACCAGAAGGCTACCGGCGTCAAAATGAATTACCAATCCATCGGTTCGGGCGGTGGCATCAAGCAAATTACCGCCAAGACCGTTGACTTTGGCGCATCCGACATGCCGCTCAAGCCTGCGGATCTCGACAAGGACGGCTTGATGCAATTCCCGACTGTGATCGGTGGTGTCGTTCCGGTTGTGAATATCACCGGCGTGAAGCCCGGCGACATGCGCCTCACCGGGGCGTTGCTGGGCGATATATTCCTCGGAAAAATAACGAAGTGGAATGACAAGTCCATTGCCGATCTGAACCCCAAGATTCAGTTGCCGAACCAGGACATTGCCGTGGTGCGGCGTGCGGACGGATCCGGCACCACCTTTATTTTTACCAACTACCTGTCCAAGGTGAACGCAGATTGGAAGGGCAAAGTCGGTGAGGGTACGGCGGTGCAATGGCCGCTGGGACTGGGTGGAAAGGGGAACGAAGGCGTCGCGGCTTTTGTGCAACGCGTGCCGGGTGCCATTGGTTACGTCGAGTTCGTGTATGCCAAGCAGAACAAGCTTGCGCACACGCTGATGCAAAACGCGGACGGTCAATTTGTCGAACCCGACGATCTGACCTTCAAGGCCGCCGCGGCTGGCGCCGACTGGACAAAATCCGCCTTTGCTGAAATCCTCACCAACCAGCCCGGCAAGGCCAGCTGGCCCATTACTGGTGCAACCTTCATCCTGATGCACAAGGTTCAGGCCAAACCGCAGCAGGCGGCCGAAGTCATCAAGTTTTTCGACTGGGCGTACAAGAACGGCGGCCAGATGGCCACTGATATGGAATACGTGCCGCTTCCGGACGCGACTGTCAAGTTGATCCAGGCGGCGATGGCGGGTGTTAAGGACAATGCCGGAAAGCCTGTCTGGGCTGGCAAGTGATCCCGGGCAAGACCAAAAAGCAGGAACGGCCCTCGCGTTTGCCGGTATTCGGGCGGGCGCGGGTGCCTTTGTCTTGAGCTTTCAAGGTAAGGCGATGAAAAATGGACAGCGTGTCAAGTGAAGCAGGGGCAGGAGGCATCTCCATGAGCGGGGCCGGCCTGTCTGCCAGGAAAAAACGGCGAAAATGGCTGGGGGACTTCATTTTCCTCAACCTGACGCGTTTTTTCGCCTTGCTTACGCTGCTGACATTGGCGGGAATTATCATTTCCCTGTTTGTCACAGCGTGGCCGAGCATACAGAAGTTTGGATTTGCCTTTCTCTGGACCAGTGAGTGGAATCCGCCGAAGGAGAACTTCGGTGCGCTGATCCCTATCTACGGCACCATCGTGACTTCGATCATTGCCCTTGTTATCGCGGTTCCGGTCAGTTTCGGCATCGCGCTCTTTCTGACCGAGTTGTCCCCGGGCTGGTTGCGCCGTCCCCTCGGTATCGCGATAGAACTGCTTGCCGGAATTCCAAGCATTGTCTACGGCATGTGGGGCCTGCTGGTTTTTTCCCCGATATTTGCGCAGGCCCAGCCAATGCTAAAGGCTACGCTGGGCAACGTCCCGCTGATTGGCAAGCTGTTCCAGGGGCCGGCGCTGGGCATCGGCATACTTTGCGCCGGGGTCATTCTCGCCATCATGGTCATCCCCTTCGTCGCATCGGTGATGCGCGACGTATTCGATGTCACGCCGCCTATGCTCAAGGAGTCGGCCTACGCCCTGGGCAGCACCACCTGGGAGGTGGTGTGGAACGTGGTCCTGCCCTACACCAAGGTCGGGGTGATCGGCGGCATCATGCTGGGGCTCGGACGCGCGCTGGGCGAAACGATGGCGGTGACCTTCGTCATCGGTAACACCAATTTTCTCAATAGCGCCTCACTGTTCGATCCTGGCAACAGCATCACCTCGGCCCTGGCCAACGAGTTTGCCGAGGCGGGGCAGGGTCTGCATACCGCAGCGCTGATCGAACTCGGTTTGATCCTGTTTCTCATCACGTTTGTCATCCTCGCCATGTCCAAGCTGCTGCTGCTCCGGTTGAGTTCCGGAGAGGGCAGCAAGACCTGAGGTCCCAATGCAATTACGCTACAAACGCAAACTGGTCAACGTTGTCGCTCTGATGCTGTCCCTCAGTGCGATGGCTTTCGGCCTGTTCTGGCTGATATGGATTCTATTCACCACCTTTCAGCTGGGCATCTCCGGTTTATCCTGGGACTTGCTCACCAAGATGACCCCGCCTCCCGGCGGGCAGGGCGGACTGGCCAATGCCATAGCCGGCAGCCTGCTCATGGTCGCCCTGGCGACACTGATTGGCACGCCCATAGGCATCTTGACGGGGGTATATCTGGCTGAGTACGGCGCCAAGACTCTACTTGGTCAGACGACCCGGTTCATTAACGATATTTTGCTCTCGGCACCCTCGATTGTGATCGGCCTGTTTGTCTACGCCATCATCGTCGCCCGGGTCGGTAATTTCTCCGCCTATTCGGGAGTTATCGCGCTGGCCCTCATCGTCATCCCGGTGGTGGTGCGCACCACTGAAAACATGCTTTTGCTGATCCCAAACACCTTGCGTGAGGCTGCCTTTGCCCTCGGCGCCCAACGCTGGAAGGTGATTACCCAGGTAACGCTGCGCGCCTCCAGTGCCGGTATTCTTACCGGCATCCTGCTGGCGGTCGCGCGCATCGCCGGCGAGACCGCACCACTGTTGTTTACGGCCTTGTCAAACCAGTTCTGGAGCATGGACCTGAACGAGCCCATGGCCAACCTGCCGGTGACAATTTTCAAGTTTGCGATGAGCCCGTACACGGATTGGCAACAACTGGCCTGGGCCGGCGTGTTTCTCATCACCATGAGCGTGCTTGCGCTCAACGTCCTTGCGCGCGTGCTGTTCCGAGATCAGTCGTCGCGTTAGTCACACCAGATAACAGGGGAAAAAAATGAACACCCTCTCAGTGCCTGTCCCAAAGGGCGCGCAACCGGCACCCACCGGCGCCGAGCACAGCCAGATCGTGCTGAAGGATTTCAATTTCTATTACGGCAAGTATCATGCGCTGAAGAACATCAACATGGAAGTGTTCAAGCAGCGTGTCACCGCCTTCATCGGACCGTCCGGTTGCGGAAAGTCGACGCTGTTGCGCACTTTGAATCGCATGTACGACCTCTACCCTGAGCAGCGCGCCGAAGGCCAGTTGCTTCTGAACGGCAAAAACCTCCTGGACCGCGATGTCGACGTCATTGACCTGCGGGCGCGGGTCGGTATGGTTTTCCAGAAACCGACGCCGTTTCCAATGTCGATTTACGACAATATCGCGTTCGGGGTGAGGCTTCACGAAAAGCTGTCCGCACGCGAGATGGATGAGCGGGTGGAATGGGCGTTGCGCAAGGCGGCACTGTGGGATGAGGCGAAGGACAAATTGCAGCAAAGCGGCATGAGCCTTTCCGGCGGGCAGCAGCAGCGCCTGTGCATCGCCCGCGGTATTGCGGTCAAGCCGGAAGTGCTGCTGCTTGACGAGCCGACCTCCGCGCTCGATCCGATTTCGACATCGCGTATCGAGGAACTGGTGCATGACCTGAAAAAAGATTTCACCATCGTTATCGTCACGCACAACATGCAGCAGGCCGCCCGGGTTTCCGACTATACGGCCTATATGTATCTGGGCGAGTTGATCGAGTTCGATGTCACCGACAATATTTTTATCAAACCCAAACGCAAAGAGACGGAAGACTACATCACCGGACGTTTCGGCTAAGCGCGGCCGTTTCCATTTGCAGACTGTGTTTGACGAGGCTGCCGACCGACCCTAGACTCGGCTGTATCATGATCGGATTGCTGCAGCGGGTGAGTGAAGCGCGCGTCGAGGTTGCCGGGGAGGTCGTCGGCGCCATCGATGCCGGACTGGCTGTGCTCGTATGTGCGGAGCGTGGCGATGGCACGCTGGCGGCGCAGCGCTTGCTCGAGCGACTGCTTGATTATCGTGTTTTCCCCGATGCAGCCGGGAAAATGAATGTGTCCTTGCGCAACCAGGGAGGCGGCTTGCTGCTGGTGCCCCAGTTCACGCTCGCCGCCGATACGCACAGCGGCACGCGCCCGGGGTTTTCTGCTGCGGCGCCTCCGGCGCTTGCGCTATCGCTGTTTGATTACCTTCTGGATCGGGCGCGCGCTTTACATCCGGTCGTGGCTGCTGGGCGGTTTGGCTCCGACATGAAACTGCATCTGGTCAACGATGGGCCGGTGACATTTTGGTTGCAAACTCAGGAAAAAAAGACGGCGGCCTGCCCCCGATCGTAAGGGCCGGGCGCGTCACTCTTCGGCCTGTATTCGTCTGCCTGTATGCATGTCAGGCGCGGATTTGCCGGATGTCACGGTGCGGTTATGGCTGCATCATTGGCGGCTTTAGCAGGTCGTGCATGGGACATGCGCAATGCTGCGGGCGCCGCATTGGGGAAAGCCGTGCCTGTGCGCCAACTCTTTTGCCATTTTTTTGCTGTGATGCAGTAACTCCCTGTTTTCCCCCGTTCCTTTTCATTGACCGAGTCAGCGTCGAGCGGTAAAATCGACTGGTTTTGGTGGTGTATCACGCCTTTTAACCTTGAAGTCCGTCGATGCGAAAACGCCTGCTTGCTGGTAACTGGAAGATGAATGGCAGCCTGGCGGGCAATGCGGAGTTGCTTGGGGTTCTCAAGGCGGCGAAACTAGCCAATGACAGAATCGAAGTTGCCGTTTTCGCGCCGTTTCCCTATTTGAACCAGATGCAGGCCGAATTGGGTGGGTCGGGGCTTGCGTGGGGGGCGCAGAACGTCAGCGAGCATCCGGGGGGGGCATTCACCGGCGAGGTGTCAGCCGGCATGCTGGGTGATTTCGGTTGCATTTACACGATTATCGGGCATTCCGAGAGGCGTGCTCTGTACGGTGAGCGGGACGAGCAGATTGCTGCAAAATTCGCCGCTTTGCGTGAGGTCGGGATTACCCCGGTGTTATGTGTAGGGGAGACGCTGGCCGAAAGGGAGGCGGGAATAACGCAGCAGGTTGTCGCGCGGCAGTTGTCGTCGGTGATGGATCGAGTAAGCCCCGCGGCAGTCGCGCAGAGTGTCATCGCGTATGAGCCGGTTTGGGCTATTGGAACGGGGCGTACGGCAAGTCCTGGTATGGCCCAGGGGGTGCATGCTTATATTCGCAGCCTCGTCGGAGCGCGTGACAAGGGTGCCGGAGAAATGCGGATTTTGTATGGTGGCAGCATGAAGGCCGGCAATGCGGCGGAATTGCTCGATCAGCCTGATGTGGATGGCGGACTGGTCGGCGGAGCTTCGCTGATAGCCGAGGAATTTTTGGCGATCTGCCGCGTTGCGGCGGTTTAAATTTTGGACTTTAGCCGGACATGGTAAGCATGAACATTTTCTTGACGCTCGTTCTGATGGTGCACGTCCTGGTTGCGATTGGCATCATCGGCCTCGTACTTCTTCAACACGGCAAAGGTGCGGATGCCGGTGCTGCTTTTGGTGGCGGAGCGTCAGGTAGCGTTTTTGGCGCCACGGGCTCGGCGAACTTTCTGTCGCGCGCAACGGCTATACTTGCCGTGATTTTTTTCTCGACTAGTCTCGGCCTTGCTTACCTTGCGACGCACAAGCCCAGGTCCGGCGGTAGCGTGATGCAGGGTGTGACGGTTCCTCCTGCGGCGGTTCCTGCCGCGCCTTCGGTTCCCGGCGCTGAGCCGGCGAAGTCGGGTGAAACGGGAAACCGGGCGAACGAGGTGCCCAAGTAACAGATTTTTGCCGACGTGGTGAAATTGGTAGACACGCCAGCTTGAGGGGCTGGTGGCCGAAAGGCTGTGGGGGTTCGAGTCCCTTCGTCGGCACCAAGAAAAAATCGCTCCGGGTATGTGCCCGGGGCGCGCGGTAGGGGTAGATAACGGGTACGCAATGAGGCGTGGCCGCTAGATTCGGACGAAAGATGCTGGAAAATTACTTTCCGATCCTGCTGTTCATTTTTGTCGCCATAGTCGTCGGTGCCGCGCCGATGTTGCTAGGATGGGTGGCAAGCTCGCTTGTTGGTGTGAACAGGCCCGATAGCGAAAAGCTCTCTCCCTACGAGTGCGGCTTTGAGGCTTTCGAGGACGCACGCATGAAATTTGATGTGCGTTACTATCTCGTCGCAATTCTTTTCATCTTATTTGATCTGGAAATAGCGTTTCTATTTCCCTGGGCTGTCGTCTTGGGCGAAATCGGCCTGTTCGGATTTGTTGCGATGATGGTTTTCCTCGGCGTCCTGGTCGTAGGCTTCGTCTACGAATGGATGAAAGGTGCGCTTGAATGGGAATAGCGGCATTCACCGGAGGTGTGCATGGGCGCCAATGAGCAGGGTTTGACGCAGCAGGGCTTCGTCACCACGTCCATAGACACCGTGATCAACTGGACCCGCACGGGTTCGCTCTGGCCAATGACCTTTGGACTCGCCTGTTGTGCGGTGGAAATGATGCATGCCGGAGCAGCGCGTTACGACCTTGATCGGTTTGGCATCGTTTTTCGCCCCAGTCCCCGTCAGTCGGATGTGATGATTGTCGCCGGCACCCTATGCAACAAGATGGCGCCGGCACTGCGCAAGGTTTATGACCAGATGGCCGAGCCGCGCTGGGTGATATCAATGGGTTCCTGCGCCAACGGCGGCGGCTACTACCACTACTCATACTCGGTGGTGCGCGGGTGTGACCGAATTGTGCCGGTCGACGTTTATGTTCCCGGTTGCCCCCCGACTGCGGAGGCTCTGCTTTACGGCATCGTCCAATTGCAGAACAAGATCAAGCGTACCAACACCATCGCCCGCTGAAATGACAGAAAAACTTACGCGCCTGCAGGCAGCTCTCACGGCGGCGCTCGGTAACCGTATAGAGAGCCTTTCAGAGGCGCTTGGGGAACTCACCCTGGTTGTGAAGGCCGCCGAATATGCGGCGGTGGCGGCGGTGCTTCGCGATCACGCGGATCTGCGGTTCGAGCAACTGGTCGATCTCTGCGGGCTGGATTATTCCGCCTACGGCAACGCCGATGCCGGCGAAGCCGGCGCAACTGATGGCGCGCGGTTTGCCGCAGTTTCGCATCTGCTTTCGATCGAAAAGAACTGGCGTCTGCGTCTTCGTGTGTTTGCAAGTGAGGATGCCTTCCCCGTGCTGGACTCACTCACTGCGGTCTGGCCCAATGCCGACTGGTATGAGCGCGAGGCGTTCGATCTGTTCGGCCTGATTTTCACCGGACATAACGATTTGCGCCGAATCCTTACCGATTACGGCTTTGTCGGCCATCCTTTCCGGAAGGATTTTCCGCTATCGGGCAATGTCGAAATGCGCTACGACCCGGAACAAAGGCGGGTTGTTTACCAGCCCGTCAGTATTGAACCACGCGAAATCACACCAAGGATAATTCGTGAAGATCAGTACGGTGATCTTGGCGGTGGGCGCTGAACATGGCTGAAATTCGCAACTACACCCTGAATTTTGGTCCCCAGCACCCGGCGGCGCACGGCGTGCTGCGCCTGGTCCTCGAACTGGATGGCGAAGTCGTGGAGCGCGCTGATCCGCACATCGGCTTATTGCACCGTGCCACAGAAAAGCTCGCCGAACACAAGACGTTCATCCAGTCGCTGCCCTACATGGACAGGCTTGATTACGTTTCGATGATGTGCAACGAGCATGCTTACTGCATGGCGATTGAAAAGCTCCTCGGCCTTGAGGTTCCTGAGCGTGCCAAGTACATTCGCGTCATGTTCGATGAGATCACGCGGGTATTGAACCATTTGCTCTGGCTTGGAGCGCACGGTATCGACATCGGCGCGATGACGGTATTCCTTTATTGCTTCCGTGAGCGCGAAGACCTGATGGATTGTTATGAGGCGGTGTCAGGTGCGCGCATGCACGCGGCTTATTACCGTCCGGGCGGCGTCTATCGCGATCTTCCCGATGCAATGCCGCAGTATCTCGCCTCGAAGGTCCACAACAGCAAGGCGGTCTCGTCAATGAATGAGAATCGCCGCGGATCGTTGCTCGACTTCATCGAAGACTTTACCAATCGCTTCCCCAAGTGTGTCGACGATTATGAAACGCTGCTGACCGATAACCGCATCTGGAAGCAGCGCACCGTGGGGGTGGGGGTGGTTTCGCCGGAGCGCGCTCTCGCGCTTGGCTTCTCCGGTGCGATGCTGCGCGGATCGGGCATCGAGTGGGATTTGCGCAAGAAGCAGCCCTATGAGGTCTATGACAGGCTTGATTTTGATGTTCCTGTGGGCGTGAACGGCGATTGCTATGACCGTTATCTTGTCCGCATCGAAGAAATGCGCCAGTCCAACCGCATCATCCGGCAGTGTGTCGACTGGTTGCGCAAGAATCCCGGCGCGGTGATAACAGACAACCACAAGGTTGCCCCACCCTCGCGGGTGGAGATGAAGTCGAGCATGGAGGAGTTGATCCATCACTTCAAGCTTTTCACTGAAGGCTTCCACGTCCCGCCGGGTGAGGCTTACGCCGCGGTGGAGCATCCAAAGGGTGAGTTTGGCATTTATCTCGTTTCCGATGGAGCGAACAAGCCTTATCGCCTTAAAATTCGTGCGCCTGGTTTTCCCCATCTTGCCGCACTCAATGAGATGGCCAAGGGGCACATGATCGCCGACGTCGTTGCGATCATCGGTACGCAGGACATCGTTTTCGGGGAGATTGACCGGTGATGCTCTCCGACGAATCACTGAAAAAAATCAAGCGCGAGATCGCGAAATACCCGGCTGAGCAAAAGCAGTCGGCTGTGATGTCCGCGCTTGCCATCGCGCAGGATGAAAAGGGCTGGCTGTCGACTGGGATCATGGACGCCGTGGCCGGTGTGCTCGGCATGCCGCCGATCGCCGTCTACGAGGTTGCCACCTTCTACAACATGTACGACCTGGCCCCGGCCGGCAGGTACAAGCTACGCATTTGCACCAACTTGCCGTGCGCACTTTCGGGCGGCGCCGATGCCGCCGAATATCTCAAGCAAAAGCTCGGAGTCGGCTTCAACGAAACCACGGCCGACGCGCTGATCACCCTCAAAGAGGGGGAGTGCATGGGCGCGTGCGGAGATGCACCGGTGCTGCTGGTGAACAACAAGCGCATGTGCAGTTTCATGTCCCACGAAAAGCTCGATGCCCTTATCGCGGAGCTGAAAAAAAATGCTTGAGTACGGACCTGACGCGCTGATCATGAAGGGGCTGGACGGCTCCAACTGGCGCCTGAAGGATTATGAGGCGCGCGGCGGCTACCAGGCTTTGCGCAAGATCATCGCCGAAAAAATAACGCCGGACGCGGTGATCGCCGAGGTGAAAAAATCGGCTCTGCGTGGCCGTGGCGGCGCCGGCTTCCCGACCGGACTAAAATGGAGCTTCATGCCGCGGCAATTCCCCGGTGCGAAGTATCTGGTGTGCAACTCCGATGAGGGCGAGCCTGGCACGTTCAAGGATCGCGACATCATCCGCTACAACCCGCACATTCTCATCGAAGGGATGATTATCGGCGGCTTCGCCATGGGCATTGGTACCGGATACAACTATATCCATGGTGAAATCTGGGCTGATTACGAACGCTTTGAGGAGGCGCTGGACGAGGCTCGTGCGGCGGGTTACCTTGGCAAGGGCATCCTGGGCAGTGAATTCTCCTTTGATCTGTTTGCCCACCACGGCTACGGCGCATATATTTGCGGCGAGGAAACCGCGCTGCTCGAGTCGCTCGAGGGTAAAAAGGGCCAGCCCCGCTTCAAGCCGCCCTTCCCCGCAAGCTTCGGTCTTTATGGCAAGCCGACTACCATCAACAACACCGAGACATTCGCTGCGGTGCCTTGGATTATAAATAACGGCGGCGATGCTTTTCTTGCTCTTGGCAAACCCAACAATGGCGGGACAAAATTATTCTCGGTCTCGGGCCATGTCGCCCGCCCGGGCAACTACGAGGTGAAGCTCGGCACGCCGTTTGCGACTTTGCTGGAGATGGCGGGGGGGATGCGAGGAGGACGAAAATTCAAGGCCTGCATCCCTGGTGGCTCATCGATGCCTGTGCTTCCGGCTGCCGTGATGATGCAGACAGACATGGACTATGACTCCATTGCCAAGGCGGGTTCCATGCTCGGCTCCGGTGCTGTGATAGTGATGGATGAGTCCACCTGCATGGTCAAGGCCTTGCAACGCTTGTCATACTTTTATTTCGAAGAGTCTTGCGGACAGTGCACGCCCTGCCGCGAAGGAACAGGCTGGCTTTATCGTATTGTTCACCGTATCGAAAACGGGCAGGGGCGCCAGGAAGACCTCGACCTGCTGGTCAATGTCGCCGACAACATCGCCGGACGCACCATTTGTGCGCTGGGTGACGCGGCGGCGTTGCCGGTCAAGAGCTTCATCCAGCATTTTCGCGACGAATTCCAGTATCACATCGATAACAAGCGCTGCCTCGTCAGCGTACCCGGCGGGTATTCCACTCCGCACGGGGAACCCGTGAAGCACGCAGCCTAACCATGCTCAAGATCGAAATCGACGGCAAGCAGACCGAGGTGCAAAACGGCGCCACGGTGATGGATGCGGCCAATCAGCTGGATATTTACGTCCCGCACTTTTGTTATCACAAAAAGCTCTCGATCGCGGCGAACTGCCGCATGTGCCTGGTCCAGGTTGAAAAGGCACCCAAGCCCATGCCGGCCTGCGCCACACCGGTTACCGATGGCATGAAGGTGCAGACCAACTCCGATTACGCAAAAAAAGCGCAAAAAGGCGTGATGGAGTTTTTGCTTATCAACCATCCCCTTGACTGCCCGATTTGCGACCAAGGCGGCGAGTGCCAGTTACAGGATCTTGCCGTAGGTTATGGCAAGAGTGCTTCGAGGTACAAGGAAGAAAAACGCGTCGTCTTCCACAAAAACATCGGGCCCTTGGTGTCTATGGAGGAAATGACCCGCTGCATCCACTGCACACGTTGCGTGCGCTTCGGCCAGGAAATCGCCGGGGTGATGGAACTGGGCATGATGGGCCGCGGTGAGCACTCCGAAATCGTGTCCTTTGTCGGCAAGACGGTCGACTCGGAACTGTCGGGCAACATGATCGATCTTTGCCCCGTAGGTGCGCTGACCTCCAAGCCATTTCGATACAGCGCGCGGACCTGGGAATTGTCGCGCCGCAAATCGGTGGCGCCGCACGACAGTCTGGGCTCCAACCTGGTAGTACAGGTCAAGCAGGACAAGGTGATGCGCGTATTGCCCCTGGAGAATGACGAACTAAACGAATGCTGGCTTTCAGACAAAGACCGTTTTTCCTATGAAGGCTTGAATACCGACCGCCTGACGCAGCCCATGCTCAAGCAAGGCGGCGCATGGCGTGAAGTCGACTGGCAGACGGCGCTGGAGTACGTCGCCAACGGTCTTAAGGACATAAAGGCCAATCACGGTGCGGCCGCCATCGGCGCGCTGTCCAGTCCGACGGCAACACTGGAAGAAATGGCGCTCTTGGGCAAACTGGTGCGCGGATTGGGTGGTGACAATATTGATTTTCGCCTCCGCCAAACCGATTTTTCAGGCGATGGCAGGCGGGCCGGTGTGCCTTGGATGGGGATGAGTATTGCGGGCATCGCCGCGCTTGACCGCGTGCTGGTGGTTGGCTCCTTTTTGCGCAAGGACCATCCCCTGCTGGCCAACCGTCTGCGCCAGGCGGCCAAGCGCGGGACACAAATCAATGTAATCCATGCGACCGATGACAATCTGTTGATGCCGGTGCGCAACAAGGCGATCGTGCCGCCGCAGGACCTGCCCGCGGTTCTCGGGCAGGTGCTCAAGGCTGCCCTTGAGGCTAAGGGCAAGGCGGTACCGGCGGCGATTGCAAATGTGCAAGTGTCCAGCGACGCGAAAGCAATCGCCGACAGCCTCGTCTCGGGCAAATGCGTAGCCTTGCTGCTCGGCAATTTTGCCGGCCAACATCCGCAAGCGGCGCAAATCTGGCTGCTGGCCCAAGAATTGTCGGCCACGCTCGATTGTTCTTTTGGGTTCACCGGTGAAGCCGCCAACACCGTTGGTGGTCACGTCGCTGCCTGTGTGCCTTCTGCGGGCGGGCTGAACGCCTCGACAATGCTAGCCAAGCCGCTTAGAGCCTACGTGATGCTTGGTGTGGAACCAGCGCTTGATTGTAACGACCCGGTTCTGGCCATGACCGCCATAAAGGGCGCTGACATGGTGGTAGCGATGACCGCGTTCCGGGGGCAGGCGGACGAATACGCCGATGTGCTGCTGCCAGTTGCGCCGTTCACCGAGACCTCCGGCAGTTTTATCAACGCCGAGGGACGCCTGCAAAGTTTCAACGGTGTGGTGCGCCCGCTGGGGGAAACACGGCCAGCCTGGAAAGTGCTGCGCGTCTTGGGCAACCTGCTCGGCCTTCCGGGTTTCGACCACGACAGCAGCGAGGCTGTGCGCGATGAGTGTTGCAAGGCCGCCGATCTTCCCGCGCGCCTGAACAACAGCTTGAACGGCATGGCGTTGCAGGTGTCCGCACCGGCAAAGGGCTTACAGCGTATCGCCGATGTACCGATCTATTCGACCGATCCTCTGGTGCGGAGGGCAGAATCGTTGCAACACACCGCTGACGCGGCGGCGCCCGCCGCGCGCATGAGCGCATCTCAACTGACCGCACTGGGCCTTACTGACGGCCAGCAGGTCAGGGTGGGCCAAGGGAATGGCGAGGTGTTGCTGATCGCTCGCCTCGACAGCAGTGTGCCTGCCGGATGTGTTCGCGTGGCCTCGGCGCATGCGCTTACCGCATGCCTCGGCGCGATGTTTGGCGAATTGAGCGTGGTGAAAGCGTGAACGAAATTATTCAGACCCTGTCTGGACTTTCCTCCGCGTGGTTCGGTCCCCATTGGGGGCCGGCGCTGTTCACGCTTGGCAAGACCCTGGTGCTGATCGCTTGCATCGTAGTGCCCATGTTCTTGTGCGTTGCCTACCTGACGCTTTGGGAGCGCAAGCTTATCGGTTGGATCCAGATTCGTATCGGCCCCAACCGGGTCGGCCCCTTTGGCCTGCTCCAGCCCATCGCCGACGGCGTGAAACTGCTATTCAAGGAAATTATCCTTCCGACCAATGCCAGCAAGGGACTTTTCATCCTGGCGCCAATGGTCGGCCTGATGCCGGCCCTGGCGGCATGGGCGGTCATCCCTTTCAGCCCCGAGGTGGTGCTTGCGGACGTCAATGCCGGTCTGCTCTATATCATGGCGCTCACCTCCATCGGCGTTTACAGCGTCATCATTGCCGGTTGGGCATCCAATTCAAAATACGCCTTCCTTGGCGCCATGCGCTCGGCCGCGCAGATGGTCTCTTACGAGATCGCCATGGGTTTCGCGCTGGTCGTAGTCCTGATGGTCTCTGGCAGCCTCAATATCTCCGACATCGTTAACGCCCAGGCGAAAGGCCGTTTTGCTGACAGCGGACTGAATCTGCTGTCATGGAACTGGCTGCCCCTGTTGCCCATCTGCGTGGTCTACTTCATCTCCGGTGTGGCGGAAACCAATCGCGCCCCGTTTGACGTCGTTGAGGGTGAGTCTGAAATCGTCGCCGGCCACATGGTGGAATATTCGGGCATGACTTTCGCACTGTTTTTCATGGCCGAGTACATGAACATGATCCTGCTGTCGACGCTGACGGTGATCATGTTCTTCGGCGGCTGGGTATCGCCGATTGATTCGCCGGTGTTTCACCTGATTCCGTCTTTCGGCTGGCTGTTTATCAAGGTGTTCTGTGTCGCATCGATGTTCCTCTGGATCCGCGCGACCTTTCCGCGCTATCGCTACGACCAGATCATGCGACTGGGCTGGAAGATATTCATCCCGGTTACGCTGGTCTGGCTGGTGGTGATAGGTGCCTGGATGCAGACGCCTTGGAATATCTGGGGATAGGACAAGATGATGGTCCAAAATTTTTTCGCTAACACCCGTGATTTTTTCCGCTCCTTCCTGTTGCTCGAGTTGGCCCGTGGCATGGCGCTTACCGGCAGGCATTTGTTTGCACGCAAGATAACAGTGCAGTTCCCGGATGAGAAAACCCCGCAAAGCCCGCGCTTCCGCGGCCTTCACGCGCTGCGGCGTTACCCCAACGGGGAGGAGCGCTGCATCGCCTGCAAGCTTTGTGAGGCTGTTTGTCCGGCACTTGCCATCACAATCGAGTCAGAGCAGCGTGATGACGGCACCCGTCGGACGACGCGTTACGATATCGATCTGACCAAGTGCATTTTCTGCGGCTTTTGCGAGGAATCCTGCCCGGTCGACTCCATTGTCGAAACACGACTGTTCGAGTATCACGGCGAAAAGCGCGGCGACCTTTACTACACCAAGGACATGCTGCTCGCCGTTGGTGACAAGTATGAAGAACAGATTGCCCGGGACCGCGCCACAGACGCGGCGTACCGATAGAGTTCGGATGCCCAACCGATGAATTTTGAAACCCTGACGTTCTATTTTTTCGCGGCAATCATGCTGTTCTCGGCGCTGCGCGTGATTACCGCGCGCAATCCGGTGCACGCTGCGCTTTTCCTTGTGCTGGCGTTCTTTACCGCATCTGTTATCTGGATGCTGCTCAAAGCGGAGTTTCTGGCGATTGTGCTGGTTCTGGTTTATGTCGGGGCGGTGATGGTGCTGTTCCTGTTTGTGGTCATGATGCTTGACATCAATCTCGATCGCATGCGCGAGGGCTTCTGGAGCTATTTGCCCCTTGGTGCGACCGTAGGCTTGCTGATGATCGTCGAGATGGTGCTGGTTCTGAGCGGCCGCTATTTCGGACTCGCCGCTATGCCGGCGCCGCCGGATCCGGGCAAAGCGTATAGCAACACGCGTGAACTGGGCCGTGTCCTCTACACCGATTATATCTACGCGTTTGAGCTGGCCGGGGTGGTGTTGCTGGTGGCGATCATCGCCGCCATCGCCCTGACGCTGCGCCGGCGCAAGGACACCAAGGGCCAGGATCCTTCCAGGCAGGTCGCTGTAAAACGCGCCGACCGTGTGCGCATCGTGTCGATGCCCTCCGAAAAGAACGATTAGCCATGCCTAAAACAACAATATCGAATAACCAGGGAGCGACTGCGTGCTGTCCTTATCGCATTACCTGATTCTGTCCGCGGCGCTGTTCGCCATCAGCATTGTCGGCATATTCCTCAATCGGAAGAACGTCATCGTTCTTTTAATGGCGATCGAGTTGATGCTGCTCGCCGTCAACATGAACTTCATCGCTTTTTCACACTACTTGGGCGATCTCGCCGGGCAGGTGTTCGTGTTTTTCATCCTCACCGTCGCGGCCGCCGAGTCGGCGATCGGTCTCGCCATTCTTGTGGTTCTGTTCCGCAATCTCTCGACCATTGATGTCGAAGACCTTGACGGACTGAAGGGCTAGGCGCCGCGATCATGACTGGCATGCAAAAGATCTATCTGCTCGCACCCTTGGCGCCCCTGGCAGGTGCGCTGGTCGCCGGCCTGTTCGGACGCCAGGTCGGTCGGGCGGGGGCACACTGGGTAACCATCATTGGTGTGGCGATTTCGCTGCTGGCCTCGCTCGCTATATTTGCCGATGTACTCAAGGGCAATGTTTTCAACGGATCTGTCTACACCTGGCTGACCTCGGGCGAAACCCGTTTTGAGATCGGATTCTTGATCGATCGACTGACGGCTTTGATGATGGTTGTGGTGACCTTTGTGTCGCTTATGGTGCACATCTACACCATAGGCTACATGGCGGAAGATCCGGGTTACCAGCGCTTTTTCTCCTATATCTCGCTGTTCACCTTCTCCATGCTGATGCTCGTGATGAGCAACAATTTTGTGCAACTGTTTTTCGGATGGGAGGCCGTGGGCGTTGTGTCCTACCTGCTGATCGGTTTCTGGTACACCCGGCCAACGGCGATTTACGCCAATCTCAAGGCATTTCTGGTCAATCGTGTTGGCGATTTTGGTTTCCTCATCGGAATTGGCCTGGTGCTCGCGTACTTCGGCACGCTCGATTACGCCGCGGTGTTCTCGCAGGCTGCGCAGTTCAAGAGCGCCACAATAGAGATCCTCCCGGGTTCGACCTGGATGCTGCTGACGGTGATTTGTATCTGCCTGTTCATCGGCGCAATGGGTAAATCGGCGCAGTTCCCGCTGCACGTATGGCTGCCCGATTCGATGGAAGGTCCGACACCGATTTCAGCACTGATTCATGCCGCGACCATGGTCACCGCGGGTATTTTCATGGTGGCGCGCATGTCACCGCTGTTCGAGTTGTCTGAAACCGCGCTGTCCTTTGTCATGATCATCGGTGCCATTACCGCGTTCTTCATGGCCCTGATCGCGCTGGTTGTCTATGACATCAAGCGCGTCGTGGCGTATTCGACTCTTTCACAACTGGGTTACATGACTGTGGCGCTTGGCGCCTCGGCGTATTCGGCCGCAATTTTCCACCTCATGACACACGCGTTTTTCAAGGCGGTGTTATTCCTTGGGGCGGGCTCGGTCATCATCGCCATGCACCATGAGCAGGACATGCGCAAAATGGGTGGGCTGCGCAAATACATGCCCATCACCTACCTTACGGTGCTCATCGGGGCGCTGGCAAACGCCGGCTTTCCGCCTTTCGCCGGATTCTTCTCCAAGGACACCATTATCGAGGCCGTGCATGCCTCCCATACACCCGGAGCAGGTATCGCCTATGTGGCAGTGTTGCTTGGCGTGTTTGTCGGTGCAGTCTATTCCTTCCGTTTGGTGTTCTTCGCTTTTCACGGCAAGGAGCGCTTCGACACCTCCAACTCGGGTCACGGACAGGCTCATGCGGGGGGGCATGGTCACGATGACCATGGCCATGGCGTGGTTCCGCACGAATCGCCCTGGGTGGTTTGGCTGCCCCTGGTGCTACTGGCCATTCCATCCGTGGCAGCGGGCTGGCTGATTGGCACCGTTCTATACGGGGGCTACTTTGACGGGGCCATTTATTTCTCAGACGCGCATCCGGTGATGAAGGAGCTCGCCGGAGAGTTCCACGGTGTCTGGCCAATGATGATGCACGGCCTGACCGGCTTGCCGTTCTGGTTTGCAATGGCCGGTCTTGTCGTCGCTTGGTACCTCTATATCCTGCGGCCCGACATGCCGGCCGTGTTGCGCAAAAAAATGGGCGTTCTGGTCTTTGTGCTGGAAGAGAAATACGGCTTCGATCGCTTTAACGACTGGTTCTTTGCCGGCGGCGCGCGCGTGGTGGGAAGCGGATTGTGGAAATTCGGCGATGTGACCATCATCGACGGCATAATGGTTAACGGAACCGCCCGGCTCGTCGGCTGGGTTGCCGGCGTTGTCCGGCTATTCCAATCCGGATACATCTATCACTATGCTTTCGCCATGATTATTGGGGTCTTTGTGTTGCTAACGCTCTGGCTCCCCAGGTGATGATGATGACCCCCTGGCTCTCTTTGTCGATCTGGATACCCATCCTGACTGCGCTGGCGGTGCTCGCAACAGGTGATGACAAGAATGCGCGTCTTGCGCGCGTGCTGGCCCTGACAGGCGCACTTGCCGGCATGCTGGTGACTATCCCGTTATGGACAGGGTTCAATCCCCAGTCTGGCGCAATGCAGTTCAGTGAAATGAAGCCCTGGATCGAGCGCTACAACATCAATTACCACCTGGGCGTGGACGGTATTTCAATGCTGTTTGTATTGCTTAACAGCTTCATTACCGTGCTGGTTGTTATTGCGGGCAGGGAAGTGATCCAGAAACGCGTGGCGCAGTACATGGCGGCCTTCCTGATGATGTCAGGCCTCATGAACGGCGTGTTCTCGGCGCTCGACGGCATGCTCTTTTACGTGTTTTTCGAGGCAACGCTGATTCCGATGTACATCGTCATCGGCATATGGGGAGGGCAGAACCGCGTTTATGCGGCGATGAAATTTTTCCTCTACACACTGCTCGGCTCCTTGCTGATGTTGGTGGCCTTTTTATACCTGTTCAATAAGTCGGGCGGTAGTTTCGAGATTCTGGACTGGCACACACTCCCGCTGGCGATGCCGGCGCAACTCATGCTGTTCGCCGCCTTCTTCCTCGCGTTTTCCGTCAAGGTGCCGATGTGGCCGGTGCATACCTGGCTGCCCGATGCCCACGTAGAGGCGCCCACCGGCGGGTCCGCGGTGCTTGCGGCCATTATGCTAAAGCTCGGCGCCTACGGTTTTGTGCGCTTCTCACTGCCCATACTGCCCGACGCCAGTCATTACCTGTCCGGATTCATGATCACCTTGTCGCTCGTCGCCGTCGTCTATATCGGCCTCGTCGCACTGGTGCAGACTGACATGAAAAAACTGGTCGCCTATTCGTCGATTTCACACATGGGCTTTGTCACGCTGGGATTCTTCATTTTCAACGCTTACGGCGTTGAAGGCGCGCTGGTGCAGATGATTTCCCACGGCTTTGTGTCGGCGGCAATGTTTCTTAGCATAGGTGTCATGTACGACCGCATGCACTCACGCAACATCGCCGACTACGGCGGTGTGGTCAACACCATGCCAAAATTCGCCGCGCTGATGCTGTTCTTTGCCATGGCCAATTGCGGCGTACCCGCGACATCGGGCTTTGTCGGCGAGTTCATGGTCATCATGGGCGCGATCAAGTTCAATTTCTGGATCGGGCTGCTTGCCGCGACGACTTTGATATTCGGTGCCGCTTATACGCTCTGGATGTACAAGCGTGTGATTTTTGGCCCCGTTGCCAATTCGCATGTGGCTGAGCTCAAGGACATCAACGGACGTGAACTGCTGGTCCTGGGGGCCCTCGCCCTGGCGGTGCTCGTCATGGGTGTCTACCCCCTTCCGTTCACCGAAGTGATGCACGCATCGGTGAACGATCTTCTCAAGCATGTAGCGCTGAGCAAGCTCTGATGACCCCATTTACGCCTCCCGACTTCGCGCCGGCCATCGCCGAGATGTTCCTGCTGGCGATGACGCTGTTCATCGTCGTCGTCGACCTGTTCCTGCCCAAGCGCTGGCGCATCGTCACTTATGCCTTGGCGCAGTTCGCGTTGCTCGGTTGCGCGGTGCTCACCGTGGGCTTCGTGCAAGCTACTGGCGGGGATGTCATTAACACCTTTAACGGCATGTATGTCTCGGATGTCATGGGGGCGATGCTAAAACTGGCCACCTACATCTGTGTGTCCACCTGCCTTGTCTATACGCGCCGCTACCTGGAGGAGCGCAATTTGCTCAGTGGCGAGTTCATAGCGCTGCTGCTGTTTGCGACACTGGGCATGATGGTCATGATATCCGCCAGCCACTTCCTGTCGCTGTACATCGGACTGGAACTGCTGTCGCTTTGTCTTTATGCCCTGGTCGCGCTCAATCGCGACTCTGCGGCATCGACCGAAGCCGCGATGAAATACTTCGTGCTTGGCGCCCTGGCATCGGGCTTGCTGCTTTACGGCATGTCGATGATCTACGGTGCGACGGGTACACTCGATCTTTCCGGTGTCGCCAAGGCTATTGAACTTGGGCGTGCTGACAAGACGGTGCTGGTGTTTGGTCTGGTGTTTCTGGTTTCCGGCCTAGCCTTCAAGTTGGGCGTCGTGCCTTTCCACATGTGGATTCCGGACGTTTATCACGGCGCCCCCACCGCCATGACGCTGGTTATCGCCACGGCGCCAAAACTCGCTGCTTTCGCAATGTCTATTCGCCTGCTGGTGAACGGCCTGCTGCCGCTGGCCGTCGACTGGCAGCAGATGTTGGTGATCATGGCGGTGCTGTCGCTCGCCATCGGCAACCTCGCGGCCATCGCCCAGACCAACATCAAGCGCATGCTGGCATATTCGACTATCTCGCACATGGGCTTCATGCTGCTGGGCTTGTTGTCTGGCGTGGTCGGTGGCAACTGGCTCAACGCAGCCGATTCCTACAGTGCGGCCATGTTTTACGTGGTGGTTTACGTGTTGATGAGCCTTGGCGCGTTCGGCATGGTGCTATTTCTGTCGCGCGCTGGATTCGAGGCGGAAAACATCGATGATTTTCGCGGACTCAACCAGCGCAGCCCCTGGTATGCCTTTATCATGCTGTTGCTGATGTTTTCCATGGCGGGAGTGCCTCCCACAGCCGGCTTCTATGCCAAGCTGTCGGTGATCCAGTCAACTATTGCCGCAGACCAGATTTGGCTCGCCGTGGTGGCAGTGATGTTCTCGCTAATCGGCGCGTTCTACTACCTGCGCATCGTCAAGCTGATGTACTTTGATGACGCACGCGATACGTCGCCGCTGGTCGCCGACTGGGATATGCGTTTTTTGTTGTCGGCTAACGGCCTTGCCATCCTGCTGATCGGACTTGCCCCGCAGTCGTTGATGGCCATGTCTTTCCTTGCCATCAAGGCGCTCTGAAGGTTCAGGGTCACCCCGCGCACCTCAGCGTGTCCCCCATGCCCGAAAGCAAGGATTTGACCGAGCACCAGGTGTCGAGCGAAAGCGTGTTCGACGGCGTTTTACTCAAGGTCAGGCGGGACATCGTCAGACTGCCTGATGGCAGCAATGGCGGCCGTGAATATATAGAGCATTGCGGCGCAGTCGCCATCATCCCGATTCTTGACACTGGCGAGATTGTGTTCGAGCGTCAGTACCGCTATCCGCTGCGCACGACCATGATAGAAATTCCGGCCGGAAAAATAGACGCCGGGGAAGAGCCGCTGGCCACCGCGCGGCGCGAGTTGCTCGAAGAAACGGGCTATTCGGCACGCGATTGGGCGCACTTGATGACGTTTCATCCGGTCATCGCCTACTCAACCGAACGCATTGAGATTTTCATCGCGCGTGGCTTAAGCTTGCAACAGCAAAAGCTTGACGATGGTGAGTTTCTTGAGGTGTTCACCGCGCCGCTGGCGACGGCCCTAGAATGGGTTCGTACCGGCACCATCACCGACTCCAAGACCATTATTGGACTGATGTGGCTGGACAAACAGCAGTCGGGCGCTTGGCCGGTTGCTTAACTAAGTCACCGGCCGGGGGTTGTTTCAGTTCAGCCGCAAGCGCCGACCCAGCCGCACGCGGTGCAAAAATCGCAACCGTCTTTTTTTATCACGGCATAGTTGCCGCATTCACCGCAGACTCCGCCCTTCATCGCTTTCGTGGTGCTGCCTTTGGGCGCCTGCAGGATGCCCATCTGGCGTACGGGCAAGCCATCTTCATGCAGGATACCCAGCATAACGTAGCGGTGCAGGATCAGCGCCGAGACATAAGACACTGTCGAGGGCCAGTTCTTTTTGCGGCGGTGGCCGGGCACAAACGCCATGAAATCACCCAGCGGTTCGGGAAAATCAAGCAGCTTGCGCAGCTTCATGCCTATCCACGCCGGGTCGATCACCCGCATGTCCAGCGAAAGTATTTTGCACAGTCCATCGAGTGCGCGAGGATATTCGCCCGATAGCCACATGGAATAGGGCCGTGTGACACCGTCGGGCAGGGTGATTTCTTTTAAACCCAGCACGAAATCGTCTCCGGTGCCGGCGTTAAGGACGTCCACAGTCCATGACATGGTGCCGTCCGTGCCGGTCTTGGGTTCCTTCAGGCTGAACAGGGTGTCTAGCACAGGCCCGTTCTTGCGCTCATCAACGGCGCCGATCTGTTCGACGCGGTAGCGAACCACCTGCGCCAAAGCGGCAACCACGCTGGGCATGCGTTTCTTCTCGCCGTGCGGCGGGAAGGGCATGTCGAAGGCGTCATCACCGGCGGTCTTGGCCAGCGTATCGAGCTTAACGCGCAGCCAGGCCGGGTCATTGGCGCGCATGTCCATGGACAGGGTCTTGGCGAGCGCGCCAATGCCGCGTGGCTGCTCGCTACCGTTCACCCAGACCTCGAAGGGATGGCACTTGCCCTCGTTTTCGACATGTCCGACAAAAAGGGCGAAGGCGCCGTGGCCGTGTTCGATCATGTAGGTCCATGACGGATTCCCGGCGGAGAGCCCCGGGCGTCCGGGCCAGAGCAGTGAGGACAACACCGGTTCGGGCACCGATTTAATTTCGATGCGACGGTTTACGTCATTGAGCAGGAAATCCTGCGGTCCGGATTTGTCCGCGGTGACCGACAGCACCGAACCCAGCACATCGTTTGGCCGATAGGTTGCGAGCCCTTTCAGCCCGGCCTTCCAAGCGGAGAAATATAAGTCCTGGAACTCACCGTAAGGATAGTTTTCCGGAACGTTCACGGTCTTGGAGATGCTTGAGTCAATATACGGAGCAACCGCCGCCACCATGTCTTTATGGGCAGCGGCGCTCAGCTCCAAGGCGGTGACGAAGTAAGGGGGCAGCCCTTCGGCCGGGGACTTTGCTTCTTTTGGATCGCCCCCGACCGGATGGACGTGGCGGTAAAGGCGCCAGGCCCTATCCTCCACGGCAAATTCCTTCATGCTGCCGTCGGGCATACGTTTTTTCCGCGAATAAACCCACGAGAAAGGCGGTTCAATACCATTGGAGGCGTTGTCGGCAAAAGCCAGGCTGATGGTGCCGGTGGGTGCAATCGACAGCAAATGGCTATTGCGCAGGCCTTGTCCGCGTATCAGCGCTTTGAGTTCGGTGGGCAGGCGGGAAGCGAAGCTGGTTCCCGACAGGTACATATCGGCGTTGAACAGAGGGAAAGGGCCGCGCTCGGCCGCCAGTTCACTTGACGCACGATAGGCCGAATCGCGCATATGTTCTGAAATTTTCGCTGCCATCGCGCGCGCATGCTCGCTGTCGTAGCGCAGGCGCAGCATGATAAGCGCATCGCCCAAGCCCGTAAAGCCCAGTCCGACACGGCGCTTGCTCATGGCTTCACGGTGTTGCTGCTTAAGAGGCCAGGCGGTCACCTCGAGCACATTATCGAGCATGCGAACCGCCACTGCCACAGTACGCTCGAACGCGTCAAAGTCAAAGCCGGCTTTTTCCGCGAAGGGGGCGCGAACAAAGCTTGTCAGGTCGATGGAACCGAGGCAGCAGCAGCCATAGGGAGGGAGCGGCTGTTCGGCGCAGGGGTTGGTGGCGTCTATGCGCTCGCAGTAATAGAGGTTGTTATCACTGTTAATGCGGTCAAGAAAGAGGATGCCCGGTTCGGCATGGTCGTAGGTCGAACGCATGATCTGTTCCCACAAGTCGCGTGCCCGCAACTTGCGGTATACCCAATGCGAATCATCCCGCTGGTAGCCGCCCGCCGCGATCAGATCCCGGTGGGGCTTTGCCTTGTGGGCGAGTTCGAATTCACCATCGGTCTCTACCGCGTGCATAAAAATGTCGGTTACGCCCACCGAGATGTTGAAATTGGAGAGATCGCCGCCATCCTTTGCGCGGACGAAATCTTCTATATCAGGGTGGTCGCAGCGCAACACGCCCATTTGCGCACCCCGGCGCGCCCCGGCTGATTCCACCGTCTCACAAGAGCGGTCGAACACCCGCATGTAGGATACCGGGCCGCTGGCGCGCGAGCGCGTGCCGCGCACCTCGGCTCCCTTGGGTCGAATGGCGGAAAAATCGTAGCCCACGCCACCGCCGCGGCGCATCGTTTCGGCCGCCTCCTGCAGAGCGATGTAAATGCCCGGTTTGTCGTCGACAGTTTCGGATATCGAGTCACCCACGGGCTCGACAAAACAATTGATCAGTGTCGCTTGCAACTGAATACCCGCGGCCGAATTGATACGGCCGGCCGGGATGAAGCCCGCTTGCATGGCTTCAAGGAAGCGCGCCTCCCAGTGTCCGCGTTTGTCCGGTGCTTCAACGACAGCAAGGGCTGCGGCGACACGACTGCGCACTTCCTCTATGGATTGTTCATTGCCTTTGGCATATTTTTCGAGCAGCACGTCGCGGCATATTTCCTGGGGGGCGAGGGCGGCTTGGTGGAGATGGGTCGTCATTTCAATCCTGCGGTCGTGCTCGCCACCGGAATGGTGCGGGAACACTGTAAAGGTTACGCCTTAAGTCGAAAAAATCAAATCCGACCTTGGTGGATAAAAACTGATTGTGCTTTTCGTTTCGGCGCCGACCATGGTTCCGATGGCTCCGATGGTTCAGGGCCTGGCCGCTGCGCTAAATCACCCCGACGCGGCTTGGGCCAGGAATGTCCAGCCCGGAGAGAAAGCGCAGTAATGCCTCCAGAACTTCGTCCGGCTTTTCCGCCATCAGCGCATGTCCGCTGCCGGGGATGGCAATGCTCTGTGCATTTTTTAGCACGGCCAGCAGTTCTCGGGCGCCGCGTGGCGGCGTCATCACGTCACCCTTACCTAGAATGGCCAGCGTTGGACAGCGTACCCGCGCCGCGCTTTCCAGTCCGGCGTCGTAGTTGTTGCATGCCGCAAAATCGGTATGGAGAACCCCCGGTTTTTGCCTTTGCAGCAGCCTGAGGTTTTCGCCCATGACCCAGAAACCCGGGCCAGGATTGCTCGGGTAGTGTGCATAGGATGCGTGCGACCAAATGTTGATCATATCGTGCGCCGCTGCTTCATCGTCTTTGGTGGCGGCGAGCAGTTCCGCTGACACCCGCATGGGAAAGGCCGGCCCAAGCAGTGCGATGGCCGCAACCCTGTCCGGATAGCGTGCCGCGCATTCGAGTGCAATGAGCGAGCCCATGCTGTGCCCCACCAGGATGGCGTGCTTCGCTCCGACAGAATCGATCAATGTCGCGACCCAGTCGGCCATATCCTCCACCCGTTCCAGCGGCGCGCCCTGGCTGCGGCCGTGTCCGGGCAGGTCGGGTGCGAGCACGCTGTAACCGTGGTGGGCGAGATAGCGCGACTGCAGGATCCAGACGCTATGGTCATGCGCGCCGCCGTGCACGAATAGGACCGTTGGCAATTGAACATCGAATGTCGTGCCGCCAGTGTAGGCGTAGGCTTTGCCGCCCCTGATGTTTATATCCATGGCTAGGTTTTCTGTGCCGCGCGCAGACCCGCCGACAAATCGTCGGTCAGATCGTCGGCATCCTCAAGGCCTATTGAAAGACGCATGGTGCCCGCGGTGATGCCGGCCGCGGCAAGGGCCGCCTCATCCATGCGAAAGTGCGTCGTGCTTGCCGGGTGGATAACCAGCGATTTGGCATCGCCTACGTTGGCAAGATGCGAAAAAATACGCAGGGTCTCG
>JANXRV010000098.1:0-20251 GCA_025356665.1 Pseudomonadota bacterium
CGCCAAGAATCAGTATCCCTATCCCGATGAAAACATATTTTTCATCACGGGCGTGAACACGGACGTCCAGCCTATCGACTATTCCAAAACAACGCCCCTCATCATCGTGTCCAGGAAGGTCGAGGCGGCCTTGGCGAAATACGAAGACCTAGGGCGGCTGCACAAAGCCAAACCCATCGGATGCCTATCTCTTGCGCAATTGCGAACCCTCCATGACAGACTATCCGCATGCGTGAACGACCCTGAGGTCAAGGAAATCAAAGGGGGCATGCTTGGATCGATATGGGGCAAGCGGCAGCCTTGGATGATCGCGTCCATGGACGACAAGGGCCAACCTACGGTGATGGACTTCGTGATCGCCAGATCAAGCGACGATGTCCTGCGTCATGCGAAAGCGAACAAGCGAGTCACGCCGGCGATCTATTCTTTGGAGCTGTTCTCTGAAATGATTTCTTGGTGCGAGAAGGTTAAATCCGGGACAGCAAAGGATATCATTTACGCCATTGACTACAAGGGCGGGGAATTTGATGAACACGTCAACGCCATTGAAAACACCATGACCCAAGAGGACAAAGATTTCTGGGAGCTCGAAATTCAAGCCGCTTTGGATGCGAAGAGCAAAGGGTTGATTAGATGAGCGAACACTCCAACGCGTGGACAGACGCTCTATATCTTAGAAAAGCGACCAGACTGCTTTCAGAGAACCCGGACAGCAGAAAAACATACGAAGCTTTTAAGGCGAAGCATTGCGACAATCCGCAAGCGGGTGCCCAAATGCTTCAAACCATGGCAGATTCCGTCAAGCTCCAAATGGAGACTGGGGATTCGTCTCAACTCGATCACGCCATTGATGCATTGGGTTGGAGCGACGAAAATCGCTACAAATATTTTGTCAAGGCAGCATCTGCCGAAGAACGACAAGCACTGCATGAGCAGCTCTCCTATAAGGGTGTCTTTCAAAGCCTAAGCAACGCCATAGGTAGTCCTTTTGGCATCGTTGGCATAACAGCCGTTGCGGCAAAAATTCAAGATGCAGGCTTTGAAAAGATGGGTTCGGCAATTCACCAATGCATAACCAACGCTCTTGTTCAAGGAAACACGATTCTTTCAAATCCCGCGTTCCACGTGGCTGGTCAAACTTTTTCTGTCGGTGGCGTGGCGCTGTTGGGCGTAGGGACGCTTTTGTTCGGTCGCGCGATCCAAGATGCTTGGGAGAAAGCGGAGAAACACGGCCCCAATATCTATGAAGCCGGTGTTGAATTTTCCAACAAAGGATTCAAGATCGCAGATACGCCAAGCTGGTTGAAAAACGCGGCTAAGGCTCAATCTCTTAAAGACAATCCTTTGACCAAAGCAGGTCAAGGGGAATACCGGAAACTTGTCGAGTCGGATGAGTTCAAAAACTTAAAGACCGACGATGATCGGAAGGCGGCGATTGAGCAGGTCAAGAAAGCCGATTTCGAACGAGTGGCAAAGACATTCCAAGAGCTTCCCTTCAGCGCGAAGGCTTGCGGCCAAGGCCTCGGCTACGGCAAGATGGTGGATGTCGCAGACGCGCTTGACGGGCAAACTGCTGAGTTCGAAAACAAGTCGAAATCTGAAATTGAACTCGCCAAGAGAAATATCGCGAGAGACATTGCTTTCGATGCTGAACACGCATCGGCAGTGAAAAAGTTCAGCGTTGGAGCAATGGGCGTCGTTGGCGATGGTGTCAACGCGGCGGGCCATGGAGCGGCCGTTGTCATCCAGTCTGTCGAGGCGGGTTTGAGTCGCTTAAAAAGCGGCCTGGCCAGGCTGAGAATGGATAGTGATGAACCATCCCCCATTCCGACTACAAGAAAACTGCCGGTGGCCTGATCGGGTTCAAGTGAAATACATCACTTGAAGTAGAGGATGTCATTCAGGTCGAGCACGGCCTTGGCGAGGCCCAAGCGGGTCGCTGGCGTGCCCGGCGGGGCCTTCTTGCCCTCTCCTGTCCAAACATAGTTGTGGCACGCCCTGAAAATGGTTTGAATCTTGTTGACTTGTTCGGGTCGGTAAGCCGAGTAGTGGCTGTAAACACGACCCCGATTGCCAGATGAATGGATGGGGCGCTCCAGCATCGATGAGCGCCGACGAATGCGGTTGAAGAATGAGTCCACCGCATGGAGCGAGGCCTTGTTGTAGAGCCATGCCAAGTGATCAAGGTCTCCCGCATAGGAGCCAATGTCGGTCAGGTGGCACATGGCCTTGTCGGTTTCGGACAAGGTCGGAAGAGGATGGGACACCCAGCGGTCTTTCCATGGGCCTATCGTTTGGGCCGCGGCGATTCGGTCTTTGAGCATCATCAGCCTGACGCCGTTCTTGTCGAGGAACGGGTGGGCGGCGGCCACTGCGTCGAACTCCTTTTGAGACTTGGCGATAAGCTTGCGTTTGTCGTCGACCGTCAGTCCCTTGGAGATGCGGACATAAAAGACATCGCACTCCCCTTGGGATATCGGGGCCGCAAAAGCCGACAGGCATGCCGCCCGTATGCCGGAGTCTTGGTCGAGAAAGAAGCGCACCTTCTCGACGTTCTCGAACATCCGGCGAAGAGCGATGAAAAATCCATGCAGGGTGTATTCGGCATGAATGAGCATGCCGGCATCGGGCAGCTTATCCTCGATCACCACATGCTCGGGAGCTTCGAGGTCGTTGCGGGCCTTGTTGGTCGCATAGGTCGCATCGATGGTCGAGCCTAATGTCCCATTGCCGATGAAACGCCTTGATTGGGCTACCGCCGCGTTGAAGTCGGAGGGAAGCCACAGCCGGGCATGCCTGCGATGGCAGGCGGGCACCAAATGGTCTCCAAGGGCCAAATGCAACGCTTCGATTTGAGCCGGATCGGGCTCTGGGTCGAAGTTGGGCACCATGCCAAACACATAGCCGGTGGCGTTGTCCGCCGCTGCGACCGAGGAAAGGGTCACGTTTCGCTTGTCGCTCCTGCGAGACCAGTTGATCACATGGTCTTGCCGGTCCACGCCCACATACAGGCGTTCAATCTTCATGCCTGGCAGCGCCCGCTCGCGGTCGGCCAGAAAAGCGATGGCTTGCTTGTGCAGGAAGTCGATCTTGTCGTAGAGAACCGGCGGGCTCACTTCGGCGGCTTCGCATATCCGCCGCAAGGGCATCTTGCCCATGAGCATGGAGAGGATGGTTCTGTTCTTGTCCGAATGGATTTGTTTGGAGATCGGATTCAAGCCTTTGGGTTTAACGGAGAACGTCTTGCCGCATGCCTTGCAGCGGTATCGCTGACTGCCTGCCGATGTCTTGCCGAACTCATGGTAGACCCCTTCGATGTGGGTGGGCAGCCGGTGGTTCTGGCATTCCGCGTTGGGGCATGAGGATGCCCCGTAGAGCGGAGCCAATATGCGGTAAGCTTCCTCGAACACGCCTTGGTTGCTTTTGAGCCCAAAAATCTCGCCACAGCAATTGCATTTGGCGGCCGGCAGCTTCGCCCCTGTCGCCACGATGGTGTAGACATTCGTTCCTTGGAGCCCCTTCTCGGCCACTGGAACGCCAAAGTTTTGGCAGCTAGGATTTTTGCAGTGATTGACCTGAACCCCATGAACGGCCGCCGGAACGCGAGGGATTGGCCGACCGACTGCTTGCGGGTTGGGAAGTGTGGAAGCGGGTGTGGAGGTAACGGCTGGCATACTTATATATAACGCCCCACGCCAAGAAATGTTTACTCCATAAGAAAGCCTGCCGAAAATATTTTCGGCAGGCCCCTCTATGCAAACCCGCGTCAATTCAAGCTTCTTTGAACATTTTCAACAGAAAAGGTTAACGGCTTGGGCTTTGGCCGTCTTTTTTTATGCGGCGAGCACATACGGCAGTCGTATAATTTGGCAAGTTAAAAATAGTCCCGAAAGGGACCGCCTTAAGGATTAAGGAGGCCTCATGCATCGTCTACCTGTGCTTTTAATCGCCCTTGCGTTAGCGCTGACTCCCAGCGTTGGGCTGTCGCAGGCTTATCCGAACAAACCGGTCAAAGTCATTGTCACTTTTCCGCCCGGTGGCACACCCGATATCTACGGCCGTGTGTTGTCGCAGGAACTCTCCAACCTGTGGAAGCAAGCGGTTGTGGTCGAGAACAAAGCTGGCGCCTCGGGCACGATTGGCACCGATTTTGTTGCCAAGGCGCTGCCAGACGGCTACACGCTGCTGTTCGCGGCCGACGCGTCGATTACTATTGCGCCGCTGCTCTATTCGAAAAATCCCTACGATCCGGTCAGGGATCTCGCGCCTATCGTCAACGCGGCATCCGGACCCTTCGTCATCATGGCCCACCCTTCGTTTCCGGCCAACAACATCAAGGAATTGCTGGCGCTCGCCAAAGCGCAGCCGGGTAAGCTCAGCTACGCATCTTCTGGCGCAGGTGGCCAACAACACCTCACCATGGAAACCATCAAGTCCATGGGGGGCATTGATATGTTGCATATCCCCTACAAAGGGTTTGGTCAGGGTGTCACCGATGTGCTCGCCAACCAGGTTCCACTGATAGTGGGCGGTATCACCGCCAGCATTGGGCTCACACAAAGCGGCAAACTGAAGGCCTTGGGTATCACAGGAACCAAGCGTTCCAATTTCTTCCCGAACGTGGGCACTGTCGCAGAAACGCTCCCCGGCTTCGAAATCACTGCTTGGTACGGCTTCATGGCCCCCGCCGGCACTCCGCGCGATGTCATCAGTAAAATTAACGAGGACGTGGTGAACATAATCAAGCGCCCGGATTTTCAGGCCCGCCTGGCTAGAGATGCGATCGATCCTGTCGGTAACACGCCCGAGCAATTCGCCGCACAAATCAAGACTGATCTGGCCATGTGGACAAAAATAGTCAAAGCTGCCGGCGCAAAACTGGATTAAGGGGTGGCCGAGGGCGTGTAGCGCAGGTCAAAAGACTGCAGACGCGCCAGGAAGGCGCAGACAAACCCACGATGCGGATAGCAGGTGCCGCTTGGGTCAAAGCGTGGCGCTGCGGTCGCCATGGGAAAAACCAAGCAGCGCCGCATCCAAACCCCTGCTAAAGGCGATGACTTTGAACAGTTCGCCCATTTCTGCGGGAGAAAGCAGCCGGTTTGCTGCATTGGCAAGGGGCAGGTAGCGCAGGGTGTCTTCAGGCGATACGGCCGCCAGCACATCGGTGATGCCGCAATTGATGAGGAAATGCGCCTGCGTCACATAACCGGCCAAATCCAGCCCCTCTTCGCAAGCGGCGTTGGTAATGGCACTGAAATCGACGTGGCTTGTAATGTCCTGTAGCCCAGGCCAGAAAAATGGATCGTCATGGGCATGGTGCCGGTAGTGGCACATCAATGTCCCAGAGATGCGCTGCGGGTGGTAGTACTCACTCGCGCTAAAACCGTAGTCAATAAAAAGCGCCAGACCGCGACTCAAGGATGTCGCGAGACTGCGTATGAAGGCTTGTGCGACTAACTGAATTTCTGTGATGGTGCCAGGCGCAAGGTCAAGTGCGTCGGCCTGTTTGCAAAGATCGCCGCTGGCGGCTTGGAAACGCGTGGCGAACCGGCCACCTTCAAAACATACCCCCGCCTCTTCAACCCGCGCGCCATTGCGCCTAACGATGTGTGTCGGCATGGCGTCGAGCACTTCGTTGGCGATGACCACGCCCTCGAAAGCGTGCGGCAATTGGTTGATCCACGCCACGCGCTCGATTAGGTGCGGAACGCGCCGCGCCAACAAATCGCGCTCGCGTTCGCGCAAGTCCGGACTGAGTTCAAGTATCAGGTATTGCCGCGGCAGCGACCCGAGCAGCTCGAGCTCCTGCAGTAGCGATGCGGCTAAGGCGCCGGTTCCGGCACCCAGTTCGAGCACCGTATCGAGGCCTAGTCTGATTCCCTGCGCCACCTGGCGGGCGAGCGTTTGGCCGAACAAGGGCGACATTTCAGGGGCGGTGACAAAGTCTCCGCTGGCGCCAAGCTTGCGCGCGCCGGCGGTGTAATAGCCCAGCCCCGGCGCGTAAAGCGCAAGCTCCATGTAGCGTGCGAAGGAAATCCAACCGCCGGCATCGCCGATCGCTTCGCCAATGAGGCGTGTCAGGGCGTTACTGTGCGCACGCGCGTCCGCGCCGGGTTCTGGAAGATTCATCATGGGTCTTGGGGGGAGATGGTGAGCCAATCCGGTAGAATCCACAACTCCATGGACCAGAATCTTGCAGGCAAAGTTGTAATCGTGACCGGCGGCGTGAGGCGCGTTGGCGCGGCCATCGCGCGGCGCCTGCATGCCGCGGGCGCTTCGCTTACGCTCCATTACAAGAACGCCGAACCTGACGGGCTGGCTCTGCAGGCCGAACTCAATGCCACGCGCGAGGGCTCGGTGGCCTTGCTGCAGGCGGATTTACTCGACACCGAAGGACTGACCGAAATAGTCCGAAACAGCGTCAGCCGTTTTGGCCGGCTCGATGCCTTGGTCAATAATGCGTCAAGCTTCTTCCCGACACCGGTGGGCGATATCAGCCAGCCTGACTGGGATGACCTTATTGGCACCAACCTGAAAGCGCCACTATTTCTGTCGCAGGCCGCCGCGCCACACCTGCGAAAGACCGGGGGATGTATTGTCAATATCACCGACATTCATGCCGACCGGCCGTTGAAGAATTTCCTTGTGTACAGCATCGCCAAAGCGGGACTTGCCGGCTTGACGCGTTCGCTGGCGCGCGAACTGGGACCAGACATTCGTGTCAATGGCGTCGCACCGGGCCCGATTCTGTGGCCGGAAGACGACGCCTTTGATGAGGTGTCACGCCAGCGTATTATTTCCCACACCCTGCTGAAGCGTGCCGGCGAACCGGATGATCTGGCGCGTGCCGTTTACTTTCTCATCGCTGAGGCGCCCTATGTGACCGGGCAGATCATCGCGGTCGACGGTGGTCGCAGCGTCAACATCTAAAAGCCTGATATGAACGCACCCGAACCAGCCCGTCCACGCAAAGAACAGTATGAGGCGAACAAACTCGCCAAACGTTTGCGCCGCCAGGTCGGCCAGGCCGTGGGGGATTTCAACATGATCGAAGCGGGTGACCGCATCATGGTGTGTCTATCGGGCGGGAAAGACAGTTATGGCTTGCTGGATATTCTGATGCAATTGCGAGAAAAGGCACCGATTCCATTCGAGCTCGTGGCCGTCAATCTTGACCAGCGCCATCCGGGCTATCCGGAACATGTGCTCCCCGATTACTTGCGCGCGCTGGGCATTCCGTTTCACATTGCGGTGCAGGATACCTATTCAACGGTCAAACGCCTGATCCCTGAAGGCAAGACCATGTGCTCGCTTTGCTCCCGGCTCAGGCGGGGTGTGCTGTACCGCGTCGCCGGGGAACTGGGCGCGACAAAAATAGCGCTTGGACACCATCGGGATGACATTCTTGAGACCTTGTTTCTGAACATGTTTCACGGGGGCAAGCTAAAAGCCATGCCGCCCAAACTGGTGTCCGACGATGGCAAACACGTGGTCATCCGCCCCCTCGCCTATGCGAAGGAGGAAGATCTTGAAACCTATGCCTTGGAAAAGGCTTTCCCGATCATTCCCTGTGATTTGTGCGGCTCCCAGGCCACGTTGCAGCGCAAACAGATCAAGGCGATGCTGCAAGAATGGGAAAAACGTCACCCGGGCAGGGTAGAGAGTATTTTTCGCAGCCTGGCCAATATCCGGCCATCGCATCTAATGGATGCGAATTTCTACAACTTTGCCGCCGTCCAGGCTACCGGCGAAACCTCAGCGGACGGGGATAAAGCCTTTGATCCGGATGATGATTTAAACAATACCGGGGTAAAGACTTTTGCGCTGAACACGCTTCTTGGCTGATGGATGGCGCGTAGCGGGTGTAATTTGTCAAAGTGAGTTTTACACGGTAAAATTCAGCCAATGAATTGTGCTGAACGTCTCGTCGCCATTTTCGGCAGCCAAGCCGAAGTCGCCCGCCGCTTTCGCCTTGACCGGGCTGTGGTAAACAACTGGGTCAAGTGCGGTTATGTTCCTTCCCGATGGGCGATGGAAGTCGAACACGTGACGCAAGGCCAGGTTGCCGCAGTCGAAGTGCTTAACGAGGCGGCGACGATGAAACCCATCCGTGTGAAATCGCGCGGAGATAATGAAAATCTTTTCGGATCCCCCCTGCTAGGTGACGCCATGAACGACTTCGCTCCAGTAAAACGTATTACATCATTCCACCCGCCGCAGCGTACCCTGCTCGGCCCCGGCCCATCGGAAATCAATCCGCGCGTGATGGCGGCGATGAGCTTGCCGGCGATTGGCTATCTCGATCCGATTTTTGTCGAGATGATGGAAGAACTCAAGGGCCTGCTGCGTTACGTCTACCAGACCAAAAACCAGTTGACCTTCCCGGTGTCCGGCCCCGGTTCGGTTGGCATGGAGTTCTGCTTCGTTAACATGGTTGCACCCGACGACAAGGTTATCGTCTGCCGTAACGGCGTTTTTGGCGGCCGCATGATAGAGAACGTCGAGCGTGCCGGCGGCATCCCGATCATCGTCGAGGATGCGTGGGGCGAGCCGGTTGATCCGCAAAAGCTCGAAGATGCACTGAAAAAAAATCCCGATGTGCGCGTCATCGCCTTCATTCACGCCGAAACCTCCACCGGCGTTCAGTCGGATGCCAAGGCCTTGGTCGAGATCGCGCATAAGTACAATACGCTTGCCATCGTCGATTGCGTCACATCACTAGCCGGCACGCCCGTTCTGGTTGATGAGTGGAACATTGACGCCGCGTATTCGGCCAGCCAGAAATGCCTGTCCTGCACCCCCGGCCTGTCGCCTGTGACCTTCTCCGATCGCGTCGTCGAGCATGTGAAGGCGCGCAAGGACAAGATTCACTCCTGGTTCATGGACATGAACCTGCTGACCGGCTATTGGGGCAACACCAGCCGCACCTATCACCACACGGCGCCAACCAACAGCCTCTACGCGCTGCACGAAGCCCTGCTCATTCTCAAGGAAGAGGGGATAGAGAACTCCTGGGCCCGCCATGAGCGTCATCATCTCGCCCTGCTCGCCGGTCTTGAGGCGATGGGCTTGAAATTCCTGGTCAAGGAATCGGCGCGTCTGCCGCAGATGAATGCCGTGCATATTCCCGAGAGCATCATGGCGCGCGAAGCGGAAGTCAGGAAAACCCTGCTGAACGAGTTCAATCTCGAAATTGGCGCCGGACTGGGCCCTCTTGCCGGCAAGATCTGGCGTATCGGCCTGATGGGCTACTCGTGCAAGCCCGAGAACGTCATGCTGTGCCTGTCGGCTCTCGGCTCGGTCATGTCCGATATGGGCTCGCCTATTCACGTGGGCGACGCCGAAGGCGCGGCCCACCAGGCCTACGCGCAGTTGCACGCCAAAGCGGCCGCACTCAAGCAGGCTGAAAAAAAACGCGCAGCCTGAGTTCTTCGGGACGGGGTTAAAACGGCGGACCTTGACCTGGTCCGCCGTTTTTTTTCGCTCAGGATGCCAGAGCGGCGCGGCGCTTTGGCACCGCCTTGGGCGGGGCGGCTTTGTGCGAGGGGGCGGGGTGCGGTTTCATTCCGTCGATATAGTTATCGATCATCGGCGCCGCCGCCTTGGCCAGCCCGAGGTATTGGGGATCCAGCACCCAGTTCATGATCAGCCCGTCAACCAATGCATGTAGTCCCACCGCCGCGTAACGGGTGTTGACCGAGGGGGCAATCAGCCCTTTTTTGGCGGCGTTGCGAAAGCCGCGTTCAATCTGCGCAAGGCAATCGGTGCGGCACTCTATGTGCCGGTCGCGCAATTGCCGCATTTCGTCCACGTACTCGCATTTGTGCGCGCTGATTTCAAATACGCGCTGGCATTGTTTGTCGCTGGTGACGCGCTTGAGCACATGCAGGGCGCAATCGCGCACGAACGCAAGGGGGTCGTCATGGTCGGCAGAGCCGGCACGGGCGGTCATTTGCTCCATTGGCAGGACGACCCTGTCCATCATCGCCTGGAACAGGTCTGCCTTGTTGCGAAAGTGCCAGTAGATGGCGCCGCGGGTAAGGCCCGCAGCGGCGGCAATGTCGGCAAGCGAGGAGCGTGACACCCCCTTCTCGCTGAACACCTGTTCCGCTGTGTCGAGAATGTGGTCTCGTGTTTCCAACGCCTCTTCTTTTGTGCGCCTTGCCATTTTTCCCTGATTTTTGATTGTAGAACCGATCTTGCGACGAACCCTGAACCGTGTAAGCATCCTTTACATACATACACGGATGTATGTATTATAGCATCGGTCTGATGCCAATTTGTCAACCACCTCCCCACCGGCCCCGGCAACGATCCTGCCCGCGCCGCTCCAGACCAAAGGAAATATCCGCGCCATGACTGCCCGCCCGAGCAATGCTGCAACGCCTTCTTCCGCCCAACGACGGTCCGGCCTGAACCTCCGCTTGGCGAACATGCTGGGCTTAGCCTTGTTGTTGGCCGCTTGCGGCCAGGGTGCCGATAAGGGCGCTGCGCCGCCGCAGGGCAGCGCCATGCCCGTCACCGTGTTAAAGGCTTCTGCGCAAAACGTCCCGGTGCTGATCGAGTCGGTAGGACAGACCGAGGGCTCGCGCGAAGTCGAAATTCGCGCCCGTGTAACGGGCATCGTGCAAAAACGCATGTATCAGGAAGGTGAACTCGCCCGCGTCGATGCGGTGCTGTTCCAGATCGAACGCGCGCCCTATGAAATTGCGCTGGCCCAGTCAAAGGCCGCCCTGGATCAGGAAAAGGCCAAAAACGAGCAGTCGCGGCGCGAGTCAGGACGGCTCAAACAACTGGCCGCTGAAAAAGCCATCAGTCAGAAGGAATACGATGACGCCACCTCGACGCTAAAACAATCCGACGCGACCCTGGCCGCTGCCGAGGCCAAGTTGCGTGAGGCCGAACTCAATCTGTCGTACACCGCAGTCAGTGCGCCTATCGCCGGCGTAACGGGACGCGCCCAACGCTCCGAGGGTAGCCTGGTGACGGCCGGCACGGACAGCGCCCTGCTCACGACCGTAGTGCAAACCAATCCGATCTGGGTGCGTTTTTCATTCGCCGAGAGCGAATACGCGCAGTTGCGCAAATTGGCGAAAAAGGCCGAGGTGCGACTGGTGCAAGCGGACGGCAAAGTGATCGCCGCCAACGGCCGCCTCAATTTCACCGCCTCGACAGTCGATGCCAGGCTGGGCACGGTGCAAATGCGCGCCGAATTCGCGAACCCTGAGCTTGCGCTGCTTCCGGGCCAGTTTGTACGAGCCCAGGTGGTGGCGGGTGAGGAACAGGCGGTGCTGGTGCCGCAGTCGGCGGTCATGCAGTCCGATCAGGGGCGGTTTGTCTGGACCGTCGCCGATGGCAAGGCGGTGCCAAGGCCGGTCGAGGCGGCAAGCTGGCTGGGCAAGGACTGGGTGATCCGCAAAGGTCTCGCCGCAGGCGACAGCGTGATCATCGACAATCTGCTCAAACTGCGCCCTGGTGCGCCTGTTAGCCCGAACGCGCCCGGTGAAGTCGCGCCGGCGGGCCCCGCAGGTGCGCCCAAGGCCGACGCGGCCAAGAGTGTGCCGGGTGATGCGGGCAAGTCCGTCGATCCTGCCGCTAAAAAAGCCGGCTAAGCGGGGCGACCATGTCCAGATTCTTTATTGAGCGGCCTATTTTCGCCAGCGTCATCGCGATCATCATCGTCATTGCGGGCTTGGTAGCGGCAAAAATGCTGCCTATCGCGCAGTACCCGGAAATCGCCCCGCCTACCGTGACGATTACCACCACCTATACCGGCGCGAGCGCCGAAACCCTGGCCAAATCGGTGGCGGCACCGATCGAAGAGCAATTGTCCGGCGTCGAGCGCCTGTTGTACTTCAGCTCGACCTCGGCCTCGACCGGCGTACTGACCATTACCGCCACCTTCGAAGTTGGTACCAACATCGATCAGGCGACCTTTAATGTCAATAACCGCGTGCAAATTGCATTGCCGCGACTGCCTGACGAAGTGCGCCGCAACGGTGTCATTGTACAAAAGCGTTCAAACGACATCCTGCTGGTGGCCGCGCTCAATTCACCTGACGGCAGCCGCAATACGCTGTTTTTGTCCAACTACGGCAGCCTGAACCTCGTCGATGACCTTAAGCGCCTTCCCGGCGTTGGCGATGTTTCTGTATTCGGCGCACGCGACTATTCCATGCGCGTATGGCTCCAGCCCGACCGCATGGCGCAGCTCGGTATTACGCCGACGGACGTGGCGGCTGCGATTCGCGCCCAAAACGCCCAGTACGCAGCCGGAAAGGTCGGCGCTGAACCGGCGCTGGACGGGCAGATGCTCGTCTATACCGTGACGGCGCGCGGCCGGCTCGTCGATCCGGCGGAGTTTGGTGACATTCTGGTGCGTGGCGGCGGATCCTCGGGAAACATCAAGCTCAAGGACATCGCACGGCTTGAACTGGGTGCGCAGAATTACGACTCAGTCAACAGCCTGAATGGTAGCCCTGCCATAGGCTTGGCGGTATTTTTGCAGTCCGGCGCCAATGCGCTGGACGTGGCCAATGCCGTGCGCGACCGCATGGTCGAGGCGAAAAAGACTTTCCCTAAGGGGGTCGACTACCTGATCCCGTTCGATACCACGCGGTTTGTCCAGTCCTCTATCGAGGAGGTCGTCAAAACCATATTTGAAGCCGCGCTGCTGGTGGTTCTGGTGGTCTACCTGTTCCTGCAAACCTGGCGTGCCACGCTCATTCCGATGATCGCCGTGCCGGTATCGCTGATCGGTACTTTCGCCGGCCTGTGGTTGTTTGGATTCTCAATCAACACACTGACTCTGTTCGCGATGGTCTTGTCCATAGGCATCGTCGTTGACGACGCCATCGTAGTACTGGAGAACGTTGAGCGCCTTATGCGCGAGCAGGGCATGGAAGCCAAGGAAGCCGCAATCGAGGCGATGCGCGAAGTATCGGGCGCCATCGTGGCGATTGTGCTGGTGCTGTGTGCGGTGTTCGTCCCGGTCGCGTTCCTCGGCGGTATTGCCGGTCAGCTCTATAAGCAGTTCGCCGTGACCGTTGCCATTTCGGTGGTCATCTCGGGTTTTACCGCGCTGACGCTGACCCCCGCCTTGTGCGCCATCCTGCTACACAAGGGTGACCACGGGTCGCGCTTGTTCAAGCCGTTCAACGACGGCTTCGCACGCTTCACGGCAGGCTTCCTCGGCGGGGTGAGTTTTGCGCTGCGCCGCCGCTTGGTGTCGCTGCTGATCTTCATCGGCGTACTGGCGCTAGCCGCATGGATGTTCATGCGCATCCCCGGCAGCTTCGTGCCGTCCGAGGATCAGGGTTATGTATTTAGCGCCATCACGCTGCCGGATGGTGCGACCTTGCAACGAACCGGCATAGCCGGTGAGCAACTGCGCAAAATGGTTACCACCAACCCGGCGATAGAGAACATGTTCGTGATCAGCGGTTTTGACCTCATCGGCGGCGGTAACAAAACCAACGCGGCGACGATGTTTGTCCCACTCAAGCCATGGAATGATCGCGAAGCGACGGCGCAGCAGGTGGTCGGCGATATTTCCAAGAAGGCTGCCACGCTGCGCGAGGGCATTGCCTTCGCCTTCAACCCGCCGGCGATACGCGGCCTCGGCTCGGCAGGCGGTTTTGAGGTCTACGTGCAGGGCCGGGGCGACGCCGATCCGAAAAAACTCGCCGCAGTGACGCAGGAATTTGTCGGCGCGCTGCAAAAACATCCGGCCTTGCAGGGCATCAACACTTTTTTCCGTCCCTCGGTGCCACAGATTCTGGTTGAGGTCGACCGTGAAAAAACGCTTGCGCTTGGCGTGCCGATCACCGATGTCTTTGACGCACTGCAAAGCACCATGGGTGCCCTGTATGTGAATGACTTTAACAAATTCGGCCGTACCTACCGTGTGCAGATCCAGGCCGATGCGGCTTACCGCGCCAAGCCCGAGGACTTGGGCAACGTGTATGTACGTTCGGCGGTGAGCGGGCAGATGGTTCCGCTCAAGGCCATCATCCGCACCACCAGTGTGGTCGGAGCGGAGCAACTGGACCGCTATAGCGGCTTTATCGCGGCCAAGATCGTCGGCAGCGGCAAACCCGGCATCAGCTCAGGCGATGCCATTCGCGCGGTGGAGGAGGTCGCCGCCAAGGCGTTGCCCGAAGGCTATGCGATTGCCTGGACCGGTCAGGCCTACCAGGAAAAACGCACTGGCAGCGCCTCGGTGTTTGCCTTTGGTTTCGCGCTTGTCATGGTCTACCTGATTCTCGCCGCACTCTACGAACGCTGGCGCCTGCCGGCGGCGGTGTTGCTGGCCGTACCCTTCGCCATCGCCGGCGCACTGGGCTACGTATTTTTAAGAGGCATGGAAAACGATATCTACTTCCAGATCGGCTTGGTGGTGCTGATCGGACTCGCAGCGAAGAACGCCATCCTCATTGTTGAGTTTGCGCAACAAGGCCTGCTTGCCGGAAAGCCGGCTCTGGAGGCCGCGGTCGATGCCGCGAGGCTGCGTTTTCGTCCCATCGTCATGACCTCGCTTGCCTTCGTGCTTGGCGTCGTGCCGCTGGTGTTTGCCAGCGGCGCGGGCGCGGCGGCGCGCCGTTCCATGGGGACAGGTGTATTTGGCGGCATGCTGGCGGCCACATTCATTGCGACGATTTTTGTGCCCTTGTTCTTTATCCTGTTCGCGCGTCGCGACAAGGCGGGTGTCACGCCCGCTGCCAGGCCGGAAGCGGAGGCATGATGGGCGTATTGAAGCGTTCCGGTCACGCCGCCTGCGCGCCCGCCCTGGCCTTGCTGCTGGCCGCCTGTGCCTCCGTCGGGCCTGATTACCAGCGCCCCGCGCTTGAACTGCCCGCCACGTTTGGAGATACCAGCGCCGCCGGCACTATTGCGATACCGGCAAACTGGTGGACACTTTATGGCGACGCCACGCTGAACGGCCTGGTGGACGCTGCGCTGGCAAAAAATGCCGATATCCGGTTTGCCGTGGCCAAGCTGGACGAGGCTGAGGCGGCGCTGCGTGAAGTGGATGCGACGCTGCTGCCGCAGGTGGACCTGGGGGGCAACACCGCGCGCACCCGCTCGAGCACGCTCAACGCTCAGCCGATTCCGGCCAGCGTGCCGGTGATACAAAAAAATCAGAGGCTCACCGCCTCGACCAACTTCGAGCTCGATTTCTGGGGCCATTTGCGTCGCACTGCAGAATCGGCGCGGTCGCAGCTGCTAAGCACGGGCTATGCGCGCGACGTGGTCGGTCTCACGCTGGCCGGATCGACGGCACAGGTCTATTTCAGTCTGCGGTCCATAGATGCGCAAATCATTGTCACGCGCGAGTCACTCGCCACGCGCGAAGAGTCGCGCAAGCTGGTGGGCAGTCGCGCGCGGGGCGGGCTTGCCTCCGACCTCGATGTCAATCAGGCCGAAGCGGCGCGCGCCGATGCCGCGGTGCAACTGCGTGATCTGTTGCGCCAGCGCCTCGCCTATGAACACCAGCTGGGCGCGCTCACCGGCAAGCTCGACCTGGCCTTGAGCGAGGGCGACCTGCGGCGTATGCCGCAGCCACCCTTGCCGCCAGCCGGCTTGCCCTCGACGCTGCTCGAGCGCCGGCCGGATGTGCGCCAGGCTGAACAGAACCTCATCGCCGCCAACGCGCAGATCGGTGTTGCCAAATCGGCGCAACTGCCGACTTTTTCACTCACCGCATCCTACGGCGGTTCCAGCGAGACGCTGGGCAACTTGTTGGCGGGCGGCGCGCGCATCTGGTCGCTTGGCCTCGGTGTGCTGATGCCTATCATTGATTCGGGCAAATACGCGGCACGCACCGAACAGGCCGAGGCGCGCCAGCGCCAGTCACTGGCGAGTTACCAGAAGTCGGTGGAGACGGCCTTCCGCGATGTTGCCGACGCGCTCAGTAACGTGCAGCAAACGACCGAGGCTGAGCGCGACTTGCAGGCGCGTGTCGAGGCGGCGCGCAAGTCGCTGCACCTGGCAAAACTGCGCTACGAGGCGGGCTACTCGGGTTATCTTGAAGTGCTCGATACGCAGCGCACCGCCAACGATGCCGAACTGGCGCTGGTGCGTAACCGCCAGGCCGGCCTCAGCTATAGCGTCGACCTGATGAAATCCCTGGGTGGTGGCTGGACGCCGGACGCCGCGACGGCGCGACGCTAAGCGTTTGAGTGTTTGAGTGTTTGAGTGTTTGAGGGTCTGAGCGTTTGCCTGCCGGCGACAGGTGCATGCGCCGGAAAGCCCCGTCAGTCGGGCGGTTCCAGCCGATCTGTCTTATTGCCGTTCTATTTTTGCCTGTTCGACGACGCGCTTCCACTTGGCGATTTCGGTCGCGACGTGGATTTTCAGCTCATTGCTGCTGGTCGGCCGCACCTCGTTACCGAGTTCTTCGAAGCGGCCTTTTATCTCCGGTAGCGCCAGCGCGCGGCGTGCCTCGGCGTTGAGCCGGTCGACGATATCTGCGGGCGTTCCTTTGGGTGCGGCAAGCCCGGTCCATGAGCGCACTTCGTAGCCGGGCACGGTTTCGGCGACGGTAGGCACGCCCGGTAGCGCGGGCCAGGGCGCGGGATTGGTGACTGCGAGTGCGCGTATCCGGCCACCCTTGATCTGCGCGGCGGTGAAGGTGACGGTGTCGATCATGATGTCGACATCGCCACGCAGCAGGCCCTCTACCGGAGCGCCACCACCACGATAGGGCACGTGCGTCAGCTCCACCCCCGCGCTCGAGGCCAGCAGTTCGCCCGCCAGGTGTTGGGTCGAGCCTATGCCGACTGAACTGTACTTGAGGGTGCCGGGAGCCTTTTTCGCCATGGCCAAAAAATCCGCCAGCGTTTTTGCCGGATGATCGGTGCGCACGGAAATCACGAAGGGAAAAAATGTCACCGCGGAGACCATGGCGAAATCGTTGACCGGGTCGAATGGCAGCGACTTGTAGAGGCCGCCCGACACGGCGTGTCCGCCGGTCAGTAGTACCAGCGTATAGCCATCAGCCGGCGACTTGGCCACGAATTCCGAGGCGATGTTGCCCCCGGCACCGGTGCGCCCCTCGACCACGATGGGCTGGCCCAGTCCCTGCGACATGCCTTGCGCGAGGATGCGCGCCGTGGTGTCGCCGTTGCCCCCGGCACCGAAACCCTGCACGAGCTTGATCGGCTTTGCCGGATAGACTTGCGCCGATGCGCTTGACGCGGCGAGCAGTAGAGACAGGGCGAGCGCCAAAGCCGCCCCCCAGAGCCTGAGCGTGAGCGTGAGTCTGAGCGTGAGCCGATTCATGTGTTTTTCCTTGTGCATTTTGTCCGGACGCTTTTTGCGCCGGGCAAGGATGTCGGTGTCAGGGCTTGCCGTTGAAATTTTTTTGCAGCCCCTGCCAGCATTCGAAATAATTCTGCTGCAATTCGGGTGCTTCGATGGCGCGGCGTGTGGGGCGCAGCGCATAGCGCGTCTCGAACATGAATGCCATGGTGTCTTTCACTTTGTGCGGTTCCAGTCGTGCATTCGACGCGCGTTCAAAGGTTTCAGCGTCCGGGCCGTGTGCCACCCAGGCGTTGTGCAGGCTCGCGCCCCCGGGCACGAAACCTTCCGCCTTGGCGTCGTAGACGCCGTGGATCAGGCCCATGAACTCGCTCATGACGTTGCGGTGGTACCAGGGGGGGCGGAAGGTATTTTCGCCGACCAGCCAGCGCGGTGGGAAGATGACGAAATCGGCGTTGGCGGTTCCGGCGGTGTCGGAGGGTGACGTCAATACGGTGTAAATGGACGGGTCTGGATGGTCGAAGCTGGTCGAGCCTATGACCATGAAGTTGGCGAGGTCGTATTTGCATGGCGCGAGGTTGCCGTGCCAGGCAACCACGTCGATGGGCGAATGCGCCATCGTCGCCGACCACAGATTGCCGGCGAATCTGGTGACCAGTTCGTGCGGCGTGTCACGCTCTTCGTAGGCAGCGATCGGAGTGAGGAAGTCGCGTGCATTGGCCAGGCCGTTTGAGCCGATTGGCCCGAGTTCGGGCAGACGGAAGGCCGCACCGAAATTTTCGCAAATATAGCCGCGCGACGGGCCGTCAGGCAGTTCGGCGCGAAAACGCATGCCGCGCGGGATGAGTGCGATCTCCCCCGGTGCTGTTTCCAGCACACCCAGTTCGGTAACGAGCCGGAGCCGTCCCTGTTGCGGCACGATCAGCATTTCGCCGTCGGCGTTGCAGAACGCGCGCTCGGTCATTGACTGGTTGGCGGCGTAAATATGCGCGGCCATGCCGGTCTGTGTGGCCGCATCGCCGTTGCCCGCCATCGTCACCATGCCTTCGACAAAGTCCGTGGCTACGACTGGAATGGGCAGGGGGTTCCAGCGCAACTGCGTCGGCGGCGGTGCCATTTCATCAAAGGGCGCGCCGCGAAGCAGGTGCTTGTCTATGCGCACGAAGGGCTTGTGCATTGCCGAGGGACGAATGCGGTAAACCCAGGTTCGGCGGTTTTCGGCACGCGGCGCGGTAAACGCGGACCCGGATAAAAGCTCGGCATAGAGGCCGTAGGGCGCCTTTTGCGGACTGTTGCGCCCGAGAGGAAGTGCCCCGGGCAAGGCCTCGGAGGAAAAATTATTACCAAACCCGGTTTGGTATTTGAGCGTTGTCGTCATGGCAGCGGGGCAGCTTGCGTTTAGGGGAGGGCTGGAGGAGGCTTAGGTTTGGAGTGCTTGGAGTGCTTGGGGTGCTAGGCGTGCTGGAGAATAGCGAAGGGCAGGAGAGCTATCTCACTAATGCTGCGGTGCAGGGATGATTCTTCGATTCATTATAAATACAATGGCAGGCACCATCCAGCCACCGGCGATGTTGTGGCTGATACGAGGCTTGCGGCGCGTGGCCCCGAGAGTGCCGCTGAGGCGGGGGCGGTCACAGCGCCCATGCTGGTGCTGCTTGGGCAGCATGAGGGCGGCCTAAGCGAGGCGAGGCGTTTGTCCGGGCGAGCTTTCCCACGCTCTACCCCCACGCGCAAATAGAGGTTCTCCCCAACTGCGGCCATTATCCGATGCTGGAGACGCCGGCCTGGTTGGTGACCAGGATGGAAGCTTTCCTGTCGCAACTCCCCCCCGGACTGATCACGGACGCGCCAAGGCATATACATATCGCCTTGATTTGATCCTAGTCAAAGCGCCCCGGTCGCTTGCTGCCAAGCTGTAGCCATGTAAAAAACGTTTCTGCGATCCTGCGGGGGCTGTTCAGGCAATCAGCAATCAGCAATCAGCAATCAGTAAAGGAGAAAGCGATGAGTTACAAAAGTGTGCTGGTACATCTTGATGACGACGGCCACTGCGAAGGCAGGGTTGGTCTTGCGTCGCGGTTTGCCCTGAACTTTGACGGCCATCTTGCCGGTCTGTATGTGATGAGCCAACCCGAATTGCCACGCTACGCCAGAACGCGTATGGGGGCGGATCTTTTCCATGACAGAGTCGTGGAAATCCAGCGTGAACAGATTGACGCCATGACCGCCCGCTTTCACGATGTCACGACCAAGGCAGGCATATCCGGCGCGGAGATGCGCGTATCGGGCAAAGATCCGGTTGACGCGATGACGATGCATGCGCGGTATGCCGATTTGGTGATCATGGGGCAGTCCGACCCGGAAGATGAGCAGTCGATGATGGCTCCGGACTTTGTCGATCGCGTCTTGTTATCGGTAGGCCGGCCGGTGTTGGTCGTGCCTTATGCGGGCACCTTCCCGACCATAGGCAAACAAGTGCTGCTGGCCTGGAACGCCAGTCGTGAGGCGGCGCGTGCGGTTGCCGACGCCCTGCCCTTACTCAAGCGCGCCGACAAGGTCACCGTTTTCGCCGTCAATCCCGGACGCAGCGGCGATCACGGTAAGGAGCCGGGCGCCGACATTTCCCTCTTTCTTGCGCGCCACGGCGTAAAGGCCGAGGCTGCAAGCAGTGAGTCTGGTGGCATGGAGGTGGGGCCGTGGCTTTTGTCACGAGCCGCGGACCTGGGTACCGACCTGATCGTGATGGGCGGATACGGTCATTCGCGCATCCGTGAACTGGCTCTTGGTGGGGTGACGCGCACCATGCTCCACCACATGACCGTGCCGGTGTTGATGTCGCATTAGACGCGCGACATCAGTAGTGTCCGGTTAAATATCAAACAAGTTCAATTGGTTGGCGATATTTGATTGATTTTCTGGGTATTCGTGGGGCTGGAAGGCGGAAGAGATCTGTATTTTCTCGAACACCGAGACCGAAAGAATCTGCAGC
>JANXRV010000114.1:0-19582 GCA_025356665.1 Pseudomonadota bacterium
ACATAGCGCAGCAGCACGCCGGCGTGGATGGTGAAGTAGTCCACCCCTTGTTCGGCCTGCTCGATCAGCGTGTCGCGGTAAATCTCCCAGGTCAGGTCCTCGGCCTTGCCGTCGACTTTCTCAAGAGCCTGGTAGATAGGCACCGTGCCGATGGGCACCGGCGAGTTGCGCACAATCCATTCGCGCGTCTCGTGGATGTGCTTGCCTGTCGACAGGTCCATCACCGTGTCGCCGCCCCAGCGGATGGCCCAGGTCATTTTCTCGACTTCCTCGCCGATCGACGAACCGAGCGCCGAGTTGCCAATATTGGCGTTGATCTTCACCAGAAAATTGCGGCCGATGATCATCGGCTCGGATTCAGGATGATTGATGTTGTTCGGGATGATGGCACGCCCGCGCGCCACTTCGTCGCGCACAAACTCGGCGGTGATTTCACCCGGGATGCTCGCGCCAAAACTCTGCCCCGGGTGCTGGCGCATCATTAGGTCGGCGAGCTTGTTGCCCATCGGGCCGGAGGCCTTGAGCGATGCCACGTATTCGTGACGGCGCAGGTTCTCGCGAATGGCGACGAACTCCATCTCCGGCGTAACAATGCCCTTGCGGGCGTAATGCATCTGCGACACGTTCACGCCGGCCTTGGCACGGCGCGGTTTGCGGTGCAGGTTGAAGCGCAGTTCGGCCAGCTTGGCGTCATTCAGACGCTCGACGCCAAACGCCGAGCTGGGGCCGGGCAATTCCTCGGTGTCATTGCGCTCGGCAATCCAGCCGGCGCGCATTGCGGCCAGGCCGGTGCGGATGTCGATTTTCGCCTCCGGATCGGAGTACGGACCGGAGCAGTCGTACACCGTGATTGGCGGGTTTTTTTCCGCACCAAAAGAAGCCGGCGTGTCGGACTGGCTGATCTCGCGCATGGGCACGCGAATATCCGGGCGCGAACCCTCGACATAGACCTTGCGTGAATTGGGCAGCGGCTGGACGGCCGCTTCATCGACATGCGCGGTTTGCGCGAGAAACTTGGGATTGGCGTTCATATTCGCTCCTTGCAGTACTGGAAAGCTGCAGGGGCGCGGCAGGCGCAATGGAAATGAGCTGCCAACGCTTCCCTGCGGCGGCATTATCCGCATCAGGTTCAGAGGGACTCTCTCACCCGGCGACCGTAAATTCTAGCTTTTCCGGCCGTCAGGACCCCTAACGTTGCCTGCACGTTACCGGAACGGGGCGGCAATGGCAAACCGGATCGAAATCGGCCTTAGAATAGCCACTGCCAGAGCAAGTCCGCGTATGGCGCTTATCTGGCGTATTGATTCAGGCTATTCTGGCATCCTAGACTGCTCTGCCATTGCGCCAATTGTTGATTCCACCCAAGGAGGCACCCATGACAACCCAACGCCGCACATTCCTCAAGCAATCCGCAGCCATCACCGCGGCGACCGCCGTCGCCGGCTTTCCGGCCATCGCGCAAAGCCAGTCCGGCCCGATCAAGGTCGGCATCCTGCACCCGGTGACCGGCTTTCTGGCCTACTCGGGCAACCTGTGCCGCGTCGGCGCCAAGCTGGCGGTTGAGGAAATCAATGCCACAGGCGGCATCAAGTCCTTGGGCGGCGCCAAGCTGGAGGCCATTTATGCCGATGCGCAGTCGCAACCCCAGGTCGGCGTGTCCGAAGTGGAGAAGCTGAACGAGGCCGGCGTGTCGGCCATTGTCGGCGCCTACGCCAGCGCCATCTGCCTCGCCACAACGCAGGCGGCGGCCAAATACAACATTCCGCACGTGGTCGATGTCGGCGTCGCCGACCAGATCGTCGAGCGCGGCCTCAAAAACACCTTCCGCTTTGCGCCCGGCTACAAGCTGGTGGCGCGCGCGGCCATCAACAACCTGCACATCATGAACACGCTGGCGCGCAAACCGGCCAAGACCGTGATGATCATCCACGAAGAGTCGCTGTTTGGCACCGGCACCGCCAACCTGCTTGCCGCCGAGCTGCCCGGCATGGGCTACGAGGTCAAGGAAGTGGTCAAGCACGCCAACCCGACGCGCGATTTCAACAACATCGTGCTGCGCATGAAAGCGCTCAACCCGGACATCGTCATTCCGGCCAATTATTTCAACGAATACGCGCTGCTGGTTCGCACGATGAAGCAACAGAACGTGCAGCCCAAGGCGATTTACTCGGTGCTGGGCGGCGCCGCCTCCAGCTTCAAGTTCGTCAAGGAATTCCCCGATGCCGCCAACGGCGTGATCGACTGCAACCACTGGTACAACCCCAAGGACAAGCGCGCCCTGGCGCTGAAAAAGAAAATCGAGGCAATGGGTGAGTTTTTCACCTACGAGGTATTCCTCAACTACCAGGCCGTCTACCTGCTGGCCGACGCCATTGAGCGCGCCAAGTCGCGCGATCGCGGCGCCATTGTCGATGCGCTGGCCAACTCGACCTGGGACAAGCATTTCATGCCCTACGGTCCGACCAAATTCGTCGGCGGGCAAAACCAGGGCGCGCAGCCGCTGATGACACAAGTCCTGAAAAACGACATCAAGGTCATCCTGCCCAACACCTACGCCGAAGCCGAGCCGGTGTTCCCCTGGAAGGCCTGACGCGCTGTATTAAAACCGCCGTCATTGCGAGGAGCGAAGCGACGAAGCAATCCCGTGACATCGGGCTGGCCGTCACAAGAACAAGTGATCCTGCCCAATACCTATACCTACGCCGAAGCCGAACCGGTCTTCCCCTGGAAGGCCTGACGCGCCGTATCTGTACTGCCGTCATTGCGAGCGCAGCGAAGCAATCTCGTCGCCCTTGTAAAGGGGTACCCGCTATACGAGATTGCTTCGTCGCTGCGCTCCTCGCAATGACATCAACAATGCCTGACGGCGCGAGAGGAGCGCCGATCCGTTAAATGCTTGAATTCTCCATCCTCTTCCCGTCTGTCCTGAACGGACTGACCACCGGCGCGGTCTATGCGCTGATCGCGCTCGGGCTGACGCTGATCTACGGCGTGCTGCACATCATCAACTTCGCCCACGGCGCGGCGCTGATGGTCGCGCTCTACGGCGTCTATTTTCTGCACCAGCGCGCCGGCATCGATCCCTACGCGGCCCTGCCTATCATGGTGCCGGCGATGTTTGCCTTTGGTTACGCATTGCAGCGTTTTGTCATCGGCCGCGCCAGCCACGGCAAGGACGAGAACATCCTGCTGGTCACGCTGGGCATCTCCATCATCCTCGAGAACCTCGCGCTGTACGCCTTCAAGTCCGATACGCGCAATATCGACACGCCTTACACACTGTCAACCCTGGACATAGGCGGTGCGCTGATCTCCGTGCCCAAGGTCATCGCCTTTGGCGGCGCACTCGCCACCGCCACCATCCTCTTGCTGGTCATCGGCCGCACCGACCTCGGGCGCGCCATTCGCGCCTGCGCCAAGGAGCGCCAGGGCGCGCGTCTGGTGGGCATCGACGTCGAGCACGTGTTTGCCATGAGCTTTGGCATCGGCCTCGCCTGCCTCGGCGCGGCCGCCTGCTTTTTACTGCCGGCGTATTACGTCAATCCGACGGTGGGCGGCGGCTTTGTGCTGATCGCCTTCACCATCGTGGTGCTGGGGGGCATGGGCAGCTTTACCGGCGCATTGCTCGGTGGCCTGCTCATCGGCGTCGTCGAATCGGTCGGCGGCCTGTGGCTGGGCGAGAGCCTGGGGCAGATTGGCATTTTCCTGATCTTTATCACCGTGCTGCTGTTCCGGCCGCAAGGCCTGTTCGGGGCCAAGGTGTGAGCGGCGGGGTGAGCGGCGGCATGAAAGAACTGGCCGGCATTCTGGTGTTCGGCGCGCTGGTCGCACTGGCGCCGCTGTTCATCACCTCAGGAGCGACCCTCAACCTGGTCATCATGACCCTCTACGCCGCGCTGCTGGGGCAGGCCTGGAACATCCTGGGCGGATTCGGCGGCCAGTTCTCCTTCGGCCACGCGGTGTTTTTCGGCAGCGGTGCCTACGCCATGGGGGTGCTGCAAGTGAAATTTGGCTGGAACGCCTGGGCGGCGCTCGCAGCGGCGCTCGCCCTTGGCGCGGCCGTCGGCGCATTCATCGGTGCACTGTCTTTTCGCTACGGCCTCAAGGGCTCTTATTTCGCCCTGGTGACCCTCGCCTTTGCCGAGGTTTTTCGCATCCTCGCCAACACCTTCACCTTCACCGGCGCGGGCGTCGGCCTGATGGTGCCGCTCAAGGAATCAGCCGCGGACCTGCAGTTCGCCGGCAAGGGCGGCTACCTCTACCTCATGCTCGCCTTCGTGCTTGCCGGCCTGCTCATCACCTGGTGGCTCAAGCGTTCGCGTTACGGCGCCTGGCTGCAGGCGGTGCGTGACAACGAAGATTCGGCCGCGGCGCTCGGGGTCAACGTGTTTCGCGTCAAGCTGGGGGCGATCATGATATCGGGCGCGCTGATGGCCGCAGGCGGCGCCTTTTACGTGCAGTTTTTCCATTACATCGACCCGCATCTCGCCTACGGCCCGGCGGTATCAATCGAGGCCTTGCTCGGTCCCATCATCGGCGGCATGGGTACACTGTGGGGTCCGCTGCTCGGTGCCGCGGTACTACACCTGCTTGGCCAGGCAACCGGCGCCCTGACAGGCGATGCGCCCGGCGTCAACCTGATCGCCTACGGCGTGGTGCTGATCCTGATGGTCACCTTCCTGCCGCAGGGCATCATCGGCCTGTTCCGCCGCAAGGTCCGTAACGACACCCGCGACGAATCCCCTGACAACAAGAAAGGCGGCTCCGGTGCTTGAGGCGCGCGGCCTGTCGATCAGCTTTGGCGGCCTGCGCGCGGTCGGCGATGTCACGCTCAGCGTGCGCAAGGGCGCCATCGTCGGCCTGATCGGCCCCAACGGCGCCGGCAAATCGACACTGTTCGGCCTGGTGTCGGGCTTTCTCAAACCCGACAGCGGCAGCGTACGCCTGCTCGACCAGGACATCACCGGGCTTGCGCCACATTTGATTTGCCGCCTCGGCATGGCGCGCACCTTCCAGATCGTGCAACCCTTCGGCGCGCAAACCGTGCGCGAGAACATCGCCGTCGGGGCACACCTGCGGCGCGCCTCGCGTAGCGCCGCGCTGGCGCACGCCGAGCATGTCGCGCAGCAAGTGGGCCTCGCCGGCCAGCTCGACAAACTCGCGCTCAATCTTACGGTCGCCGGACGCAAGCGCCTGGAACTGGCGCGCGCCCTCGCCACCGGGCCGCAACTGCTGTTGCTCGACGAGGTCCTGGCGGGACTCAATCCGCAGGAGATCACCGAGATGATCCCGGTGATACGTCATATCCGCGATTCGGGCGTGACCGTGCTGATGATCGAGCACGTGATGCAGGCGGTCATGAACCTCGCCGAATCGGTGTACGTGCTGAGCAACGGCCAGTTGATCGCGCAAGGCACGCCACAAGAGGTCACCAGTGACACCCGCGTCATCGAGGCCTACCTTGGGCAGGGCACGGCCGCGCGCCTGCGCAAGGCGACGGAGGCGGGCCATGCTTGAGGTTCGCGATCTACGCTCGGGCTATGGTGCCGTCGAAATTCTCCGCGGCGTGAGTCTTGATATCCATGCCGGTGAGATCGTCGCGGTGCTCGGCTCCAACGGCGCCGGCAAGTCGACCTTCAACAACACCGTCTGCGGCTTGCTCAAGGCCCTGGGCGGCAGTGTGCACTTTGATGGCGCCGATATCACGCGCGCCGGCACCGCAAACATCGTCGCCGCCGGGCTGATCCAGGTGCCCGAGGGCCGGCGGGTTTTTCCCAATCTCACGGTGCTGGAGAATATCGAGCTTGGCAGCTACCGCCGCGGTCGCGTCCATCGCGCCCGCAATCTTGAGCGGGTGTTTGGCATATTTCCACGGCTCAAAGATCGCGTCGCCCAACATGCGGGCACCCTGTCGGGCGGCGAACAGCAAATGCTGGCGATCGGCCGCGGCATGATGGCCGAGCCCAAACTGCTAGTCCTCGATGAACCCTCCCTGGGCTTGTCGCCGCTACTGGTGGAGGAGATGTTCGCGCTGATCAAGCGCCTCAACAAGGACGGCCTGGCCATCCTGCTGGTGGAACAAAATGTCGGCCAGTCGCTGGAGATCGCCGATCGCGCCTATGTGATGGAAAACGGCGCCATCGCCTTCGAGGGCACACCCGCTGCGTTGCTCGCCAACGAAGGCCTCAAGCGCGCCTACCTGGGCATATGAACGCCAATATAAGCGCCAATATGACCGCCATCACCACGATACGGACCTGGCTTGCGGTGGCCTTGCTCGCCGCAGCGGGCGTTGCCGCAGCGCAGGCTTTCCCGTCCAAACCGATTCGCCTGCTGGTTGGCGCCCCCGCAGGCGGCACCACCGACACGCTGGCACGCTCAATTGCCGCTGAAATGACGCGCACGCTCGGGCAGGCCGTCGTGGTTGAGAACCGCGCCGGCGCGGGCGGCAACATTGCCGCGGAGGCCATCGCCAAATCACCGCCCGACGGTTACAACCTGCTGGTCAGCTTTACCAGCCACACCATCAACGCCTCGCTCTACAAGAGCCTGCCCTTCGATCCGCTGCTCGACTTCACGCCCATCAGCATGATCGCCACGGTGCCCAGCCTGCTCGTTGGCAACCCCGCTGTGCCGGCGAGCGACCTCAAAGCGCTGCTCACCCTGGCCAGGGCCAAACCGGGGAAACTGAACTTTGCCATCGGCGCCCTCGGCTCCTCGCTGCATATGGCCAGCGACCTGTTGAAAATGCAGGCGGGCGTGTTCATCGTCAACATCCCCTACCGCGGCACCGCGCCGGCACTGACCGACGTCATCGCCGGACAGGTCGAGCTGATGTTCATCAGCACCGTCACGGGCATGCAGCAGGTCAAGGCCGGCAAGCTCAGGGCCTATGGCGTCACCAGCGCCAAACGACTGCCCGCCTTTGCGGACATTCCGGCCATTAGCGAAGTGGTGCCTGGCTTTGAGTCCAACGCCTGGTTCGGGGTGTTCGGACCGGCCAGGTTGCCACCGGAGCTTGCACGCATCCTCAATGACGCGGTGGCCAAGGCGGTGCATTCGCCCGAGATGAAAAAACGCCTTGAGCTGGAGGGTGCGGTGCCGGTGGGCAATTCGTCCGCCGACTTTAGCGCATTTGTGCGCGAAGACCTGCGGCGCTGGGCGCCGGTCGTAAAATACTCTGGGGCGAAACCAGAATGAATCGGCTGTGTTCTTTTGCTCTTGGCCACTAAGCCCCAACCACAACCCTGAAAACAACCCTGCGCACCATGGCACAAACGCTCGCACAAAAACTCATCGCCCGCGCCGCAGGCAAAGCCGCCGTGACGCCCGGTGAGATCGTCACCTGCAAGGTCGATCTGGCGATGATGCACGACTCCGGCGGCCCGCGCCGCGTCAAACCGATGCTGGAAAAACTCGGCGCCAAGGTCTGGGATCCGGACAAGGTGGTGCTCATCACCGACCATTACCTGCCCGCCAACGACGAGGACAGCCGCAAGATCATCCGCATCGCGCGCGACTGGGCCGGCGAAGCGGGCATAAAAAACTTTCACGATGGCGAGGGCATCTGCCACGTAGTGCTGCCCGAAAAGGGCCACCTGCGTCCTGGCATGTTCGCTGTCGGCGGCGACAGTCATTCGCCGACAGGTGGCGCCTTTGGCACCTATATGTTCGGCATCGGTGCGACTGAGATGCTCGGTGTGCTGGTCACCGGCGAGATCTGGCTGCGCGTCCCGCATACCATCCTGATCGAATGGACCGGGCAGCTTGGCAAGTGCGTGTCGGCCAAGGACATGATGCTATTTCTGTGCGGCCGCTTCGGCATGGACGGCGGGCAATACCAGGCGGTCCAATACGCCGGCAGCGCCATCACGGCCTTGTCAATGCAGGAGCGCATGACCCTAGCCAATATGACGGCCGAGTTTGGCGGCCAGGTGGGTCTGATCGCACCCGATGCGGTGACGCGTTCCTGGCTCGATGCGGTAGGCGTACACAACATCGATTGCGACACCTGGCAATCGGATGCGGACGCGCCTTTGCTGGCGCGCCACAGCTTTGATGCCGCGTCCCTCGCCCCGCAAGTCGCCGCGCCACACAGCCCGGCCAAATCCGAGGCTGTCGGCGCCTTTAACAACACCGCCATCAATATGGCTTATATCGGCGCCTGCACAGGTGCCAAGCTCGATGACTTGCGCATGGCCGCCGCAGTATTGCGCGGCCGCCATGCCGCAGCGGGCGTTCGCCTGATGGTGGCACCCGCCTCGGCCAAAGACCAGACGACCGCACAAGCTGAAGGCACGCTAGGTGCGCTGCTCGACGCCGGGGCCGAGCTCCTGCCCAACGCCTGCAACGCCTGCGCCGGTTACGGCAATTACCTGCTCGACGAGAACACCGTCACCATCAGCACCACCGCGCGCAACTTCAAGGGCCGCATGGGCTCGACCGCGGCGCAGATTTATCTTGGCTCACCCTACACCGTCGCCGCCTCGGCCATTACCGGGCGCATCAGCGACCCGCGGGAGTTCCTGTCATGAGCGGCCTGACATGAGCGGTAATGCCTGGGTGTTCGGCGACAACCTCGACACCGACATGCTGGCGCCGGGCATCTACATGAAATTCGGCATCGAGGAAATTGCGCAACACTGCCTTGAGGCGGTCGAGCCGCGCTTCGCCCGCGAGGTCAAAACGGGCGACCTTGTTGTCGGCGGAAAAAATTTCGGCATGGGCTCCTCGCGCGAGCAGGCGGCCGGCGCGCTGCGCCATCTTGGCGTCGCAGCCGTCATCGCCCCCTCCTACGCCGGTCTGTTTTACCGCAACGCCTTTAACCTCGGCCTGCCGCTGCTGATATGCGAGCATGCCGGCAACATCCAAGCCGGCGACCGCCTTGCGGTAGACCCTGAGCGCGGGCACATCAACAACCTGACGCAAAACACGATGCTGGTCTGCGAGGCGATTCCACCTCACCTGATGGCCATGGTGCGTGACGGCGGATTGCTCGGACATCTTGAAAAACGACTGAAGCAAGGCAAACCAACATGACGCCTGTTACGCCTATGAAATTCATAACACCAGTAACATCCATAACACCCGTGTCGCTGCGGCAGCGCCTCGCGCAACCCGGACTGATCCTCGCCCCCGGCGTCTATGACGCCTTGTCCGCGCTGCTGGTCGAGCAGGCGGGCTTCGAGGCGGCTTACCTGTCGGGTGCCAGCATCGCCTACACCCGGCTTGGCCGGCCAGACATCGGCCTGGTCAGCGTGAGCGAGGTCGCCAACGTCGTGGAGAACATCCGCGAACGCGTCACGCTGCCCCTCATCGTCGATGCCGACACCGGCTTTGGCAACGCACTCAATGTCGTGCGCACCGTCAAGACCTTCGAGCGCGCCGGCGCGAGCGCCCTGCAGCTGGAAGACCAGACCCTGCCCAAGCGCTGCGGCCACCTCGAGGGCAAGACCCTCGTCTCAACGGCGGAAATGACCGGAAAGATCCGCGCCGCCCTCGACGCGCGCAGCACGGACGCCACCCTGATCATCGCCCGTACCGACGCCGTGGCGGTGGAAGGCCTGGAGCCGGCGCTGGAACGTGCCGAGCGCTACCTCGAAGCCGGCGCCGACGTGCTGTTTATCGAGGCGCTGCGCGATGCCGGGCAAATGCGCCAGGCGCTGGGCCGCTTTGCCGGACGCGTGCCCTTGCTGGCCAACATGGTGGAAGGCGGCAAGACGCCGATACTTGCCGCCGCCGAGCTCGAGCACCTGGGCTATCGCATCGCCATCTTCCCAGGGGGCACCGTGCGCGCCCTTGCGCACGCGCTCAAGGGCTACTTCTCCAGCCTCAAAAGCAACGGCACCACCACCCCTTACCGCGACCGCATGCTCGATTTTGACGCATTGAACCAGACCATAGGCACGCCGGACATGCTGGCCCTGGGCAAGCGCTATGACTGAGCAAGGCCTGCTGGCGACGCAGCCGCGCGTTGGCGTGCTCACCCCGCCGGCCAACCCCACAGTGGAGCCGGAGGTGCATGCGCTGCTGCCGGCGACGGTTGCGATGTACAGCACGCGACTGCCGGTGCTGGCGGGCGACTTGCAGCAACGCAACGCCGCCTATGCCGGGCACTACCAGCCGGCTCTCGCCAGCTTTGGCGCGCTCAGGCTGGACGCCTTTTACATCGGCTCCACCGGCGCGACCTACACACTGGGCCCGGACGGTGACCGTACACTGAGCGAAAAACTTGCCGCTGGATGCGGCAAGCCGGTATGGACCGCCAGCCGCGCCATCCTTGCGTCGCTGGCGGCGCTGGGCTGCGCAAGCCTCTGCCTGGTATCACCCTACCCGGATTGGCTGACCGAACTCGCGGTGGCCTACTGGGAGGCGGCCGGACTGCGCGTCGAGCAGGTGGTAAAACTCGGTGAAATTTTCCGCGCCTACGCGCTTGAGACCGCCGAAGTGGTGACTGGCCTGCAGCGCGTGCAGCCCTCATCGGGTAGTGCGGTATTGCTCTCGGGCACCGGCATGCTCACGCTGCCGGCGATCCTGTCCGAAGGTATGCGCTTCAAGGCGCCGCTCTTGTCATCCAATCTTTGCGGCACCTGGCAGCTGCTGCGCGCGCTCGGCCAGCCTGCATCGCCCTCCATGACCGCCGCGGCGCCGGGGCTGGCGGCGCTGCTCACCAAAGCAAAACCATGAGCCCACCCGTCACCAACACCGCAACACCGTCGCCGCAGCTCGCGCGCCTGCACGCCTTGGTCAGCGGCTACTGCGAGTCTGAAACTTTTTTCGACACGCGGGCTGAGGAAGTCGAGCTCAAGGCGCGGCTGATGCTGCTCGACACCCTCGGCTGCATGCTGGCCGCGCGCAGCGCGCCGGAGGTAAGCGGCTTTGAGAGCGCATTCAGCAGCATTGAATCGGGCTTGTTCACCTTTCCCGGCGGAAGCAGGCTCTCGACCCTGGGCGCCACCGCCGTGGGCGCCATGGCCGCCACCTGGGACGAGGCCTGCGAGGGCCTCGCCGTCGCACACGGGCGCCCCGGCGTGCCGGTCATTGCCGCGCTCTTGCCGCAGGCCATCGCACGCGATGCGACGCTGGGCCTGGTGCTGGACAGCCTTGTCGCCGGTTACGAGGTGGGGGCGCGCTGCGGTGCATGGCTGCGCGTAAAGCCGGGCATGCACGTCGATGGCAACTGGCCGGCCCTGGGCGTGGCGGCGGCGATGGCCCGCCTGCTTGGGCTGCAAGCGGGCATGACCATGACGGCGATCAACACCGCCGCCTGCCAGCTGGGCACCAGCCTCTACCTGCCGGTCCGCGTTGGCGCCAACGCCCGCAACACCTATCTTGCCCACAGCGCATGGCTGGGCCAGCTGGCGACTTTCAGCGCGGCCAGCGGCGTCACCGCCCCCGAGGATGCGCTGCCGCACTATGCGCAACACTTCGCCGCAGCGGACGAAGACACGCTCATCGCTCCAGACCGGCACCTGATTCTTGAGTCCTACCTGAAGCCCCACGCCGCCGTGCGCCACGTGCACTACGGCACCGAGGCGGCGCTGATCATCCGCGGGGAACTGGAGGGCAAGACCACCGCCATCAGCGCGATCCGCCTGCTCGTGTACGAGGAGGCCCGCACCTACTGCGGCAACACCAACCCGCAGACACCCATACAGGCGCAGTTCAGCCTCTCGTTTGGTGCCGCTGCAGGCCTACGCTACAACGGCATCGACCCGGGTATTTATCGCCAGGAGCGTTTTGAGGACGCGGAACTGCGCCGGCTGGAGCGGCTGGTCCGGGTGGAGACCGATCCGGTGCTGGGCAATGCCGGACGGCGCGGCGCGAAGCTGGTGCTGCAATCAGGCGAAAAACAATACGAAGCGCGCGTCACCGCCATCAAGGGCGATCCTGACATGCCACTCAGTCAAGAAGAGGTCGCCGCGAAATTCATGCGCTACGCCGGGCCCAGCGTACCGGCGGGCAAGGCCTACGGCTTTGCCTCGGCACTGGTCAGTTGCGACAAGGACACGCCCTTTCGCGCCTTGTGGGATTTGCTGTTCTAGCTTGCAACAGGCAGAAGCGCCATTCCGCGCAAGGGAATAGGCTGGAAACCCTTGCAGGGCGCGGGTTTTCAGCCTATTGCACCAGCTCTGCCTGGCGCAATCCGGTGATCATCGAGGTCTTGAGCAGATGCGCGTGCAGGCGTGCGCGATCGGCGATGATGGCCTGCAGGCCGGCGAGGATCTCGGTGCGACGCTGGGTGTCGCGTTCGCGCATACGCGCGCGATTGGCAGCGGCTTGGGCAATGATTTGTTCGAGCGCGGCCGGGCGGCGCTGGCGCTCGTAGCGATCGAGCAGCGCGACATCAGCGCCATGCCACACCTCGGTCAGCTTGCCGGCAAGACTGAAGGCGTCGTGCACGCCGCCGTTCATACCCATGCCACCCGAGGGGCTGTTAAGGTGGGCCGCGTCACCGGCCAGAAACACCCGGCCCTCGCTATAGCGGGCGGCGATGCGCTGGTGAACGCGATAGGGGCGCCGCTCCAGCACCGCGTAGGCCTCGTCGCGCGGCACGATGGCCTGCAACGCCGCCTCTATCGCCGGCGCCTCCAGCGCCTCCTCGACGGGGCGGTCCTCGGGCGGGTAAATGCTGACGCGCCACAAGCCAGGCAGACGCAGCAGGCTGAAATTGGCCGCACCTTCGCGCCAGCAATAGCTGACATTGGACAGTCCGGGCAGGTGCTCGTGAAAAGCAAAACGCGTGGTCGCGAGAATCGTCGTCTCGGGGTAAGTCTCGCCCTCGAAGGCGATGCCCAGCGCCTGGCGCACCACGCTGCGCGCGCCGTCGGCGCCAATCAAATAACGGCCGCGCACACCTTCGGTACCGTCTTCGCGCTCAACCTCGATCATCACGCCATCCGCGTCTTGCTGCAAGCCGGTCACTTTTGCATTGAAGTGCAGGCTGACCATGGGATGGTTTTGCACACGGCGCAACAAGGCGCGTGACAGCTTCCACTGTTCGCACTGCAGGCGGTAAGGGTGGGCAGTGTCACCGGCGAGAACAGACAAGTCGAATTCCGCCTTGTCGCCGGACGGGTGCAGGCGTACCTGCCAGGTCGGGCAAATCAGTCCGTCTGCGATCAACTCGGCGGTGATGCCAAACGGTTCGAGCATATCAAGGGTGGGCGGGTGAAACGTCGAGGCACGCAAGTCCTGGACGATATCGGGCTCGGCTTCAAACAGTTGCACCGAAATGCCGGCTTCGGCAAGGCAAAGCGCGGCACTCAGGCCGACCGGGCCGCCCCCGGCGATGAGGACACAAGACGCTGGGCTGTTACTCATAGCTTGTTCACATGGATGCTGCTTACATTGACTGTCATGTTCCGTGGCATTTTTTCTTGGCATTCAAGCTTAATGAATTTAGTATAAGGCAATCGAATTCGTACTCACGTTAACGTTAATCGGGTTAATCGGGTTAATTGGCTTAATCGGATTGGGTTAATCAGGTTAATCACATTCATCGCATCAAACCATATTCTCGCTGGCATCCCCTTGCAAAGACGCGCATTCCTGAAATCGGGCACAGCAGGCATCGCCATCGCGGCCCTGCCCACCCTTGCCACCATTACCACGCTTGCCACCCTCAAGCCTGAGGTGGCGCGGGCCCAGGCAGCCTGGCCGACAAGGCCGCTCAAACTGGTGGTTCCCTTCGCGCCCAGTGGTGGTGGTGATGTCATTGCGCGCCTGTTCGCACCGCGGCTTGCGGATGCCCTGGGCCAGCCGGTGATCATCGAGAACAAACCCGGCGCCTCAGGCACGATAGGCGCAAGCTTTGTCGCCAAAGCCGCGCCTGACGGCTATACGCTGCTGCTGTCCAATAACGCCTCCATCTCAACCGGGCCGCTGGTGTACCCAAAAATAGACTACAAGCCGCGCGCCGACTTTGAGCACGTGGTCATGATCAGTTCCTTTGCCAACGGCTTTTTGGTCAACACCAATCGCCCGGCAAAAACGCTGCAAGAGTTCATCGCCATGGCGCGAGCGAAGCCGGGCAAGCTGAGCTTCGCCTCGGCGGCGGTGGGTTCGGCCGGGCACCTGACCGGCGAAATGATGAAGCAACGCGCCGGCATAGACATGCAACACGTGCCCTACAAGGGCACGGGCCCGGCAATCACCGACCTGATGGCGGGGCAGATCGATGCCATTTTTGACGGCCTGCCGGCATCCACGCCCTACGTAAAGGCGGGAAAATTGCGGCTGCTGGCTATCTCGGCACCGCAACGCCTGCCCAACTTTCCAGAAGTGCCGACGCTCAATGAAATCGTGCCCGGCGTCGCCGGTTTCGCCTGGTTCGGCCTGTCCGCGCCGGCCAGGACGCCGCGGGAGATTCTCGAACGCATCGAAGCCGAGGTGCAAAAAATCGTCGCTCTACCCGAGGTGCGGGCGCGCTTTGCCGACCTGGGCATGAACCTGTCGGGTCGCGGCCGCAACGACTATTCCGAATTTATCGCGCAGGACATCCAGCGCTGGACGCCAGTGGTGAAAGCGGCCGGCGTCAGCACCGACGGATGAACATTCTTTCACAGGACAAACCATGAACCCTTCTCTTGATACGCTGGTCAAAAATGTGCGCGTGGTGCGCCCGAACAAAAACTCGGTCGACCTGCTGGACATTGGCATCAAGGACGGCAAGTTTTCCCGCATCGCGCCGGAGATCCGCGCCGAAGAAGCCAAATCGGTCATCGACGGCAAAAACCTCCTGGGCTTTCCCGGTTGCGTCGATGCGCACATGCACATCGGCATCTACCAGCCGCTGGCGCAGGATGCCGTCGCCGAGAGCAAGGCCGCGGCCATGGGCGGGGTGACCTCCAGCCTCAATTACTTTCGCACCGGGCAGTACTACCTCAACAAAGGCGGTCCCTACAGCAAGTTCATGCCCGAGGTGCTCAAGCTCTCGGAGGGCAATTTCTGGGTCGACTACGGTTACCACCTCGCGCCCATAGAGTCGGCCCACATCGATGAAATGGACTCGTTACTGACCGACTGGGGCGTGCCCTCGTTCAAAATTTTCATGTTCTACGGCGGCTACGGCCTGCACGGCCAGTCGGACAAGCAAAACGAATTCCTGATGATAGGCCCCGAGGAGCGCTACGACGTCGCGCACTTCGAATTCATCATGCGTTCGGCCTTCCGCATGACCCAGGCCCACCCCGAACTGGCCGAATACATCAGCGTCAGCCTGCATTGCGAGTTTGCCGACATCCTCAACGCTTACACCAAAATCGTCGAGCGCGACAGCAAGCTAGACGGGCTGGCGGCCTACAGCGCGGCGCGCCCTCCCCACTCAGAGGGCCTCGCCATCTGGATCGCCTCCTACCTCGCCAACGAAACCGGTTGCCCCAACATCAACCTGCTGCACCTGTCGTCGAAAAAGGCCATCGATGCCGCGATGATGATGCAGCGCGTTTTTCCGCACATCAATTTCCGCCGCGAAGTCACGGTCGGCCATCTGATGCTGGACGTCGATTGCGAGTGCGCGGTGCAGGCAAAGGTAAATCCGCCCATCCGTCCGCGCCCCGACGTGGAGGCGCTGTGGGAAGCGGTGCTCAACCGCGACGTCGACTGGATCGTCAGCGACCACGCCTGCTGCTCGGCCGAGCAGAAATGGTCGTCGAAATTCCCGAAAAATATCTGGCTCGCCAAGTCCGGATTCGGCGGCACCGAATACCTGCTGCCCTCCATCGTCAGCGAAGGCTCCAAGCGCGGCATGTCCTACAACCACATGGCTGAGTTACTGTCGTGGAACCCGGCCAAGCGTTACGGCCTGCTCAACAAGGGCGATATCGCCCTCGGCTACGACGCCGACCTGGTGCTGGTCGATCCGCACAAAAGTTTTACCGTGCGCGCCGCCGACTCCCTTTCCAAGCAGGGCTATACGCCCTTTGAGGGCATTGAAATCAGCGCCAGCGTCAAGACCACCATGCTGCGCGGGGAAACGGTGTTTAACGACGGCAATATTGTCGGACCGGCCCGCGGCCAGTATTTGCGGCGGCCGCTGCTCCGCTGACGCGCCAAGGCGGGCGCGCAGGCATGGCGGTGATAGCGGAGCAGGCGGCGGATTTCACCGCCAAGGTGCAGGTGATTGTCATCGGCGGCGGTGCCGGCGGGCTCATCGCCGCACTGCGCTTGCGCGATGCCGGCGTCGCGTGCGTGGTGCTGGAACGCGACGCGTCGCCAAGCGGCTCCACCGCACTCTCTTCGGGCTTCATCCCGGCCGGCGATTCGCGCTGGCAGCGCAGCGCCGGCGTGACCGACTCGGTGGCAAGCATGTGCGCCGACATCGAGGCGAAGAATCACCACGGTGCCGACCCTGATGTGGCGCGCGCCGTGTGCGCGGCATCGGCACCGACGCTGGAATGGCTGGCCGACCGGCACGGCATCCCCTTCGAGTTGCTGCAAGGTTTTCTGTATCCGGGCCACCGCGTTGCGAGGATGCACGCCGTCCCGGAGAAAACCGGAGCGGGGCTCATGGCGCGCCTGCTTGCGGCGGCGGCACGCGCCGGTGTCGATGTGCTGGGCAAGGCCGCCGTGACCGATCTTTTTGCCACCGCACAAGGACGCATCACCGGCGTACGCGTCACCCGGCCCGACCACAGCCTTGAGGACATCGGCTGCGACGCATTAATCCTTGCCTGCAGCGGCTTTGGCGGCGACCGCGACCTGGTTCGCCGCCATTTGCCGGAGATTTGCGCGGCGCAGTACGCCGGTCACACCGGTAACCAGGGCGATGCCCTGCGCTGGGGCGAGGCGCTGGGCGCCAAGCTCAGCGACCTGGGCGCCTATCAGGGACATGGCGGGTTCGCCACCCCGCACGGCGTGCTGATCACCTGGGCGCTGATGATGGAGGGCGGCATCCAGGTCAACGCACTGGGCGCGCGCTTCTGGAACGAGCACGAAGGCTACTCCGAGGCGGCGGTGCATGTATTGGCGCAACCGGAACGCTTTGCCTGGGCGATTTTTGATCAGCGCCTGCATGCGCTTGGTTTGCGCTTCCCGGATTATCTTGAGGCCCAGGCGGCAGGCGCCCTGAGACAAGCCGACTCCATCGCCGCCCTTGCCCGGCTGACCGGACTGCCCCGGCGAGCGCTAGAGGACACCCTGGCCGGCGTTGATGCGCTTTGTGCCGGCAGCACCAAAGACCATTACGGACGACAGTTCAGGCCAGAGCAGGCACTCACACCACCGTATTTTGCCGTCAAGGTTACGGGGGCCTTGTTCCATACCCAAGGCGGGCTGGAGATCGATGCGCATGGCCGCGTACAGCGTACATCCGGGCATTATTTTGATAATTTGTTCGCCGTCGGTGGTGCCGCCCGCGGCGTTTCCGGTGGGGCGGTGTGGGGTTATTTATCCGGGAACGGCCTGCTCACAGCTTGCGCACTTGGTTCGATAGCCGGGCAAAACGCGGCCGACCTGGTCGGGGCAGCCAAGAACGATTAACCCCGTTACTGACCCCGTTCAAGGATGAAACGGGAACGGATTGAAGCGGCATGGACCGGACTGGGGATAGTGAAATATTGACAACAGCGAAGCCCTAACCCGTATTAATGATGCATGGGCGTAAAGCCCGCGATTTCATTGGGTTTTCGGGCGGCGGCTTCGGGTTGCGTCACTCCGAGTGCGGTGGCGATTTCGCGCTGTTCTAGCTTTCGCCCTTGGGCAGTTCATTGACGGACAGCGCCAGACGCGTATTGGTCTGCAGCTCAAGGACATCGGGAAAGCCCAGATCGGCAAAGACCTTGGTGGTTCCGCGGGTGATCCTGGTCATGGCTTACCTCTGCTTTTGTAACCGGCCTGGACGCGATTGAGGCGCTCTGCAATCAATCGATGACTACTTTAGCTTGCCGTGCTCGTCTATCGCCACCGGCAGTACGGGACGCAGCGGTATTGCGATCTCATAGCGCGTATGGCGCTGTTCGCCCGAACGTACCAGCGCCTGCTTGGCAACCAGATCGGCAAGATCCCGCGTGGCCGTGGCCGGCGACGCGCCAGTGATGCTGGCGTATTTGCCGGCGCTCAATGCCCCTTCAAAGCCTTTCGGACCTTCGCGCAGCATGCGCAGGAGCGCTTTTTTCTGTCGTTCGTTGAGTTGATCGCGCAAGCGGTCGAGTAAGCGGGTCTTGTCGATCAGGAAATCCACCATTGCGATCGAGCGCCGTTGCGCCTCGATGGCAGTCGCGGCGAACCAGATGAGCCAAGGCGTGATCTCCTGATGTTTGTTGTTCGCTTCCAGCAGAGCGTAATACGCATTTCGCTTCGCCAGTATGGTCGCGGCCAATGCCATCAGGGTCGGATGTCCGAGACATTGCGCGAGGGCTTTTTCCGCGATGGCGCGACCGATACGGCCATTGCCGTCCTCGAACGGGTGGATGCAGATGAAATACAGATGCGCGATGCCTGCCCGCGTCAAAGCGGGCAAGGGCTCGGCATTCCCAGGCGCCGAGCGATTGAACCAGTCGATGAAACGGGACATTTCAGCCGGCACTGATGCCGAAGGCGGCGCCTCGAAGTGAACCTTGGGCTCGTGGATGGCACCGGATACCACTTGCATCGGCTCGACATGGGTCCGATAGCTGCCGACGTCCTTGAGGTCGCGGCGACCCGTCGTCAGCATCCGATGCCACCGGAACAGCATGTCGTGCGAAAGAGGCTCAGCGCAGGTGCGATGCAGATCGACCATCATCTCCGACACACCCTGTTCCGCGGCACCGACCTTGCGGTGGTCGGTCGCGAGCCCCAATTGCCTTCGGATTGAGGATTGGACGCTCGCCCGATCGAGTATTTCCCCCTCGATTTCCGAGGTCGTCACCGCTTCGGTGCTCATGGCCTCGACTTTGAGCTGCTCGCGGTCTTCCGCACCGAGATGCTTTGCCGTACCGGCATATTCGCCCGCTTCGACCAGAAATAACGCCTCGGCCTTGAGGAGTCGCGCCTGTTTCCAGGAAAACTCCGGCCATTCGGATTGTTGCCAGTTCCATTTCATGATCGATTGGGGCTCCGTCTATCGCTCACTATACATGACTAATATGATCGATAGAAGGTCTAGCCTATCGCTCACCGGCCTTCGGTCAGCGTACCGGTCAAATCAAGAAACCAAGCCAGCTAGCCTTTCGCACGCACCGGCTTGGCTCGCGGCGCGATGATTAAAATCCAGCGCGCGCATCATGACGAGTGATTTCGCGAAGGTTCTGCCGGTCTTGATCCTCGTGACACTATGGGAGCCGAGGCTGGGAGCCGAGGCGAGAAACTGGGCATTGCGCGCCTCGACCTGAACGACCGGATCGCCGAAGCAGTCGAGAAGGCCGATCTCGACCCGGATCAGATCGCCCTGCTGGAGAAACTCCTCGGCTATTTGATTAGATAATCCATGAATATTCGCATTTCATTGTAATTATTCAACCAGTAGTGTCCCAACGTTTTTCAGAGGAGGATGCCCTGAATGGGCTTACTTGGCGGCTCTGAATTGGTCGAGGGGTTTGGAAGCAATTGATTTATTGGTGTTGTTTCGAACATGGTCAGACTCAGGATTTGTAGGATTTCA
>JANXRV010000165.1:0-26364 GCA_025356665.1 Pseudomonadota bacterium
ACCCCCGGGGATTTCACCGGAGGGAAACTACACAAAAATGAGGATTCAAGGTTCAAATCGGCACCAAGCAAAATCGGCTGTAAAGCCGCGCCAGTATTGGCTTTCAAGCAAATTAACACCCATTTAACCGGACACTACTGAGGCGAAATAATGATCCACCAGCAGTGCGGCAAACAGCAGCGAGAGGTAGAGAATGGAATAGCGAAAGGTTGTGCGTGCCAGTTTGTCGCTATAACTGATAAAAATACGCGTCGCGTAATACATGAAAACCAGGCCAAGCACCACCGCCGAAACGAGATAAATCCAGCCGCTCATGCGATAGACAAAGGGCAGCAGGGTGGAGGCGACCATGATGATGGTGTAGAGCAGCACCTGCAGGCGGGTGAATTTTTCGCCATGCGTCACTGGCAGCATCGGCAGGCCGGCCTTGGCGTATTCCTCGGTGCGGTACAACGCGAGCGCCCAGAAGTGCGGTGGCGTCCAGGTGAATATGATCAAGAACAGCAGCATGGCATCGGGTGTAACACTATCCGTCATAGCCGCCCAGCCCAGCACCGGCGGCATCGCCCCCGATGCACCGCCGATGACGATGTTCTGCGGCGTCGCCGGCTTGAGGATGACGGTGTAGATGATGGCGTAGCCGACGAAGGTGGCGAGGGTCAGCCACATGGTCAGCGGATTGACCCAGATATTGAGCAAACACAGGCCGGCTCCCCCGACGAGGCTGGCGAAAACCAGAGTTTCGATGGAATTGACCTCGCCCAGTGGCAGCGGACGCCCGCGCGTGCGCGCCATCAGCGCATCGATTTTCTGTTCCACCAGGCAATTGATTGCGGCGGCTGCGCCGGCAACAAGGGCTATGCCGACGGTGGCCGCCAGCAGCGGCACCAGTGGCAGCGCCACACCTGCCGGCACGGCCAGCAGCATGCCGATCACGGCACAAAACACGATCAGCGACACCACACGCGGTTTGGTCAGCGCGTAGAACTGCCGCAGCCGGTTAAACAGGCCGCTGCGGTGTTGGCTGAGGGGGACGGTTTGATTCATGCGGAACCCGGACTTGCGCAGGCGCGGGGGGCGGAAAAGAGGCGAAAGTTTATCACGACCATGCTCATCAACAGCAGTGCCGCTCCGGCATTGTGGGCGGCGGCAAGGTAGAGCGGCAGCTGTAATGCGACGATGGCAAGGCCTATGCTGACCTGCAGGCAAAGTAAGGCGAGCAGCATAATCCCGAGCGAGCGCAGTGCACGCTGCCTGAGCAGTTTTGAGCCGAACCAGCCGAGTAGCACAAACAACACGAGCGCCCCGAGACGATGCATCCAGTGGATCGCCGTGAGCGCCTCGAGACTAAGAAATTCGCCATCGGCCTTCTTGCCCAGATCGCGCAATAGCGTGAAGCCATGGCCGAACTCCATCGGCGGGACGATCTGGCCTTTGCACCAGGGCAGGTCCGGACAACCCATGGCCGCGTAGTTGGTACTGACCCATCCGCCCAGGGCGATCTGGCCAACAAGCAGCGCCAAGGCAATGGGCGCGGCGCGGGTGAGCAAGGGCGGCAAGGTCTTCGCATCGATGGCCGGCCAGTTCAGCTGGCGCGCCGACAACCAGGTGAGCAAGGACAACACCGTCATGCCGCCCAACAGGTGGCCGGTGACGATCAGCGGCATCAGCATCATGGTGACGGTCCAGGCGCCAAACGCGCCCTGCAAGCAGACCGCCACGAACAAGGCGGTCGCAAGCCACGGTGACTGGCCCAGTTGGCGGCGCTTGAGCCAGGCGAGCGCGGCGATGCTTATGATCAGCAGTCCGAGCAGCTTGGCGATATAGCGGTGGAACATTTCCTTCCACGCTTTGGCCATGGAAACCGGTCCACCCGGTTGCGCCGATTCGGCTTTGGTGATTTCTTCGGCCGCGTGTAGCGGCGTCAGTTTGCCGTAACACAGCGGCCAGTCGGGACATCCCAGTCCGGCGTCCGACAGACGGACAAAGGCACCGACCACCACGACAATGAAGGTAAGAACGGCGGCGGCAAAGATCAGTTTGCGGAACATGTCGGGGGCGGGCCTAGCCAACGCGCGAAACGCGCAGCAGGCGTTCGATGTCTTTTTTGATACGCGAAGGATCGGCGTCTTTGGGGAAGCGCATCATCAGGTTGCCCAGCGGATCGACGAGGTAAATGTGGTCGCGCCGCAGGCCGTCGGGGGAAGGCACGGGGAGCTGTCCGAGCAGGGGGCTGCCCGCCGCGCGCACCATGCGCGTGCCATCGAAGGCACGCATGATCGTGGTGTCGAGCTGCGCCGCGTCATCGATCAACCATACGCGCTCGATGCGTTCCATTTCACGGCCCTGGGTAAGGCGTACCTGGCGCATCTGGTAGAGCTTGATCTGGCAGGCCTCGGGACAGGCGCCGCTATCCACTTGCAGCATGACCCAGCGACCCTTCATCTCTGACAGGCGAAAGGGCTTGCCATCTAGCAGCGGCAGCACTGTGTCGGGCAAAGAACGCGCCTCGATCAGTGCGCCATAGTTCATGAGTTTTCCCGTTGGAAAAACAAAGAACGCCAGCCAGGCGGCAATCACCGGGGCGGCACAAATGGCCATGACGAGCATGGCCTGGCGGCGTCCGCTGCGACGGCGGCGCTCAAAATCAGCGTGCTCGGGGCCGGTGTTGGGGCTAGGATTTTTTGCGGAAGTTGAGGAGAACATAGAGGACCAGGATCAATACTGCGATTGAATACCACTGCAAGGCATAGCTGCGATGTTTGTCTGCGCCCAGGTTGGGCGGCTCCCAGGCTCTTTCCAGGCCGTCTTTCGTATCGTTCGTCTGCTGCATCACCACCGGCTGCAAATCCAGACCCGTCGACGCTCGGGCGCGTTCCAGCGTCAGGTTCTGCCACACCCTTCCATCCTGTGCGCCAGCGTCTTTGCCCAGTTCGACAAACCGCGCCGTCGGCACCACTGCGATCCCTTCGAGTTGCTGCAACCCGGACGGCGTTTCTATTGCCGGCAAGACTTCGCGCCGCGGGCCGGCAGCAACCCAGCCGCGATTGATCAGCAGCGCGATTTTCCCGCCCTCGAGCCGCAGCGGCGTCACCACCTGGTAGCCCGCCCTGCCGTGGGCGACCTTGTTGTCGAGCAACACCGTCTTTGCCGCGACAAACTCGCCGCGCGCGCTGATGCGCGCCCATTCGTATTGTTCCGCAACCACCTTCTTTGCCGGCAGCGCCAGCGTCACCCTCTGGCGCGCATCGAACAGCGCCTGGCGCGCCAGCTTTTCGTCGGCACGCCGCATTTGCCAGTTGCCGAGAGAAACGAGCAAGGCCAGCCCCGCGATGGCCAGAAGAGTGGGTGCGAAGCCGGGACGAAACCGCCTACCCTCTGCCGTCATTCGACACAGGCCTGTTGTTCCGTTACCCTGCAATCCATGCGCATTGTCGTCCTGATATTCATCGTACTGATCATCGGCAGCCTGGGCTCCGCCCTGTTCTACATGATGAAAGACCGCGAGCCCGGCTCGACCCGCATGGTCAAGGCCCTGGCGGTGCGCGTCGCCTTTTCAATCACCCTGTTTCTGTTGCTTATGGCCGGATTCCACTTCGGCTTCATCACCCAACGCCTGAGCTAGTCCGCGGACATCTGATAGACAGCGACACACCGCCACGGTTCAGCGGCCGTGTGCCTTTAACAGGCCGGTTCAGCCACCCACCATAACCACCCACCATAGCCACCCAGAAGCGCCGCACGCCATAGCGCGGCTACCGGCGAAGCACTGTCCCGCCACACACCGGCCGGCACGTCTGATCTTGCAAAAAAAACGCCGCACTAGGTGCGGCGCTTAAACTCCCTTCATCCCGATACCGCTATGGGCGGGTACCTCCTCCTGTTATTCCTTATAAACCAGCCCGTGCGCGGCGCAAGGGGCGGGCTTTACAGCCAGTAGACCACCACAAACAGCAGCAGCCAGACAACATCGACAAAGTGCCAATACCAGGCCACCGCCTCGAAGGCAAAGTGCTGGTCGGGCTTGAAGTGGCCGGCAATGCAGCGGAACAGAATGACCGTCAGCATGATCGTGCCTATGGTCACATGAAAGCCGTGAAAGCCGGTCAGCATGAAGAAGGTCGAGCCATAAACGCCGGTGCTCAGCTTGAGGTTGAATTCGGAGTAGGCGTGCGCGTATTCGTAAACCTGCAGCGACAGGAACAGCGCGCCGAGGGCAATCGTCGCGATCATCCAGAGGATGAGCTTGCTGCGGTCGTTCTTGAGCAGCGCGAAGTGGGCGAAAGTCAGCGTCACGCCCGAGGTAAGCAGCAGCGCCGTATTGATCGCAGGAATGCCCCAGGCGCCCATCGGCGTGAAAGCATCCTTGAATGCCGGGCCGGCCGAGGGCCAGGCCGCGGTGAAATCAGGCCACAGCAGTTTTTGATCCAGTTCGGCAAGCCATGGCACCGACAGTTGCCGGGCATAGAACAAGGCGCCGAAGAACGCGGCAAAAAACATCACTTCGGAGAAAATGAACCAGCTCATACCCCAGCGGAAAGAGGTGTCCTCCCATTTTTGGTATTTGCCCGCCTCCGATTCGCCGATCACATCGCCGAACCATTTGACCATCATAAAAACCAGCGTGGCGAAGCCGATGGCGAGCAGCCAAGCGCCCGCGCCGGCGCCGTTGAACCAGCTCGCCGCGCCAAGCGCCATGCACAGCAACGCCGCGGAGCCGAAAATCATCCAGTGCGAAGGCGCCGGTACGTAGTAATGCTGGGCTTTGGTACTCATGGGTTTCTCCCTTTAAATCCGTTTAAGTCTGAGTTCAATCTGAGTTAAATCCGCAGGTCAAGTCGTCACGCTACCGATGACAAAACGCACCAGCAGCAGCAAAGTGCATATAAACAACGCGGCGCCGATAAGCCCGGCGACGATGACCTGCTTCGGCGTGATACGCACCGTATCGGCCTCGTGTGCGGCGCGCTTGCGAATGCCGAGAAAAGACCAGAACACGGCCTTTGCCACGGTCAGGGCGCCGGCTTTTTTAAGACCGTCCTCATCCTGCTGATGCGTGTCCGCCATCGCGCTCACCCCTTACTTCCTTTCGCGCTGCCGTTCACTTCAAAAAACGTGTAGGACAGCGTCAGGGTGTTCACATCTTTCGGCATGTCCGGGTCGATCACGAACACCACCGGCATCAGCCGCGTCTCACCGGCGGCGAGCGTCTGCTGCTTGAAGCAAAAACAGTCGAGCTTCTTGAAATACTGCGCCGCTACGGCGGGCGCGTAGCCCGGCACGGCCTGGCCGGTGACGGCGCGGTCTAGCGTGTTCTTTACCTCGTACATCACCTGGGTAACCGCGCCAGGATGCACCTCGACATGGCGGTCGACCGGCTTGAAGGTCCAGGCGAGGCGTTGCACGTTGGAATCAAATTCGATGCTCACCGAACGCGTCGTGTCGACCTGGGTATTCTTGACCACGACTTCGTCGGCGAGGAACACATTGCGAAGGCCGGTGACTTCGCACATTTTTTCGTAAAACGGCACCAACGCGAAACCAAAACCGAACATCGCCAAAGCCACCACACCGAGCTTTTTCAGCAACAGGGTGTTGGCGGCAGCGGCGGACTTGACGGCGGGGGCTTGTGCGCTCATGGCGATTTTGCGTCGCCGCTCAGCGGAAATACACGTGGTTGGCCACCACGGCGATGAAAAACGCCAACGCCATCGCGGCCAGGATCAGCCCCGTCCTGAGGTTGGATTTTTGCGATCCGCGGCTCACGGCCTGCGACTCACCGGCGTGCATCATTTAACGACGGGCGCCTCTTCAAATGTGTGATACGGAGCCGGGCTGGGCAGGTGCGTCCACTCAAGTGTATCGGCACCTTCCCATGGGTTGGCCGGAGCCTTGTCGCCCTTGCGCAGAAACGCGACCTTGATCAGCACCCACAGGAAAATCAGCTGGGTCAGCCCGAAGCCGAAGGCGCCGACGCTGGCGATGGCGTTGAACTCGGTGAACTGCGTGGCATAGTCGGGGATGCGCCGCGGCATGCCGGCGAGGCCGAGGAAGTGCATCGGGAAGAAGGTGAGGTTAAAGAAAATCAGCGACAGCCAGAAGTGCCACTTGCCAAGCGTCTCGTCATACATCAGGCCGGTCCACTTCGGAATCCAGAAGTAGGTCGCGGCGAAGATGGCGTAGAGCGAGCCTGCCACCAGCACGTAGTGAAAGTGCGCCACGACGTAGTAGGTGTCCTGCAACTGGATGTCCACGGGCATGATCGCCAGCATCAGACCGGTGAAGCCGCCCATCGAAAAGACGAAAATGAAACCGACTGAGAACAGCATCGGCGTCTCGAAGGTCATCGACCCCTGCCACATGGTGGCAAGCCAGTTGAACACCTTCACTGCGGTGGGCACGGCGATCAGCACCGTGGCGTACATGAAGAACAGCACTCCGGCCGCCGGCATGCCGACGGTGAACATGTGGTGCGCCCAGACAATGAAGGAAAGGATGGCGATGGAGGATGTCGCGTAGACCATCGACGAATAACCGAACAGCGGCTTGCGCGCAAAGGCCGGGATGATCTGCGACACGATGCCGAAGGCCGGCAGGATCATGATGTAGACCTCGGGGTGGCCGAAGAACCAGAAAATATGCTGGTACATGACCGGGTCGCCGCCGCCTGCCGCGTTAAAGAACGAGGTGCCGAAATGCCGGTCGGTGAGGGTCATGGTGATGGCGCCGGCAAGCACCGGCATCACCGCGATCAGCAGGTAGGCGGTGATCAGCCAGGTCCACACAAACAAGGGCATTTTCATCAGCGTCATGCCGGGGGCGCGCATGTTGATGATGGTGGTGACGATGTTGATCGAGCCCATGATGGACGAGGCGCCCATGATGTGCAGCGCGAAAATCGCCAGGTCCATGCCCGGCCCCATTTGCGTCGACAGCGGCGCGTAGAGCGTCCAGCCGGCGGCGGTGGCACCACCAGGCACAAAAAACGAGATGATCAACAACAGGGCGGCAACGGGTAACAGCCAGAAACTCCAGTTGTTCATACGCGCAAACGCCATGTCCGGCGCGCCTATCATCATCGGGATCTGCCAGTTGGCAAAGCCGACGAAGGCCGGCATGATCGCGCCGAACACCATGATGATGCCGTGCATTGTCGTCAACTGGTTGAAAAACTCCGGGTTCCACAGTTGGAGACCGGGCTGAAACAGCTCTGCGCGGATGCCCAGGGCCAGAATGCCACCGATGAAGAACATGCTCAGGCTGAACCACAGGTACAGCGTACCGATGTCCTTGTGGTTGGTGGTGGTGACCCAGCGCATCAGCCCGCTGGGGTGATGGGCATGGTCGCCATGGTCATCATGCCCATGGCCGTGCGTGTCGATGACTGCGCTCATAAGATTCTCCTGGAAGCTAATTCGTTCACTCTGATTCGTGTTCTGACTGATTACTTGCGCGCCGCTTTGACCTCGGCTGGCAGGACCATGTCTTCCTTGGCCTTGTTGCCCCAGGCATTACGGCTGTAGGTAATGGCCGCGGCGATGTCCACATCGGACAACAGGTTCTGCGGCGGCATGACCGAGGTGGGCATGAACTGGCCCTTGCGGCCGGCGAGCACCATGGCGATCTGTTCGCCCTTGGCGCCCAGCACGACCTTGGAATTGACCAGCGACGGGAAGGCATTGGGCACGCCCGCACCGTTGGCCTGATGGCAGGCGGCGCAATTAGCGTTGAACACCTTTTCACCGCGCGTTTTCAACTCGGCCACATCCCACGTCTTGCTCGGATCATCGGCCGCGGCGGCCAGGAGTTTTTTCTGCTCGCCAACCCAGGCGCTGTACTTCTCGGCCGAAACAACGTTGACAACGATGGGCATGAAGCCGTGTTCCTTGCCGCACAACTCGGAACACTGGCCGCGATACGTGCCCTCCTTGTCGGCCTTGAACCAGGTGTCACGCACGAAACCGGGAATGGCGTCCTGCTTGACACCAAAGGCGGGCACCGACCAGGCGTGAATGACGTCGTTGGCGGTGGTGAGAATGCGCACCTTCTTGCCCACCGGCACAACCACCGCGTTGTCCACCTCAAGCAGGTAGTTCTCGCCCTTGGGTGCGCCGTTGCGGATCTGGTCCTGCGGCGTTGACAGCGCCGAGAGGAAGGAAATGCCCTCGCCCTCGCCCTTGATATAGTCGTAACCCCATTTCCACTGATGGCCGGTGGCTTTGATGGTGATGTCGGGGTTGGAGGTGTCCTTGAGGCTGAGCACGGTCTTGGTCGCCGGCCAGGCCATGCCAACCAGGATAACGAGGGGGATCACCGTCCAGATGATCTCCACCGTGGTGCTTTCATGGAACTGCGCCGCTTTGGCGCCCACCGATTTACGGTGCTTGAAGATCGAATAAAACATCACCGAGAACACCAGCAAAAATACGATCACGATGATGATCATCATCAGCGTATGCAGTTCGTAGATTTCGCCGGCGATGCGCGTGACAGGCGGCTGCAGGCTCATTTGGTAGGCGGCCGATGCGATCGCCGGGAAAAGCGCCAGGAGCGCTCCGATGAAAGTTCCCTTCTTGGTCATGCTTGCCTCGTTCTCTAGTAGCTCGTTAATCTGTGCTTCAGTTCGGTCGCCAGGGCCTTGCGCCTGCCCCGGTCCAGATGGCGTCCGATCTCCAGTTCCCTGCCCCGCTCCCGGATGGCCAGGCGCAGCGTTCGCGGCGCCTCTTCCACGACCAGTCTTGTCCAGGCCGGGTTGAAGCGGTATTCGGTGTTGCGTCCCGCCTCGTGCAAGCGCACGGTCAGCAGGCCATTCTCAAGTTCTATGCTCTCGCGGTCGGCGGCATGCCGTCCCACGAGGTAAAACGCCACAACCAGCGCCAGCATCTCGATCACTGCAAACGGCAGGATCATCCATGCCCCGAACCACGCAAACGCCGCTGCGATGCCCAAACTGAGCATCATCATCGTTGCCAGCATCCGCAGACAGCCTTGGGGGGAGATCGAGCAATTGCGCTTAACGGTAAGACTGAAGCTGGAGCAGCGTTTCGGGTTTTCGGCGTGTTCGTTCATCCAAGCCTTGCAGGCGCGCTGGTCCGCTAAAAATACCGCGCTAAATTAACACACTAGGCCCCGCCCCGGCAAGTTTTACAAGCGTTTTACAGTGGTGAGAACGGCTCTCAACTCTGCCGTCGACGGGGAAAATCGAGCTTGACAACAGCCGGCTTGAACGTCCTCGGCACACCCTTCCAAGCATGTCCATAGATGACTTCGAAGGATGCCGGCAAGCGTCCGTCCGCACCGGCGCCATGCTGGCGCGCCTGCTCGTAGGCACTCGCCATGCGCTGCCATCGCGCGCGGCCGGTCAGGCCGCGATGGCGCGACGCGAGGGCATTGGCCTGCCCGCTGGCGCGAAGGTCGCGCACCAGCGCGTTCACATCGGCATAGGTGAGGGTGAGCATTTCCATGTCCATCACCGGCGTGGCAAAACCACTGGCCGCAAGCATGTCGCCAAGATCGTGCATGTCGGTGAAGTCATGCACGTGCGGGTGGGTGTCCACCTGGGCGAAAGCGGCGCGCAACTCGCGCAAGGTGTCCGGGCCATAGGCCGAGAACATCAGCAGGCCGCCGGGCTTGAGCACGCGGGCAAATTCACGCAGCGCCGCCTGCGGCTCGCCGGCGAATGCGATGCCGAAATTCGACCAGACCAGGCCGCAGCTGCCCGTGGCCAGCGGCAGCGCGCGCATGTCGGCGCAGACAAAGCGCGGCCCGCCCCGGCCAAACAGCGAACGCGCGCGCTCGCCCAGCGTCGCCGTTCGCAGCGCACCGCGCAGCATCGGTTCGGCCGCATCTATGCCAACCAGGCGGGCGGCAGGATAGCGATGCGCGAGCTCGCGCAAACCGGCGCCTGTTCCGCACCCGGCGTCGACGATGCACCCGGGTTCGAGCTTGACGTAATCGAGGCGCTCAAGCATGCGCCGCTCCACTTCACGCGCCAGCACGGCCGCTGCGGCGTAAGTCGGCGCGGCGCGCGCAAATTGACGCCGCACCTGAGCATGATCGAGTTCGGAAAAAGGCTTGTCCACGGCGTGCAGTGTAACCAAGGTGGGAACGCACCGCGGCAATCTCACCAAGCGGCACGCTGGAAACCCGCATCTGGAGCGCATTTCCAGCGTTTTCAGCCTTTACGGCTTTTGCATCGGCGCCGTACTGCGGCGCCCGATACGGGGCGGGTCGGCGCGGTGCTCTATTCCGGCTGTATGCCCAGTTTGTCCAACAGTGCGCGGTCGCGCGCGGCCTCGGGGTTGCCGGTGGTGAGCAGTTTGTCGCCATAAAAAATGGAATTGGCGCCTGCCATGAAACACCAGGCCTGCATCGCCTCGGGCATTTGCTCGCGTCCGGCCGACAGGCGCACATAGCTGGCCGGCATGCTGATGCGCGCCGCGGCGATGGTGCGCACAAACTCGGTCCAGTCAAGGGACTCGGTACCGGCGAGCGGCGTGCCCTCAACCTGCACCAGATTGTTAATGGGCACCGACTCGGGCGGCGGGTCAAGACTGGCGAGTTGCGCGATCAGGCCGGCGCGCGCCGCGCGTGATTCGCCCATGCCGACAATGCCGCCGCAGCACACGTTCAGACCGGCGCCGCGCACCCGCTCGAGGGTGTCGAGGCGATCCTGGTAATCGCGCGTGTGTATGACCTCGCCGTAAAACTCCGGCGCGGTGTCGAGGTTATGGTTGTAGTAGTCAAGGCCGGCATCGCGCAATTGCTCGGCCTGACCATCGCGCAGCATGCCCAGAGTGGCGCACGTTTCAAGGCCGAGCGCCTTGACCTCGCGCACCATCTCGAGCACCGGGTCAAGATCCCTTTGTTTCGGACCGCGCCAGGCGGCACCCATGCAAAAGCGCGTGGCGCCACTTTGCTTGGCTTTCCGGGCGGCGGCAACAACATCCTCGCAACTCAGCATCGGTTCGTCCGCAACGGCCGATTCGTGCCGCGCCGATTGCGGACAGTAGCCACAGTCCTCGGGGCAGCCCCCGGTCTTGATCGACAGCAGGGTCGAGAGTTGGACGCGGTTGGGGGCAAAGTGCTCGCGATGCACTGATTGGGCACGGAATAGCAGATCCATGAAGGGCAAATTGAGCAGGGATTCAACCGCAGCGCGCGTCCAGCGTTGTTCTGTTTGTGGGGCGGGCTTGTGGAAATTGACCGTCATCGTGTTCACGCTTACTCTCCAATCGGCTATTCAAATCCTCCGGCAGCCCTCAAAGCTGCCGGCAAAACCACCGGGCGCGTAACCGGTTCCGAATCGAGGCAACGGGAAAAGAGGCGGCGGTGAGGGGTCACTCATACAAAAACTTACGGCACACAACATCAGGCAACAAGCAACAAGCACCAAACAACAAGCACCAAACAACAAACGTCAAGCAGACGCCGTGAAAACGCCATGTACGACGTCGCCTTTTACGTTGTAGGCCATACCAAGCGAATCAACATCTTGTTGCAGGGAACACGCTCTTGTCAAATTCACAATCTGCCATTTTCGACATTCGCACAAAAATGATGCACGTCTTATCCGGTCTGATTGGACAGGACTGCGTGCTTTGCGGCGTCGATTGCCACGATGGGCTGCTGTGCGCCGAATGCGCCGCCGAGCTGCCGCGGTTGCCGGCGCTGCAGCTTTGCCCGCAATGCGCGGCCCCCTCACCAGCCGGTGCAGTCTGCGGCCGCTGCCTGAGCCATCCGCCGCATTACGAGCGGACTATCGCCGCGTGGCACTACGCCTACCCTGTCGACCGCTTGCTGCAATCGTTCAAATACGGCGCGCGCCTCGCCCTCGCCGGCCTTTGCGCCGAGCATATTGCCGACGCCGGCGCGCTGCATGCCGACGCCTTTCGCCCCGACCCGGTTCGAATCGACCTGCTGGTGGCGCTGCCCCTGCACCCACGGCGGCTGCGTGAGCGCGGATTCAACCAGGCAGTGGAAATCGCCCGACCCCTCGCGCGCAGGCTGGGCCTGCGCCTTGACACCTCATCGCTCACCCGCGTGCGCGATACCGCCGCACAGGCGGACCTGCCGCACCAGGCACGGATCAAAAACGTGCGGGGCGCCTTTGCCTGCGGGCGCAAGGTCTCGGGTCTGCGCATCGCCGTGGTGGACGATGTGATGACTACCGGCGCAACCCTCGACGAAGCAGCCATGACGCTCAAGCGCGCCGGTGCCGCGCATGTCGAAAACTGGGTGGCGGCGCGCACCGTGGACCTTCGCCGATGATTGACGTTGTGCTGTACGAACCGGAAATACCGCCCAATACCGGCAACGTGATCCGGCTTTGCGCCAACAGCGGCGCGCGTCTGCATCTTGTCGAGCCGCTGGGCTTTCGCATCGATGACAAGGATCTCAAGCGTGCCGGCCTCGATTATCACGAATATGCCGACATGCGCGTGCACAAGGACTGGGGCGCCTGCCTCGCCCACCTTGCCGGGCGCCGTCTGTTTGCGCTAACCACGCGCGGCACGCGCCGGCCAAGCGATGTGCAATGGCGCGAGGGTGATGTGATCGTGTTCGGGCCGGAGACGCGCGGCCTGCCACAGCCGGTGCTCGAGGGCTTTGCCCCGGATCAGCGCCTGCGCCTGCCGCTGCGCCCGGGCAACCGCAGCCTCAACCTGTCCAACGCCGTGGCGGTAACGGTGTTCGAGGCATGGCGGCAACTCGGCTTCGAGGGCGGAAGCTAAAAGCCGCCGCGATGCGCTTTGCACTTTGCGGGGCGAGCCCGCGCCTGAAACTAAAGTCCTGAACCTGGGGCTAGGCTTCGCTGCGCGGATCACGCGAGAGCAACTGGCCGACGGCCTCGCGTGGAGGAACGCCGCGGAACAGCACATCGCAAACGGCGTGCGTAATCGGCATGTCGACATCCAGCGCGGCGGCAAATTTCTCCAGCTCGCGCGCCGTCTGCACACCCTCGGCAACATGACCCAGTTCGTGCAGGATGTCATCGAGTTTTTTGCCGGCGGCGAGCAGCTGGCCGGTGCGGCGGTTGCGCGACAGGTCGCCGGTGCAGGTGAGAATGAGGTCGCCGGCCCCGGCCAGTCCCATAAAGGTTTCCGGCCGCCCGCCCATGCGCACGCCAAGCCGCGTCAACTCGGCCAGACCGCGCGTGATCAAGGCGGCGCGCGCGTTCAGTCCCAGCCCGAGACCATCGGCAATGCCGGTGGCAATGGCCATGACGTTTTTTAGCGCGCCGCCGATCTCCACGCCAAGCAGGTCGTCGCTGTAATAAACGCGCAGATTGCGCTGGTGCATTTCGCGGGCCATGTTTTGCGCGAACGCGGCATCGCGCGAGGCCAGCGTCAGCGCCGTGGGCAGGCCGCGCGCCACCTCAAGGGCAAAGCTCGGTCCGGACAGCACGCCGCAGGCAACACTCCCGCGTAGATCGTCGACCACCTGATGGGGTAGTTTGCTCGTCCCGCCCTCAAAGCCCTTGCACGCCCAGATCACTGGCAGCGAAGGCGGCAGCAATGCGAGCGTTTCGCGCAAGCCCGAAACCGGCGTGACAATCAACGCGAGCTGCGCACCCTCGAGCGCCGCATTGGCATCGGCGCTGACGGCAATGGCAACGGGAAGATCAACATCGGGAAGGTAACGGCTGTTGCGGCGCGTTACGCGCATCGCTTCGGCCTGCGCCGCGTTGCGCGCCCAGAACGACACCTTGTGCCGCCCGGCCATGGCCACCGCCAGGGCCGTGCCCCAGGCACCCGCACCGAGAATGGTGATATTCATCAAAGAGGCCTGTTTCGACGCTGGCGCGGGAACGAGATCAGAGACCCCAGAACTGGCTGATCCGGGCAAAGCCGGCCTGGCCGTCCCGATGGCGCAACTTAACCCAGCCACCGCCGCTCAACTCGACAAGCTCCAGCGCCACCCCCTGCTGCGCACGAAACACCACCGGCGCCTGCTCCGCGGCAGAGGCGCGAATTTCCGCCACCGGCGCTGTGACCACCACGGTGCGCAATTCGGACAAGGCCTTTTTCTCGACCCATGCCAGATCGCCGGCCCGGTCACGCACCTTGATCCACTGGTCAAGGCTGACCACCACCTCGACCGGCGTGAACTTGGCCACGACAAACAGCTTGCTTGCGCGCACCGAAGGCGCGTCGAACATCACCACCGCATTATCGGCGATGGAGCGAAACTCGACCGCCCCGGCGGCCCCGGCAAACAGCATCGCCAAGGCGGCGCAAGACAAGCCGATTCGTCCGATGTGCCGGCTGTGCCGCATGCGCTTTTCAGCGCTCAATGCGCAATCTCGATGCGCGACTCTTCCTGCGCCTGCGTGCGCTGCTGGTAAAGCGCATCGAAATTCACCGGTGCCAAGATGACGGGCGGGAAGCCGGTGCGATTGACCGTGTCGGAAATGGTTTCGCGCGCATAGGGAAACAGGATGTTGGGGCAGGCCGTGGCGAGAATCGGTTCGAGATCGCCCTCGGGTATGCCGCGAATCTGGAACAGTCCGGCCTGGGCGGCCTCGACCAGGAACAAGGTTTTCCCGTCGATGCGCGCGGTGACGGTGACAGTCAGCACCACTTCATACAAACCCTCGGTAACGGCATTGGCCGCCGTCTGCAACTGCACCTCCACCTCCGGCGATTCGGGCTGCAGGAAGGCCTGCGGCGAATTGGGCGACTCGACCGACAGGTCCTTGACGTAAATTTTCTCAATGCTGAAAGCCGCTTGTGCTTGTTGTTCCTCGCTCATACCAGTTGCTCCGGGTTAAAGGTTGAAATTGCCACAATTCGTAGTCAAAATTTTGTACTAAAGCAAGCGGCCCCGGGCCCAGGCTCAGGCCGCCAGCAGGGGCGCGAGCCCGCCGGCGCGATCGAGCGCCATGAGGTCGTCGCAACCGCCAACGTGGGTGTCGCCAATGTAAATCTGCGGCACCGTGCGGCGGCCGGTTTTTTCCATCATTTCGTCGCGCAACTGCGGATCGAGGTCGATGCGCAGCTTTTCGATTTCAGCGACGCCCCTTGCTTTGAGCAGCGCCTCGGCGCGCACACAAAACGGGCAAACAGCGGTGCTGTACATCCTTACTTTGCTCACTCAGGCCTCCTGCGCATTAATCTTTTTCATTGACCCAGACTGCTATTTCTCCAGCGGCAAACCGGCCTGCTGCCAGGCGGCGATGCCGCCGCTCAGGTTGAAGGCCTTGTCAAAGCCGTTCTTTTTCAGGATATCCAGCGCCGCGCCCGAACGATTGCCCGCGTCGCAATATACGATCACCGGCTTGTCCTTGAATTTGGACAGCTCGCCGAGGCGGCTTTCCAGCTGCGCCATCGGGATATTGACGGCGTTGAGCACATGGCCCTTCGCAAAATCGGCGTCATCACGCAAATCGACAAGCCCGGCACCCTCCTTGTTCATCATTAGCGTCGCTTCAAGCGTGCTGACGCGCGGCCCGCCGGTACCGCGTCTGATATACGGCCACAGCAGCATGGCGCCGCTGACTACGGCAACGGCGATAAGCAGTAGATTCTGTGTGTCCTGGAAAAACTTCAAAATGTGACTCCTGTTCTGTTACCGAAGACCGAATACCCCGGAACGGGGCCCGACAAATCATCCCTTTTCCTTGTTTCTTTATCGCCCTAGTTTCTTCACCACCTTAGGTTTGTCGCCTCAGGTTTGTCGCCTCAGGCTTATCGCCTTAGGGTTAGCGCCTTGGGCTTATCGCCTTGGGCTTATCACACTCGGCAAGGCCGGCCCGGTGATTTCCAGCGATTTCGGCCTCTTGCAGCCGATTCCAGGCCTTGCCAATCCGCTATTATAAGCGCCGTAGCCGACGGCAGTTTTCAGCGGTGTATTTGCAACCCCGAAAAAAACAGACATCAGCCCCCACCAATGAAAAAAATCGTATTGCTCCGCCATGGCGAATCAAGCTGGAACCGGGAAAACCGCTTTACCGGCTGGACCGACGTCGGGCTGACCGACAAAGGCGTGGAAGAAGCGCGCCAGGCCGGCAGGCTGATGAAAGAAGCGGGCTTCGCCTTCGACGTAGCCCACACCTCCATGCTCAAGCGCGCCATCAAGACGCTCTGGCTGGCACTGGAGGAAATGGATCGCATGTGGATCCCGGTTCACCACACCTGGCGCCTCAATGAGCGCCACTACGGCGCGCTGCAAGGCCTCAACAAGGCCGAGACGGCAGCCAAGTTTGGCGAAACGCAGGTGCTGGCCTGGCGTCGCAGCTACGACGTGCCACCGCCGGCGCTCGACGCGGGTGATGCGCGCAACCCGGCGCAGGATGTGCGCTACGCCAGTCTCAAACCGGCGGAACTGCCGCTGACTGAATGCCTCAAAGACACGGTGGAGCGCTTCCTGCCCTACTGGGAAAAAATCATCGCGCCGCGTGTCATCGCCGGCGAGCATGTGCTGATCGCCGCGCACGGCAATTCGCTGCGTGCGCTGGTCAAATACCTCGACAACATCAGCGACACCGATATCGTCGGGCTTAACATACCGACCGGCGTACCTCTGGTCTACGAACTGGACGACCAACTGCAACCCTTGCGCCACTATTTCCTCGGCGATGCCGCCGAAGCCGAAGCCAAGGCAAAGGCCGTCGCCGAGCAAGCCAGGGCACGGGGGTAATACGCGGGAATTCGCCAAGCTGAGGACAGCCACTGTCGGGACTGCACGGGGCGCGGCAGGAACAAGAACGCCCGCGGCCGCCTGGTCCACTTTGTCCGCCTTATTCTGGCGTCCCTCATTACCGCCCGGCCTGTCCCGCCTGCCCTACCTGTGCTTGCTGCTGTGCCTGGCAATGCTGCTCCTGCCCGCCCCGCACGCCTCAGCACAGTCCAAAAGTGGCAAGGAAGACCTGCAAAACCTGCGCGGGCGCATCGACAAGCTGCGCCACGACATCGCCAGCGCCGAGGGCGTCAAGGGCGAGGCGAGCGACCAGCTACGCGAATCTGAAAAAGCCATCTCGGACGCCAACCGCGCACTGCGCGACCTGGCAACCGACCAGCAGGCGGCGCGCGAGGCGTTGCGTGAAATCGCCTCCAAACGCGGCCAGCAAGAGGGTGATCTTGCCGCCAGCCAGGCGCGCCTCGGGCGACTGCTCGCGGCGCGCTACCAGGGCGGCGAACAGGGCTTTCTTCGCCTTGCGCTGGCCGGGGCCGATCCCAACGTGACAGCGCGGGAACTGCACTACTTCAGCTATGTGTCACGCGCCCAGGCGCAGTTTGTACGCACCCTGCGTTCGGGCATCACCCGCCTGCGCGAGTTCGAGGAACTGACGCGCGAAAAAACCCGCGAACTGGCCGAACTCGAATCGCGCCAGCGCGACGAGCGGCGCGCGCTGCTGGCACGCCAGGCCGACAGGCGCAAGCTGCTCTCGAGCATCCAGGGGAAAATCAATGCGCAGCGGCGTGAAGTGAAGTCGCTCGAGCGCAACGAAGCACGGCTGACGCGCCTCGTCGAAGAAATCGCCAAGGTCATTGCCACACCGTCCACATCATCCAAGTCCGGCCGCCGCAACGAGCGCCTGCCCGAAGCCGGCGGCCTGCCCGAGAGCGTGTTCGCCCGACTCAAAGGCAGCCTGCGCCTGCCGGTGCGCGGCGAGATTGCAAATCGTTACGGAACTTCCAGGGTCGGGGGAGGGCCTAACTGGAAAGGTGTGTTTATCCGCACCGAGACGGGGCAGGATGTCAAAGCAGTCGCGCCGGGCCGTGTGGTGTTTTCGGAATGGATGCGCGGCTTCGGCAATTTGCTGATTCTGGATCATGGCCAGGGATACCTGACCATTTACGGCAATAACGAGGCCATGCTGAAACAGGTCGGAGAACAGGTCAAAACCGGCGATGCGGTCGCCACAGTGGGCGCGAGCGGCGGCAGCCCGGAATCGGGTTTATACTTTGAAATCCGTCATCAGGGGCGCACTGCTGATCCACTTTCGTGGGTGTCCTTGAAGTGATGGCAAAACAGCGCCGTATTCAGGCGCTCAAGACGGGCAAAAAGCGGTAAAAGTCAAAGTTTGGATGTGGCATCCGGGAGTGGGTCCCCATACGGGATCCCCCGGGCGGTTTAAATATCGGAGCACAGGAAATGCGCAACAAAATAAAATCCGCGGGGCTGGTGGCGATCGGTTTGCTGGCCGGCGTCATGCTCTCGCTCAATTTTTCCGCGGAGGCGCAACGCGAACCCGGACGACTGTCGTTGCCCGTCGAGGAGCTGCGCTCCTTCGCCGAGGTGTTTGGCGCCATCAAGAGCGGTTACGTGGAAAGCGTCGAGGACAAGAAACTCATCAATGGTGCCATCAACGGCATGCTGTCCGACCTTGACCCGCACTCGGCCTACCTCGATCCGGAAGCCTTCAAGGAGCTCCAAGTCGGCACGCAGGGCGAGTTCGGCGGCCTTGGCATTGAAGTGGGCATGGAAGACGGCTTCGTCAAGGTGGTTTCGCCCATCGAGGACACACCGGCGTTTCGCGCCGGCCTCAAACCGGGCGACCTCATCATCAAGCTCGACGACACTCCGGTCAAAGGCATGACGCTCAATGATGCGGTGAAAAAAATGCGCGGCAAGCCCAAGTCGCCTATCCGCATCACCATACTGCGCAAGGGCGAGCCCAAGCCGTTTGAGGTCACGCTGATCCGTGATGTCATCCGCGTGCAAAGTGTGAAATCCAAAATGATAGAGCCGGGCTACGGCTATGTGCGCCTGTCCCAATTCCAGGAACACACCACCGAGAATCTGGTCAAGCACCTCAACACGCTTTACAAGGACGGTCCGCTGCGCGGTTTCGTGCTCGACCTGCGTAACGACCCGGGCGGCCTGCTCAACGGTGCGGTCGGCGTGTCGGCGGTGTTCCTGCCGCCTAAATCCCTGGTCGTTTCAACCGACGGACGCACCGAGGACGCGAAACGCAAGTTCAACGCCAGCCCCGAGGACTACCTGCGCGGCACACGCGAGGACTTTCTCAAGTCCCTGCCCGCGGGCATCAAGACCGTGCCCATGGTCGTGCTGGTAAACGGCGGTTCGGCTTCCGCCTCGGAAATCGTTGCCGGCGCGCTGCAAGACTACAAGCGCGCCACGGTAATCGGTACGACCACCTTCGGCAAGGGTTCGGTGCAGACCATCCTGCCGCTTGGCAACAACACCGCGATCAAACTGACCACGGCGCGCTATTACACCCCCAACGGTCGCTCCATCCAGGCCAAGGGCATCGTGCCCGACGTCGAAGTCGAGGAACCGGGTTCAAGCGGCACGCGCATGCGTGAATCCGACCTGCTGAAGCACCTTGAAAATGACAAGGATGCAGCGGTGAAGCCGGCGGAAAAAGCCGCCCCGGCTGCCAAAGCCAATGCAAAAGGCGATGCCAAGGCCGACCCCGCGACCGAACCGCGTACAGCCCCGATAGAGCCCGCGTCGACCGAAGACTTCCAGTTCCAGCAGGCGATGAACCACCTGAAGGGCCTTCCCGTGATCAAGGCGCCACCGGTGAAGCAGGCCGCCGCCGCCGTAAAGTAATCAGACAGCAGGCGCAAACAAGGCCGGGCCAGTCCCGGCCTTGTGCATTTTGAGAAATGCTTTCCCAAGCAGGCAAACATCAGCAAACATGAACGCTGCATCATGAAGATCCACACTTGGCCATGAACGACGCACAGCTACTGCGCTATTCGCGTCACATCCTGCTGCCCGAGATTGATGTGACGGGCCAGCAAAAGATCGTCGCCGCGCACGCGCTGATCATCGGCGTGGGCGGACTCGGTTCGCCGGCGGCGCTGTATCTCGCCTCGGCCGGTGTCGGCCATATCACGCTCGCCGACGCCGACGAGGTCGACCTCACCAACCTGCAGCGCCAGATCCTGCACACCACGCAGGCCATCGGCCGGCCCAAGGTCGAATCAGGCCTGGAGGCGCTCGCGCGCATCAACCCCGAGGTGAAAGTGACGGCGCTAGCTTCGCGACTGGCCGGTGCCGAGCTCGACGCGCTGATCGCCACCTGTGATGTGGTGCTCGACTGCTGCGACAACTTTGCCACGCGGCATGCCGTCAACCGCGCCTGCGTCAAACACAAAAAGCCGCTTGTGTCGGGCGCCGGTGTGCGCTTTGATGGCCAGCTTGCCGTATTCGACATGCGCCGCGGCGACAGCCCTTGTTACCATTGCCTCTTTCCAGAGGACGCCGAATTCGAAGAAACACGCTGCGCGGTGATGGGCGTGTTCGCGCCGCTCACCGGCATCATCGGCACCATGCAGGCGGCAGAGGCACTCAAGCTCATCGCCGGCGTTGGCGAATCGCTGTGCGGCCGCGTGCTGCTACTTGACGCGCTCGCCATGCAGTGGCGCGAAATCCGCCTGAAAAAAGATCCCGGCTGTGCAATATGTGCTTCCTGATATCTCACGCTGACGCAGCCCTGTCGCGATGATCAGACTCACCGAACTGAAGCTGCCGCTCAATCACGCCGAAGGCGCGCTTGGGGCGGCGATTCTCGCCCGTCTGGGCATTGGCGCGGACGCGCTCGAGAGCTTCAGCATCTTTCGCCGCGCACACGATGCGCGCAAACGCTCGGCCATCGCGCTGATTTACAGCGTCGATGCGCAGGTGAAAAACGAGGCGGCGCTGCTGGCGAAATTCGCCGTCGACCCACACCTCAAACCAAGCCCGGACATGGCCTATCGCTTTGTCGCCCATGCCACTGGGGCTGCGCATGGCACGCCGCGGCCGCTGGTGATCGGCAGCGGGCCCTGCGGACTGTTTGCTGCACTGATCCTGGCGCAATCGGGCTTCCGACCCATCGTCCTTGAGCGCGGTAAGGCGGTGCGCGAGCGTACCCAGGACACCTGGGGCTTCTGGCGCAAGGGCAAGGATCTCGACCCCGAATCGAACGTGCAGTTCGGCGAAGGCGGCGCAGGCACGTTTTCAGACGGCAAGCTGTGGAGCCAGATCAAGGACCGCAAGCACTACGGCCGCAAGGTGCTGACCGAATTCGTCAAGGCCGGCACGCCGGCCGAGATCATGTACGTGAGCAAGCCGCACATCGGCACCTTCCGCCTTGTCGGCAAAGTCGAAAAAATGCGCGCCAGCATCGAGGCGCTGGGCGGCGAATTTCGTTTTGGCAGCCGTGTCGTCGATCTGAACATCGAAGCGGCGCCGGACACGCCGGGCAATCCGAACGCGCAGGCGCAGATCCGCGGTGTGCGCCTGGCCGGCGGCGAAACCATCGCCAGCAATCATGTGGTGCTGGCCATAGGCCACAGCGCGCGCGATACCTTTGAAATGCTGCACGCGCGCGGCGTCTACATGGAAGCCAAGCCCTTTTCCATCGGTTTTCGCATCGAGCACCCGCAATCGGTCATCGACGCCTGCCGCTTCGGCAAATCGGCCGGCAATCCGATACTCGGTGCCGCCGACTACAAGCTGGTGCACCACGCCGCAAACGGCCGCGCGGTCTACAGTTTTTGCATGTGTCCCGGCGGCACGGTGGTTGCCGCCACCTCGGAGCGCGGCCGCGTCGTCACCAACGGCATGAGCCAGTATTCGCGCAATGCGCGCAATGCCAACGCCGGCATCGTAGTGGGCATCACGCCCGCGGACTATCCGGGCGGCGCCCTGGCCGGCATCGCCTTCCAGCGCAAGTGGGAGGAGCGCGCCTTTGCGCTGGGCGGCGGCAATTACAACGCGCCGGTGCAGCGCGTCGGTGATTTTCTCGCCGGCCGGCCCTCGACCGCTCTGGGCGCCGTCATCCCCTCATACCAGCCGGGCGTGACACCCTGCGACCTTGCAAGCGCCCTGCCCGACTATGCCATCGCCGCCATCCGTGAGGCGATTCCCGCGCTCGAGCGCCAGCTCAAGGGCTTTGCCATGGCCGATGCCGTGCTGACCGGCGTAGAGACACGGACCTCGTCGCCGCTACGCATCAGTCGCCGCGACGACTACCAGAGCCTCAATACCGCCGGCCTTTATCCGGCCGGCGAGGGCGCGAGTTACGCCGGCGGCATTCTTTCCGCCGCCGTGGACGGCATCGAAGTGGCCGAGGCCGTGGCACTCGACATCGTCCGCCGGGCCTGAGCACATCAACAACACATTAATGCCAGAAATGCCGGTAATGCCAGTAATACCCGATCAAGAAACATTGCACAAAATACGCGCCGCGCTCTTTGTGCGATGCTGGCATTATTTCTTTCACTTTTTCCCAAGCGAGACATCGAATGAGCAACCGTCCTGAACCAAGCGCGGCAATCAGCATCGACAAGGTGGAAAAAAGTCGCCACATCGTCCTGACTTCCCACCCGCCCGCAGGCGCCACAAAGCCCCTGCCTGTGCATTGGGGCGCACCCACCGCGGCTGAGCGCGGGCCGCTGGTGGCGACACTGTCCGACCCGACCAAGCGCAACGTCATCGGCGCACATGCGGGCGCCTATGCGCTGTATCGCGCCCTCGCCATCGCCTCGGGCAAGCTGTCGCCCATTCACGTTCCGGACCTGACCAACACCAGCCCGGCCGAGCGCATCGGTCCGCATCCGCAGTGGGCGGACGCGCAAAAAATCGTCTCGCTCGACCCCTGGGGTCACATGGTCGCCGAAGTCTACGCCGACAAGATCGCCGCCGGCTGGGACATCCGCCCGACCATCGCGGTGACCAAGGCGCACATCAACATGCCCGAGTTGCGCGATGTGATCGCCTCGGGCGTGCTGGTGCCCGACGGCAAGATCCTGCAGGACAACGGCGACGTGCGCGTCACCAAGATCGCGATCGAGCCGGTGTGGTGGCTGCCCGGCGTCGCGGCGCGCTTTGGCATTGACGAGCAAACACTGCGCCGCGGCCTGTTCGAGCACACCGCCGGCGCCTTCCCCGAGCTCATCACCCGGCCGGACCTCAAGGTCTTCCTGCCACCGATCGGCGGCATGACCGTCTACTGCATGGGCGACATGGCCGCCATCACCGACCCGAAACGCCAGCTCGCAGTACGCGTGCACGACGAATGCAACGGCTCCGATGTGTTCGGCTCGGACATCTGCACCTGCCGACCCTACCTGGTTCACGGCATCGAAGTTTGCATACAAACAGCGCAGGAAGGCGGCGCCGGCCTGATCGTCTACAACCGCAAGGAAGGCCGCGCCCTCGGCGAAGTCACCAAGTTCCTCGTCTATAACGCGCGAAAACGACAGGTCGGCGGCGACCGCGCGGCAACTTATTTCGAACGCACCGAATGCGTCGCCGGCGTGCAAGACATGCGTTTCCAGGAAATGATGCCCGATGTGCTGTCATGGCTTGGCATCACCCGCATCGACAAATTTGTCTCGATGAGCGACATGAAGTTCGAGCCCATCGTGCAGGCGGGCATCCAGGTGGTCGAGCGCGTCGCCATCCCCGATGAGCGCATCCCCGCCGATGCGCGTGTCGAGATGGACGCCAAAAAAGCAGCGGGCTATTTCACCGCCGATGCGGTGCCCGATGCCGATGAACTAAAGCTCGCCAAAGGCCGCAAGCTGGACGAGTAAGCATACGCCGCCATCCCGGCCCAAGCGGGAAATCTGCTTGTTATAAATCCGCAAGCAGATGCCCTAGCCTCCACCTTCCATCCCGTGGATACGCCGGGGATAACGGAACCTATGAAACTGGAATTGACGTGAGCGCAACACCGCAAAACAAACAAGGCCATCGCGACCCTCGCGACCATCAGCGCGATTCCACCGAAGACAATCCCGCGGCACGCGAACTCGCCGCCACCCTGCTCAACGCCGCCGCTGTGCGCCGGCGCTGCCGGCTGTTGTTCGAAGCCGGCCGCCACGACGCGCTGACGCACTTTAGCCTGCACCTCGACAAGCTCGCGCACACGGCAGATTTCGTGCTCGACACCATGCGCGCCGCCTATCCGACGCTGGCCATTCCGTACCACAGCCGCTGGCGCCACTTCGGCGTCGGCGGCGTTGATCGCTGGGCGAAGCTTGCGCCACGCACCGCGGCCGATGCGCGCGAGCAGTTGCGCGTGCAGTTTGAGCTGGCCATCACCAGCGTGCTGCTCGATGCCGGCGCCGGTCCGCACTGGCGCTACCGCGAGGCGGGCGGCGGCGAGTACGCGCGCTCGGAAGGTCTTGCGGTGGCAAGCTTTCACCTTTTCGCCTCCGGTGCTTTTTCGTCAGCGGCCCACGCGCCGCTGCGCGCCGACGCTGAGGGCCTCGCCGCCTTTACCGAAGACAAACTCGCCGACGCCTTCCAGGTCGGTGCAGCCAATCCGCTCGAGGGCCTCGCCGGCCGCGCCGCGCTGATGCGTCGCCTCGGCGAGGCGGTGCGCACACAAGCGGCCGTTTTTGGCGAACAACGCCCGCGTCTGGGCGCCCTCGCCGACCATTTCATAACACTGTCCAAAGAGGGCGCACTGCCGGCAACGCAGATTCTGGAGACCCTGCTGGTCGCCCTCGGCCCGATCTGGCCCGGGCGCATCGTGCTGGGCGGCATCTCGCTTGGCGATGTGTGGCGGCACCGCCAGGCGCGCACCGGTGATGCAAGCGACTGCCTGGTGCCGCTGCACAAGCTGTCGCAATGGCTTTCGTACTCGCTGGTCGAGCCGCTGGAGCAGGCCGGCATCCGCGTCACCGGCCTCGACGGCCTCACCGGCCTGGCCGAGTACCGCAACGGCGGCCTGTTCATCGACAGCGGTGTGATCGCCCCGCGCGACCCGGCACTGCTCAACGAGCCGCTGCCCGCCGACAGCGAGCCCGTGGTCGAGTGGCGCGCACTGACCTTGATACTGCTCGATGAAATCGCCAGACCCATACGCGCAACGCTGGGCCTCGATGCACTGAGCCTGCCTCTTGCCAAGGTCCTTGAAGGCGGCACCTGGGCCGCGGGCCGGCGCATCGCGCGCGACAAGCGCCCCGATGGCACGCCGCCGCTCAACATCATCAGCGACGGCACGGTGTTTTGAGCCCCGCCGTTTTTTTCACTTTTCACTCATTCACTCATTCACCGCTTTTCGGGAGCAACTCATGCCAGGCAAGGTCGTATTCATAGATCACCCGCTGGTACAGCACAAGCTGACGCTGATGCGCCGCAAGGAAACCTCCACCGCCAGCTTTCGCCGCTTGATGAGCGAGATCGGCACCTTGCTCGGCTACGAGGCCACCCGCGACCTGCCCCTGGAGGTGGAATCCATCGAGACGCCCCTCGCCCCGATGATGGCACCGCTGCTGGCGGGCAAGAAACTTTGCTTCGTATCCATTCTGCGCGCCGGCAACGGCCTGCTCGATGGCATGCTCGAACTGGTGCCCTCGGCGCGCGTCGGCCATATCGGCCTCTACCGCGACCCCGGCACGCTGATGCCGATCGAGTACTACCTCAAGCTGCCACAAGACATCACCGAGCGGCGTGTCATCGTCGTCGACCCGATGCTTGCCACCGGCAACTCGGCGGCCGGTGCGGTGCACCGCTTGAAACACCATGGTGTGACAACGATCAAAGTCGTTTGCCTGCTGGCCTCACCCGAAGGTATCGCCAATTTCCACGAGCAGCACCCGGATATCGATCTTTACACCGCCGCCATCGACCAGAAGCTCGACGAGCACGGCTACATCATTCCGGGTTTGGGCGATGCCGGAGACCGCCTGTTCGGCACAAAATAACCCGCGATCGTCGTATGCCTACGCTGGCAACCCTTGCCGAGCGCACCTCCTGGTGGGCCGAGGCCTCTTCGCAGCCGCCGGGCATACCCCCCGCAAAGCCAATACTGGCGCGGGTTTCCAGCTGCCGCAGGTGTTAAATAAAACGCGCCAAATCAAGGCCCGCCGCGCCCGTCCTTGAAAGCGGGCTCAGTCGTAGCTCGCCACGCAGTCAATCTCGACGTTCACGCCCTTGCGATGCGGCGTGGCGCCGATGCAGGTGCGCGTCACCTTCTCGCCAGCGAGAAAATCACGGAAGGCTTCGTTAAACACGGGGAAGTCCTCGCCATTGCGCAACACCACGCGCATGTTCACCACATGGCGAAAATCCAATCCCGCGGTGGCAAGAATGCTTTTCAGGTTGCTCAAGGTCTGGCGCGTCTGCGCGCCGATTTCGGTGCTGACCACTTCGCGCGTTTTCGGATCGAGCGGTCCCTGCCCGGAAACAAACAATAGGTTGCCGGTGCGAATGGCCTGGGCCAGCGGCGAGGGCGTGCTCTTGTCGGTAAAGCCGGTGGTTGGCGCGTCGGGCGAGGTGATGATTTGTTTTGGCATGGTCGAGTCCGATAAAAAATAAGGCTCATTTAGCGAATGATGTTGTTGAACTCATGCTCTGACCGCCAGAGCGAGCAACCGTGCGGGATCGGGGCTGAAGCGGGGCGACCGGTCGAGAACTCTAAACCATCCGAGGTAGTTGGTGAGGTATTTC
>JANXRV010000015.1:0-55612 GCA_025356665.1 Pseudomonadota bacterium
GTTGGAGCTTGGCTGAGGGAAATTGAAATATTCAGGTGATTCGTGTCCAGGGTAGGGCTTGTAGTGGGGATACTACTTGATGGAGCAATGTCGTCTTCGTAGGATCCAAAGCTTGGTTCGCTGATCTTACTCAAAGCTGCAAAGGGATCACTTGCTACTGGCTGTTGAGATGTTGGTGCAATCGTCATTGCTGTTGATGGTTGGTGGTGGTCAACTGCGGCTGTTGTCGAAGCAGATTGCTCTATTGGCTCATCTTCAACTACAGAAGTAGCTTTTTTTGAGATTTGATTTTTCTTTTGAGATTTTCTTTTGTTGAAACTCATTCTTGTTTGTTGTTTGTTGTTTGTTGTTTGTTGTGCGTTGTTCGCTGTCCGTCGTCGGTTGAGTGAGTCCCCCCCCGTGCGTCATGCCGCATCCCCTTCGGGGAATTGTTTCTGGCGCGCTTGAGCTGCAAATGTCGCCGCGTTGTTCTGTTTGGAGCACGCTTGAAAAATGGTCTGTTCTTTCGCCAGCCGAATCGGCAGTCTATGCGCGAATGGGGTCTTTGGCTGAAGCGGCGGCGCTTGTTACCCTGGCGCAAAGCCGGCATGCGGCAGGGGGAGGTGTTGCGTCAGGCCGGGCAAGCGTTCATGCGGCACCCGCAGTGCAGCCATCCGCCGCACTCCGCTGCACTGGGCCGCATTCGTGCTGTATGGCGTGTGACGGTGCGCCGCCTGATTCCCCTTCAACGGCCATTGCCCGCACAGACGTTCCTGACGTGGTCGCGCAGCCAGCGATGTGCCGGATCGGCATCCAGCCGTGGGTGCCAGAGCAGGGAAACCGTGAACTGCGGCATGGCGAACGGAAGGGGGAAACTATGCATTCCCGCGCGCAGGATTTCGGTGTGTCGCGCGGGAACGCTGGCGATCAGGTCGGAGGCGCGGGCGAGCGCCAATGCGCTCGAAAAGCCGCCGACGATGGTGATGATTTCCCGCTCGAGACCGAGGTGCTCCAGCGCCGTATCGACAGGCCCGCTGCCAAGGCCCTGCCGCGACACGCAGATGTGCCGGCCGGCCGCGTAACGGGAGGGGGTGATCGCGCCACGGATCAGCGCGTGCCCCGCGCGCACGACGCCGATGAAACGGTCGCGGAACAATGCCTGCACACGCAACTCCGGGGCCTCCGACTTACCCACGACGCCGGTCTCCAGGTCGATGATCCCGTCACGAAGTGACGCGCTGTCTTTGTCCGACTTTTGCACGAAGCACAGTCGCACGCCGGGCGCCTCCAAGCTGACGCGGGCAATGAGATCGGCTCCGAAGTTCTCGACAAAGCCTTCACTGGTCCGGAGCGTGAATGTTCGGACCAGCTGGTCGAGCTTGAATTTTTTCGCGGGTCGCAATACCGCTTCCCCGTCCTGCACCAGCCGGCCGACCCGCTCGCGCAATTCGAGCGCCCGGGGCGTGGGGACAAGACCGCGTCCGGCCCTGACCAGCAAAGGGTCACCGGTCGTCTCACGCAAGCGGGCCAGCGCCCGGCTCATCGCCGACGGGCTGAGACGCAACCGTCGGGCGGCGCCCGCCACGCTGCCTTCGGCGAGCAGCACATCCAGGGTGACGAGCAGGTTCATATCGGGTTTCGACATCTGTCCACCATAGCACCGTCTGGCCGACGTATGGCGTCAAACGCATGGATAAAGTGCAAATGCCGCGCCTTCCGCCATGCCATGCAAAGCACTACGATGCAGGCAGTCCCTTTTTCCTTTGAAGGGACAGCCAAACACCGGAGTTCATAGTGGAAACAATCAATGCACCACAACAGGATGTCGCAGCGGGTGCCGGGGGACGGACCCGCTCGGTCCGCTGGGTGCTGGCCGCCTTGTCGCTATCGATGTTGCTGTCCTCGCTTGGCACCAGCATAGCCAATGTCGGCTTGCCGACGCTGGCGCAGGCGTTCAACGCCTCCTTCCAGCAAGTGCAGTGGATCGTGCTCGCGTATCTGCTCGCCATCACCACCCTGATCGTCAGTGTCGGACGACTCGGCGACTTAACCGGCCGGCGGCGGCTGCTGCTGGCGGGAATTTTTCTGTTTACCACGGCGTCGGTGCTGTGCGGCATCGCGCCCACGCTGTGGTTGCTGATTGCCGCCCGGGCGGCGCAGGGTGTCGGCGCGGCGATCATGATGGCCCTCACCATGGCCTTTGTCGGCGAGACGGTGCCGAAGGAAAAGACTGGCAGCGCCATGGGCTTGCTCGGTACGATGTCCGCCATTGGCACCGCGCTCGGTCCCTCGCTTGGCGGCCTGCTGATCAGCGCAATCAATTGGCGGGCAATCTTTCTGGTTAACCTGCCGCTGGGCATACTGACGTTTATTCTTGCGTATCGCCACTTGCCGGCTGATCGTCGTGGACCGATGACCGGCCGGGCCGGCTTTGACCATGTAGGCACGCTGGTGCTTGCCCTGACGCTGGCCGCTTATGCGCTCGCCGTGACCCTTTACGAGAGCGACGGTCGCGGCAGTTTCGGTGTGCTCAATATGGCCCTGCTACTGACCGCCGTCTTGGGCCTCGGCCTATTCATTTTTGTCGAGTCGAGAGTGGCCTCACCGTTGATTCGCTTGGCGCTGTTCCGCGATACTGTGCTTGCCGCGAGCCTCGCCACGAGTGTGCTGGTCTCGACGGTGATCATGGTAAGCATGGTGGTCGGTCCGTTCTATCTCTCACGCGCGCTCGCGCTCGACGCGGTGCTTGTCGGATTGGTCTTGTCCGTCGGGCCCCTTGTTGTTGCGCTGACCGCAGTGCCTGCCGGGCGCATTGCTGACCGCTTTGGTGCACAGCGCATGAGCGCCGTCGGGCTGATCGGCATGGCGGCCGGCTGCTTGCTGCTTTTCATGCTGCCGGCGAGGCATGGCATCCCCGGCTACCTGGGCCCCATCGTCTTTGTCACCGCCGGCTATGCGCTGTTCCAGACGGCCAATAACACCGCGGTCATGGCCGATATCAGCCCCGAACAGCGGGGCGTCATGTCCGGCATGCTCAACCTGTCACGCAATCTGGGGCTGATCACCGGTGCATCGGTGATGGGCGCCGTATTTGCATTCGCGGCGGCGACGACCGACATCACAACGGCGCGCCCTGAGGCCGTAGCCCGTGGCATGCGCATCACCTTCGCAGTCGCGGCGGCCCTGATCCTTGTCGCGCTGGCCATCGTGGCCGCAGCCTACCGCCGCACAAGGCGCGACCGCGGGCCGTCTCCTATGGCGATGGAGCCGCGCTGAAGGCTTGCGAAACGTGATAACGCACAGAAATCGCTCATTGGCCACGGTTTGAGCTGAAAGTGCCCGGGCATGAGATGGCCGGAAAGCCTTGCCAGGCGGGCGTTTCCGCAGATTGGTACGGGAATAATCTGTTCGTCCGGGTATCGTCGCAATGAGCCATATGCGCAAACACCCGCAACGTCGCGCGAGGGGCCAGCGTGCGTGGCGCACCGTGAGCGTGCGGGCGTTGTCGCGGGCGACGATAGGCGCTAAGGTAGAGCCTTATGCAGTGCTGATCAAACCCATCCCAATCGATTCAATTTTGTAAAAGGTAGCCCATGCGCGCGCCCGCCCTTGTATTGTTACTGCTGCTCCTGCTCACCCCGATATTGCCGGCCTCGGCCCAGGACTTTCCCTCGCGTCCGGTCAAGTTGATCGTCACCTACACCCCAGGCGGTGGCGCCGACACCACGGCGCGGGTTTTCGCCGAGCGGCTCTCCGAGTTGTGGAAGCAGCAGGTCGTGGTCGAAAACCGCCCCGGCGCCGGTGGCTCCATCGGTGCGGAAATGGTGTTTCGCGCGCCGGCCGATGGTTACACGCTGCTGTTGGCGACCAACACGCATATCATCAATGATGTGGTGTATGACAAGCTCCCCTTCGCCTTCACGCGCGACTTCACCAACCTTGCCGTGGTCACCTCAGGGCCGATGGTGATTGCCGTGAACACCAGCAAGCTCGCGGTCAAGGATATGAAGGAATTCACCGCGCTGCTCAAAAGCGCGCCGGACAAGTTTTCCTATGCCAGCTGCAACGTCGCCAGTCCGCACCATTTTGGTATGGAAATGTACAAGTCGGTGATGGGCATTTCGGCGCTGCACATCCCGCACAAGGGCTGCGCGCCGGCGGTTGCCGACGCCGTCGCAGGGCACATCGAGATCGTCGTCGCCACGCTGCCCCCGGCGGTGCCTTTTTTCAAGCAGGGAAGGCTGCGTCCGATTGCGCTCCTGAGTGCGGAGCGTTCAGCAGCGGCGCCCGATATTCCGACCATTCGTGAATCGGGCATTCCGGAGCTCAAGGATTTTTCGCTCGAGAGCTATTACGGCTTCATGGCGCCGCAGGGCATCCCCCCGGCCATCGCGGCAAAGATCGAGGCGGACATCCTCAAGGTCGCGGCCTTGCCCGAGTTGCGCAAGAAGCTCGAGAGTGCCGGTATGGACATGCTGGTGCTCAACGCTGCGGCGATGACCCGGCTTATCCGTTCCGATCTGGACAAATACGCCAAGGCGGCCAAGGCCGCGAACATCAAGGCCGAGTAAGCGATGCACGCACGGCGCCTTTCTGCGGCGCTGGGCGTGCGTAGTAACGCGGCCAACCGGGCTGGCAGAACGCGGTGTCGGCGGACTGGCCCCGCTTGCAGGACCCGCCAGCCTTAGCTACCCCAGCTACCCCAGCTACCTTAGTTCCCTTATTTTCCTTGCGTGCCGAGAAAGTGGCGTGCGATTTCCTCGCCCGTCGCTTTCCATACGCCCGGATGCCGGTCGATGTATTCGAGTGCGCGCTTGAGCGCCATGATGCGGTGCGGCTGGCCGGTAATGTAAGGATGCAGGCAGATGGCCATCACTCTTCCGGATTCCGCGCCCTCACGGTAGAGCACATCAAACTGGTCGCGGATCATGCGTTCGAACTCCCCCGGCGTGTACTTGGAACGCACAATGGCCGAGGTGTCGTTGAGTTCATACGAATATGGAATGGAGACGAGGGGCTTGCCGCCCACGTCCATCATGTAGGGCTGGTCGTCGTTGACCCAGTCGGCGACGTAGATGCAGCCCTCGTCGGCCAGGTGATCAAGCGTGTTCCAGGTTTCCTGCAGGCCAGCGCCGAGCCAGCCGACCGGGCGCTTGCCGGTGGCGCGGCCGATGCGATCGAGCGAGTGGCGGATCACCCCGCGCTCTTCATTGAGGGGCACCTCGGTGAGCCGTTCGGTGTTGGCGCGGCAATGCCCCATCATTTCCCAACCGAGCTTGACGCAATCTTCGACGATTTGCGGATGGTGGTCGCACACGTCCGAGTTGAGTGCCACGGTGCTGCGAATACCGTGCGCGCTTAGCGTGTCCATCAGGCGAAACACGCCGACACGGTTGCCGTAATCGCGCTGCGCCCAGTGCCTGACCATTGGCGTCGGATCGGTGCCCTTGGGGCGTTCGTTTGATTCGCCCGGCATGGGCTTGTCCAGGGCAAAGAACTCGATGTTGGTGACCACCCACAGCGCCACGCGTGCGCCGCCTGGCAGGCTGTATTTGGGCCGGCGGTTGATCGGGCTGAAGGGGAAGGGGCCGTAGGGGGTGGGTTTCATGCTTTGTTTGTCTCCGTTTTGGCTTTTTTGGACGCGGTGCCCGCTTGTTCGTCGAGTTGTTCGACCAGTTCGGCCAGCGACATCAGATCGGCGTATTTGTGCGCAAGGTCGAATAGCGCGATCTTGTGCAAAAAGATCGATTCGTCGCCGACGGCCTCCTCGGCCAGCGCGACCTTGTAACCATAAGACTTGCTTTCGATCACGCTGGCGCGCAGCGCGCCGCTGGTCGGGGCGCCGCAGACGATCAGCGATTGTGCGTGGCCGGTGGTGAGCATGCGTTCCAGGTCGGTGGAAAAAAATGCGCTCTCGCACGGTCTGGCGCAGACCGGTTCGTCCGGCAGCGGCGCCAGCGCCGCGACCGGGGTCGCGCCCGGAGGCACGGAGTGCAATACCAGCAGGCCGCGCCGGCGCGCCTCGGACAGCAGTTGTGCCGCCGGCCCGGTCCAGGCGACCGGGATTTCCAAACCGGCGCCCGGGTGCACCACCAGCAGCGCCGGGTGCTTGCCGACGCCGCGTTCGCGCACATAGGCCGAATAGATGTGCAGCTCGGCTTCGGTGACGACATCGCGCCAGCAGTAGTCTTCAAAGTCCCGCATCGTCTAGTTCCTTTGCGCCGACAGCGCGCGTATGTGCTTGATGGCGGTGGGCTGGTCCATGACCTCGGCGTATTTCAGGTGCATGTCAAACAGGCTCGCCTTGTGCGCCAGCTCGCTGCGGTCGAATACGCAGTCGGAGATCACCGCCACCGGGTAGCCGAGCGACCAGGCTTCGACGACGCTGGAGCGCGCGCAGCCGCTGGTGCTCTCGCCGATGACAAAAATGCTGTCGGCGCCAAGCTCGTTTAAAAAGGCGGCGAGCGGTGTTCCAAAAAATGCGCTCGCCCGTTTTTTGTAGACCACCAGTTCGCCTGCCGCTGGCGCCAGCTCGTCCTTGATCTTGTAGAGCGCCAGGTCGGGCTGGCGGCGGCGCCGGTTGGTGGGGTGGATGCCGCGCGGATCGGTTTCCAGGCGTGTGTCGTAGGTGACGTGCACGATGGGCACCGCGTTGGCACGCGCGGCGGCGTACAACGCAACGGTTGGCGGCAGTGCGCGCCAGGCATGCTCGCCACAGGATGCGGGGAAATCCGCCATGAGCTCGCGCACCGGACGCGGACCACCGTCGTAGACCAGGTCGTAAAGATCGACCGCGACGATGACCGGTCGTGTGCCGGTAAAGGGCCGCACCTTGCGGCGGCCGAGCAACGCGCGCGTCGGTTCATCAATCGCGCCGTCCCAAGCGGGCTTTGTATTCATCACGGATTGGATCTTGAGGGCTGTAAGAGGCGTTATTATATGTCACCCTAATTGCGTGTCCGGTGCCAAAAAGGATTTCAAACCCATGCGTATCATCCTGCGTAACGCCCGCTGGGTCTGCACATGTGACGACGCCACTCCGTTTCTGGAAAACGCTCATGTCTCGGTGCTCAACGGCATCATAGAGCGGGTGCAGGCCACGCCGATCGAACTGTCCGCCGAGCACACGGTCGACCTTGCCGGCTGCCTGCTCATTCCGGGCCTGATCAATGTGCATCATCATTTTTTCCAGTCCCTGACGCGGGCGATTCCGCACGCGCATCGCGCCGCTTCGGAAGACTGGCTGGTCAACCTCTATCCAATGTGGGCGGAGATGAGCCCGGCAGACATCTCGGCCGCCGCACGCAACGCCGCGGCTGAGTTGCTGCTCTCGGGCACAACCACCAGCGCCGACCATGCATTTAATCTGCGCGGGCAGGGCACCGAGCGCATTACCGCGCTGCTAGGCGCGGCGCAGGCACTGGGCATACGGCTGCACCTGGTACGTGGCTGCCTGCCGGCCATCGGCGGCAAGGTCGAGGCAAGGTTGAATGCCATCATGAAAGGGAGGCTGGCCGGTTTGATCGACAGCGACGAGGGTTTGCTGGAGCAGTGTCTGGCCGACGTGCGTCGCTGGCACGACCCCAATCCCGGTTCGATGCTGCGCTTTGCGCTCGGCCCCTCCAACGTCACCTATACACGACCGGACCTAATGCGCGAGTTCGCGCAATTTGCGACCGAGTCGGGCTGTGGCCTGCATGCGCACCTGCATCCGCGCCAGTCCGAGCGCGCGCTGTCCTTGCGTGAGACCGGCATGGCGCCGCTGGATTTTCTCGAGCATGCGGGCTGGCTGCGTCCGGGTACCTGGTTCGCGCACTGCACCGAACTCGAAGACGCAGAGATAGCCCGTTTCGCCGCCAATGGCGTCGGCGTCGCGCATTGCCCGCGCACCGTGCTGCGCCTGGGTTATCGCATGCCGCAATTGCACCGCATGCTCGGCGCCGGCGTACGCGTGGCCTTTGGCGCCGACGGCGCGGCGAGCAATGACGGCGGCACGTTTTTGTCCGATGTGCGGTTGGGCCTGTTGCTGCACCGCGCGGGCGGCGCCGACCAGATGGACACGGAGCGTGACTGGCTGACACCGCTTGATGCCATCAAGATGGCGACGCGCGAGGCTGCGCTGATGCTGGGGCGTCCGGAGTTGGGCGCGATCATCCCCGGCATGCGCGCGGACATGGCGGCCTTCGACCTTGGCGGCCTTGATTGCGCCGGCGCGCTGGACGATCCGCTGGGCGGTTTTTTGCTCGCCGGATCGAATACCCGCGCCCGCATGACCATGGTCGAGGGACGTATCGTGGTGCGTGAGGGGCGGCTGGTGAGCGGCGACGAAAAGCAGATTGCCGCCGAGACCAACGCCCGCAGCCGCGATCTGCTGCAACGCGCGCGCGCCGCTTATCCGGAATTGGCCTGAGCGCTCATCGGCACGCACTGGCCGGCGTGAATTCGGCCATTATTGCCTGCTGGTGCATCCCCTCTCCCTTGACGCTACCCGTTACCCACATTTTTTTTGCAGTCGCTGGGAGGCGGTTGTCCGGATTTCATGATTCTGTACATTTGGGTTGCAGGCATCAGGTATTGGAATCCTTTCCACAAGGTTTTAACGCCAGGCTCACCGTCCCCGGTGCGGCCGATGAAGCCACCGAGCTGTGCAATCCAGCGAACCGCCTGGCGCAGCGGTGGCGCGTTGGCGCACGGCTGGGGTGTTTCATGAATGAGGCAATACAGGGCCTGCCATTCGTCCTGCCCAAGAATGGCCGTGCATGGCGTATCGGGCACCAGCCTGGCGAGGATGGTCGCGTACTGAATGCGCCAGGCAATTACCGCATAGACTGTGAGCAGGCGCTCGAGCCGCTCGAACGATTGGAGCTGCCGCTGCTCGATGCGGCAACCGCTCTTGAGTATCTTGTGCCATGTCTCGATACCCCAGCGCGCGGCGTACCAGTCGAGACGCTCGAGCGCCTCTTGGGCAGAATCGACCGGTACGCTGGTGAGCAACAACCATTCGAGCGGCGCTGTTTCCTGTGGCGCATTGCGCTCACGGGCGAGGATGCCCCACAAGGGGATCGCCGGCAGATGCTCGCTTTTACGATGTCGCGGCGGCGCAATGGAGAGGGCACAGGCGCGCACCTCAAGCTCTGCGACACGGCCCGCACGCTTGGCATTGGCCGGGATGAGGAGTTTCTTTTTCGCCAGAAGAGGCGCTGCCTCAAGGCTCGCCCACAGATGGCCTTCGGGTTGCTCCAGGTTGCGGTCCCTGGCCGCGCGCACCAGCACATCGAGTCCATGCGCTCTTGCTGCGGCAAAGAACTCGTACACATCCGCTTCCCGATCTGCAACGCTCACCAGACGCGTGCCGGGCAACTGCGCCTTGAGTTGGGCCAGCGCCTCAAGGCTGTCGAGCCACTTCTGGCTCTCCTTCTCACTGATCGGGCGCTCGCGACGGCTGTCGCGCAGACGCTGCTCGGGCTTGCGCGCCCAGGCGCGAATGGCCAGCACCCCCAAGGGCAGTCGGGCCGGGGTGAAGGCGAGCGTCCCATGGCACAGCAGCCCCCAGCCGCCCTTGGTGTGTATCGGCCCCAGATCTGCCGTTCCCATGTGTCCGGTGTAATCGATCTGGGTGGTGTCCTGAACGGCCAGGATCACCGGCTGGCCTCGCATGCGGGCGATACCCGAGGCCACGTGCGATTGCAAAATCTCGACCGGCAGTACGTCCGCGTTATCAAAGAACCGGTACGCCGCTTTGATTGCAGCCGTATCCTCGAGCGCTTGGGGAATCGAGGCCTCAGGCTGGCGCGCCAGCTCGCGCGCGAGCTCCACCAGCCTCGCTGTACGGCGCGCATCGCCCAGCTCGGCGCTGCCAAACTCCTGCACCGCCCAGTCCGGCTCGTCTTTGTCGGGGACCGCTTTTGCCAAGGATTTGAGATGTCAAAGGAACTGAGACTCAGGTTAACATCGCGCCTTGGCGTTTACAACCAATCCCTACGCACTTCTCAAAAAGATGTGGGTAATGACAAGCCCTTGAGGGGAGAGGGTTGGGGAAAGGGTGAAAGCTTCCAATTGCGACCATGCCGGGTCTCGCCCCGGCGGGCGAGTTACCTATCTTGTTTCGCCAAGAAAGGTAACCCAAAGAAGGCGACCCGAAGGTGACGGTCGCTTCGCGCCTGCCCTGGATAAATATGCCCTGTATGTTCCCGAACATCCAAGACTAAGTCTTGGTGTTTTAGACAGCTAAAGGGGCCAGCGCCTTTGTTCGGCGGCGGCGGGGGCGTGCGGCGTTCTTTATTCGAGGCACTCCGGCGCATCCTTCAGCAGCTTGCGCGCGAGGTAGTTGAAGGTCGCGCTGATGTACTTGGGCGCGCCGCGGTAGCCGCGGGCTTCGAGCGCGTGCTCGCGCTGCACGGCGTGAATGGTGCCGACCGAGCGGGCCATCAATTGCAGTTTCGCGGCGCGTTCCATGTAAAAGGCGAGGATAGTGGCCTTCTCGATGTTGGCACAGGCGGTGAGGATGCCGTGGTGGGCGAGCAGTATGGCTTCCTTGTCGCCGAGGCCCTCGGAAATCAGTCGGCCTTCCTCGTCGCCGATCGGCACGCCGGGCCACTCGGGCAGGTAGGCGCAGTTCTCGTACAGTACGCAGGTGTCCATGTGCGAGACGTTGAGTGGTTCGCCAATCATCGACAGCGCCGAGCCGTGCGGCGGGTGGGTGTGCACGATGGCGTTGATTGCGGGGCTTTTCTGGTAAATCCACATGTGAAAGCGGTTGGCCGGGTTGGCCATGCCCTCGCCCTCGAGCACATTGAGGTCGTTGTCAAAGAGCAGGATGTTGCTCGCACAGGCCTCGTCAAAGCCAAGGCCGAAGGACAGGCCCCAGTAGGTGCCGGGCTTTTCGCCGCGCATTGTGATCTGGCCGGCGAGGGCCGATTCGTGGCCGTCGGCATCGAGCATGCGGCAGGCGAGGGCGACGCGTTGTGCCGGCGTCCAGTCCGGGCCGAGAAGGAATTTTTCCATGTCGCGGCGCATTTTCTCGTGGTATTCGGCTTTCGGCCTTTCGGTCATGTCGTTCATGCAAATCTCCTCAATATCCCAGTGTGCTGGGGGTTTGGCGTGTCCGGGTTCAGTCGGCTTTGGCATTGGACAGTTTGGCAATTTTCTCCCATTTGTCCATTTCGGTTTTAAGGAAGCCGGCGTGTTGCTCGGGCGTGTTGCCGATCAGCTCGGCGCCCTGCGAGGCGAAGCGCTCTTTCACGTCGGGCAGGTTGAGCGCCTTGATGATCTCGGTGTTGAGCTTCATCACGATGTCGCGCGGCGTGCCGGCCGGGGCGTAGACGCCATACCAGTTCTCGGCGGAAAAGCCGGGAAAGCCCGATTCGGCCACGGTGGGCACCTCGGGGAAGCCCGGAGCGCGCCGCGCGCTGCCCACGGCAAGCGCGCGCAGTTTTCCCGCCTTGACTTGGGGCTGCACCGTGAGCGTGGTCTCGAACAGCACGTTGACCTGTCCGCCCAGCAGCGCCGTCATCGCCGGCCCGCCGCCCTTGAAGGGCACATGCACCATGTCTATGCCGGCCTGGGACTTGAGGTATTCGCCGGCAAGGTGGAACACTGTGCCGCTGCTCGCCGAACCCATGTTGAGTTTGCCCGGGTTGGCCTTGGCATAGGCCACGAGTTCCTTGAAGGTGTTCGCCGGCACAGAAGGATGCACCACCAGCACGGTGGGCACCGTTGCGACCTGCGTCACGGTGACAAAGTCTTTCAGCGTGTCGTAAGGCAGCTTGGCGTAGACGCTCGGATTGATGGCGTGGCTGGTGGTCGATAAGAGCAGCGTATAGCCGTCGGGTGCCGACTTGGCGACAACATCGGTGCCTATGGTCGCGCCGCCGCCGGGCTTGTTCTCGACGACGACGGGCTGGCCCATGCTGTCGGCGAGCTTGGCGGCGATGGTGCGCGCAAGCATGTCGGTGCCGGCTCCGGGCGGAAAGGGTACGACCATGCGCAGTGGTTTGTTCGGGTAGGCCTGGGCGGCGGCGGCGCCTGCGAATGTAAGTGCGCCGGCTGTAAAACAAAGAGAAAACAGAATGCGTATGGCTTTGTTCATGGTCTACCTCATCGAACGCGGAGGACCCCTTTTGCGAGTATCCGGTCTGGATAATTGCGTTCCCGTGGACGGGAATCGACTTGTATGGCCAGTGTAGCATCGGCAATCGCCGCTTGGGGAGATCTGCTGCAGCGCCATGCCATCGGCTGGAAAGCACCGACTGACGCGGGTTTCCAGCCTTCCGTGCCGTGTAATGCCTATGCGAAATGCCCGGCGATCTCAGGCGCCTCAGAGCCCCGCCTGCTGTTAGCGCAAGGCCTTCGCAGCCGCTTTCCCGGCATCAAACTCGGCGCGCAGCCGTGCCACTTCTTCGGCGCTGACTTTGGCGATATTGCTGTAGTCGCTTTTCCATTCGTGCGCCGGACTCCAGCGCAGCGGCGACTGCACCGTGGTGCGCGCCGCCGGCGCAGATTCGAGCACGCGCAGCGCCAGTTCCAGGGTCCGGGTCTGTGACGAGCGGTCGTGCGGCCGGCCGGTGGCGTTGCCCAGCGGGAAGTCGCTAAACAGCATGCGCGGCACGCCGCAGTGCTCGACGATGTCGCGGGCGCAGGCCATGATCACCGTGGCTATGCTATGCCGCTCGAGGTGGCGGGCAACGAGGCTCAGGGTCTGGTGGCAGACCGGGCAGTTGGGCACCAGCACGGCGGCCTCGACGCCATCGGCGATGCAGCGCGCCAGCAAGTCGGGTGCGTCGGTATCGATGGTGTGTTGCTGGCTGCGGTTGGTCGGCGCGCCGTAAAAGTGTTTCGCCAGATTGAAGCGGCCTTGCTGCGCCAGTTTGCGCATCAGCGGTAAAGGGAACCAGCTGCCCGCGTCCTCCATGCTGGTGTGCTTGCGGTCGATCGCCACATGTGCGATGCGCACATCGTGGTCTTGCGCGCTGTCGCCCGCATACACGGCATAGAACTTTGCCGCGGCATTGTAGGCGGAACCCGGTCCCTGCTTGCCCTTGTCGGGCTGGTAGGGCGCGGCGGTGGTGATCAGCGCCACCGTGGTTTGCGCCAGCGGCTTGGCCAGCGGCTGGAATGGAACATCAAGGTAGTGCGCCCAGAGATAGGGGTTGTCGTAACCGAGCGCCAGATACCAGTCGCGCGTGCGCTGCATGTAGCGCACCGGGACATCGTCTTCGGGTGAGAAATTCGCTACGGCGTCAGGGCTGTGGGGGAGGGGCATGGCGGGGTGCGGGGCATTTAAGCCATATCATCTTAGCATCGGTACACCGCCCCGAGGTGCGCAGTAATCTGGCATTGATGAGGGCGGGATGGTGCTATATTTTGGTCTGGTCAGAGCGCGCAAAGCGCCATGAAAAATGCAGTCATAGGGGGATGAATGCCGAAAATTCTTGGGGCGGACGTGGTCGCCGCTTATCAGCGCGACGGGTGCTGTTTTCCGGTGCCGGTACTGAGTCAGACCGAGGCGGCGCATTATCGCGCCTGCCTGGAGCGGCATGAGGCGAAGACCGGTGGACCGCTGCAGGGCAACTGGCGGCACAAATCACATTTATTGTTCACCTGGGTTGATGCGCTGGTTCATCACCCGCGCATCCTCGACGCGGTTGAGGACGTGATCGGCCCGGACATCCTGTGCTGGACGACGAATTTTTTCATCAAGGAGCCAGGCAATCCGGGGTTTGTGTCCTGGCACCAGGATTCAACCTACTGGGGCCTGGAACCCGATGACGTGGTTACCGCTTGGATCGCATTCACTGACGCGACGCCCTTGAACGGTTACATGCAGTTCATTCCAGGCAGCCACCTTATCGATCAATTGCCGCACCTGGATACCTTTCACAAGGACAACCTGCTGTCGCGAGGCCAGGAAATCGCCGTCGAGGTGGACCGCGCAAAGGCGGTTGGCATCGGCCTCAAGGCCGGGGAAATGTCGCTGCACCATATCAAGCTGGTGCACGGCTCGGAGCCAAACGGCGGCGCTGACAGGCGCATTGGCCTGGCGATTCGCTACATCCCGACCTACGTGCGCCAGACCAAGGTGCGTGACGCCGCGACGCTTGCGCGTGGCACGGACAAGTATGGGCATTTTGACTATGAACCCAGGCCGCAGGCAGACCTGGATGAGGCTGCGCTTGCGGCGCACGCCGATTCGGTCGAACGCCAGGTCCGGGCGCTTTATTCGGGAACAGACAAACAGGTTTTCCGCAGTTAGCGCGATCAGGCCCGAATGGCACTTACTTAGCGGAATTCTGAAGCGCTTTTCATAAATCATCACATCTTGCAAAACCGCGACCAATGTACTCCCTCCCCCTTGACGGGGGAGAGGGTGAATGCGTGCAAGATCGAATCTGTCGGCATTCCCCCTCTCCCTGTCCCTCTCCCGCGAGGGGAGAGGGAACGTGCTAAGTAAGCGTCATTCCGATCAGGCCCCATTGCGCACCATGCGCGCCATGCCCGCCATGCGGGCGTGACACAGACTGGATGAAGTTAAACACGAAGGGCAAAACCGAATGACCGAAGAACGTAAAAAGCTGACCATCCCCGACCTCAAAGCGGCAAAAAAAACCAGGCGCAAGCTGGCGATGGCCTCCATCCCCGATTATCCCTCGGCCGTGTGGGCCGAGCGTGCGGGGCTGGACATCATTGCCATAGGTGACAGCCTGGGTATGGTGAGTTACGGCTTCTCCAACACGCTGCCGGTGACGATGGACATGATGATCCAGCACTGCCAGGCGGTGCGCCGCGGCGCACCCAATACCTTTAATCTGGTGGCGATGCCCTACGGCAGTTATCCCAACCCCGACCTGGCGGTGATGAACGCATTGCGATTCATGAAAGAGGGCGCTGTCGATTGCGTCAAGATGCAGGGTGGGCGCGACAAGTTTCCCATCATCAAGGCCATCGCTGACGCCGGTGTTCCGGTGATGAGCCACGTCGGCATGTGCCCGCATTTCGTGCACCAGTACGGCGGCTTCAGGCTGCAGGGCAAGACGGCCGACGATGCGCTGAAGATCATCGATGACGGCATCGCCATTCAGGAGGCCGGTGGCATCGGCTTTGAGATTGAGGCGGTGCCGGCGCCGGTGGCGGCCGCGGTCGATGCCGCAGTCGATATTTTTACGTTTGGCATTGGTGCGGGTCTGGCCAGCAGCGGGCAATTGCTGCTCGCCTTCGACCTGTTGGGCGTGTTTGACCAGTTCAAACCCAAGTTCACCAAGCGCTATGCCGATGTTTCGAGCATCGCCGTCGACGCGCTCAAGCGATACGCCGCTGAAGTGCGGGGCGGGCAGTTCCCCGATGCCGAGCATTCCTACGCCATGGCGCCAGAAGAGATCGAAAAGCTGGAAAAGGCCACCGGCAGGGCGTTGAAATAAAAACGGCGCGAAGTTCGCGCCGTGAAGATAACAGGCCCTGCCTGCAGGTCACATCGTCATCGCTTTGCCGTGCGCCGAGTCCGGATCTTCCTCTTGTTGCAGCGAGAAGATGGAGGTGTAGCCGCCAGACCAGTCGGGCGGGATCAGGCAGGGCCGCGGGTCATGGTGGGCGAAGGCGGCGCGCTTGCCGCGGATGATCGCCTGATCGTACTTCGACCGGATCGGGTTGCCGGTGTATGGAAACGCGTCGGCAGAAGTCAGGGTGTAGAGCAGCAGCGGACGGCCCAGGTCGGAATTGTTCCGCGGCGAGCCGTGGATCGTGCGGCAATTGTGCAAGGTGAGCGAACCCGCCGGTGCGACGGCATAGACGGCCTTCGAAGGGTCGAGCTTCGCGATATCCCCATCCGAAAGGCATCCCACCCATTTGCCCTCCGGGTCGTACTGGTCGAGCACCGGGTCGATCCTGTGGCTGCCGGGAATGAAGCCCACCGGCCCCTGCGCCATGTTGCATTCGTAGATGTAGGTCCCGACCGTCAGCGGCGAGTAATTGGTGTGCGGCCAGAAGGAAATGTCGTAGTGCCATTTGACCTCCTCGCCCCCGTTCTTCCACTTGAAGTTCAGCTTGGAGTGGTGGTACTTGACGTCGGGTCCCACGAGGTCGGCCACGACCTCGGGCATGACCGATTTCGTGCAGTATTCCCAGTACACGGGATGCTGCTCGACCGGACTCGACACCCGGCGCAGTCGCGGCTCGTCCGGCCGGTGGTCGGGCTCGAGGTCCCAGACCGCGTCGGATTTCGTGACCTTGCGGCTGCGTTCGACGAGCTCGTCGGTGGCGTCGCGCAGCTTTCGCACCCATTCGTCGCCGATTACCTTCTCGAGGATGATGAACCCGTCGTTGAAGTAGGCTTCGCGCTGGGATTGCGTCAGGACGCGCGCCGGGATGGCGAGGATCTGTTCGGGTGTCATAGCGGTCTCCGTGCTGGGTGCTTCTAGGTTCCGAGATAAAGGCTTTTGATCGCATCGGTTTGGCGCAACTGGTCCGACTTTCCCTCGAGCGAGATGGTCCCCGATTCGAGGACATACGCCCGCGTGGCGCAGTCGAGCGCCATGGCCACGTTCTGCTCGGCCAGCAGGATGGTCATGCCGCCGGCCGCAAGCTTGGCGATGGTCCGGACGATCTCCTCGACGATGATGGGCGCGAGGCCCAGCGTGGGTTCGTCCAGCAAGAGGCACTTGGGCTTGGCCATCAGCCCGCGCCCGATGGCGAGCATCTGCTGCTCGCCGCCGGACATTGATCCGGCCTTCTGTGTGCGGCGCTCGCGCAGCCGCGGGAACAGGCTGTAGACATAGTCAAGTTCCTTGCCCGCCTTGTCGCGATCGGCGCGGTGATAGGCGCCCATCAGCAGGTTCTCGGCCACGGTGAACTTAGTGAACACCTGCCGACCCTCCGGCACCAGCACCAGCCCGCGGCCGACGCGCTGGTGGGTCGACAGCCGGGAGATGTCCTCGCCGGCAAACCGGATCGCGCCGGATGCGGCCTCCTTGAGGGCGAGCGTGGTGCGCAGCGTGGTGGTCTTGCCTGCGGCATTCGAGCCGATCAGCGACACGACCTCACCCTCGCCCAAGCGCAGGCCCAAGTCCTTCAACACATGGTTCTTGCCGTAGCGGACGTTGATGCGCTCGAGCTCAAGCATGCTGGTGCCCAAGATAGGCGGCAATGACGGCCGGATCGCGCAGCACCTGCTCGGGCGTGCCTTCCGCGATTTTTGCGCCGTGGTGCAGGCTAATCGCGCGATCCGCCAGCTTGCCGAGGAATCCGACTTTGTGGTCGATGATGCACAGCGTCGTGCCGTGCGAACGCAGGTCACGCAGCACCGCCTCGAGGTTCTCGATCTCGCCCTGCCCCAGGCCCGAGGCCGGTTCGTCGAGTAGCAGCAGTTCAGGCTCGCACATCAGCGCCATCGCCACGCCGAGCATTTTTTCTTCGCCGTAGGAAAGCTCTGCCGCGGTCTGACCGCACGCCGCATCGAGGCGGCACAGGCGCAGGACCTCGCCGGCGCGCCGCTCGAGGTCCGCGCCGGCATGGCCGGTATCCGGATTGAACAGCGTGGCCACGCGCTTCCAGCCGAGGCGCCGTTTCAACATCAGGTGCCCGGCGATCATCAGGTGCTCGAGCACCGTGAGTTCGGCGAACAGCTGCGGATTCTGGAATGTCTTGACCACGCCCGCCGCGGCGATGTCATGCGGTTTGGCGCCCTGGATCCGCGCGCCCTTCCAGAGGATGTCGCCCGAAGTGGGTGTGAGCATCCCGGCGATCAGGCTCAGCAGCGTCGTCTTGCCCGAGCCGTTGGGGCCGAACACACCGACGATCTCGCCGTTGTCGATCGCGAACGAAACGTCCGCGACCGCCGTCAGGCCGTCGAAGCGCTTGGTCAGACCAGAGACTTCAAACAGCATGGCGGCGCCTCCCGGCCAGCGCCGCAAGCGTTCCGTAGATGCCCTGCGGCATCAGCAGGATGGTAAGGATCAGGATCGCGCCGTAGACGATCGAGCGCATCTCCGCGCCCAGGTGGATCATGTGCGGCAGCGCCGTGAGCACCAGCGCCCCGATGATCGGCGCGGCCACCGCACCGCGCCCGCCCAGCAGCACCATGGCGACGATGGCAAGCGACTGGTCGATCGACAGGAAGCCCGGCTCGATCGAACCCAGGTAGAACGAATACAGCCCGCCGGTGATTGCCGCGATGATATTGCCTACCGCGAAGGCCGCGAGCTTGTAGCGGAACACGTTGATGCCCAGCGTATCGCCCAGTTCGTCGTTCAGGCGGATCGCGGAGAACGACCGCCCCATCCAGGAATTCACCAGCCGCCAGCAGACGACCACGGTGAGCACCAGCGCCGCCAGGCTCACGTAGTACCACATCAGCGTGCCTTCGAGCTTCACCAGCCCGGCCCCGGGCATCCAGATCGTCGGCTTTTCCTGCAGGATGATGCCCAGCGTGCCGTTGGTGACACTGTTCCAGTTGAGCACCAGGAGGCGTGCCATCTCGGAGAACGCCAGGGTCACCACAGCGAAATAGAATTCCTTCAGCCGGAAGCGAAAGCAGACCGCGCCGACGATCACCGACAGGAAGAGCACCAGCGCCGCGGCCAGCAGCATGCCGGTCCAGAACGATACCCCCCAGTACACCATGGCCAGGTGCGTGACGTAAGCCGAGATGCCGAACGCCGCCGCATGAAACATCGACAGCTGGCCGGTGTAGCCGAATATCAGGTTGAAGCTCACCGCCAGCATGCCGAGCAGGAAGGAGAACACCAGGATCGTGAGCGTGAAATCGCTCTTCACCGCGAGGGGCAGCAGCGCGAACGCGAAGGCCGCAAGGAGCAGGCGCGCCCCGGTCTTCATCTGCGCCCCGCGAACAGCCCGGCTGGCTTGAACAGCAGGATCGCGACAAGGAACACGAGGCCATAGGCGTCGCGGAATGCTATCGGCAGGTAGATAGAGCCCACGCCCTCGGTAATGCCCAACAGCACCCCCCCGAAGAGCGAGCCCATCACGCTGCCGATGCCGGCAAGGATCGCCGCCTCGACTGCCTTGAGTATGTACACGGCGCCAAGCGTCGGGTCGATCGAGTAAAGGCTTGCATACAGTGCGCCGCCCAGTCCCGCGAGCCCGGTCGAATAGACCACCACGCCCGACTGCAACAGCTTGGTGCGCACGCCCATCAGTTCGGCCGCCTCCGGGTTCTGCGCGTAGGCATAGGCCGCGCGGCCGACCCAGGTGCGGGTGAGCGCGGCATAGGTCGCGAGGATCACGCCCAGAAGCACGAAGAACACGAGCAGCTTCATTTTCGGCACGACCAGGCCGTAGACCACGAACACGCCCGGAAGCACGTAATTCATGTTTTTCGGCGTGGACGTCCACAACAGCAGCGCCGCACCCTCCATGACCGCAATCAGCCCGATCGACACCAGCAGGCCGTTGACCAGGTTGTTGCGCGTGAACCGGAACAGGGCCTGGTCGGCCACTAGGCCAGCCAGCGATGTGACTGCCACGGCGCAGACCACCGCGACCGGGTAAGGCATGCCCACCACGTCGGTGAAATGCCACGCCATGTAGCACCCCAGCATCATGAACGCCCCGAGGGCGAAGTTCACGATGCCGGTGATGCCGAAGGTGAGCGTGACTCCCAGCGCGATGATGCCGTACAGGGTCCCGACTATGGCTCCATTGAGAAGCTGACCGACCAGCAACTGCCCCACGGCTTACTTCGGTTCGATGTGTGTCGAGGTGATCGCGCCACCCTTTTTCATGTGCAGCACGTCGAAGCCGAACACCGCCTCCCCGGTCTTGTCGTAGCGGATGTTCCACAGGCCGTTGTAGGTGATCGACATCAGCGCCGCCTTGACCTTGGCCACGTCGTCGACGGTGCCCGCTTTCTTCATCGCTTCGACAAGCATGTAGACGTGGTCGTAGCAGGACGAGGAGCAAAGGGGCGCCTGGTCATAGGGGAAGTCACCCTTGTAGGCTGCCTTGTAGGCGGCGACGAACGCCTTGGCCTTGGGTTCCTTCTTCTCGGCCTCCTCGAAGTACTTGGGCAGGTAGGCGATGTAGTTGTCGATCAGGTCCTTGTTCTTCAGCGCCGGACCCATCGAGCCGCGGACGGTGAAGAAATTCTTGTACAAGCCGGTCTCCGTCGCCTGGCGCACGATGTCGTAGAGGACCGAGTCCACGTAGCCCGGGAACAGGTAGTCGGGCTTGCCGGCGGCCAGCTTGGCCAGCGGCGCGGAGAAGTCCTTGGTGCCGGGCTCGAACAGTTCGACCGCGAGGTCGATGCCGGCCGACTTGAAGATGGGCGTGTAGATGTCCACGGCGACCTTGCCGAAGGCGTCGTTCTGGAACAGCATCGCCACCTTCTTCGGGCTCTGCTTCTTCAGGTAATCGACCAAAAGCTGGCCGAAGCCGGCGTCGCCCGCGTCCCAGTTCCAGGTGCGCATCAGGTAGTCGCGGTTGGGCGTGCCGAGCATTGCGTGGATGGCGGTCGCGCCGCCCATCATCAGGAATTTGCCGTTGTTCTGCGTGGCGTAAGGCTCGATGCCGTTGAACACGTTGGTGAGGAAGGGTCCGAACACGTACTTGACCTTGCTCTGATCGAGCAGCTGCTTCATCTGGATCAGCGCTTCCTGCGGGTTGCCGCGGGTGTCGTGGGCGACGAGTTCCAGCTTGTAGGTCTTGGCCCCGACCTTGAAGCCGCCGGCCTTGTTGATCTCCTCGATCGCCATCTTGGCGCCCTGGTTACCCATCCAGCCATAAGTCGCCAGCGGGCCGGTCTGGGCCTCGATCTGCCCGATCCTGACAACATCCTGTGCTGCGGCAGACTGCATTGCGACTGCGGCCACGGCCGCGAAAAATGTCGCGCCCCAAAACGTGCTTTTGCTCATTTTTTTCCCCTTCCGTTGGATGGAACCGCGTGCAATTCAGGCCGGTTGCTGATCCTGCGCCGGCTCTTTTAGAGAATACTTGGCTATCGCTTCCTTGAGTTCCTGCTTGACATACTTTTCGCCGTAACCGTTGAACAGATGGCCGAGCAGTCCCCGTTTGAGGTCGCTCGTTCCCATCAGCCAATCGGCTATCGGAAATGTCAGGTTCATGTTGATGTCCATCATGAGACCCTGGTTGTGGTGCGCCGCGTGGTGACGGCGGATGCTGTTCACGAAAGGCATATTGCGCACGAACCAGTTTTCATGAACGTGGCAGCAGTAATGGAATGTCTCGTATATGAGGTATTGGCCGACCATCGTCACCAGCAGTATGTAGCCGGCGTTGGCATTGACCAGCCAGGCCAGTGCAAGCGCGGCCGGGGTGCCCATGGCGATGAAAGTGAACATTGCGCGCCATGGAAAGAAGATGATGCGGAACTCACGCGTTGAGTCGACCGTCATCACGCCGTCGGTGAAATACTGGTGGTGCTGGCGCGTGTGCCGGTCGTAAATGGCGCGCAGCGCCCAGACATCAACCAGGCGGTGCATCACATATTTGTGAATCCACCACTCAAAAATATTCGCCACAAAAAATACCGGTACGACGAGCAGCCACTCCCATCCGGCATTCTGGAGCCGCGAAATGCAGAAGGCGATAACCGCAATGCCGATCGCGTACATGACGCCCACATGCGTCAGGCCGCTATACATTGGGTGAACCCCCGCCATGTATTCCCGGCGGAACTTGGTCTGACGTTCGGACATTTGCGCTGTGGTCATCGGAGCCTCCGTTTTAAGATGCCGTCGCCGGTGATGGCGCCGTTTTTGTGGCTTTTATGGCATCTGATATATCAAACGTATATCTGCAGATGCGGCGATGATAGCTGCGACGACTTGAATTTTCAAGCGATCCGCGTCCTTGTTGGCGCTTAGTTGAGGCCAGCGCCGTCCCGGTTGAGGATTTCTCGCAGTGCAGCACCGTCCAGCTTTCGTGGTGCGATGTTTTCCCGGATCGCGATGGCGGCCGCATGGCCGATGGCGTGGCCGTAGGAGAAGCATTGCGCCGTGACTCGCGCCGAGGCCATGGCCTCGTGCTCAGCCGACAGGCAGCGCCCCGCGGCAAGCAACGATTCGCCGCGCATTGGCACGAAGCAGCCGTAGGGGATCTCGTAATAGTCATCTATCAACCATTCCAGGCGGGGTTTGGCCCCGGCGTGAAGTTCGATAGGCCAGGCCGAGCGTGCTATACCGGCCGTGAATTTGCTGCCCTGCACCACATCGCCGTTGGCGAGGGTTGCGCTACCTTCAATTTGGCGCGACTGGCGCACACCGACCTGGACGCCCGTATCGTTAACCCAGCTTTTCTCGCAACCGGTGAGATACTCGCGGAAAAACCGGGCGTATTCGAAGACCTGTTTGCGGCCCTCGATTTCGGCTTCGGTGAAATCGCGCACGTAGATACTGTTGAGCTCGCGTCCGTCGGCGCCGGTGATACGGGTGCAGTTGCACAACAATTCGTTCTCCCGTGGCGAGGGAAACAGGAAAATCTTGGCGCGAGGCAATTTGTGCGTGCCGGCCGCGTTGAGTTCGTTGATCTTGCGGCTTATCGCCTCACCGAGGATGGTGTCCGGTCCGTGGGCCGCCATAAAGCGCGGGACGTCGACGCCCTGGAGGCGAAAAATCATGGTCGGGTTCTGCACTTGGCCGTTGAAGCCCATGCGCGTTGGAAAACCAGCCATGGCGAAAAGGTCGGCATCGCCGCTCGCGTCCACGCTGAGCGCGGCCTCTATGCGCAGTTTGCCCTGCTTGGAGTAGGCCTGCACGCCGGCGACACGCTCGCCGCCATCGAGCAGCACATCGGTTGCCATGGAATGGAACAGCACCTGCACGCCCGCCTCGGCCAGCATGCCGTCCGCCACACGACGCCATGCCAGTGGGTCGTGAACGAGGCTGAAGGTTTTGCCGTATCGAATTGGCGGGGTGAGCCCGCCGACCTCGCTCATGCGCTGGACAAACTCGGCGGTGAACCCGTGCACCAGCTGCTCGGGCTTGGCGCCGAACGAGTCGGTCGCCATATACATGCCGCAGATGGTGCCGGACAGGCCCGCGACTGCCCCACCGCCGCAAAAACCATAGCGCTCGAGCAGGGTGACTTTTATTCCCTGGCGCGCGGCGGTGACCGCCGTGGCCAAGCCCGCTGCTCCGCCGCCAACCACCAGCAGTTCGGTGTCAATGTGCTCCTGCGGCCGCAGGTCGGTCGTTGTGGCGCTTTTTTCCAATGTTCCCCCTTGTCAGACCCGGCGGCTTACGGCCGCGCTCTTTTCGGACTGTCTAGAATTCCGCGCTTATGGTGGCGCGGGTGAAGTTCTCGATGTTGTCGAGCAGGCGGTCCATTGCGGCCCCGGCCGCCGCTTCGTCGCCGGCGGCTATGGCGCGCGATATGTCGGCGTGCAGCTTGGCTGTTTGGGGCATGTCGGCAGCTTGTTTGTAATGGATGTACCAGAAGCGCCGCGACAACGCATGCATCAGCCCCATGGCTCCTGCGGCGAATTCGTTGCGGGAGGCCAATACGGACAGCTCGTTGAATTCGCGGTCCACCCGTATGAAGGCGACTTCATCGTTATTTTTCGCGCTTTGCTTGAAGGTGCGCGCGATTTCGGCGAATTGCTTCCGCTGTTCCGGCGTGGCGCGGCGTGCGGCGTTCTTGACCACCAGACGCTCGACCTCGCGCCGCACCTCAAGGAGCCGTAACTGGCTTTTCACGTTGATTTCCGAGACGATGATCCCGCGTCGGGGCAGGATGGCCACGAGGCGTTCGCGGGCAAGTCGTTGCAGCGCCTCGCGGATCGGCGTGCGGCCTATGCCCAGTCGCTGCGACAGTTCTGATTCCGAAACGGCGCTGCCGGGGGCGAGCCGCAAAGTGACGATCAGTTCTTCAAGGGCGCTGTAGGCGCGATCAGCCAGGCTCTGGCCGCTATCTGCCATGGCTTCGGGTGTGATGTCTTTTTTTGCTGTGCGTCTGCTGGTTGTCGGCATGGTGTGCCTCTATCTGCGGCGGCCTGCCTAGAGTTGCCGGCGTTTTTGCACCAGGCCTAGGAATTTTTCGTATTCCTTTTCATCCACGCCATAGCTGTGGTCATCGTCGGGAAAGGTGCCGCTCTTGACGTCCGCGATATAGGCTTTGATGCCGGTGACCGCGACCTCGGTGAGGTTGGCGTAACGTTTGGTGAACTTGGGTTTGAAATCGGTGAACACCCCGAGCAGGTCGTGGCAAAGCAAAATCTGGCCGTCGGTGCCAACGCCGGCGCCTATGCCTATGGTCGGAATTTCAAGCTGCTGCGATATGACTGCGGCGATTTTTGCCGGGACCGCCTCGAACTCGAGCATGAAGCAACCGGCATCCTGGATGGCGAGTGCATCCTCAAGGATTCTCATCGCCGCCTCGGCGGTGCGCCCCTGGATACGAAAGCCGCCGAACATCGCCACGGTATGCGGCGTGAGTCCGATATGTGAAGCGCTTGGGATGCCGGCATCGACCAGTGCCTTTAGAATATGCGCCTGCGATTTGCCGCCTTGGGGCTTGACCGCGTCACAGCCGGCGTCCTGCATGAACCGTGTAGCGTTGGTCAGGGCACGATCCACGGTGTTGTAACTCTGGTAGGGCATGCAGCCGAGCACAAAGGTGTTGGGCGCGCCGCGGCGTATGGCGGCCGCGTGCATGATCATCATGTCCATGGTGGCCGGAATGGTGTTCGAGTGGCCGTGTGCGATCATCGCGAGACTGTCGCCGACTACGGCGACATCGACGCCCGCCGTTTCGGCCCACTTGGCCGCAGTGTAGTCGGGCACCGACATGTACACCATCTTTTCACCGCTGGTCTTGGAGTCGCGGATTTCCTGGATATTGCGCTTTTTGCGCTCTGTTCCCTGTACCGGCTGGGCCATGTTCGAGTCCTGATTGGTTACTGATATACGATTAGTATATCAAGCAGCGCCCAATTTCAATTTATGGCGTGATGCGGTCCCTGTGCGTGGCAGCTTAATTGAGCGGCGTGGTTTCACGCGCGACGGATATTTCCGTTCTAACGCGCTCGGGCAAAAGCTCGTTCATGCAGTTGAAATGTCCGAGAGGGCATTCGCGCCGGTAGCATGGGCTGCATTCGATCGCGGTGCGCACGATGCGCGCGGCGGCGAGCGGGGGGGTGTGTTCGGGGCTGGATGAGCCGTACAGGGCGACCAGCGGCCGACCCAGTGCTGCGGCGATGTGCATCAGCCCCGAATCGTTGCTGACCACGCTCTCGGCCAGGGCCATCAGGTCGATGGCGCCGCCAAGGCTGGTCCGGCCGGCGAGGTTGATGCAGTGTTCGCTAGTGCCTGCGCCGGCGACGATGGCCTCGCCGAGGGCGCGCTCCTTGTCCGAGCCGAATATCCAGACGCTGCGGCCGTGTGCGATGAGACTCTTGGCCAGGGAGGCGAAGTGCCGCACCGGCCAGCGCTTGGCCGGGCCGAATTCCGCACCGGGGCAAAACGCGACGATGGGGCGGCTGCGATCCAGGGCCAGTTGCGACAGCGTGATCAGTTGGTTCGCCGTGTCAACTTCGAGGCGCGGCTTGGACAGCGGGCGCTCGGGTGCCTGGCCGGGCATTTCGGCCAGCTGCGCATAGCGGTCGGCCATCAGCGGCAGTAATTTTTCATTGAGGCGATGCACGACGTTCAGGATGCCGTAGCGGGATTCACCGATAAAACCAACCCGCAGCGGGATGTCGGCAAAAAACGGTAGCAGCGCCGACTTGAAGCTGTTGGGCAGCACGATGGCCGAGTCGTAGCGCTGGGCGCGCAAATCCTTGCCTATGCGCCAGCGAAGCTTGAGGTGCAGCTTGCCGTGGGCGAAGGGCGCTTGTATCACCGAGCTGACCTCGGGCATGCGGTTCAACACCGGCGCGGTGAATTCAGGTGCGAGCACGTCCAGCACCAGGCCGGGCAGTTTGCGCTGCAGGCGCGCGAACAGCGGCTGCGCGAGCAGGGTGTCGCCTATCCAGTTGGGGGCGACGATAAGGATTTTAGGCACGGGAACGCTGGGCCTCAGGCGATGACGGGCTTGAAACCAAAACCCTCAAGCGCAGGGAACACAGGAAACAAGGGCAGCATGGCAAACTTTGGGGGGAAGAATGCATCTGGTATTCCCTCCGTGTTCTCTGTGTGGGCTGTGAGACCTGTGGTGAAAGTTTTTTTAGTGACCCGAGGGCGCGGTGCCCTTGAACACGTACTTGGTGCCGCAGTAGGGACACAGCAATTGGCCGGCGTGCACCACGTCGAGGAACACACGCGGGTGCAGGTTCCACACCGACGTGTCCGGACGCGGACAGTGCAGTGGCAGATCTTTTTCCGTGACCTCCACCGCAACGTCCTTGGGCACGACGGTGCTCATCCGCGTTTGCCTTTGGTTTTGGGCGCCTTCTTAGACGCCTTAGACGCCTTTGACGTTTTGGCTGCGGGTGTGACTTTGCCGAGTTTTCCTACCGGCGCGAGCCATGCTTTGTATTTTTTGCTCTTGCCGGTTACCACGTCGAAAAACGCTTTTTGCAGTTTCTTGGTGATCGGACCGGCCTTGCCGGCGCCGATCTGGCGGCCGTCGAGTTCGCGGATCGGTGTGACTTCGGCTGCGGTGCCGGTAAAGAAGGCCTCGTCGGCGATGTACACGTCGTCGCGCGTAATGCGGCGCGACACCACCTTGTAACCGAGGTCGGCGGCGAGGGCGATGATGCTCGCACGGGTGATGCCGACGAGGGCGGATGTCAGTTCGGGCTCGTACATCACGCCGTCCTTGACGATGAAAATGTTCTCGCCTGCGCCCTCGGCGACAAAGCCGTCGACGTCGAGCAAGAGGCCTTCGTCATAGCCGTGGTCTATGGCCTCGGCGTTGGCGAGGATGGAGTTCGCATAGGTCGCGGCGAACTTGGCACGCGCCATGGTGACGTTGACATGATGACGGGCGAAGGAAGAGGTCTTGACGCGGATGCCTTTTTCCAGCGCCTCCGGGCCGAGGTAGGCGCCCCATGGCCAGGCTGCAATGGCGACGTGCACCGTATTGCCCTTGGGCGAGACGCCCATTTTTTCCGAGCCGTAAAAGGCAATCGGCCGCAGGTAGCAGGACTCGAGATTGTTGGCCCTCACCACTTCCTTGTGCGCCTCAATGAGCACTTCTTTGGTGTAGGGCAGTTTCATGGCGTAGATGTGCGCCGAGTTGAACAGCCGGTCCGTGTGCTCCTTGAGACGGAAGATTGACGTGCCCGAGGCGGTCTTGTAGGCACGCAGCCCCTCAAATACGGCAAGGCCGTAGTGCAGCGAGTGGGTGAGGACATGGGTGGTGGCATTACGCCAGGGCACCAGTTTGCCGTCGTACCAGATAAAACCGTCGCGATCCGCCATGGACATGAGACAAAAACTCCGTAATGTTTCGGGGAAATAGGGCTGAAGAAGGATTTTAACGGAATTTTCGGATGGCTTTACGCGAATCCCGGCTGGCCATATCCGCTATTGGCGTAAAAGCGCGGACCGGGGGAACGGTACATTCGCGGGCGATGGCACTGGCTCGCCGCGTTTCCGGGAAGGACGGCTCTTAGCTCAGGGCTTGCCTAGACTAGCAGGCCGAACATTTGAGAATGTTAAGGAACAGCACCGAGCGATTAATCGGGCCGTTGTATTTCACGGCGTTGGTCAGCGCGCCATTGACCACCATCGCTTGTGCGGCATTACCGCCAAAGCGCGCGTCAAACTGGCCGCCCGTCGCCCCGGTGCCGATGCTGGCGCATCCCGCGCCGGCGCAGGTTCCGCCGCTCAGGCTTTGCCCCTTCAACTCGTTGCTGGTCGATCCGATGGTGCCGCTGCCGCTGAGGCCGGTAATCGCGGCGGCGCCAAGGTCTGTTGTAATGCTCAGGCCCATGTTGAAGCTCAACGCGCGGGTGGCAAAATTTACCGAACCGCTCATGCTGGTAATGCTGCCCACGCTGCCGGCGCTATCGACCGGATTGGGCCCACCGACCAGGACATAGCTGACGGTGCCGCTTGAAGGCAGCGAGCGGTTCTGGTTGGAGCCTACGGTGGGGTCGTTTGTGAACGCGAAAAACACGCCTGATTTGGCGGTGCCACCGGAGAAGCTGCCGTTGGGGTCGCTGACGCTGAAGCCGCCCGTCCAGCGGCCCCAGCCATACTGCGATCCGGCGATGGTCGTGGTCCCGGCGTCCACCACGCTGCCACCACCGAGCGAGCCGCTTGAGCCTGGGCCCGAATAGCTTTGCAACTGGTTATTGGCAAAACTGAACTGTGTCGCATCGCCGCGGATCAGGCCGCTGGAGACGCCCGCGGCGTTACAGCTTCCGCCGCCACCGCAGTCACTGATGAGCACGCCGTTGGTGCCGTTGCTGTAAAACGCGAGAAATCCGCTGACCGTGCTGATCAGACTGCTGCCGCCGTTCACGCTTTTTTGTTCGCTCGCGACGTACGCAAGTGCGCTCGTCGTCGTCGGAGCGGAGGCAGCGGCAGTCTGGGCGCGGCCATCGGAGCCCGCGCCCGACTGCGACGAGGTTTCGGCCGTTTCGGTGCTTTTCTGGTTGCCGCGGCGCGACGCACCCTCGAGCTTGTCCTGCAGGAATGCCGGCGGTGCGATCAGCGCTTGCGGCGACGCGGTGACGCTGGCGACGTAGAAAAACTCTTCCGCGCCGAAGGTTTTTTCACCCGATTGGTTTTCCACGCCGATGCGCCCGTCGAACACGCCGCCGTAGGTGCCGGTGGGCGCGCGGCTGCCGTCCTTGTTGAGGCAGCCGGCGTCGCAGTGCACCAGGTTGTAATTGGTGCCGCGTATGCCCACCGTCGAGGTGGGCGTGCGCACCAGGTAATTGCCGCGGTTGAGTTTGCCGATGAGGCCGGTCACGGTGCGCATGCCGCCCTCGATGAGGTTGAACACCGATTTTTCCAGGCCGTCCTGGCGGCCGTTATAGGTGTATTCCTCAATGCGAAACACCGTTTGCGGGCGCAGGGCGACGATGCCCTCGTCGTCAAAGCGTATCTGCGCGTTGCTCGCCGGCCCGACGCGTATGGTGTCGCCGCCCTCCACCGCCGAGCCGGTGCCAAGGGTCACCGCCTGCCCGGCGCGCGATGCCGATACTTCGCCCACTGCCAGCAAGACTCGGCCTATCACGGCAGCCCGGGCGGGGCCACCGGCGGCCAGTGCCAGCAAAACAAACACGATGGATATCGGGCGCATCATGGCCTCACTTGAACTCGTAGCGGACTTTGAACGCCGCGACGCTACGATCGTATTTGTAGAGCGCGATATTGGAGATATTGTTGGACCACAGCAGCTCGGAGCGGAAGGACAGATTTTTATCAAAGGCGTAACTGAGGGTCGCATCGGCCGATTCATAGCGATCGTAGCGTTTGACCTGCAGCAAGGTGTCGGGGTCGCTGTAGCGGCTTTCCTGGGAGCCGACGCCAAGCGACACCCCCCACTTGGGCGCGGGTGTCAGCGCCAGCGATACGCGCACGCCGGACAAATCACGGCTCAGGTCGGAGCGCTTACGCTCATTCGCTTCGCGGGCGTAATTCACCCCTACCTGTAATACCGGTTGCATTTTCCCGATAAAGGTCTGGCGTACGCCTGCGGTCCCCGTCCATAGCTGCGCATCGCGCACCTCGTTGGCGCCCAGGTATTTGAGGTCCGCATACTGGATGGAGCTGTTGAGTGTGGTCAGCTCGCTCAGTTGGTGCTGCCAATCACCGGTGAGTGACGCGGTGTTGCGAAAGCGGATGTCGGCCACGGTAACGGTGTTGTAGGCGAAAGTGGCGCGATACAGGTTGTCGTTCTTCAGTACGCTGACGCCGCCATTGCCGGTGAAGTTGCCCTGGCGGAATGCGGTGGCATTCCAGTTGCGTTTGTCCTCAATATTGAGGCCACCCGACAGACTGATCCCGGGGGCGAACGGCCGGGTGGTCTGTGCGCCCAGCGCAAAGTGTGTGTATGAATCGCCTTGTTTGACGCCCGCGGGCGCCACAGACACCAGGCCGAAATTGGGCAGGCTGATCGCGTTGTTGCCAACACCACCGTTGACATTGCTGTCAAAGCCGATGCCGGCCTCCAGAGACAGTAGCGAGGAGGGCGTATAGGCCGATTCGCGTGCGCGAATGCCGTCAAGGAAGCGCTCGATCGTAGCGCTTACCTGTGGCGGCGGGTTGCGCTTGCTGACCTCCTCGAATTCCTCGCGTGCGCGCACCAGGTCGCCTAGCACGAAGTAGCCGCGCGCCAGTTCGAGCCGGGCTTCGTTGCTGCCGGGGAAGGTGAGCAGGTAGCGCTCCAACGCCAGCACGCCTTCGCCGGAGTGTCCCGCATCCACGGCAGCGACGCCGAAGTAGAAGTCAAATTGCGGATCGCCCAGCTGGTCGGGGAATTGCCTGCCCCAGGTGTAGGCCTCGGCGGATTTGCCTTGCAACATTAGGGCCTTGATCTCGTCCGCAGGCGCAGCTAACACCCCTTGCGTCGCCGCAGCGAGCGCAGTGCAAAGTACTAAACGAAGGAGGCCAATTCTCACAACCGCTCCCGGCGGGTTGACGCGATTATCCTATACCGGTGCCGGGAGAATGCCTACATAGACTAATGGCTATCCCGGGGCGGGAACACTTGGCCCGTCGCCACGACGCTTGGCTTGGGACGTGTCAAACTTGGCGCCCGCTCGTCCGAGGAGTAAGGCATGACCGCTGCTTTCTGGTGCGTATTGGTTGCCGCATGTTTGCCGCTTGTCGCCGTGGGATTGGCCAAGGCGCAGCCCGGATTTGATAACCGCGCGCCGCGCGAATGGCTGGCGCGCCTGGGCGGCTGGCGTGCCCGCGCCCACGCCGCCCACCTCAATTCCTTCGAGGCGTTTGCGCCCTTTGCCGCCGCGGTGATCATCGCCCACCTGGCGCAGGCGCCGCAGGGCCGCGTCGACTTGCTGGCCATCGCCTTCATTGTTGCGCGTGTCGCCTACATCGGTTTGTACATCGCCGACCTTGCGGCACTGCGCTCCGTTGCATGGGCGGTGGGGATGGCTTGCGTGATCGGCTTATTTGTCCTTGCTGCCTGATCCGCCAGTTTGCCCGATGTGCTGCGTGCATAAAAAACCGAAAGTCATCGCCGGACCGGGGTTGGCGTCTGACCCGGGATAGCTGCCACAAAAAATGCTGCCCAAGTCGGTGCCCACGGCGTAGAGCCCGGCGATGGGCGCGTCGCCGGCCCCGGCGTTTGCGCGGTTCATGTCGCCGGCGCTGCCGTGCCCGCCGTCTCTGTGGCGCCCTTGCGCCAGACGATCATGCGGGCGATGCCCTCTTCGATGCCGACCTCGGGCGACCAGCCTATGCGCTCGCGCGCTTTTGTGTTGTCGTAAAAAAAAGGTGCGTCGGTTGTGATGCGAAAGCCGCTTGTGGGCGCGTCGCGGTATTCAGGCTGCATCGTTGCGCCGGCGAGGCGTATCACCGTCTCGGCGAGGAACTTCACGCTGAGCGGTTTGCCGCCGGAAATGTTCAGCGCTTCGCCGCTTGCAGTTGACGCCATGGCGAGCAGGTTGGCGCGCGCGACGTCGCCGACGTAGACGAAATCCTTGGTGTCCGAGCCGTCGCCAAAGAGAATGGGCGGCAGGCCTTGCGCGACGCGGTCGTAGGCCTCGATGATGTACAAGGCGTTGGTTGAGCGGTAGTGCTGGCGCTCGCCATAGACAGTCGAGTAGCGCAGTGCGATGTAGTCAAGGCCGTGCTGCTCGCGGTAGAGCTTGCACAACTGCTCGCCTATCACCTTGGAGGCGCCGTACAGCGCCGGCGGCGAAGGTACGCCGGCCGAATGAAAGGGCTCGGCCTCGCTGATGGCGCCGCCAATGGCGCCGTAGCCGTAGGCGGCCGAGCTTGATGCGAACACCAGCTTGCCGACCCGGAGTGAATGGCAGGCCTGCAGCACGTTGTGGGTGCCGCGGATGTTTACCTCGAGGCCCAGCGCCGGGTTCTTGGCGATGCCGGCCGACATGAAGCCCGCCAGCGCGAACACGCCGGCCATGCCCTCGCAAGCGGCTTCGAGCGCGGGCAGGTCCAGCACGTCGCCCTTGTGCAGGCGCACGCGCGGGTCGGCGCACAGCGCGCGCAGCGCTTCGTCGGGCGCGTCAAAGGACAGGTTGTCGTAGAGCACGACCTCTTTCGCGCCGGCCTCGAGCAGCAAGGCCGCAGTGCGCGCGCCTATCATGCTGGCACCGCCGGTAAGAAGGAAGCGCCGCGATTCGATTTGCATGTTCGGCTTGTCTTTCAGTCGATCCAGTCGATCTAGTCGATTTTAATGTTGGCCGCGGTCACGACCTGCTTCCAGGTCCTGATCTGTTCGGCGACAAAGCGTGTGAATTCGGACGAGGAGCTGCCTGTGGGCAGGGCGCCCTGCTGGATGAAGGCCTCGCGCAGCTTGGCGCTGGTCAGCGCACGCGCGATTTCGCGCTCGAGCCGCGCCACCACCTCAGGCGGCGTGCCGGCGGGCGTGAACACACCAAACCAGTAACTCATGCGGTAATCCGGGTAACCGGCTTCGGCGAAGGTCGGCGTGTCGGGCAGCACCGGGCTCCTTTGCGTGCCGGTGACGGCGAGCGGGTGCACCTTACCGGCCTTGATCAGCGGGCCGCCGGTGGCAACGCTGCTCATCACCAGGTCGATGCGCCCGGCCACCAGTTCGGGCAGCGAGGCGGCGGCGCCCTTGAAGGGCACGTGGACCATGCGCGTGCCGGTTAGGCTGAGCAAATGTTCTATGGGCAGGTGCGACGAGGAGCCGGTGCCGGCCGAGCCGTAGTTCAATTCGTTTGGTCTGGCTTTGGCGAGGGCCACCAGGTCCTTCAACGATTTGACCGGTAGCCCGTCGCGCGCCATCAGCACCGCGGTGGCGTCGGCAATCTGGCTGACCGCGATGAGGTCCTTGACCGCGTCAAAGGGTAGCTTGGGATTGAGCGCCGGGGTCATCGCAAACGAGGTTTCGGCCACGAGCAGCGTGTAGCCGTCGGCCGGTGCCTTGGCGACAAAGTCGACGCCGATGACGCCGCTCGCGCCGGTCTTGTTCTCGACCACGACCTGCTGGCCCAATTGTTCGGTCAGTTCGCGCGCGAGCAGCCGCGCCGACGAATCGGTGAAAGCACCGGGAGCGAAGGGAACGATGATGCGCAGCGGTCTGGCCGGCCAGGCTTGTGCTGCGGCGAACGGGCCGTGCACGAGCGCGAGCAGCGCCACAAGCCCCATCGAAAATAATTTCAACATGCGGCATATCCTCCTGTTTATGGTTACGGCGCGACCTGTTATTGACTGGGACTTGGGTCGTTGCGCCGGGCTTGCACCGATAGGTTCGTGCGAGATCCGGGCGAATGGTATTTATAAAACCATAATACGGGATAATTTTGTTTTCCGGACTTGACCCGGCCCGCTCAACGCGGGCCGAACAGCAATGTCCACAGCGCCAGTGTCGCGGTTCGCGCGGCCTGCGCCTGGTCCGGCGGCACGCGCGCGTATTGCGCGCCGTTCAGGCGCAGTCCGTGCTGCAAATGGCGGTACTCGCGGTAGGCGTCGCGCACCGCGTCGGCGAGTGCGCCGGGAATCAGGCCCAGTCCGGCGGCCATTTTGAGGAGCGCGATGTTGCCCAGGTTTTTGGTCAGTTCCGGGTGCGCATGCGCGTGTGCGAGCACCAGGTATTGCACGCAAAACTCGATGTCTATCATGCCGCCGGCGTCGTGCTTGACGTCGAACTCACCGCTCTTGTTGGGATGGGCGGCGAGCATTTTGGCGCGCATTGCGGCGACTTCGTCGCGCAGGCTGGCGACCTCGCGCGGCAGGCGCAGGATTTGTTCGCGCTCGGCCTCGAACAGCACGCCCACCGCCCCGTCTCCGGCGCAAAAACGCGCGCGCGTCAGCGCCTGGTGCTCCCAGATCCAGGCCGATTCGTTTTGGTATTTGCGAAAGGCTTCGATCGAACTGACCATCAGGCCGGAGGCGCCGTTGGGGCGCAGGCGCAGATCCGTTTCGAACAACACCCCGGCCGAGGTCGTGCTCGACAGCCAGGTGTTCATACGTTGTGCGAGTCGGGCGTAGGTTTCGGCCGCGGCCTCGTCCGGATCGTCATAGATGAAAATGATGTCAAGGTCGGAGGCATAGCCCAGTTCCTTGCCGCCGAGCTTGCCGTAGGCGATGACGGCGAAATGCGGTGTGTCGGCATGGCGGCGCGCCAGTTGTGACCAGCACAAGTCCAACACCAACCGCAGGATCAGGTCGGCTAGCGCCGACAAATGATCGGCCAGACGCTCCACGCTGAGCGCGCCTGCCAGGTCTTGCGCCAGCAGACGGAACACCTGCGCGTGGTGGGTCTCGCGCAGGATGTCCATCATGCGTTCGGTATCACCCTGGCCGCGGTTCTCTCCCTGGTTTTCGGCCTGGTTTTCGGCCTGGTGCTGCGCCAGTTCTGCGCGCAGGTGTTGCTCGAAGCCGGGCCAGTCCGGTTCGGCGTGCAACAGCCGCGTGTCAAGCAGCTCATCGAGCAGGATGGGGTGGCGCGTGAGATAGTCGGCGGCCCAGCTCGAGGACGAGAGCATGGCGGCGATGCGCTCCAGGGCATGCGGATGCTCGTCGAGCATGGCGAGGTAGGCGGCGCGGCGGCTTATGGTTTCGACCAGGGTCAGGCAGCGCTTGAGGGTGAGGTCCGCTTGCATAGTCTTGGCCGATTGCTCGATCAGGCGCGGCACCAGCGTGTCAAAGCGCCCGCGGCTGCTCGTAGGCAGGTCGCGGTAGCGGCTGCTGGTGCGCACCGCAGCGAGATAATCGAGGGTGGACGCAGCCTCGGTGTAGCCGAGGCCGGCGAGCTGTGCGGTCGCCTCGGCGGGCTCCAGCGCGCCCTGCCACAAGGGCGCCATGGTGTGGCGGTCGCTCGCGGCGTTGTCGGCGAACACCGCCTCGAAATGGCGCGTGACCGCGGCGCGCTGGCGCGCAAGAGCGGTCGAAAACGCGGCCCAGTCGGCGTCACCCATTGAGCTTGCGATAAGGGCGCGGTCTTGGTCAGCCGTGGGAAGTTCATGTGTCTGCGCGTCCTCCAGGTATTGCAGCCGGTGCTCGAGCTTGCGCAGGTATAGATAGGCCTCGGACAGTTCGGACACCGCTAGGGCAGACAGGAGGTTCTTTTCGCGCAGCAGCGCCAGCACCGCCAGCGTGGGCCGGATCTGCAGGCTGCTGTCGCGCCCGCCGCGAATGAGCTGGAACACCTGCGCCGTGAATTCGACTTCGCGTATGCCGCCGGGGCCCAGCTTGATGTGCTCGGCCAGATCGCGCCGGCGCACTTCCTGGCGGATTTGGGCGTGCAGTTCGCGCATCGCCCCGATGCTGCCGTAATCGAGGTACTTTCTGAAAATGAAAGGCCGCGTCATGGCGGCAAGATCGGCCTCGTGGCTGTCGGCGAAGGGCTTAAGGTCTGCGGCCGGCATGACCCGCGCTTTGATCCAGGCGTAGCGTTCCCATTCGCGCCCGTGGGAGACCAGATATTGCTCGAGGGCGTCGAAACTCATCGCCAGCGGACCGCTGTCGCCCCAGGGTCGCAGGCGCATGTCGACGCGGAACACGCGCCCGTCCCCGGTTGGTTCGTCGAGGCATTTGATCAGACGCCGTCCGAGCTGGGAAAAATATTCGTGGCGGGTCCGTCCGCCCGGCATTTCGGCGTCTTCCGGATAGACAAAAATCAGGTCGATGTCGGAGGACACGTTGAGCTCGCCACCGCCGAGCTTGCCCATGCCCACGACCAGCATGCGCGTGCCCGGATCGCCGATCTCTGCGCGCATGGCAGCGTCGCATACCCGCAGCGCGGTCGCAATCGCCACCTCGGCGAGGGCGGTCATGGTGCGCGCCACCTCGGCGAAGTCGGCGAGGCCGCCGAGGTCGCGCAGCGCCAGGCGCAGCATCACCCGCTGGCGCAGGCGGCGCAGGGCTGCGGCCAGCGCCGCTTCGTCGGTTTGGGTGTCCGGCTTGGCCGGGCCCGCCAGCTCAGCAAGTTGAGTAAGCTCGGCGAGCATTTCGGCGCGCTCGAACGCGTGCTGCGCTCCTGCGGTGAGTTCGCCCGCAAGTTCCGGACGCGCCATCAGCAGGCGTTGCGCGTAGCGGGAGTGGTCAAGCCAGGGTTTGAGGTTTGTCACCGCGGATGCCCGATGGGTGTGGGGAGGATAGGGGTAAAATGATGTCGTACTCCAAGTGCCGTACTGTCGTCCCGCGCCGTCATGGCGCGTTAGCGTTAGTGTTAGTTAATGTGTCAACACCGTCATCTTACGTGTCGACACAGTCATCTTACCTTTACGGCCGGGTTGGCCGGATTGAATGGCAAGGCAGCGGCTAAGGGCAGGCGAGCAGACAGGCAGCGACAGATGAGCAATCCGGTCGAAATCATCGAGCACAAAATCGAGCACGTGATCGACAGCCTCGAGCACGTGCTGCCGCCACCGCGCAGTCCGTGGCGCAAGGCGATGGGAATCATCGTGTGGCTGCTGGTGGCCTTGTATTTCTTCTTTGCCGTGACTTTTTTGTCCTTGCGCTACTGGGTGCTGCCGCATATCAGTGATTATGCCCAGGACATCGCGGCGACCTTGTCGCGAAACGTCGGCGAGCGCGTCACCATCGGTCGGGTTGACGCCAGCTGGCAGGGCCTGCACCCCTACCTCGAACTGACCGATCTGCGCATTTATGATCGCAAGGGGGCGGTTGCCCTGGCTATGCCGGCGGTCAACGCCAAGGTGTCGTGGTGGTCGCTACCGATGGTGGCACTGCGGTTTCACTCGCTCGAATTTGTCGCGCCCACCCTCTCCATCCGCCGTGATGCCGAGGGACGGCTTTTTGTCGCCGGCCTGGAGATCAAGCAAAGTTCGGGCGACAGTGGTTTTGCCGACTGGCTGCTGGCGCAGCGTGAGGTGGGTATTCGCGATGGGCGTATCAGCTGGCTGGACGAACAGCGTAAAGCCCCGCAACTGGATCTTGCCGATGTGAATTTCCGTCTTGCCAACAGCGGTTCGCACCACCGTTTTGCGCTCAAGGCCGACCCGCCCGACGCGCTCGCCTCGGAGCTGGATGTGCGCGGCGACTTCACCGGCGATACTGTGGCGCAATTCCAGCAATGGAACGGCCAGCTTTATAGCGAGTTCGAGTACACCGATCTGGCCGAATGGCAGCGCTGGATCGACTATCCACTGGAGATCCGGCGCGGCAATGGCGGCCTGCGCTTGTGGCTGACGTTAGCTGGGGGGCGGCCGACGGAGATCGTCGCGGACGTGGCGATGGCCAGGCTGGCGACGCGCTTCGCGCCGGAGCTGCCGCTGCTCGAGCTCGAAAGCCTGCAGGGGCGTGTCGGAGCGCGCAGCGGCAAAGAAGATATCGAGGTGTTCGGCAAGCGCATCGCGATGCGATCGGGCACCGGCGTGGTGCTGGCGCCGGCGGACTTTGATGTCACGCTGCATAACGCGCCCGATGGAAAAACGCGCGGCGGTAACGCGCACGCCAACGGACTGGAGATCGAGCCTCTCGCATGGCTTGCGGATTATCTTCCGCTCGCGGCCGAGGTGCGCAAGGCGCTGGCAGAAGCAAAGCCCGGTGGCGCCATCAATGAACTGAAGGTCGAGTGGGTGGGTGAATTGCCGCTGCCTGCGCAATTCACCGCGCGCGGCCGCTTTACACGGCTCAGTATGAACCGTTACGCCGGGGTTCCCGGTTTTTCCGGGTTGACCGGGAGCATCGACGGCAATGAGCGCAGCGGCAGCCTCGCATTCAATTCGGAAAAAGCCGTGATCGATCTGGCCGGCATGCTGAGCGACCCAAGGCTTGAGCTGGACACGCTCACCGGGCAACTGGGCTGGACCCGTTTGCGCGACGGGCAGCTTGAAATGCGCGTTGCCAATTTGAGCGTCGCCAACAAGGACGCGGCTGGCACGGCGTTTGGATCATGGATCGCCGCGGCAGCCGGGCCCGGGACCGTGGATATTACGGCGCGCTTGACACGCGCCGACGGTAGTGCAGTCCACCGTTATCTGCCGGGCTTTATCGGGCCGATGACCGTCAACTGGCTCAAGCATGCGCTGGTGGTGGCGAAATTCAATGACGTGCGTTTTCGTATCAAGGGTGATCTGCGCGAGTTTCCTTGGGACGGCGGAAAGAACGGCCAGTTTCAGGTCGTCGCCAAGGTGCGCGATGGCACGCTCGACTATGCCGCGGGCTGGCCGCGGATCACCGGCATCGCGGCGGATTTTTCGCTCGAGGGCAAGCGCCTGTTGTTGACCGCTTCGCGCGCCTCGATGTTGGGAGCGCGGCTGACCGGTGTGAAGGTCGGTATTGCCGACCTGGTACATCACGATGAGCTGCTCACCATCGAGGGCAACGCCGATGGTCCGACGGCGGAGTTTTTCAAATTTATCGATACCAGCCCGGTGGCGGGCATGATCGATCATTTTACCGAGCACGCCCGGGCCGAGGGTACGGGCCGGCTGCAATTGCGCATGGACCTGCCGCTGCGCCGGCTGGCCGAGCTCAAGGTCGCCGGTAACTACCAGTTCAACAACAACCAGGTGAAGCTGGACCCGGATCTGCCGCCCCTGTCGCAGATCAACGGCAGGCTCGATTTCACCCAGGCCGGCGTCAGCGTGCGCGCCATCACGGCGCAACTTCTTGGCGGCTCGCTGACGATCGCCGCCGCTACGCGCGAGGGCCTCCTCAGCGTCAATGCGGCGGGCACGTTCAACGCCGCCGGCCTGAAACGCTTTGCCGATTCGCCGGTCACCCGCGCCATGCAGGGCGCGACGCCGTATCGCGCCACCATCAACATTAAAAAGCGCGCAGCCGATCTGTTGATTACCTCGGACCTGCAGGGGCTGGCGCTTGATTTGCCCGCGCCGCTGAACAAGGCGGCCAACGAAATTCTGCCGCTGCGCCTGGAGCGCACCAACCTGAACGAGCAGGAAGCGGCGCGGCGCGGCGTGCGCGCCCGTCCCGATGCGCGCGGCGGTGTGCGCGCTGAAGTGCAGGGTGACGCCATCAGTGCGAGCCTGGGCAAGATCGTGTCGGTGCAACTGCTGCGTCGCAAGGAGGGGGACGAATTTCGCATTTTGCGCGGCGGCATTGCCTTTAACGAGGCGGCCAGTGTGCCCGACCGTTTCGGCCTGCAGATCACAGGCAACGTGCGAAACCTCGATGTCGATCGCTGGCGCGCGTTTATACCGGCGCCCGCCGCGGCCCCGACTGGCGCGACGGCGCCGGGTGCCGAGGACCCGGGCCAGTTGGTTAACGCCGCCAACCTGCGCGTGAGCATGCTCGATGCCGGCGGCAAACGTTTCAACGAAGTCAGCGTGCGCGCGGCGCGCGGCAACAACCAGTGGCAGGCCACGGTGAGCTCGCGCGAGTTCGCCGGAGAGCTGATCTGGCGCTCGGCCGGGCGCGGTTCCCTGCTGGCGCGGCTGAAACATTTGTCGGTTCCGGAAAATCGCCCCGGAGCCGGCACCGACCCTTCGCCGGTGAGCACCGAACTGCCGGCGATCGATCTGGTGGCGGAGAGTTTTGTTACGCGTGAAAAAAAACTTGGTCGCCTGGAGTTGCAGGCGGTCAACGAAGGGGGCGAGTGGCGCATCGAAAAAATGCTCTTGGCCAATCCCGAGGGTACGCTTTCTGCGGATGGTGCCTGGAAGCCCACGGGCCAGGTAAGTACCAGCCTTAACGTGAAACTCGATGTGAGCGATGTGGGCAAGTACCTTGAGCGTATGGGCAGCCCCGGCACGGTTGCGCGAGGCACGGCGAAAATAGAGGGCAAGCTCGCCTGGGCCGGCAGTCCGCAGGGTTTGGACTACCCCAGCCTGAATGGCAACCTCAAGTTGCAGGTCGAGAAGGGGCAGTTCCTGAAGGTTGAGCCGGGCATTGCCAAGCTGATCGGCATCCTGAGCCTGCAGGCCCTGCCCAAACGCATCGCGCTGGATTTTCGCGATGTGTTCAGCGATGGCTTTGCCTTTGATTCGATCCAGAGCACCATCGGCATTAATCGGGGCATCGCCTCGACGCAGGACTTTGCCATGCAAGGATCGGCCGCCGCAGTCACCATCAAGGGTGATGCCGATCTGGCGCGCGAAACGCAGAACCTGCAGGTGCGCGTAATTCCCGCCTTGGGCGACAGCGTGTCGACGGTCGCAGGCCTGCTGCTGGCCAATCCGGTCACGGGGATTGGCGCGATGCTCGCACAGCGCCTGTTCAATAATCCGCTCGGACAGATTTTTGCGTATGACTATGCGGTGACCGGAAACTGGTCCGATCCCAAGGTCGAAAAGCTGAGCCGCGCGGTGCCCCAGGCGGCGCAGGAAACGCCGCAGGGCGCCAGATAGTGATGGCCGGAAACCCGCGCCGGGCAAGGCTTTGCGGGCGATATGCCTGGCCGTTTTGTGTTGGATCGGCGTTAGCGTCCTCGTGAACAGTTTGTTGCAGGCTTTTATCCCATGACTCCCGAACCGGCTTCAGTCATGCCCCTCGCGCCCTTCAAGGTTGCCGCCTTGCAGATGGTGTCGACGCCGCGCGTTGCGGAAAATATCGCCACCGCCGCAGCCTTGATCGCGCAGGCGGCCATGCTTGGTGCCAGGCTTGTCGTGCTGCCCGAGTACTTTGGCATCCTCGGTATGAAGGACACGGACAAAGTGGCGGTGCGTGAGTCGGACGGCAGCGGCCCGTTACAGGATTTTCTTGCGATGGTTGCGGCCAGGCACGGCGTCTGGGTGGTGGGTGGGTCGGTGCCCTTGTCCTGTGACGAACCGGGCAAGGTGCTCAACACCACACTGGTCTACGACGACAAAGGCCGTCGCGTGGCGCGCTACGACAAGATCCATCTGTTCGGCTTCGAGTCGGGCGCCGAGCGCTATCAGGAGTCGGCGACGATTGTGCCGGGCAGTACGCCGGTTGCGCTGGACACGCCCTTTGGTCGGCTCGGGCTCAGCATCTGTTATGACCTGCGTTTCCCCGAGCTCTATCGCGCGCTTGCTGCAGACATCATCGTCGTGCCCGCCGCGTTCACCGCCACCACCGGCCGCGTGCACTGGGAGTTGCTGCTGCGCGCCCGCGCCGTCGAGAACCTCGCTTGGGTGATCGCCGCGGCGCAGGGTGGTCGGCACGAGAACGGCCGCGAGACCTGGGGACAGAGCATGGTGATCGACCCTTGGGGCAATGTGCTGGCCTGCCAGGCCAAGGGTGCGGGCATCGTCATCGCCCAGATTGATCCGGCATTCCAGCAAAAAATGCGCGCGAGCTTGCCGGCGCTGGGACATCGGGTCATGTAGGTCGTTGGCTGGAGAGCCACGACTGGTGCGGGTTTCCAGTCGATCGTTGGTGCTCCTGTGGTCGCTTGTTCCTTGCCCCTGACGGTGGCTGGGGAAGCAATGCGGGGGCTCGAGAAAGCGGGCGCGCGGCTACAACGCTGCTACAAGTAGGCCAGTAACCTTCCGCAACAAATCACGCCTAGCCACAACAGCAGCGACAGCGCGGCCGAAGCCTTTGCGGCGATGGGCGGGCTGAGCTTGGTTTGCCAGGTGCTCACGCTCTGGTAGGGCCCGACGTGAAACCATAGCGCGTTGCAGGCGGCGAGGCTGAGCAGGGTGAGCTTGGCGATGAAGGCCGGGTTGGAGATGAAGTCACTGGCGTGGGCAATGAACATCAGCAGACCGCTGGGCAGCACCAGCAACAGCGCGCCCAGCGTCCAGGGCAGGATGTGGCGCGTCAGTGCAGTCACCGGGATGGTTTTTGACAGACCCAGCAGGCGCAGGTCGAGCATGGCCACCGAGCCCGCTAGTACGACAAAACCGAGGATGTGGATGATCTCGACGATGGGATAAAGCCAAAGCGAGTGGCGCATTGCCGCCGCCAGCGGCAGCGCCTCGATTGCGGCAAGCGGCGTGTTTGGGTTGAGCATGAGTCAGCGCAATTCGACCGTTTTTCCGTCGATGGTGATCCGCTCGGCGCGCATTTCGTCGGGCTTGCTGCGGTGGGCGTAGCCGACGACGGTGGCCGTAGCGCCGTGCTTGAGCATGCTTTGCGACAGGCCGCGCGCCTCCATGCGAGAGGGGGGCGCGAGCACCGCCTGCCAGGTTTTCCCCGCGGTGCCCGATGCTGCCGGTATTTCCAGGCGGATGTGGCCGTGCGGGTGCTCGTAGCCGGATTCTTTGATGACGCCGGTGAGTTTGAGTTCCTTGTCCGTGTTGTATTCGCTCCAGCCGTGATGGCCGAACACGAGGGCCGAGCCGACCAGGCCGCCGGCGAGGATCAGGGTTTGGGCGATGCGCGCGATAGCGTGTTGCATGGGGTCTCCGGGGTAGCGGGAATAAATCAGTCGGATGGCGGGGGTTTATCGGAGCAAGGCCTGTTCAGGACCCCGCCGGTGCCGGGGAAAATGGCGCCGGCAGGCAGGCCTTGATTTGCGCCCAGTCGTTGGGGAGGCGGTTCAACAGGCGGTCCTTGCCAGCGTCGAGCGCGCTGTAATCGAGTGCGCGGTATTGGGCGATGAGTTCGGCCAGCCTGCCCGAAAGCAGGTGCGAGTCCGGGTTCAGATTCGTGACCAGTGCGAGCCCGGTGGGGCGCGCGGCGATGGTGCGCACTTGCAGGTCGGGGCGTTCCCGTCGCAGCAGGACAACCAGGCGCCAGATGTCACCACTCCAGAATACCGTTTTTCTTTCCGGTTCGGCTGTCGCGCGGTTGAGCGGGTAGCAGTCGTGGATGAGCACCGCGGAGCACGGCGCACACAGGCGCTCGATGTTGATGAAATCGCGCAGCGCGAATTCGAACTGGTGCATGCCGTCGATGAAGGCGAGGTCGACGGGCAGGCCGCCCAGCTCGGCGCGCACGTCGTGGCGGGCGAAGTAGGCGTCGCTGGTCTCGGCGTGCACGCGCGTCCTGGCGCCGAGGGGATGTTTTATTTGCGGTTCCGGATCGACGCCGATCGTCAGGGTTTCTGGATGAACAAAAGTCAGGGATTCGCCCTCGAACACGCCGATCTCGACATAGCTGCGCGGCCGCAAATGCCGGTGCATGCGCTTGAGGACCTCGAAGTAGGACTCGCCCGGCAACTCCAGTTCGGACAGTAGCGCATGCACCTGCACGTTGTCTTCGCGCAGTGTGAGTGCGTGCAGATAAAGCCGGCGGGCTTCATCGCGGCGGCCAAGCTGGCTGTTGAATAGCGCGGCGCGCATCGGGTGGTCGGGGTTGCCCGGCTCAAGGCCGGCGAGGCGGGTGGCGACCTCCAGCGCGGCGGTGATGTCGCCTTGCTCGGAGACGATGGCGCCAAGCGCGTTGAGGGCATCGATATCGCCCGGTGCGCTATCCAGCAGATCGCGGCAGGACGCGGCCGCAGCCACAAGTGCGCCGGCCGCCAGTTGTTGCTGCATCCGTTGCCGCAGCCGCTTTTGCAGCGTATGCGTTTCGCCCTTGCCGCGCTGCGCGCCCCACAGTCGTGTCAGTTTTTGCCAAAGCATGATCGGAGTAATGATAACGCGGCGCGCTTGTTCAGCGCGCCGTGCGCACGAGCAGCAGGTAGCTTGCCAGAGTCATCAGGCTGGACAGGCCGATGGCACAGGCCATGGCGAGGCTGGTGCCGTCGTGGAATTGCGCGGCGATGAAACCATAGCCCGCGCCGACCGCCATCTGGCTGAAGCCGAGCAGCGCCGAGGCGGTGCCGGCGATTTTGGCGAAAGGCGCGATGGCACCGGCGGTGGCCGAGGGGTTGATAAAACCGGTGCCGCACAGCAACAGCCCAAGAGGCAGCAGCAGCGCGGCGATGTGATGCACACCGGCGAGCGCAAGCCCGGCCATCAGGCAGCCGGCCACGGCGCTGATGATGCTGCCTATGCCCACCAGCCGTTCCACGCCAAGCCGGCCGGAGAGCCGCGCGGTCAGCAGCGTGCCGAGCATATAGCCCGGCACGGTCAGGCCGAACAGCACGCCGTAGTGCTGCGGTGAGATCCCCAGCGAGCCGATCAGGACGAAAGAGGACATCGATAGCCAGGTGAAAATGGCACAGTAACCGCAGGCGAAGCACAGCATGAAGCCGATAAAGCGGCGGTTGCGCAGCAGTTGCAGGTAGTTGGCAAAGATGCGCCGCGGCTGGATTGCCGTCGCATCGCGATGCAGGTTGCTCTCACCGAGGAAAAACGCGCTGCCCAGCAACAGCACGCTGCCGACGGCAAGCAATGCGACGAAATTGGCGCGCCAGTCAAAGGCCATTTCCAGGGCGCCGCCCAGCATGGGGCTGAAGATCGGCGCGATGGCGGTGCCGGCAAGCACATAGCCCAGGGTGCGCGCGGCCCCGGCCCCGCCGTAAATGTCGCGGATGATGGCGCGCCCGATGACCGTGCTGGCGCACGCGCCCATGGCCTGGAAGAAGCGCGCGATGATCAGCCACTCGATCGAGCGCGCCATCAGGCAGGCGAGCGTCGCGATCACGTAAATGCAGATTCCGCCCAGTAGCACCGGCCTGCGACCGAAGCGGTCCGACAAGGGGCCGTAGGCAAGTTGCGACAGGGCGAAACCGATTACGAACACCGACAGCGTCAGTTGCGCCTGCGGCACCGGTACATCGAAGTAACGTCGCATCCCCGGCAGGGACGCGAGGTACATGTCGGTTGAGAGGGGCAACAGCATGAAGCCGAGGATGATCAGTACGATCACTCCCGGATGCCGCAAGGGCAGTCTGCGCATGTTTGTGTTTTGCGAGGGCGGATCCGCCGAAACCGCCCTTTGGCTCACCTCGCCGGCTTGGTGTAGAGCGCGACCTGCTGCTCGATGGCGCCGAACAGGCTGCGACCCTCGGCGTCGAGCATTTCAATTTTTACGTGGTCGCCGAATTTCAGGAAGGGGGTTTCCGGCTGTCCCTTCTGGACAGTTTCGAGTGCGCGCAGTTCGGCGATGCAGGCGTGGCCGCATTGGTAGCCGTAATTGGAGATGGTACCCGAGCCCAGCACGGTGCCGGCGCCAAGCGGGCGCGTCTTCGCGGCATGGGCGATCAGTTTGTGAAAGCCGAACTGCATGTCCGCGCCGCAATCGGGGGTGCCGAAGGGCTGGTTGTTGAGTTCAATGTTCAAGGTGCGTCGCACCCGCTTGCCGTCCCAGGACTCGCCCAGTTCGTCCGGCGTGATCGCCACCGGCGAGAAGGCTGTCGCCCCCTTGCCATTGAGAAAACCAAAGCCCTTGCCAAGTTCGGCCGGGATGAGATTGCGCAGTGAGACGTCGTTGAGGATCATCAGCAGGCGGATGTGCTCGGAGGCTTTGTCCGAGGGCGTGCCCATGGGAACGTCATCGAGCACCACCGCGACTTCCGCCTCAAGGTCTATGCCCCAATCCTCGGACAAGGCCTCAATCGGGTCGCGCGGGCCGATGAAATAGTCCGAGTCGCCCTGGTACATCAGCGGGTCCTTCTTGAATTCGGGTGGCATGGTCGCGCCGCGGGCCTTGCGCACCAGTTCGACGTGGGCGAGATAGGCGCTGCCATCGAGCCACTGGTAGGCGCGCGGCAGCGGCGCGGCGAACAGGGCGAAATCGGGTTCAAACACGCGCGTTCCGGAGGGGTTGCGGTTGATGTCCTCGTAAAGCGACGTAAGTTGCGGCGAGCAGTAATCCCAGTCATCGAGCGCCGCCTGCATGGTCGGCGCGATGTTGTCGGCCGGGATGGCGTGCTTGAGGTCGCGCGATACGACGACGAGTCGGCCGTCGCGCGAACCGTCTTTGAGTGTGCCCAGTTTCATGGTCTGTCCGTTTGGGGTCGAGGGCATGATTTTACCCGAAGGGGCCGCTTGCCCGCGCACCGCGACGGCACTATGCTCGGCAGTGAAGGACGCAAACTGGTGAAAAACGCAAACTAAAGGGGCTTCAAGCATGTCGATTTTCATCACCGGTGGTTCCGGATTTGTCGGGCTTAACCTCGCCGCCTTGCTGCTTGCGCGCGGCGATCAGGTGACCTTGTTCAGTGCCTCGGCACCGCTTGCCGGCGCGATCGAAGAGTTGTCGCGCCTGCCCGGAAAACTCAGCGTGGTGGCGGGCGATGTCACCGATGCCGCAGCGCTTGGCGCCGCCTTGCGTGCGAGCGGTGCCAAGCGCGTCATCCATGCCGCAGCAATCACCGCCGGTCAGGAGCGCGATGCGCGCGACCCGCAGCGCGTGGTCGCGGTCAATCTGGGCGGTACGCTTAACATGCTCGAAGCGGCGCGCGTTGCCGGGGTGATGCGTTACGTGCAGGCGAGCACCGGCGCGGTCTACGGCGCGGCCAGCCACGCCGCCGAGCCCATAGGCATAGGCGAGGACAGCCACCTGCCTTCGCCCTCGACCATGTACGGCATCAGCAAATTCGCGGCCGAGCGCGCCGTGCTGCACCTGGGCGAGCTCTGGGGCATGGATGTCGTCGCCGGCCGGCTTGCCGTGGTGTTCGGTCCGTGGGAATACCAGACCGGCTTGCGCGACCGTATGAGCGCTTTGTGGCAGCTGGCGCGCATCGCCCGTTGCGGTGATGCCGGTGGCGAGGCGGTGATTCCGGTCGCCGGCGTGCAGGACTGGATTTACGCCCCGGACGTGGCGCGGTCCCTGGTTGCGCTGCTCGATGCGCCGCAGCTGCCGCACCGTTTGTATCATTTGGGCGCGGGCCGGCCTTGGGGGCTGGCGGCGTGGGCGGCGAAACTGGCCGCGCGCTACCCGGCGTTCCGCTACCGCGTGTCCGATGTCGATGCCGAATGGACGGTGGCGGCGCGCGGACCGGTGGGACGCACGCCTTTCAATATCGCACGCCTGCGCGCCGATCTCGGGTTTGCGCCGCAGTTCGATCTGGACAGCGGCTTTGCGCATTACATGGACTGGCTGGACGCGCACCCCGATGTTTGGCGCGATGTGCCGCTGATTTCCTGAGGGCGGGCACCGGCAGCCAGCCACCTGACCCCGGCTAGCGCAGCAGCCTTACTCGGCCTTGATGTTGGCGGCGTGCACCACCTCGCCCCAGCGCTTCATTTCCTTGCTGATGTAAGCGGCGAATTCGTTCGGTGTCGAGCCGATCATCACCGTGCCGTCGCCTGAAAGTCGGGCGATGATATCGGGCTGTTTCATCACTTGGGCGATTTCCACCGATAATTTCTGGATTATCGCCGGCGGTGTTTTGGCCGGCGCGATGATGCCGTACCACTGCGAGGTTTCAAAGCCGGCAAAGCCCGACTCGGCGATGGTAGGTACCTCCGGCAGGGACGGGATGCGCACCGCGCTGCCCACGGCGAGGGCGCGCAGCTTGCCCGACTTGATGTGCGGAATGAGCGGCGAGGAGCCGGTGAATGTTGCCTGGGTCTGGCCAGCCAGCAAGTCGGTGAGCATGGGGCCGGTGCCTTTGTAGGGAACGTGCACCATGTCGGTTTTGGCGATGCGCTTGAGGTATTCCATCGCCAGGTGCCCGGCGCTGCCGTTGCCCGCCGAACCGTAATTGATGCTGCCGGGCTTGGCGCGCGCAAGATCGAGAAACTCCTTTAGCGTTTTCGCCGGCACCGCCGGATTCACGGTGACGATATTGGGCACGGCGGCGATGAGCGAAACTGGCGCGAAGTCCTTGATCGCGTCGTAGGGCAGCTTGGGAAACATCGCCGGATTGACCGCGAGCGTGCCGATGTGGCCGAGAATAAGCGTGTAGCCGTCGGGCGCGGCACGCGCCACCTGTTCCATGGCGATGTTGCCGGCCGCTCCCGGGCGGTTTTCCACCACCACCTGCTGGCCGAGTCGTTCGGTGAGCTTTTGTGCCACCAGGCGCGAGATCAGCTCCGAAGTGCCGCCAGGTGCAAAAGGCACCACCAGCACGATTGGCTTGCTCGGGTACTGTTGCGCCATTGCCGGCAGTGCTGTCAGCGCGAGCAGCGCAAGAAGCAAGGCGAAGAGGGCTTTTTTCATAACGGTACCGGTAAAAAATCAGGCTGCGACTATAGCACCGGCCCCGGTTGCGGTCGCAGAGGGGGCTTGAGTCGGAGGATGGCTGGAAAGCCACGCCAGAAGCGCGTTTCCAGCCGGTATGCCGGCTCCGCCGGGAATTCAGGCCGCGGCAGCCCGCATCTGCGCCAGCACGCGCTGTTGCAGTTCGATCAGGTGTTCGTCGCGTATGCCATGGGTAATGAGGCTCTCCACGGTATGCATCAGGTAGTCGGCTGAGGAGCCGACCTGCCCGCGTGCGCGCGAAAGCGCGCCGACGACGGTGTCCTGTGCGAGTTTGCCGGTGTAGCTGGGGTGCTCGCGATTGACGACAAAGGCAATGGCGCGATGTTCGCTGCCGTCGGTTTCGTCGACCACCCGGATCCAGCGCGGACAGTAGGAGCCGATGGCCATTTCACGCCGCCACAGCAATTGCAACTCTTCGCGTGCGAGGTAATGGGGCAGCCGGTAGGAGACGCCGCGGCAGCAGCCGCCACGATCAAGGCCGAGCACCAGCCCGGGAACGTCCTTGGTGCCCCGACCGATGTGCGACCACAGGCAAAAGCGCCGGTGGTAACCGCGCAGCGTTGCCAGTCGGCGTTCGGCGAAATTCATGATCGGGTTCCACACCAGCGAACCGTAGCCGAACACCCAGGGGTCGGCGTCGGGCCCGATTTCGGCGAGGAGCGCATCAACCGAGGCGTCGAGTTCGTTGTCCGACAGCACCCGATGCGCCAGGCCCGCGCTGGTATGCAGCGTGCGGTACAGGTCGGCTTCGAGATCGGCGCGGCAGAGCTTGGCCATGGACGTATTGTGAACGTGGTTGCCCGGTGATTGGAAGGCTTGCACCAGAATAACGCACGACGGGCCGAAAGGCTGACTGCGCGTTCCTCGGCTGACCGACGGTTGCGAACCCGGCTACCGTATGATGCCGGGGCGCGCAATAATTGCCGCACGGAAAAGAACCCGAAAAACCCTCTTAACCCCGGGAAAAGATGAAGCACGGCAAACCCCATGTGTTGATCGTAGGCGGGGGCATCGGCGGCATGGCCGCGGCGCTGGCGCTGTTGCAACGCGGTTTTGATGTCGATGTGTTCGAGCAGACCGGCGAGTTGCGCGAGATCGGCGCCGGCATCCAGATCAGCCCCAACGGCAATCGCGCGCTCCACTCGCTGGGCGTGTTCGAGAACCTAAAGGCCTTGTCCTGTCCGACCGAGGGCAAGGAAGTGCGCCACTGGAAATCGGGCAAGACCTGGAGGCTGTTTGATCTTGGCGGGGAGTCCATTCGCAAGTATGGCTTTCCCTATATGACGGTGTATCGCCCCGACCTGTTGCAGGTCATGGCGGATGGCGTGCGGCGGCACAAGGCGGACGCCATTCATCTGGGCAAGCGCCTGGCGAAGATCGAGCAGCAGGGCGCATCCGTCACTTTGCTGTTCGAGGATGGCAGTCGTGCCGAGGGCGATGCCTTGATCGGCGGCGATGGCGTGCATTCTGTGGTGCGACGCGAATTGTTCGGTGATGATCCGATCAGGTTCTCCGGCATGGTGGCCTGGCGCACGCTGCTGCCGATGAAAAGCCTGCCCGCGCACATGGCGCGCATGGTCGCCACGAACTGGATCGGCCCCGGCGGGCATGTGGTGCACTACCCCCTGCAGCGCGGCGAGGTGATGAATTTTGTCGGAACGCTTGAGGGCGCGATCTGGGACGGTCCGCCCTGGACGGCCAAGGCCACGGTGGCGGACTGTGCCGCCGCCTTCGCCGGCTGGAATGACGATGTGCTGGCGATGATAGGGCGCGCGTCCTCGGTGCTCAAATGGGCGATGCTGGGACGCGACTTTCTGCAGGGCTGGACGGTCGGGCGCGCGACCTTGCTGGGCGATGCCTGCCATTCGACACTACCTTTTCTTGCCCAGGGCGCGGTGATGGCCATAGAGGACGGCGTGGTGTTGGCGCGCTGCCTGGAGGCCTACGATGATGTGGCCACTGCGCTGAAAAAATACGAGCTGGCACGCAAGGAGCGGACTTACCGCATGGTGCGCGGTGCGGCCGACAACACGTATCGCTTTCACAACCGGGCGCTGGCCGAACCGGAAAGCGCGGGCGTGTTTATCGACCGCGAGTGGAATCCCGAGGCGATTGCCGCGCGCTATGAATGGTTGTTTACCTACGACGTCGATGCCGCAGCCATTTGAATGCAGTGATTGACCGCTTGGGACGCGGTGGTCGGGTAACGAATAACAAAAGACGAGGGGGAAGAAGCAATGAACAAGCGTGCGTATGCGTTTATGCTGGCGATGGTGATGGCCGCAGGGGGCCTTGGCCTTTCGGCGGGGCCGGCTGCGGCACAGAAATTCCCCGAGCGCGCGATTCGCCTGGTGGTGCCTTATGCGCCGGGCGGCGCGACCGATATTGTCGCCCGCCAGGTCGGGGTCAAGCTGGGCGAGGTGCTCGGCCAGCAGGTGCTGATAGAAAACAAGCCGGGCGCCAACGCGAATCTGGGCGGTGATTTTGTCGCCAAGTCGACGCCGGACGGGTACACGCTGCTGATGGGGGATCTCACGCTGGCGGTCAACCCGGGCTTGCTCAAGGCTATGCCCTTCGATCCGATCAAGGATTTGACACCGGTGGGGCCGGTCGCGCACGCGCCGCTGGCGCTGGTGGTGCATCCGGGTGTGCCGGCCGGCACCCTGCGTGAATTGATCGAGCTTGCGCGGCGCAATCCGGGCAAGCTGAGCTATGGTTCGGCCGGCAACGGCAACCCGACGCAATTGGCCGCCGAGGTGATGAAGACCGCCGCATCGCTGGATATCCTGCAGGTGACGTACAAGGGTGCCGGCCCGGCCATCACCGACCTGACTGGCGGACAGATATCGATGATCATCGCCGGTGTCAGCAGTGTGCACACTTTCGTGATCGCGGGGCGCTTGCGAGCGTTGGCGGTGACCGGGCAAAAGCGCTCGGCCACGCTGCCCAATGTGCCGACTTTTCAGGAAGCGGGCCTGCCCTTGCCGGAAATGAACCTCGGCTCGTGGTGGGGCATATTCGGTCCTGCTGGCTTGCCCAAAGATATCGTCGCAAGGCTCAACGCCGCGCTCAACACGGCGCTTGCCTCAACGGTGGTGAAAGAGCAGATGCAGGCGCTGAGCATTGAGGCCGAGCCGGGCGATGCGGAGACGTTGACAGACCGCATGAAATCGGAAACGGCAAAATGGGGCCGTGTCATCAAGGCGGCGAACATCACGCCGCAGTAGGGCGGGGAGCGGGTGGGCACTTGATCGGCGTTTAGATCAGCGTCAGCGTCAGCACCGCGACCATGGCGCTGCCCGCCTCCGCTGAAAGTGAAAACGAGGCCGCTTTGCCCGATGGCTCGAACAGGGAATCCTGTTCGGCCAGTACGGCCGACTCGCCCATGCCCAGCACGCGAACTTGGCCGCGTGCGGTATAGAGCAGCAGGGCATCGGTTGCGGCCTTTCCCACCACTGAGGTGGCATGCAAGGCGCGAAGCTCAAGCTTTGCGCTGACCTTGCCGCGGCGCGTCAGCAGGCTGAAATCCTCCACCGGACCTTCGAGCAGGGTGCAATCGGCCGGCCACTCGCCGCGAAAGGAGAAGGGTTGCAACGGCGCGTCGACGGTCTTGCTGAAGGCGATGCCCTCGGGGGGATGGCTGAACGTGAGTGTCACACCATTGCCGGAAACAATCATGAATTGGCGGTCGAAGCCAGGGAAGGCCGAAAAGGGCGAGTCCGCCGCGATGTGCGGCAGGCTCAACTGCCACAGCAGACTGTCACCGAAACCGGCACCCTCGGGAAACGAGGCGATGCGGCGCGAAACGCCCTTGCCGTTTTTCCAGTGCTGCGAGGGATAGTCGGCCTGACGTAATACCTTCAAGCAGCTTGAACCGTGGCGTGCGCCTGTTCCGCGGGCGCTTGTTCGAATGCGGCGAGCAGCGTGGCTTCGCGCGTCCTGGCTTCCTTCAGGTGCCGCGCCTTGATGTGGCCGTAGCCGCGAATGTGTTCGGGAATGGATGCGATGTCTACGGCTGTCTTAAGGTTGTCGCGCCGGAGTAGTGCCAGCAGTGTTGCCACGGTCGTTTCGTAGTCGCGGATGATCTGGCGTTCTGTGCGGCGTTCCTCGCTGTAGCCGAATACGTCGAACGGGGTGGCGCGCAGGCCCTTGAGCCCGGCCAGCAGCTTGAACACCAGGAGCATCCAGGGGCCGAATTCGAATTTTCTTGCTTCGCCGCTGACCGGGTCGGGTCTGTTGAGCAGGGGGGGCGCGAGGTGAAATTTTATTTTGTAGTCACCTTCGAACATGGTGTCAATTTTTTGCAGAAATTCCGGACGCGTGTACAGGCGCGCCACTTCGTATTCGTCCTTGTAGGCGAGCAGCTTGAAGTAATAGCGCGCGACCGCCCCGGTGAGTTCGCTACCGCCGGTTTTCGCCTGCTCGGTCTTTTGCACCGCGGCGACCAGCGCGGTGTAGCGCGCGGCGTAGGCGGCGTCCTGGTAATCGGTGAGGAAGGCGGCGCGGTGGGCGATGATCTCGTCAAGCGTGCGTGCCTGGCCCTTGCTGAAGGCGACGACCTGGCCTGGATTGGCGAGTTTTTCCACGCGCGCCGCGTCAGCCGCCGCGCGGCGGCCCCAGATGAAGGATTTCTGGTTAAAGGCCACCGCCACGTCGTTGAGTTCGATGGCTTTCATCAGCGAGGGTTCGGATATGGGCACCCAGCCTTTCTGGAAGGCGTAGCCGAGCATGAACATGTTGGTGGCGATGGCGTCGCCGAGCAGCGCAGTCGCGATGCGGCCGGCATCGATAAAGGCGGTGTTGGCGATACTGGCCGCGTTTGTGATGTCCAGTTGCAGATCGGATCCGGGCATCTGCCAGTCGGGGTTCTTGATGAAGGCGGCGGTGGGCGCGCTGGTGGCGTTGACGACAACTTTGGTGCCGGTTTCATTCATGCGCGAAAGCGAATCAATGCTGGCCGTGACCACCAGGTCGCAACCGATCACCAGATCGGCGTCGCCGATGCCCACGCGCACAGCGTGCAGTTCGTCGGGTGAGTTGGCGATGCGCACATGCGACATCACCGGGCCGCCCTTTTGCGCCAGGCCCGACATGTCGAGCACGGTGGTGCCCCGGCCCTCGAGGTGGGCGGCCATGGCGAGGATCTGGCCAATGGTGATGACGCCGGTGCCGCCTATGCCGGTGATGAGCGCGCCGAAGGGCCGATCTATTGCCGGCAGGATGGGGTCGGGCAGGGCGAAGTCAATGTCGCCGACCGCGCCGGCCTTGCCTTTTTTCAACGTGCCACCTTCGAGGGTGACAAAGCTCGGGCAAAAGCCCTTCACGCAGGAGTAGTCCTTGTTGCAGGAGGACTGGTTGATCTGGCGCTTGCGACCGAATTCGGTTTCCAGCGGCTCCACCGACAGGCAGTTGGATTTGTCGCTGCAGTCGCCGCAACCCTCGCACACCGCTTCGTTGATGACGGCGCGCTTGGCCGGGTCGGGGAAGGTGCCACGTTTTCGGCGGCGGCGTTTTTCCGAGGCGCAGGTCTGGTCGTAAATCAGCGCCGAGGTGCCGGGCATGTCGCGCAACTCTTTTTGCACTGCATCGAGTTCGTCGCGGTGGCGCAGGGTGACACCCGGCGCCCAATTGGTTCCCGTCGGGTATTTTTCCGGCTCGTCAGTGACGATGACGATGGGGCTGACGCCCTCTGCGGCGATCTGCCGCGAAATCATCGCCGGATCGAGGGGGCCGTCGACGGACTGGCCGCCGGTCATGGCGACGGCGTCGTTGTAGAGGATTTTGTAGGTGATGTTGACCTTGGAGGCCACCGCCGCGCGAATGGCGAGCAGGCCGGAATGGAAATAAGTCCCGTCGCCGATGTTTGCGAAGACGTGCTTTTCGCTGGTGAAAGGCGCCTGCCCTATCCAAGCGGCGCCTTCGCCGCCCATATGGCTGAAGGTGGTGGTGCTGCGGTCCATCCAAAGCGCCATGAAGTGGCAGCCGATGCCGGCCAGCGCGCGGCTGCCTTCGGGCACGCGCGTCGAGGTGTTGTGGGGGCAGCCCGAGCAGAAGTAGGGCTTGCGTTCGGCCACGACGCGCGGTTGTGCCAGTGCTTTTTCTTTTTGCTTCAGATAGGCGAGGCGCTGGCGGTAGCGTTCGCCGAGCGCTTTGTCGAGGCCAAGTTTGGCGAGACGCTGGGCGATCGCCTTGGCGATCATGGCAGGGGATAGTTCGTAGTGCGCCGGCAGCAGCCAGGTTCCGGCGGGCTGGCCTGCGGCGATGGACCACTCGCCGTTGTCATCGAACTTGCCCACGACCCGTGGCGGGCGCTGATCGGCGCGCCACTCGTAGAGCTCTTCCTTGATCTGGTATTCGATCAGCTGGCGTTTTTCCTCGATTACGAAAATCTCCTCAAGGCCCTGCGCGAAGCGGCGTGCGCCCTGTGGCTCTAGTGGCCAGGTCATTGCGACCTTGTAGAGCCGGATGCCGACGTCGCGAGCCGCCGCCTCGTCGATGCCTAGGTCGGCGAGGGCTTGCAGGGTATCGCCGTAGGATTTGCCGGTGGTGACGATGCCCAGTCTGGCGCGCGGCGAGTCCCAGATGATGCGATCGAGCTGGTTGGCGCGGGAATAGGCAACGGCCGCGTAGACCTTGTATTCAAGAAGCCGCATTTCCTGCTCTATGAAGCCGTCGGGCCACCGGATATTGAGGCCGCCGGGCGGCATGGCGAAGTCTTGTGGCAGCACGATGCGCACGCGCTGCGGGTCTATGTCTACGGCGGCGCCCGATTCAACCACGTCGGTGACGCACTTGAAGCCGACCCAGCAACCGGAGTAGCGCGACATCGCCCAGCCGTGCAGTCCGTAGTCGAGGTACTCCTGCACGGTGGCCGGATTGAGCACCGGGATGCACGAGGCCTTGAGCGCGTGCTCGCTTTGGTGCGCCACGGTTGACGATTTTGCCGCGTGGTCATCGCCCATCATCACCAGCACGCCGCCGTGCGGCGATGTGCCGGCGGAGTTGGCGTGCTTGAACACGTCGCCAGAGCGGTCAACACCCGGACCCTTGCCGTACCAGATGCCGAACACACCGTCGTAGAGCGCTCCCTTGGACAGGTTAATTTGCTGCGTGCCCCAGAGCGATGTGGCGGCGAGGTCTTCATTTACGCCGGGCTGAAATTTTATATGGTGCTCGGCAAGGTGCGCCTTGGCTTTCCATAAGGCCTGATCGACGCTGCCGAGCGGGGAACCGCGATAGCCGGTGATGAAGCCGGCGGTGTTGAGGCCGGCGACGAGATCACGCTCGCGTTGCATCATTGGCAAGCGCACGATGGCTTGCGTGCCCGTCATGAAGGCGCGGCCGGCGCTCAGGGTGTACTTGTCATCAAGCGTGACTTCGCGCGGTGAGGTCGGGGCGTTCATGACGCTTCTGCTCCTTCGGTGGCCGGGGGCGATCTCAGTGCCCGCGTGTGCTGATCTTTGCTGGTTTTCAATTGCTTAGTGCGATCGCAAACCCGCACGGAGTTTTTTTAAAAGTATATGCCTGAGCAGTAGTGTCCGGTTAAATATCAAACAAGTTCAATTGGTTGGCGATATTTGATTGATTTTCTGGGTATTCGTGGGGCTGGAAGGCGGAAGAGATCTGTATTTTCTCGAACACCGAGACCGAAAGAATCTGCAGCAATGTGTATAGCGAGGCATTGAGTTGAAGCTCCTTCTTGACGATGGCAATGAGCACAT
>JANXRV010000081.1:0-37019 GCA_025356665.1 Pseudomonadota bacterium
CCAGTGTGCCGATCATCCTTGCCAATTCCCTCGTCCTCATTTCGCCTCTCCTGGTCCAGCGCCTCTGCGCTACACAACCAGTTTCCGCTTACACAGGCTCACTAGATGAGCCACCAACATCATTCGCTATATGAGCCAAAATAATTATTCAAAAAAATATGTTGATGTGGCTTTGCCACGAAGGGGTTGGCAGGCCGGGGCAAGCGATTAAACGAATTAAACTAATATCACGCTTGGGCACTTGATTGAGGAGGAGGGCGCGGACGGTTTCTCGATGCCGCGTGTTTGACCGATGGACAGGAATAAATCAGGGCACATGCCGGGCCGCGTTGTTCGCGCGCCTGAGAATTTTCTCGCGCCGGTGCAAATCGCCGCTGTGGCGGCAGGACGCCGTGATTTTCTCAAGAGCAGTTTTCTCGCCGCCTCGGCGGTGCTCGCCGCTGCCACCACATCAGCCGTCGCCGCAGATGGTGATGCGGCGATTTTAAAGCCCTCTGTCTTCAGCACCTCGCTCGGTCAGCCCGTGGCCGCGAGCGGCTACGGCCTGCCCTCGACGCACGAACGGAATCTTGCGCGGCGCGAGAGCCCGGGGCTGACGCGGGTGTCGGCGTCGTCGGTCTCCTTTGCGCCGCTGCAGGGGTTTTTCGGCATTATCACGCCCAGCGGATTGCATTTTGAGCGCCATCATCAGGGCTGGCAGGACATTGATCCGGCGCAGCACCGGCTGATGATCAACGGCCTGGTCAGGGCCGCGCGCGTCTACACCATGGATGATCTGATGCGTCTGCCCGCGGTATCGCGCATGCACTTCATCGAATGTGGCGCCAACAGCGGCATGGAGTGGTCAAACGTCGCCGTGCCCACGGTGCAGTACACCCACGGCATGCTGTCTTGTTGCGAGTTCACCGGCGTGCCGCTTTCGGTGCTGCTCGACGAGTGCGGTTTCGACCGTAAGAACGGCAAGTATGTCCTGGCCGAGGGCGGCGATGGCGCTGGTTTGACGCGCACCCTGTCCATGGAGAGGGCGCTGGATGACGTGTTGGTCGCCTGGGCCATGAACGGCGAGATGCTGCGTCCGGAGAACGGTTACCCGCTGCGCCTGGTGGTGCCCGGCGTGCAAGGCGTGTCCTGGGTGAAGTGGCTGCGCCGGCTCGAAGTGGGCGACCAGCCGTGGTTTGCGCGCGAGGAGGCGATGCACTATATCGACCTGATGCCCGATGGCTTGCACCGCCAATTCACCTCCATCCAGGAGTGCAAGTCGGTGATTACCTCACCCTCGGGCGGCCAGCAACTCACCAACAAGGGCTATTACAACATTACCGGCCTCGCCTGGTCAGGCCGCGGCAAGATACGCCGCGTCGATGTGTCGCTCGACGGCGGGCGCAACTGGAAACAGGCGCGCCTTGAAACGCCGGTGCTCGACAAATGCCTCACCCGGTTCAATATCCCCTGGATCTGGGACGGCGGCCCGGCGATTTTGCAGTCGCGCGCCCAGGACAGTACCGGCTATGTCCAGCCGCAGTCGCGGCAGTTGCGCGCGGTGCGCGGCGCGCGCTCGATTTATCACAACAACGCCATCCAGTCCTGGGGCGTGGCCGACACCGGTGAGGTGCGCAATGTCCAGGTCGGTTAGCGCACTGCTCGCCCTTGCCTTAACACTGGCGCTGGGCGCCTCGGGCGCACTGGCGCAGGGGAAATTTCCCGGCATCGGTCGTGCCGCCACATCCGACGAAGTGCGCGCCTGGGATATCGACGTGCGCCCGGATTTCAAGGGGCTGCCGGCCGGTTCGGGCAGCGTCGCCAAAGGTCAGCAGGTATGGGAGGCCAAGTGCGCCTCCTGCCACGGTGTGTTCGGCGAATCCAACGAGTTTTTTACACCGATTGTCGGCGGCGTTACGCCAAGTGACGTCAAACGCGGTCGCGTCGATGCGCTGATCAGCAAGCCTGAGCTGCAACGCACGACGCTGATGAAAATGTCATCCATTGCCACCTTGTGGGACTACATCAACCGTGCCATGCCCTGGAACGCCCCAAAGTCATTGAGTGTCGAGGAGGTCTATGCCGTTACGGCATTCATCTTCAATCTTGGCGAAATCCTGCCCGACAATTTCGTCCTGTCGGACAAGAACATCGGCGAGGTGCAGCAGTTGGTGCCCAACCGCAACGGCATGACGCGCAAGCACGGGCTGTGGGACGTCAAGGGCAGCGCGGACGTAAAGAACGCCCTGTGCATGAAGGATTGCCCGGTCGGTGTGGACGGCAGCTTGCAAATCACCTCGTCGATCCCCGATCACGCCCGCGATGCGCACGGCAACCTCGCCGACCAGAATCGCCTGGTCGGGCCGGTGCGCGGCGTGGTGACGGCAAAGGGCGCTGTTGCACAGGCCGCGACTGCGGCGGGCGACCCGCGCACGATAGCAAATAGCAGCAATTGCCTTGCCTGTCACGCAACGGACAGAAAAATTGTCGGTCCGTCGTTCAAGGAAATCGCCGGTCGTTACAAGGATGACAACGGCGCGCCATCGCGTTTGCTGACTAAAGTCAGGGAGGGCGGGGTGGGCAGCTGGGGTAATGTACCGATGCCGCCGCATAACGATGTAAAAACCGAGGATATTGTGCTGCTGGTGCGCTGGATATTGAACGGGGCCGCCCCCAACTAGGTCTGATAAAGGTAATAGGCCAAGAATCAGTGATAGATTATGACGTGGTTGCAGCATCGATATAATAAAAAATTCTCATTGGTTCAGTGTTTTAGGAATTCGTAAAAGGAGTAAGGCGCAAATGAATATTCAACGCAGACAGGCACTCAAATCAAGTGGCGGCATGGCCGTCCTCGCAGTGGCGGTCGTGGCCGGCTTGGTCCGGCCGCAGGACGCCCTCGCCGCCGACTGGAACGGCGCGGCGTTTGCGACCAAGACTGTCGCCGATACGGTGAAGGCCATGGGGGGCGGCGTATCCGCTGACAGCAAGGACATCCAGATTACCGCGCCCGATATCGCCGAGAACGGCATGGTGGTACCCATTTCGGTATCAAGCAATCTGGCCAAGACGCAGTCGATTTCCATCCTGGTCGAGAAAAACCCCAACACGCTGTCCGCATCCTTTGATATTCCCGAAGGCACCGATGCCTTTGTGCAGACGCGGGTAAAGATGGGCCAGAGTTCGAATGTTTATGCGGTGGTCAGAGCCGACGGCAAGTATTACACCGCAGTCAAGGAAATCAAGGTCACATTGGGCGGATGCGGGGGCTGACGAGGAGGCTGAGCCTTTCTCGGCTCGCAATTTGCCGACGCAAGACATAAACGAACAAGTAAAGGAGTTGAGATGGCAGAACCGATGAAAATCCGCGCCGCAATGCAGGGCGACAAAGTGGAAGTGAAAGTCCTGATGAGTCACATCATGGAGACCGGCCAGCGCAAGGATCCCAAGGGCGCCAATATTCCGGCGCACTTCATCCAGAACGTCACCGCCGTGCACAACGGCAAGACCGTGCTGGCGGCGCAGTGGGGGCCGTCGGTCTCGACCAACCCTTTCCTGTCGTTTCGCTTCAAGGGTGGCAAGCCGGGCGAAAAGGTCGCCATTACCTGGACCGACAACAAGGGCGACAAACGTACCGACGAAGCGACCATCAGCGGATAACATCCGCCGATAAAAAGTTCCGAGAGCGGCTACTCAAGCCGCCTGCAAGTCCAATGTAGTGAGGAGGAAACATGTCCAGATTGTCTATTGCAGCGGGTGCGCTACTGGTCTTGTGTTCCGGCAGCGCCATGGCGCAAACGGCGTCCGAAGGCATCGAGCGATACCGCCAGATGATCGCCGAGGGCAACCCGGCGGAATTGTTCGAGGCCAAGGGCGAGGATATCTGGAAGCAAAAGCGCGGACCGAAAAAGATTTCGCTGGAGCAATGTGACCTGGGTATGGGACCTGGCGTGGTTGTCGGTGCCTACGCGCAGCTGCCGCGTTACTTCAAGGACGCCGACCGGGTGATGGATCTTGAAACGCGCCTGGTGTATTGCATGGTCAATCTGCAGGGTATTGCCGAGGCGGACGCAAAAAAGAACCCCTACTCGACGCCCGAGCGGCCCTCCGACATGGAGTCGCTGGTGTCCTTTGTCACCGCCGAGTCCAAGGGCCTGAAAATGAATGTTGCGCTGTCGCACCAGAAAGAGCGCGACATGTACCAGATCGGCGAGAAGATGTTTTATTTTCGCGGTGGCCCGCATGACTTTGCCTGCGCCACCTGCCATGGCGAAGATGCAAAACGCATTCGCCTGCAGGATCTGCCCAACCTGACCAATCAGAAGGATGCGCAGCGCGCCTATACCACCTGGCCCGCCTATCGCGTGTCGCAAGGCACGGTGCGCACCTTCCAGTGGCGGCTGTTCGATTGTTTCCGGCAGCAGCGCTTTCCCGCGCTTGAATTCACCTCCGATGCCTCCATCGCGCTGACGACTTTTCTTGCCAAGAACGCCAACGGCGGCACGCTCGCCGCACCGGCCTTGAAGCGCTAAACGGAGATGACTATGAGCATAAAAAGCGTAACATTTCTGGCCATTCCCGCCGCCACCCTGTTACTGACCGCTTGCGTCACATCCCTCTCCGAAGACGACGCGCAACAGCGCGCCATAAGCATGATGAAGTCCTCGTTCAAGGCTGAAGGCCAGGCTTCAATGGACCGCCTCAATCAGGATAACGTACAGACCACCTGCAGCAAGTACCGTCCGGGCGAGGCTATTCCCAAAGAAGTTGCGGACAAGATCGAGAAAGCGCAGTTCGCATCAATCCAGTATCCGGCCAAGCTGATGGGCGACTGGAAGGCCGGCGAGCGTGTGGCGCAAATCGGCACCGGTTTCCAGTTTTCCGACGGGCCGACGGCACCGGTCGGCGCCAACTGCTACGCCTGCCATCGCATGTCCAAGGACGAGATTTCCTACGGCACCATCGGGCCCAGCCTGTACCAGTTCGGAAAACTGCGCGGCACATCCCAGCCGATACAGCAATATACCTACGGCAAGATCTACAATTCCAACGCCTTTAGCGCCTGCTCCAGCATGCCGCGCTTCGGTCACAGCAAGATTCTTACCGAGGCGCAGATGGCCGACCTCACCGCGCTGCTGCTCGACCCGGCATCACCCGTAAATCAATGAGTTTCAATAATCCGGGAGCGCCCGGGCTATTTTCGAACGCAAGCATCAGAGCATACTGATTTGTCATCACTGTCCCGTCGCGAATTTCTAAGACTGCTGGCTCTGGCCTCTGCCGCCGGCCTGCCGCTTGCCGCCGGGGCGCAGCAACGGCGCAGCTTTTACGATCTGCCGCGCTTTGGTAATGTGTCGCTGCTGCATTTCACCGACTGCCACGCGCAACTGATGCCGACATATTTTCGCGAACCCAATGTCAACCTCGGGGTCGGCGATGGTGTCAACCGCCCGCCCCACCTCGTTGGCGATGCCTTGCTCAAGGCTTTCGGTTTCAAGCCCGGTACGCGCGAGGCCTATGCCTTCACCTATCTCGATTTTTCCAAGGCCGCCCACATCTACGGCAAGGTCGGTGGATTCGCCCATCTCGCCACCCTTGTAAAGCAACTGCGCGCCTCCCGGCCGGCGTCGCTGCTCCTCGATGGTGGCGACACCTGGCAGGGTTCGGCCACGTCCTTGTGGACGCAGGGCCGTGACATGGTCGCGGCGCAAAAACTGCTTGGCGTGGATCTCATGACCGGCCATTGGGAATTCACCTACGGCCAGGACCGCGTCAAGGAGATCGTCGAAAAAGAAATCGGCAAGATTGAATTTCTTGCGCAGAACATCGAGACCAACGATTTTGGCGACCCGGTGTTCAAGTCGTGGACCATGCGCGAACTGGGTGGTGTGCCGGTGGCGGTAATCGGTCAGGCCTTTCCCTACACGCCCATCGCCAACCCGCGCTACATGGTGCCCGACTGGAAATTCGGCATCCAGGAAGAGCGGCTGCAAAAGCAGGTCAATGAGGCGCGCGCCAAGGGCGCCCACGTGGTCGTGCTGTTATCGCACAACGGCATGGATGTCGATATGAAGCTCGCATCGCGCCTTACCGGCATCGACGTCATCATGGGCGGGCATACACATGACGGCGTTCCGGCGCCACTGGCGGTGAAGAATGCCGGTGGCCAGACCCTGGTCACCAATGCCGGATCAAACGGTAAATTCCTTGCCGTGCTCGACCTGGAGGTCAAGTCCGGCAAGCTTACCGACTGGCGCTACAAGCTGCTGCCGGTGTTCGCCAACTTGCTGCCGGCCGACCGTGAAATGGCCGCGCTGATCGACAGCTACCGCGCGCCGCACGCGGTCAAGCTGGCCGAAAAACTCGCTGTCAGTGAAGGCCTGCTTTATCGCCGCGGCAATTTCAACGGCTCTTTCGACCAGGTGATCCTCGACGCGTTGATGAGCGTGAAGGGCGCCGAGATCGCGTTTTCGCCCGGTTTTCGCTGGGGCACCAGCATCCTGCCGGGGCAGGCCATCACCTACGAGCACCTGATGAACCAGACCGCCATCACTTATCCGCACACCACGCTGACGGAAATGAGCGGCCAGACCATCAAGACGGTACTCGAGGATGTGGCCGACAACCTGTTCAATCCCGACCCGTATTACCAACAGGGCGGGGACATGGTGCGCGTGGGCGGCATGCGCTATGCCTGCAGCCCGCTGGCGAAAATGGGTGAGCGCATTAGCGACATGCGTCTTGGTGATGTGCCCATCGAGGCCGGGAAAATCTACAAGGTCGCCGGCTGGGCGCCGGTGGCCGAAGGCGCCAAGGGGGAACCGATCTGGGACGTCGTCGGCGGCTACTTGCGCGATAAAAAAATTATCAAAACGCCAAGCCTCAACCTGCCGCGTGTCATCGGTATGGACGACAACAAGGGCATGTCATGAGCATGGCGCGCCTCATCCTGCCGCTGCTGATGGCTGCTGCGTTGCTGCTTGGGGCGGGCGCGGCGCAGGCGCTGCAAGTGGGCGACCCGGTCGTGCTGCCCGATATCAAGTTGCACGACGGCAGTGTGCTGCGCGCTGCGGATCTCAAAGGCAAGGTGGTCGTGCTGGAGTATTGGGCCTCGTGGTGCCCGTTCTGTAAAAGCACCATGCCACACCTGCAAAAGCTGTATGAGGCAAACAAGGCCAAGGGGCTCGAGGTCATCATGCTGTCGGTAGACAAGACCGAGCGCGAGGCGGTGGACGCGTTGCGCGAGCGCGGCTTCACGTTTCGCGCCGGCATGGCGGGTGAGCAGATCAACCGCGTGTTCGGCCGCTTGCGCGGCCTGCCGGTGACCTACGTCATCGGCCGTGACGGCCGGCTGGCGCGCCAGGAAATGGGTGAGTTGTTTGCCGAGGACGTGGCCGAATTCGCCGACTTGCTCAAGCCCGCGCGCTGAGGAGTAGCCAAGCGGCGATAGTCGCCACCGCTTGCCTGACTGAATCGTCCGCAATTGCCCTGATTTCCGCTGTATTTCTCTGATAACCCCGAGGCTTAGGGGCGATTTCCGCTATAATCTCTGGTTTTGGATTTGGCCGAGGCCGACATGCCAATCTACGCTTATCGCTGTACTGAATGCGGGTTCCAGAAAGATCACCTCATGAAGGTGAGCGACCCCCTGCTGACCGAATGTCCGGAATGCGGCAAGGCCGGCTACACAAAAATGCTCACTGCCGCCGGTTTCCAGCTCAAGGGCACAGGCTGGTACGTCACCGATTTCAAAGGCAGCGGCGCAAAGACCGCTCCGGCCGCATCCACCGACGCCAAAAGCGACGAGCCGGCCAAGTCGGCCGATAAAGCGGATAAAACTGATAAAGCCGATAGCACGGCCAAGCCCGAAACGGCGGCCCCGGCGAAAAGCGAAAGCCCTGCCACGCCCGCCGCTACTTCGTCAGCGACAGCGTCAGCGCCAGCGGCAACGCCCTCGTCTTCCTCAAACTGAGCCGGCGGTGCGGGTCGTGCCGAATGACCCGCTGAAGCGCTCCGCAGAACGCCGTCCCCATACCCCATGAAAAAATACATCATCACCGGCCTGCTGATCTGGATTCCGCTGGCCATCACCATCTGGGTGCTGCACCTGATCGTGACGACGATGGACCAGACGTTGACGCTGTTGCCCTTCGAATTCCGGCCGGAACTCGAACTATTCGGGCGCATCGTCCATATCCCGGGCCTGGGCGTGATCGCGACGATACTGGCGGTGTTCCTGACCGGCGTGTTCGGCTCGAACATTCTGGGTCAGCGCCTCATCACCTTTTGGGAAAACCTGCTGGGCCGCATTCCGGTGGTCAAGACGCTTTACCACGGCGTAAAGCAGGTCAGTGACACCATGTTCGCCCCCGGCGGGCAGGCCTTCCGCAAGGCGCTGCTTGTGCAGTATCCGCGCATCGGCTGCTGGACCATCGCCTTTCAGACCGGCCAGCCCGGCGGAGAAGTCGCCGCCCATTTGCAAGGCGAGCACGTCAGCGTCTATGTGCCGACCACCCCCAACCCGACCTCCGGTTTTTTCCTGATGATGCCCAAATCCGAAGTGATGGAGCTCGACATGAGCGTGGATGACGCGCTCAAGTACGTCATTTCCATGGGTGTGGTGGTGCCCGGAAGCAAGGGCAACGGCAGGGGCACCCAGCCCAGTGAAGGTGAAAGGTGAAAAGTGAATTGTAAATAGTGGGCAGCGGCACGGGTCGACACCGTCCACCATTTACCATTTCCCATTCTCCATCCCCCCAAAAATGCGTACTCACTACTGCGGTAAAGTCAGCGCCGCCGAACTCGGCAAGACCGTAATACTTTGTGGCTGGGCGCATCGGCGCCGTGACCATGGCGGGGTCATCTTCATCGACTTGCGTGATCGCGAAGGCATGGTGCAGATCGTTTCCGACCCGGACCGCAAGGAAACTTTCGCCGCTTCCGAATCGGTGCGCAACGAGTTTGTGCTCAAGATCACCGGCATCGTGCGCCGGCGCCCCGAAGGCACGGTCAACACCAACCTGTTCAGCGGCGAGATCGAAGTGCTGGCGCATGAGATTGAAATCCTCAACCCTTCGCTCACGCCGCCGTTCCAGCTTGACGACGAAAACCTCTCCGAGACCGTGCGCCTGGAGAACCGCGTAATCGACCTGCGCCGCCCGGCGATGCAAAAGAACCTGATGCTGCGCCACCGTGTGGCAATGGCCGTGCGCAAGTACATGGACGCCAACGGCTTCATCGACATTGAAACGCCGATGCTCTACAAGTCAACGCCCGAGGGTGCGCGTGAGTTCCTGGTGCCCTCGCGCATCCACGAGGGCGAGTTCTACGCGCTGCCGCAGTCGCCCCAGCTGTTCAAGCAGATGCTGATGATGGCCGGTTTTGATCGCTATTATCAGATCACAAAATGTTTTCGCGACGAGGATTTGCGCGCCGATCGCCAGCCCGAGTTCACGCAGATCGATGTCGAGACCTCCTTCCTCGGCGAGCAGGAAATCCGCGACCTGATGGAGGCCATGATCCGCACCGTCTTCAAGGAAGCCATCAACGTTGACCTGCCCGATCCCATTCCGGTGATGAAATTCGCCGATGCGATGCGCCTGTACGGTTCGGACAAACCCGATCTGCGCGTACCGCTGGAGTTCACTGAACTCACCGACGCGATGAAGGAAGTCGCATTCAAGGTGTTCAGCGGGCCGGCCAATGCCGCCGGCGGCCGTGTCGCCGCGCTGTGCATTCCCGGCGGCGCGACCATTTCGCGCAGCGAGATCGACACTTACACTGATTTCGTCAAGATTTACGGCGCCAAGGGTCTTGCCTACATCAAGGTCAACGATGTTACGCAACTCAATGACACCGGCCTGCAGTCGCCCATCGTCAAAAACCTTTCCGAGGCGGCGCTGCGCGCCACCATCGAGCGCACCGGCGCGAAGAACGGCGACATCATATTTTTTGGCGCCGATCGTGAAAAAGTCGTCAACGACGCGCTCGGCGCGCTGCGTGCAAAAATCGGCCACGAACGCGGCCTTGCCTCCAAGGAATGGAAGCCCTTGTGGGTGGTGGACTTCCCGATGTTCGAGTACGACGAGGACAGCAAGACCTGGGCGGCGCGCCACCATCCCTTCACCGCGCCCAAGGACGGCCACGAGGACTATCTGTCCAATGACCAGGGCAAGGCCGTCGCCAAGGCCTACGACCTGGTGCTCAACGGCTGGGAGCTGGGCGGCGGGTCGGTGCGTATCCACCGCCAGGAAGTGCAGGCCAAGGTGTTCGGCGCGCTCAACATCTCGCCCGAAGACCAGCAAAAGAAATTCGGCTTCCTGCTCAATGCGCTGCAATACGGCGCCCCTCCGCACGGCGGCATCGCCTTTGGCCTCGACCGCCTGGTGACCATGATGTGCGGTGCCGAATCGATACGCGAAGTCATCGCCTTTCCCAAGACGCAGCGCGGGCAGGACTTGCTCGTGCATGCGCCGACGGCAGTTCCGGATAAACAGTTGCGCGAGTTGCACATCCGTCTGCGCAGCGTCGAGAAAACCTGATCACGGAGCGCAATGCCCATGAAACGTCTTTTATTCGGATTGCTGGCATCGCTCGTGTTGGTAACGGGCGCGATGGCGCGCGGCCCGGTCGGCGAGATTGGCCTTGCCGATTTGCCCAAAGAGGCGCGTGAAACCCTGGCGCTGATCAAAAAAGGCGGTCCGTATCCGCACAAGCAGGATGACAGCGTGTTCGGCAATCGTGAGCGCCTGCTGCCCCAGGCCGCGCGCGGCACCTATCATGAATACACGGTGCGCACGCCCGGCGCGAAGGATCGCGGCGCGCGCCGCATCATTGCGGCCAAGGGTGTCGAGTTTTACTATACCGACGACCACTACAATTCATTTCGCAGGATTCGGGAGTAAGCATGAGCACACTCAAAACTTTGCTTGCAGACAAAGCGCGCGCCGGGGTCTACCAGGTCGGCCCGGGCACGCAGTCAATCGAGTCGGCGGCGAAAGAAGCCGGGCTTGCCGTGTGGCGCATCGACATCGGCCATGTGCACGACAAAACGGGTTTCACCGCCCTCGTCGCCAAGGCCTTGGCATTTCCAGAATGGTTCGGCGGCAACTGGGACGCGTTCGAGGACTGCCTTACCGACCTGTCCTGGCACGAGGCGCCCGGCTACGTGCTGGTGCTTGACCACAGTAAGCATTTTGGCGCGGGCCACCGCCACGAGTTTGATACGGCGATGGAGGTGCTCGACGGCGCGGCCACCTGGTGGCAGGAGCAGGGCAAGCCGTTCTGGGCGCTGGTGAGCGGTCCCGAGGGTTGGGATGCAGGCCTGCCGCCCCTTCCCCCGGTCTGACCCGGTTCCACGCCGCCAGCGCCGCTGGCTGTATTAAATTCATCAGAAATTAATCTGGATAACCCGCACCAGCTAGGGCTTTCCGGTTAATTCCAGTGACAGAAAAGTCACATGCAAGAATATAAGATCCCGCGTTCCGTGCTGGTGGTGATCCATACCGCAGACCTGCAGGTACTGCTCATCGAGCGCGCCGCAGCGCCCGGGTTCTGGCAGTCGGTAACCGGCAGCCTCGATCGCGAAGACGAGGCGCTGGCCGCAACGGCGGCGCGTGAAGTGGCCGAGGAAACGGGCATCGACACCACCTGCTACGCGCTCAGCGACTGGGGCATTGAGAACCGTTACGAAATTTTCAAACGCTGGCGTAATCGCTACGCCCCTGGAATCACGCACAACACCGAGCATGTGTTCGGCCTGGTCTTGCCGGCGCCAGTGCCGGTGGCGCTCGCGCCAGGCGAGCATGTCGCGCAAGTGTGGCTGCCCTGGCGCGAAGCCGCGGCCAAATGTTTTTCCTGGACTAATCGCGACGCCATTCTGCTGCTGCCGGAAAAGTACGGGCGCTAGTGCGGTGTTCGCGCACCCGTCCGGGTGTGGCGTTTATTGATTGTCGAGGAAGGTCTTGATGCCGGTGTAGACCGATATGCCGGCGGTGGCCGCAGGCGTGAGCGCGGAAACAATCTTGGCGATGCGCGCGGTCGTTTTTTGTATCCCCAACTGGCCGTCCGAGTCGGTTGTCAGCAGTTGCGCCAGAAACACGACGATGCGGCTCGGTTGGCGTTTGCTGTTGATGTGGTGGTGGCGCCAGCGGCCAAGCAGCATGCCGGTGATGAGGGAGAAGGCGATGCTCGCCGCGTACTCAAGCACCTCGCGCGTCTCGCGCAGGTCCTGCGGCAGCACCGGCGTTTTGTCTATGGCGCCGGTGATGGCGCTCATTCCGATAACGGTCAGCACGGCAACGCAGGATGCGAGCGATGCGGATGTCCAGAACCGGCGCGGATGCCACACAAACAGCGCAAAACCGAAGGGCAGTGGAATCAGCAGCGAGGCGATGCGCAGGTACAGGGGTTTGAGGTCGTACATGATGATGATGGCAAAATGCGCCATGAGCAGCAGCAGCGCCGGTACCAACAGGGCGATCAGCGCACTGACGGCATAACTGCGCGCCTTCGATGGCGCCGCCGATGCGGCGAGCGCGGGTGCCGTGGCCGTTGATTTCAATTCGGCCAGCTCGACCTCAAGTGTTGCGATGCGCGCTTCAAGCGCAAGCACCACAGGCGCCGCGGCGGCGCCTTTCTCGAGAAGATCTATTCTTTGCAGCAGCGGCTTGAACAAATACAGGTCGCGTGTGCAAACCGGGCAGACCAGCGCCGAATCGTTGATTGCAGAGGTGCAATACGGACACTGCATGGCGTTTACTTGATCACGTGGACGGTCATCACCGAACTGGTCGAACGGCCTTCGCTGTCCTTGACAGTGAAGCGGATGGCGTGCTCGCCTGCGGGCATTTCCGCCTTGGCCAAGTCGATACCCTCGTCCTTGATGCCATCCTTGAGGCGGTCGGTCAGGTCTACCAGCGGCGTCTTCATGTAGTGAACTTTGACACTTGCCGGATCGATTTTCGCGCCGCCGCGGGCTTCAAAGCCGACCTTCAGATCGAAGGGCGATTTCACCGTCTTGGATGCGGGGTCAGGCGAGACCATTTTGATGCCGGGCCCTCGGGTGACGCCGCGGGTGGCCAGACCCGGCGCATTAGGCAGCTTCGCCTCCTCCTCGGTGATGAGGGGGGCGGCGTGTGCGGTGGTGCATGCCAGCGCGAACAGGCCGGCGGCGAGCGTGAAGGTGTTTGGCTTCATGTTTTTTATCCTATGTCTATGTAACTGGGATCGGTCGCAATTCAATCGCCGACGAGGACGAAGGGCGCCCAGAAGAGCGGATGAGCATAACTGAATGCGGGCTTGCCGTTGGCCGGGTCAAGGAAGCCCGGGCCCTCGAGCAGGCCGAGCATGGCCTGTCGCAGGGAGTCGGCCTTGGCGGTGGGGGCACCGGCGGCGTAGCGTTTGAACAGGTCGGTCATGAGGCTGCGCGCGGCGACGCTGTCGACAGGCCAGTTGGAGACGAGCAGGGCGCGTGCACCGGCGTAAAAGAAGGCGCGGCCGAGACCGGAGACGGCCTCGGCACCGGCACCTTCGCCCGAGGCGGTGTTGCAGGCCGAGAGCACCACCCAGTCGGCGTTGAGCTTGAGCCCGAGGATCTCGTCCATGGTCAAGAGGCCGTCGCCGTCGATGCCGGCGACATCAGGGGCGGTGAGTGCGAGCGCCGGCTGGGTGAGGCCGTTCAGTTCGCCCGGCACCAGGCCGTGGGTGGCAAAGGAGATGATGCGCCGGTTGGCCAGGTTCATGCCCTTGACGGCCTTCTCGTTGGCGTTCTTTTGCAGCATCAGGTCTTGCAGTGGATCGGCGCCCAGGGTCTTGGCGATTTCCATCAGCTCGTCGGCGGTGTCGGGAAGGCGCGGCAAGAGCGCCAGTTCGGCCGAGCTCACTTCGCTGGTCTTGGGCGCGCTGCGCAGGCGGATGGGCACACCGCGCGTGGTGCTGGCAGAGGCGAGCAGTACCGGCGGAGCGGCCTGCTCTGCCGCCTGCTCCTTGGAGAACAGCGGATCGCCGATGCCAAGGAACAGCCGCCGCTCGCCCGTTGGTGCGGGCGTGCGCCGCAGCGTGGTGAGCGCGCTGATCGAGGGCAGTTGCGTGAGGGCCACTTGGCGCACCAGCCAGGGCACGCCCTTGTACTCCTCGAAGGGCACTGCCGTTTTGGCCGGAGCGGCGCCCAGGGTGGTGGGCAGCAGCCCCAGGGGTAGTGCGCCCAGAGCGCCGTGCGGCACCACCAGGAGATTCGAGGCGCCCTTCCAGGAGGCCTCCACCGGCTTGAACAGATCTTGATAGAGCCTGGCGGCCATCTCGACGTTGAAGGCGGGGATCTCGTCGACCGAGGTGGCCGAGGGGTCAAGGGCGCGGCGCAGCGTCTCGACGGTCTTGGCCACCTGCGCCGAAGTCATCGGCACGCCGGCATACGCCGCATCGCCGGACTTGGGCACCGCCCAGATGAAGGAGCTGTCCTCGCCCAGGTAGACCGACACCAGGGTCTCGCCCGCGCGCAGCGCCGCACGCACCTGCCCGAGCACCACCGGCTTGGGGTCGGTGAGTTCGGCGTAATCGGGGAAGCGCTTCTCGATGTCGCGTTTCAACTCGTTGCGCTGCTTGCCAAAGGCGTCAATGTCGCGGCGCAGTTCGGCGATGATCTTGGGCAGCTGCTGTTCGGGCGGCTGCGAGAGCAGGTTCTTCAGCAGGTCCGAGAGCGAATTGACGCGCCGCTGCAAGTCCTGCTCGCGGCGTGCGAGCTCGGCCAGAGCCGGGTCGCTGATGCTCGCGCGCGCGGCGCTGGCGGACAGGGCGCGCTGCACCTGGCTGCCGCGGGCCACGTCGGCGAGGCGGAAGGACTCGGCGACGAAATCGAGGCCGGCTACGGCGAGGCCGGCCTTGTGCGCGGCCGACATTAGCTCGAGGTAGGACTCGATGATGTAGGTGAGGCGCTTGACCTGCCTGAGGCCGCCGGTGTCCGATGCGATGTCGTTTCTCGCCTGCTCGATCAGGATGGGCACGGCCTTGCCAAAATCGGCGAGGGCCTCGGCCTGCTTACCCAGCTTGGAAATGGCGATGGCGTGGAAGGCGCGGATCTGCGCGGTGCGGCTGTCCTTGTCGCCAAGCTGGCGCGTACTACGATCGAGCATGCGCGCGAGCATCACGCGCGCCTCCTCGGCGCGGCTCTTCTTGAGCAAGGCGGTCGCCCAGTCAAGATCGTCGGTGGGCGAGCGCTTGGCGATCTCCGGGTCGCCGGCAACACCGGCCTTCATCGCCTCGAAGGTGCTCATTGCCTCCTCCCACTTGCCCTCCGCAACCAGCGCCGCTCCCAGCGCCTTGCGGCCGAATATCATCGACCGCGAGACGGGCGCAGCGCCGGCTGTTTCAGCGCTCTTTAGCGCCTCGCGCGCCATCAGCGTGGCGTCGGCAAAGCGACCCTGCTCCAGCAGGATGAAGGCGAACGTTTGCAAATGGGCGGCCGTGTCCACCGCGTCGCGGCCGACACGCTCAAGCGAGCTTTGGAGCGAGGCACGGACATTGAGTTCAGCCTCGGCGATGCGCCCCAGTTGCATTAATGTCTGTGCCAGACGACGCTGTTGCATCTCGCCGAAGCGGACCAGGTTTTCCGTCGGGGCTGTGGACATGTTGTTGCGCAGGCGCAACGCCTGCATCGGTTTATCCGCCTCGTGGTCGCGCAGTACCTTGCGAAAGGCCGCTTCAGCCTCGACAAACTTGCCCTCGGAGGAGAACACCTCGGCACGCGCGCGCTCCACTTGCGACGACCAGATGAATTGGTAGTAGTTGGCATTGCGGGCGCTGATAATCGTGCGGAATTGGGATTCGCTCGCGGCGAGCGCCTTGCGCGCCGCCTCGAAATCGCCGCTGCCGGCATAGATCGTCGCTGCGAAGCTGTTGTTGCTGACGACCATGCCACCGAGGTTTTGCGGAATCTGGCTCTTGATCTCGTCGAGGACGGCGGAGGCATTGACGATGTTGCCGCCAATGCTTTCTGTGTTGGCCAGCTCGCCAAGCGCGCGCAGTGACTCCTCCTCGAAGCGCTGCATGTACTGGCGCGCCGTGCGCAAATCGGCCATTTGCCGGGTGGTATTGCCGATCTTGGCCGCCGCGCGTGAGCGCGCCAGGTAAAAGCGCAGCAGCGTCAGCCTGTCGGTGCTCTCTGGCACCTGTGCGGCCGCTTCCTCGCGGGCCTTGGCTGAGATGGCCGGATCGGGCTTGTAGTGATCCAGTATTTTTACGATGTCGGCGACGCTGCGCGGAGGTGCGGCAGGCACTGCTGCCGCTGGTGCGTTTGTTGGTGCGTTTGCCGGCGCAGGCGCGTCCGCCGCATAGGCCCAAGAGGTGAAAGCGCCAATCAGGCAAAACAGCGAAAGCGTCGCGGTGTGCAAGGTGTGTCCGCAGGTTTTTTTCATCAAAGACCTCCGTTGGATGCGGTGCAAGCCATTTTCCGGCCGCAGGTCAGGAAGGTGTGCGCCACGGATGGATTTGTCCCCGAGGCTCCGCCTCGACATGCCGGAATTATAACGACTACCGTGCTTGCTGGTGGGGGCGTTGCGAGGGCATGATATGCCATGCGCAACGGCTACGTGTTCCTAAGCTTGCTGCCCTGGTTGTTTTGCCTCGGCTCGATGGCCGACTCGTATGCCCAGCAAGTGTCGGTGGAAACCACACGTCAGGGCGACCACATCGTCATCGAAGCCAGCGCGGAACTGCAGGCCGATGTGCGTATTGTCTGGCAGGTTCTGAGCGACTATGACCGCCTGGCCGAGTTCATTCCCAACCTCAAGGTGTCGCGGGTGTTGTCGCGCACTGCCGATGGCGTTGTGCTGGAGCAGCAGGGCGAGTATGCATTCCTGTTTTTCAGCCAACCTATCGACGTGCGACTGCTCATCATCGAGCTACCGCCGCACCGTATTATTTCGCGCGCTATTGCCGGATCTTTCCAGGAAATGACCGGCAGCTATGAGCTGACGCCCATCCCGGGCGGGGTGAAGTTGCGCTATGCCGGGCGCATGCTGCCCAATTTTTACCTGCCGCCTTTTTTCGGCGTGGTGGCCGCGCGTGACGCCGCCGAAAAACAGTTCCGCGGCATGGTCGATGAAATCCTGCGGCGTGCGGGCCGCATCCCATGAGGGCAGCCGGTGATGCCGTGAAACTGGGTATCGCAACCTACAATATCCACAAAGGTCTGTCGTACTTCAACCAGCGCATGGTGCTGCACGAGGCGCGTGAGCGCCTGCGCGCGCTGAAAGTGGACATTGTTTTCTTGCAGGAAGTGCAGGGTGCGAACCGGCTTCACCAGAACCGGTTTCACGACTGGCCCCGGGAACCGTCCTACGAGTTTCTGGCCGACCAGATGTGGTCGGACTTCTCGTACGGTCGCAACGCCGTCTATGACCATGGTCATCATGGCAACGCCATCCTGTCGCGCTATCCCATCGTCGCCTCCGAGAACCAGGATGTGTCCGACCATCGCTTCGAGCGGCGCGGACTGCTCCATTGCGAGATCGACTGGCTGGGGCAGCCCCTGCATTGCATGTGCGTCCACCTCGCTTTGCACGAACGCGGCCGGCGGCGCCAGCTCGCGGCGTTGATCGATCGCATCGGGCAGAGCGTGCCACGCGATGCGCCGCTGGTGGTGGCCGGAGATTTCAACGACTGGCGCGATAACGCCGGACGGCGTCTTGCCGAGGCGCTTGGCATGCGCGAGGCCTTTCGCACGCACCACGGCCGCTCGCCGCGCACCTTCCCCAGCCGTTTTCCGCTGCTCAGTCTCGATCGCATTTATGTGCGCGGGTTCAACGTGCTCGGTGCGGAAGTGCACCACGGCCACCCCTGGACGCGGCTATCGGACCATGCCGCGCTGTCGGCAAGATTGGAAAAGGCCTGAGCATGGAACTGACCGGGGGCAACTGTTTGTCGCTGCTCGCGACCGGAGGTGAATACTTTCCCGCGCTTGAGGCGGCTATTGGCGGGGCAAAACACGAGGTGTTTCTCGAAAGCTATATTTATGCCGATGACGCCACCGGACGGCGCATCACCGCCGCGCTGGCCGCGGCGGCGCGCCGCGGCGTGGCGGTGCAGCTCATGGTGGACGGTTTCGGTTCGCGCCTGCTGTCTCTTGCGTTGCGCCGTACACTCGAGGACGCCGGTGTGCGCTTGCAGGTCTACGGGCCGGACATCTCACCGCTGACCCTGCGCCGGCGCCGTCTGCGGCGCATGCATCGCAAGCTGGCCGCTGTCGATGGGAGGCTCGCTTTTGTCGGCGGCATCAACATCATCGATGACCTTGGCGCCGATAGTCCGGCGCAGCCGCGCTATGACTACGCGGTGCAGATCGAGGGGCCGCTTGCCGCCGATGTGCGCACCGCCTTGTCGCGCTTGTGGCTGCGCGTGGCCTGGGTGCATGTCAGGCGCGGCGAACGGCTGTTGCCGCCGCCGCCCCCGCCGGCGGCGCGTTGCGGCGACACGGCGGCTGCGCTGGTGGTGCGTGATAATTTTCGCCATCGCGCCGCCATTGAGGAGGCCTACCTGGTCGCGATCGCGGCGGCGCGCGAGGAGATCGTCATCGCCAACGCCTATTTCCTGCCGGGGCGGCGTTTTCGCCACGCCCTGACCGATGCGGCGCGGCGCGGCGTGCGCGTGGTGCTGCTGTTGCAGGGACGCGCCGACCATCCGCTGCAGCACTATGCCTCGCTCGCCTTGTACGGAACGCTGCTCGAGGCCGGTGTGGAAATCTACGAATATCACAAGAGCGTACTGCACGCCAAGGTCGCGGTCATCGACCATCGCTGGGCCACCGTCGGATCGTCCAACATTGATCCGTTCAGCCTGCTGCTTGCGCGCGAGGCCAACGTCGTGGTCGAGGATGCCCGGTTCGCCGCGCGGTTGCGCCGTTCGCTGCATCAGGGCATGGAGGAGGGCGCGATCGTCGTGCCGCCGGCGCGCTGGCGGCAGCAGCCGCTGGCGCGGCGCGTGCGCATCTGGATGGCCTACGCGCTGGTGCGCCTGATGATGGGCCTGGCCGGCTACGGCAGGCCTCACTGACATGAACGCCTCGAACCGCCTGGTCGGGCTGTGGCTTGCGCTGGTGCAGTTTTTTTTCACGCTGACCTGGACGGTGTATGTGATTTTCCTGCCGCAACTGGCGGAGGCTGCGGGAATCTCGCGCTCGCAGGTGATTTTCATCCTGATGCTCGACCAGGTGATTTTTGCGCTGGTCGATTTTTCCATGGGCTTTGCCGCCGACCGTGTGGCGCGGGTGTTCGGCCGGCTCGGGCGCCTGGTGGTGTTGCTCACCCTCGTGTCCTGCCTGGCTTTTTTGCTGCTGCCGTTTGCCGCGCCGGCCGGGGCCGGCGTTTTTCTCGCCCTCACCGTGATCTGGTCGGTCACTTCCTCGGCGCTGCGCGCACCGCCGCTGATGCTGCTGGGCAAATACGCCGCAAGGCCGGCCGTGCCATGGCTGGCCTCGCTGTCACTGTTCGGCATCGGCGTGGCCGGGGCGGTGTCACCTTATCTCACCGTGACGCTGAAGAATCTTGATCCGCGCCTGCCCTTTGCGCTGTCGAGCATCGCCCTCGCGCTGGCCGCCTGCGGCATCGTCTGGGCCGAGCGCCGGCTGGCCGCCGAGCCCGCGCCTCCCGCCCCCCCGGCGCAGTTGCGCCTGGACGGCTATTTGCTCGCCTTCCTGGTGGGAGCAGCCCTGCTTGGCCTGGGCTTCCAGGTGCATTTCGCGCTCAACTCCGCGCCGCAATACCTGCGTTTTGCCAAACCGGCCGACCTCCAATGGCTGATGCCGGTGTTCTGGGTCGGCTTTAACCTGCTGATGTGGCCGGCGGCGGTCTGGGTGCAGCGGTCCGGCGGGGTGATGGTGATGGCTGCGGGCAGCGTGATCGGTGCGCTGGCCGCCGCTGTCGCGGCGCTGGCCGGCAGCATGGAGGTATTGGTTGCCGCGCAGTTTGTCGCCGGCGGCGCCTGGGGTGCGGTGCTGATGAGCGCGGTCACCGCCTGCGTCGCCCTTGGCCACAGCGGGCGCGAAGGCCTGATGAGCGGCAGCCTGTTCTCGGTGCTGGCGCTGGCGACGCTCGCGCGCATGGCGTTGGTCGCCGCGCAGTTCAACAAAGATCCGCAGGTTGTCGCCCTGCTCGCCTGGGCGCCAAGTGCGGCCTGGGTGCTCGCCGCCGCGCTGTTCGTGATGCTGGCGCTGCGGCGCAAGCGCTGAGATTGAGTCAGGTCGCTGCCGGGCGGCGATCAGCAGGGTCTGGAAGTTATTTTGCTGCGCGTTTTTTCGACGGTCGTGGTCCTGCCGCTGCGAAGCGGTCGGTGGAAAACTCCTCTTTGAGCCAGCCGGTAAAGGCTGTGATGTCGTGCATCTTGTCGGCACTTTGCCGCCATACGGCATGCCAGGCATAGACATCGGCGACGTCAACATCCGACAAGCGCAGCAGACGACCGGTGCGAAGGTCGTCATCGGCCAACGTTGCCCGCGCGAGCGCGATGCCATGCCCTTGCGCTGCGGCCTCCAGCATTGCGCCGGCATCGTTGAAGCTCAGTCCGCGTGCGGGTTCGGTTAGAGCGAGCCCGGCGGCGCGAAACCAGGGTGTCCACGGTTGGCGGCTATGCCGGAGAAACGGGCCTTTGGCTAGTTCCATCAAGCTGCGCGGCAGCTTGCCGCCGTTGAATCCCGGAGCACAGACGGGGAAAAGCCGTTCTTCCTTGAGTTTGATGTCTGCCAGATCCGCCCAGGCGCCTGCGCCGTAGCGGATCGCGACATCGACGCCGTCGCGCGCCAGATCCACCACTTCCAGTGTGGCGCGCAGATTGATGTCAATGCCGCTGTGCCGCCGCTGGAAGTGTTCCAGGCGCGGAATGAGCCAGCGCGCCGCAAACGCCGGTAGCACGCTCACCGTAAGCGTGCGCCAGATTTTGCGTTGGTGCGCCTCCTCGAACGCCTGCTCGATCAACGCCAGACCCTGCCTGACCTTCATGTGCAGTGCTTGACCGGCTTCGGTCAGGGCGACGCCGCGTCCGCTGCGTGTGAACAGCTTGACGCGCAGGCGTTCCTCCAGATTCTTCATGTGATGACTCACCGCGCCATGGGTGAGGCTCAATTCCTCGGCTGCCCGCGAGAAACTCTGATGGCGCGCCGCGGCCTCAAAGGCGCGCACGGATTGCAAATTGGGAAGTTGCATTGGTGAATTCTACTCACATATAAGATGAGTCGTCTACAACCCGATTCGTTTGCGCGGACTGCAAAATGGCTCACACAAATCGAACACCCAACGGAGACCAAGCCATGCAACTCCTCTACGCCAAGCCATCCCCCTTCGCCCGCAAAGCGCGGGTGCTGCTGCGCGAGCGCGGATTGCAAGACCGCATTCTTGAGGTCCCCGTCGCGCCGTATGAATCGGCTACTGAACTGATTGCGGCCAATCCTGCGTCGAAAGTGCCGGCGCTACGTCTGGACGACGGCAAAGTGATCATCGAGAGCAATCTGATCGCTGCGCATCTCGACTCACTGGGCAGCCACCCGGCATTGGTACCCCTCGGTCAACACGCCGCACAACTCCAATGCTGGGGCCGCGCCGAGGCGTTGACCGCGGCCGCATTGACGATTGTCCTGGAGGGGCGGCGGGATGCTGCGCTCCGTTCCGAAGCTTGGGTGGCGCGCCAGAACGCAGCCATCGAGCGCACCTTGGCGGCACTAGAGCTAGGTCACGGCGACCTCGCCTCGCCATTGGGTTACGCCCATATCGTTCTGGGCGCCGCCCTCGGCTTTCTCGATTTTCGTCTGCCGGTTATCGCTTGGCGCGATGCCCAGCCCCGGCTCGCCACCTGGTTTGCGGAGTTCAGTCAGCGGCCGTCCATGTTGGCGACCGCACCAGCTTGATTTCCCTGCGCCCTCAGATGAAGCAAGACCGGGAACCCTTTCACGCTGGAGAACGCGGTCTCCAGGCGCTGGCCGGCGCCGAGCAGGCGATACAACGGCGCGGCAAAGCATTGATCCGCGACTTCATGCCCGAGCAGCACCGGCAGTTCTTTGCCGGCTTGTCGTACGTTTTCGCCGCCACCCTTGACCCGCAGGGTTACCCGCAGGCCAACCTGCTGACAGGCACGGCCGGCTTTATGCAATCACCCGACCCGCGGCGGCTGATGATCCGCCATCCCGAAGCGGTGTTTGCGCCAGGCGCTTTCGCTCCGGGCGAACCGGTGGCCCTGCTTGGAATCGATCTCGCCAATGCCCGACGCAACCGCGCAAACGGCGTATTCGAAAGCGAGGCGGGCGGCAACTGGAGAATCCGGATCGAGCAAAGCTTCGGCAATTGCCCGCAGTACATCCATCGCCGCAGCAAACCGTTGGTGCCGCTGTCGCCGATTACGATCGAAGCGCGTGCATTGATTGCGTCGTCGACGACCTTCTTCATCGCCTCGCGCTCGCCCGATGTGGACTCCACGCAGGGCGGCGGACTCGATATCTCTCACCGCGGTGGTCCGCCAGGTTTTGTCAGGTGGCTCGATGCGCACACCCTTATGTTTCCGGATTACCCCGGCAATAATTTTTTCAACACCTTGGGCAATCTCAGCGCCGACGCGCGTACCGGTTTGCTCTTCATTGACTTTCAATCCGGGCAGACCGTGCGCGTGAGTGGACGAGCCGAGATCGTCTGGGGCGCTAGTGCGTCGCCCGCCGGGCCGGCCGCGCCAAACACGCGCGAGGTACGTATCAAGGTCGAGGCCATCACGCCTGGCCGCATTGCTCACGGTTTTCAATGGCTGCGCTCGGCCACTGCGCCGCAATTCGCCACCGAAACCACTTTATCGGATTTGAACCGCGTATAGACCTTTGCGGCGCATCGCAGTGCTTTTTCTAATTTCATTCGTTTAACCCCAGTCCTTACCAACTACGCCAAAGGAATCATCATGAAAATGTTTCATCTTTCTGCCATTGCCGCACTAACGCTTAGCGGTACATTCGTCCATGCACAGGGCATGTCCGCGTCCAAGGAGTTCAGCGCAGCGATGGCCTCGCAGGCGGCGGCCGAGGCCTTGGCCAGTTGCGACAAGCTGGGTCACAAGGTCAGTGTCACGGTGCTCGACCGCAACGGATTGGCGCGCGCGGTGCTCAAGCACGAGCGCGCGACGCCGCACACGCTCGACTCAAGCCGCGGCAAGGCCTACACCCTGGTAACGCTCGGACCGATATTCAAGAAAGATCTGCAAACTGAACTCGTGCAACTGCTGGGTGCGAATCCCGCGGCCGCCGCATTGACCAGCGTGCCGGGTATCCTGTTGCTGCCCGGCGCCGTGAGCATAAAATCGGGCGATGAATGGCTCGGTGCCATCGGCGTGGGCGGCGCGCCAAGTGGACTGGTGGACGAAGCTTGCGCCAAGGCCGGGGTCGACAAGATCGCCGACCGGTTGAAGTAACCGCGGCCTGCATGCCGGTTCCCGGGTTGTCCGTGCCGTTGAAGGGGATTTTATGAATCGAAATATCAGGCGATATCTGGCGGCGGCGTGTCTGGTCGCCGCGGCCGGGCCGTTGTTCGCCGGTGGATCCAACTACGGAATCGTTCCCGGAACTCGCGATCTCTCCGGACACATTTCAGAATGGCCGGTCCCCACGCCTCAGTTCGCGCGCGACCCGGCAGTTGGTGCCGACGGGAACATCTACATTACGGAAAAGCGTGCCGACAAGATCGCCCGATTCGATCCGCGAACTACAACGTTCACGGAATGGACCATGCCCCCGGGCACCCGGCCCCATGGACTGGTTCTCGACCGTGCCGGAATCGTCTGGTATTCGGGAAACGGCAACGGCACCATAGGAGAACTTGATCCGCGCACCGGAAACATTATCCATCACCCACTGCCCTCCGGAGGCGACCCGCACACGTTGGTCTTTGACGCGCAGGGGAATCTCTGGTTCAGCGTATACGCCGGCAATCGTCTTGGCAGGCTCGATCGTCAAACCCGGAAGGTGACAGAGTACCGTGTCAGCGGTGGCCCTTACGGAATAGCCATCGATCACGACGGCAAGGTTTGGTATTGCGCGATGGACGGCGACAAAATCGGACGGCTCGATCCGCAGACCGGGAAGGTTGTCGAGTTAAGAACGGGCAAGGCGAGCGCGCCCCGACGCATGACGATTGCACCTGATGGTCTGCTGTGGGTCACCCTCGCGGGTAACGGAAAATTACTCAAGATCGACCCAAAGTCGCGGCGCGTGCTCAAGGAGCTGGCGCTGCCCGCGGGTCCGGGCGGCGGACCCTATGCAGTGACGGCGGACGGCGCGGGCCGCATCTGGGTCAACGAGATCGAATCGGACAGTGTGGTACTGGTCGATCCCCGGACGCACGCAATGCGGGTCTTCAATCTGCCGACAAAAAACGAAGGCATTCGCAAAATGGTGGTCGATGCGCAAGGGCGCCTGTGGTACATGGGCAGCCACAGCGGCCGGCTCGGTATGATTCAGTAAAAATAAGAGCAGCGCGCTTAGTCCGGCGCGTGCAGCTTCGCTAGACTTGAGGCGTGCCGGCTGAATATCGCACTGCAAACCAACCGATGGTGGTGAAGTGAACGGCGCTCGACTATGTCTGCTCTGTGCACACAGAAGACGGCGGCTTCGATCGCCCACGCGGCTACTGGGTGCATTGCTTGGAAAAACAAAATAACGGGGGGGATACAAGCGATGGAGCTGCGATGAAGACGCTGAAGCAACTGCTGGGCCTTGAACTGCCGATCATTCAGGCACCTATGGCCGGCGCCCAGGGCAGCGCGCTGGCGGTGGCCGTTTCCAATGCCGGTGGCCTGGGGTCGTTGCCTTGCGCCATGCTCGGCCTTGACGCGCTGCGCAAGGAGTTGGTGACGATTCGCGCAAACACTGGCAAACCGTTCAACGTGAATTTCTTTTGCTACACTCCACCAACGGCCGTTGCCGAGCGTGACGCCAATTGGCGGTCGATACTTTCGCGCTATTACAAGGAGTATGGAGTCGACGCAGGCGCCATTCCCGCCGGGCCCGGGCGCGCGCCCTTCAGCGCCGAGGCGGCCGCGGTGCTGGAGGAATCCAAGCCCGCCGTGGTGAGCTTTCATTTTGGTTTGCCCTCGGCGCAACTGCTGCGGCGTGTCAGGGCGTGGGGCGCGAAAATCCTCTCCACTGCAACCACCGTTGATGAAGCGCTCTGGTTAGAAGCGCAAGGGGTGGATGCCATCATCGCGCAAGGCGTTGAGGCGGGCGGGCATCGGGGTATTTTCTTGTCGGATGATGTCACCTCGCAAGTGGGCACCATCGCGCTGTTGCCGCAGATCGTGCGCGCGGTAAAACTTCCGGTGATTGCCGCCGGCGGGATCGCCGATGCCAGCGGGGTTGCGGCGGCCATGGCGCTCGGCGCAGCCGGCGTCCAAATTGGAACGGCATACCTGCTTTGTCCTGAAGCCCAAACCAGTCAGGTGCATCGTCTCGCGCTAAAGAGCGCGTCCGCCCGCCATACGGCGCTCACTAACCTTTTTACCGGGCGCCCGGCGCGCGGTATAGTCAATCGGATAATGAAAGAGCTCGGTCCGATGAACGCCGACGTCCCGGCATTTCCCCTCGCCACCGCTGCCATTGCGCCCTTGCGCGCCAAAGCGGAAAGTTTGGGTTCTGGTGATTTCTCGCCGCTGTGGGCCGGCCAGAATGCAACGGGATGCCGGGAGATCCCGGCCGCTCAACTCACCGCTGAGCTCGTGGCCGCTAGATAGGGCCGGCCTAGGCCGGGCGGCGCTGCATCATCTGCATGCCCTGCATATGCATCACCAGTTCGTCTTTTTGGTTGTAGATGTTACAGCGCATGGTTGCTATGCCGCGGTCCGGTTTGCTTGACGAGGGCTTGGCGGCGATCACCGTTGCGCGCATGCGCAGGGTGTCGCCCGGATAGACTGGCTTGACCCAGCGCACCTCATCGACGCCGGGCGAACCCATGCTCGAACTCTCCAGCAGGTAGCTGTCGCACATCAGGCGCATGCACACGCCCACGGTCTGCCAGCCGCTGGCGATGAGTCCGCCGAAGATCGATTGTTTCGCCGCTTCCGGATCGGTATGAAAATACTGCGGGTCGTATTCGCTTGCGAAACCCAGGATGTCCTGTTCGCTCAACTGGCGCGTGCCGCTGTTGAACACGCGCCCGACGCTGAAGTCCTCGAAATAATATCTGATCGTCATGGGCCCCTATCCTTGCGCCGGGTGAGATGGCTGGGAACCCTTTATTGGCGCGGGTTTCCAGCTTTTTTTGGTTGTTTTTTCGGGCGTGGCGCTCAGGCTTTGTCGGCCGGGCGGAATTGCAGCGACTTGTATTCGAGAAACTCTTCCAGGCCGTAGCGGCCTAGTTCGCGGCCCTTGCCCGACTGTTTGAAACCGCCAAAAGGAGCCTGCATATTGAATGGCCCGCCGTTGATGTCAATCTGCCCGGCGCGCAGGCGCTTTGCCACGCGCCTCGCCCGCGCCTCGTCGCCGGACCAGACGGCGCCGGCGAGGCCATAGGGGCTGTCGTTGGCGATGCGTATCGCCTCTTCCTCGTCGCGGTAGGTAATGATAGACAGTACCGGGCCGAAAATCTCCTCCTGTGCGATGGTCGATTTGGGGTCGACGCGGCCGAACACCGTCGGTTTGACATACCAGCCGCGCGGCAGCCCCTCGGGCGCGTCTGCACCGCCGATCAGCAACTGGGCGCCCTCGGCAATGCCTTGCCGGATGTAGTCGCGCACGCGCTCGCGCTGCGCGGCAGAGGTCAGCGGTCCGAGCCTGGCGCTGTCGCCGAAGGGATCGCCCACGGTAAATCCGGCGGCGACGTCCTTGGCCATCGCGGCGGCTTCGGCGTAGCGACTCTCGGGCACCAGCATGCGCGTGTGTGCGGTGCAGGTCTGGCCCGAATTGAGGAAACAGGCGTTGATGGTGCCCTTGACCGCCGCGGCAAGGTCGGCGTCATCGAGAATCACCGCTGCCGATTTACCCCCCAACTCGAGCGCCACGCGTTTGACTGTCGCGGCGGCCAGTTCGGACACGCGCTTGCCGGCGCGCGTCGAGCCGGTGAAGGACACCATGTCGACGTCCGCATGCCTGACCAGCGCCTCGCCGACCACCGGCCCGGTGCCGGTGACGAGGTTGAACACGCCCGCAGGCACGCCTGCGGCGTGGATAATCTCGGCGAGGATGAAGGCATTGAGCGGCGCCACCTCGGAGGGTTTCAACACCACGGTGCAACCGGCCGCGAGGGCCGGCGCGACCTTGGCGGCGATCTGGTGCAGCGGATAATTCCACGGCGTGATGGCGGCCACCACGCCCACCGGCTCGCGCAAGACCTCCGAATTGCCGACTTTTTCCTCGAACGCAAAGCCGGGCAGCATTTTGGCGTACATGGCGAAGGTGAAAGTTGGCGAGCCGGCCTGGATGCGGCCGGAGAGCTTGAGCGGCATGCCCACTTCACCGCAGATGGTCCTGGCGATCTCCTCGCCGCGCGCTTTCAGGCCTTCGTGGATTTTTTGCAGCAGTGTCGCGCGCTCGGCCGGCGTGCTTGCCGACCAGGCCTCGAACGCGGCGCGGGCGGCCGCCACGGCGGCGTTGGCATCCTCCGCGCTTCCCGCGGGGATGCGGCCGATGGGCTCTTCCGTTGACGCGCTGATGACGCTTATGGTTTTGTCGCCTGCGGGTTTGACCCACTTGCCATTGATGTAGAGCTGGTCGCGGATTTGCATGTCAGGGTGTGGTCGGGGGAAAAGACGTATTATAACGAGCACACTTCACGGATCGCGCCCTCCAGCCATGACGAACGCCCGAACGCTGCCGCACTTCATGTTGTTAGCCGTGGTTCTAGCCGCAGTCTTGTTTGCAGGAGGCGGGGCTTTTGCGGCCGACACGCGCGATTTTCGCGATCACTTCCCGCAGTATCCGGGCTTCAGCCAGTACTTCGCCGCCAACCCGCCGTCGAGCTCGCCGCCAAGCGGTGCCGAACAGGTGTTGCTGGTGCGTTTCCGGCCGCGCTTCCTGTTGCCCAAAGACCACCCCGGCATGATCGATTTTTACGGCGATTACATTGCCAAGGGCCGCTTATACGATGGCGACGGCAAGCTGCTGGCTGAAAAGGTCACGCGTGAGCTGCTCAACAAGCACAAGGACAATCCGGCTGCGGTGTTTGTGCACGAGGCCGAGTCGGCGAAGGTGGCAACTCCCGTCGTCTACGGGCGCATCGACAGGGACACGGTCGATTTTGGCGGCGGGGTGAAGCGGCGCTTCACCTTTTTGCGCTATCACGCGGTGTTTCGCCAGTCGGGCTTGCCGGCGGGCTTGACCGGCTGGCGCGCCTTCCTGCTCAATCTGACCGGAGACTTGCAGGATTGGCGCCAGCTTGACAACACCACGGCCGCCACGGTCGTGCTCGACGAGCAGGAGCGGCCGGTTGCGCTGATGCTACAACCGCACAGTTACCTGCGCACCTACGTGTTTGGCACCGACGCTGCGCTGCCGGTCGACGGGCGCGTCATGATAGACGTGGCAATCCGCTCCAACGAACTGTACCGCCACGTCGAGGGGCAGGTGCGCTACCGCGCCGTGCGTTTTCTGGGCGAGGAGGGCATGCGTTATATGCTGGGCGGAACCGATCGTCCGACCATGTCGGCGGACGACATTACCGACAGCGTGCGCGAATCCGATTACTCACTGCAGTTCCTGGCACCCGCAGACGCGTTCTACACCTTCAAGGGCCACCTCGGGCAAAAACGCTCGATGATAGGCCGGCAGGGGCCGCCCGGCGCCGACTACCACACGCTGCCCGAACTCAAGCCCATGGGCATGCAAATGATGGCCGGCTACTGGCATCGCGACCGCGCGGGTGACCGGGAGCGTTTCGAGGCCACTTATGCCAAGACCGGCGACCTGCGCGATTTTGCCCGGGTGCAGTTGCCGCAACTGGCTGCGGCGCTGGCTGCGGCGCGTGAAAAGCCGCCGCGCGCGCCGACGCAGCCGGGACAATGAACCGGCAAAAATCAGGTCCGTGCGCGGATCAAACTTCCGGACCGGTCTTTTCGTAGTTGGAAATTGCCGACTTGAGCGCCTCCGGCCAGGGCGCGGAGTTGCGCGTTTTTTGATCGGCGTTGACGTAGACCAATTCGCCGCTGGTGAGGTGGTCGGTGCCGCGCCAGATGCCCAGGCTGAAGCGCAGGCTTGAGCGGCCGATGCGACTGACGCGGCAGCACACGGACAGTTCCTCGTCATAGGTCGCCGAGCCATGGTATTCGGCAGTGGCCTTGACGGCGTAAATGTCGGTGCCGAATTTCTCGACGAGGTCATCCGGATAATTGAATCCGATGGCGCGCCAGTATTCGCCGATGGCGACATCGAAATACAGGAAATAATTGCCGTTAAAGACCACGTCCTGGCGGTCGACCTCGGCCCAGCGCACACGCAGCGCGTGCGAAAAGGTGAAGTCTTCGCGGCGTAGTGCCGTCGTGCCCGCGGCGCGCTCAGGGGTGTTTGTCATGGTCGATCTGCATCGCCTCGAGAAAGCGCGACACCAGGTTGTAGCCGCCTATGGTGGCGGTGAGCTCCACCAGTTCGCGTTCATTGAACTGCTTGCGTACGGCGTCAAACAGCGTTTGGGGCACGCGCACGTGCTTGGTCATGGCGTCGGTGTAAGCGAGCACCGCGTGATCGTTAGCGGTGAGGCCATCGGGATCGCCGCCCGCCTTGAGCGTGTCCAGTTGCGCTTGCGTCAGCCCCTCCTTCAGCGCGAAGGGCACGTGCGCGGAAAATTCGTAGTCGGCGCCGTTGATGACGGCGATGCGCAGGATCGCCAGCTCGCGCACACGGCCAGACAGCACGCCCTGCTGGCGGATCGCCGTGAACAGCGAGCACCAGCCGGCGGCCACCGGCGGGCTGTGCATCAGCATGCGATAGAGGTTGAGCATTCTTCCGCCGCGCTCGCGCTTGATGCGCTCCACAAGATCGCTGGTTTCGGGGCGGGTGACGTCGGCATAAGCTATTCGTGCCATGGTTCTCTTTTCATTTGTGGGCTGGGGAGCGGCGAGAATACTGGCTCGCCGGGCGTGCGCGTGAAGCGCAAGGGGTGAATCGATGGAGTAGCCATTCGCGGCATTGCGCGTTGGCGGATTTTGTGCCGGTGATTGCCTAACCCGGATCTTTCCACCGTTTGACTGTTTTGGTGTCTATGCCGAGCAGGCTGAGCGCCCTGCCGACGGTCTGGTCGACGATGTCAAGAATCGTCTGCGGCTTGAAATAAAAGGCCGGGACGGGTGGCATGACGATCGCCCCGTTCAATGTCGCCTGCTGAATGAGTGCAATGTGCCCCGCATGCAGCGGCGTCTCACGGAACAGCAACACGACCGGACGGCGTTCTTTCAGGCAAACGTCGGCGGCGCGAACAGTCAGCTCGCTGTCATAACAATTGGCGATGCCCGATAGCGTCTTTGCCGAGCATGGCGCAACGAGCATGCCCGCTGTGGCGAAAGACCCGCTAGAAATGGCAGCGCCAATATCACGATAGTCGTACGCAACGTCCGCGAACGCCGTCACCTCCTTGGCGGTGTAGGGGGTTTCTTCGATGATGGTGCGCACCGCCGAAGGCGACACCACCAGATGCGTCTCGACGTCGTCTATATCGCGCAAAAGTTCGAGTGCGCGGATGCCGTATATCGATCCGGAGGCACCCGTGATGGCGATGATAATGCGTTTCATGTTTCTCCTGCGACGCTAAGTGGTTTTTTGCGGTTTGAAGGGGCGTCGGCACGAAAATGCCGAGCGGATGATCTTACCATCACCGCTATCAGGGTAACCTCCGGTTTCCCCTGCCGGGCCGATCTGGACCTCTGGGGCGGCAGATCGCCCGGGGCTTCATTTCACGGGGAATCGCAGAGCCGCTTCGGTGATGCTGATTTGCGGCCATGGGTTTATTTGGTAGAGTGACAGCGTAATAGTCTGACCCGGAAAAATTCCCGTACGCAGTCCAACTGCCGCGGCGCCTTCATTTTTCGGTGTTCCCCTCATTTAATTTCCGCCCGAAAATCATGAAAATTCCTCCGCAAATCGTCGCGCAACAGCCCGAGCTTATGGCCATAAGGCGGGACATCCACGCCAATCCGGAAACAGCATTCGAAGAGTTGCGCACGTCCAACCTGGTGGCGGTCAAGCTTGAGTCTTGGGGCATAGAGGTGCATAAAGGGCTGGCAAAGACCGGCATCGTCGGCAAGTTGACCGGCGGGCGCAAACTCGGCCGGTCCGCCCGCGCGATCGGCTTGCGCGCCGATATGGATGCGCTGCCGATTCACGAAAAAAACGCCTTCGGCTATCGTTCAAAGAACGATGGGCGCATGCATGCCTGCGGTCACGACGGCCATACCGCGATGCTCCTTGGCGCCGCTAAATACCTCGCCGAGAGCAGAAATTTTGATGGCACCGTGTACTTCATATTCCAGCCGGCCGAAGAAGGCCAGGGCGGCGGTCGTGAAATGATTGAGGACGGACTGTTCGAGAAATTTCAGATGGACGCGGTTTTTGGCATGCACAACTGGCCCGGCATTCCGGCGGGACAGTTTGCCGTCATGCCCGGTCCGATGATGGCGTCGACCGACAATTTCGAAATACGTGTCCTTGGCCGTGGCGCGCACGCAGCCATGCCGCAAAACGGAATTGACCCGATCCTGATCGGTTCAGAGCTTGTGCAGGCGCTGCAGAGCATATCGAGTCGGACGGTGAGCCCCCTGGATGCGGCGGTGGTGAGCGTCACTCAATTTCACGCCGGTGAGGTGATCAACGCAATTCCGGCCGAGGCAATACTGCGAGGCACGGCGCGCTCGTTCAAGCCCGGGGTCCGGGACACGATTGAGAACGCCATAAAGAGGCTGGCCGCGGGAATCGCGGCGGCGCATGGGGCGAGCGCAAGCGTTCAATACGACAGGCTTTATCCTCCGACCATCAACGCTGTGCGCGAGACTGAAATCGTTGCGACGGTGCTGGAAAATCTCGTGGGCAGCGAAAACGTGCTGCGCAACCTTCAGCCGTCCACGGGCGCCGAGGACTTCGCCTTCATGCTGCTGCAAAAGCCGGGATGCTATCTCTGGATTGGAAACGGCCCCGGGGATAACGGTTGCATGCTGCACAACGCCAATTACGATTTCAACGACGAGATCCTGCCCCTTGGCTCAAGCGCATGGGTGCGCCTCGCTGAGCACATGCTCGCCGTGTAGCCGGCGATTGCGGCCTGTTGGCAGCAGCAACTCGCCCTTGTGGCCATCCAAGTCCGCGCCGGAGCGGTCGTTTTACATCATTCTTTGCCGGCCTTCTGCGGGGTCACTATGCATCGTATTTTCCATTCAAGATTGGGAGCAATGCACACTTGGGGGATGGCTGTGCCGGAATTAATAACATGTTAAAGTGAGAAGAGAAAGTGGTTTTCCCCGCCGCAGATCTCGATTGAAAGCTAGGGCATCGGGTGTTTCCCGCGCGTTACAGAGGGTTATTTGGCGGGTGTCGCCGGCCCTACGGGGGCCTGCCAAGTGGTAGGCACGGAGAATGAATAACATGTCAAATACGCTGGACCACTTCATGTATGCTGGACGGGACCTGGATGAACTGGTTTCGCGATTTAAATCCATGAGCGGTGTCGCGGCCGGTATTGGCGGGTCGCACCCAGGGCTTGGTACGCGAAATGCACTGGCGTCCCTCGGTGACGACGCTTACCTGGAACTCATCGCTCCCGATCCTGAGCAAAATATCCCAGGCTCATGGGGGGACTTGTTCCGGACGTTCGAGGCGCCGCGAATCTTTACTTACATCGTCAGGGCAAAGAATCTTGAGGGTATCCAGTCGACGCTGGCGGCCGAAGGCATTGAATCGGACCTGATCGCTGCTTCGCGTAAAACGCCGGCCGGGGCCACGCTGAGGTGGCGGTTACTGCTGCCACGGCAGAACCCCTTTGGCGACTACATTCCGAAGTTTATCGACTGGCTGGATACGCCCCACCCCGCATTGACCTCGGTGAAGGGGTGCACGCTGGAAACCTTCGCGCTCGGCCATCCTGAGGCGCTTCGCCTCGGTTCGATTCTTCGCGCTGTGGGCATCAATGTTCTTCTCGAGCGGGCCGACCGGCCGCTCTTTCGTGCGCAACTTCAAACGCCCAAAGGACCCTTGCTCCTGAACTCCGGCAACTGACGTGCCGGGTGGCCGGTGCCGGCTCGTGTTTCGTATGTCGCCACATGGGTTAATGCAGAACAAGAGAACGGGACATATGAGTTATTGGAGAACAAGAGAACGCGACATATGAAAATCGGAGTTCCAAAGGAAATCAAGGTCCACGAATACCGGGTGGGGATGACGCCGGCCTCGGTGCGCGAGGCGGTCAGCCACGGGCATGCGGTTTGCATGGAAAAAGGCGCGGGACTGGGGATCGGCTGCACGGATGATGATTACCTTGCGGCCGGGGCGCGTATCGCGGACACGCCGGAGGAAATTTTCAGCTGGGGCGAGCTCATTATCAAGGTGAAGGAGCCACAGCCCGAAGAATGCCGGCAACTGCGGCAAGGGCAGGTCTTGTTCACCTACCTGCACCTTGCCGCTGATCCGGAGCAAGCCAGATTGCTGTGTGAATCCGGATGCACGGCCATCGCCTACGAGACGGTCACTGACGAATACGCGGGCTTGCCCCTGCTCGCTCCCATGAGCGAGGTCGCCGGTCGGATGTCCATTCAGGTTGGCGCGGTCGCCTTGCAAAAGGCTACCGGTGGCCGCGGGATTCTCCTCGGCGGGGTCCCCGGGACCCCGCCGGCAAAGGTTGTCGTGCTGGGGGGCGGGGTTGTCGGGACCAACGCCGCGCGGGTGGCATTGGGTATGGGGGCGGAGGTGACGGTTTTTGACAGGATGTTGCGACGGCTCAATGTTTTGGACGAAATGTTTGGCGGCAGTGTGAAAACCCAATACGCTACCCTTGATGCCACTGAGGAGGCGTTACGGGGTGCTGACCTGGTGGTCGGCGCGGTTCTCGTGCCGGGTGCGGCGGCCCCCAAACTGGTGACACGCCGGCAGTTGGCGATGTTGAAGCCGGGGATGGTGCTGGTGGACGTGGCGATCGATCAGGGCGGCTGTTTTGAAACCTCCCATCCCACCACCCACGCCGACCCGACCTACGTCGTTGACGGGATCGTGCATTACTGTGTTGCGAACATGCCCGGCGCTGTTCCGCGGACATCATCGTATGCGTTGAACCATGCCACGCTTCCGTTTGTGCTGGCTTTGGCGGACAAGGGTTGGCAGCGAGCCTGTTCGGACAATCCGCATCTTGCCGCGGGCGTTAATGTGCACGCCGGGAAAATAATCCATCCGGCCGTGGCTGCGGCACTTCATTCAAAATGAACGTCAGATCCGGTTCTGACCTTGAAATGAATATGCTTGGCGAAGCCGAGCGCGCTTTTCTCGAGCGGTTCCCCGCATATAAGCAAACAAGCCTGCTCGATGATCTCCGGCGTTCAGACTACGAAAGGCTCGATCGACAGGGGCATGTCTACCTCGATTTTACGGGGGGAGGACTTTACTCGAGCGAGCAGTTGCGGCAGCACATGGAACTCCTGCAAGAGAGTGTTCTTGGGAATCCTCATTCGTCGAATCCCACCTCCGCCCTCGCCACCGCCTTGGTCGGGCGCGCACGTGAATCAATACTGGCGTTCTTCAATGCGCGTCCCGAAGAATATGCCGTGGTACTTACACAGAATGCGACAGGCGCGCTGAAACTTGTTGGTGAGGCCTATCCTTTCGACGCCTCGGCCCGCTTGTTGCTCGCATTCGACAACCACAATTCCGTCCTGGGCATCCGTGAATACGCACGCGCCGGCGGTGCAGAAGTGTCCTACGCGCCACTCGTGCTTCCCGAAATGCGTCTGGATGCGGCGTTTATGTCAAACGTTCTGCACGCCAACCCCGGCAAGTCGCACAAGTTGTTTGCGTTTCCGGCGCAATCGAATTTTTCAGGCGTGCAGCATGACTTGGAATGGATCGAGGTCGCGCAGAAAAACGGCTGGGATGTGCTGCTTGACGCTGCCTCGTTTGCGCCGACCAACAGGCTTGACCTTTCGCGGGTAAAGCCCGATTTCGTCGCCGTCTCTTTTTACAAGATTTTTGGTTATCCGACAGGGGTAGGATGCCTGATCGCGAAAAAGACCGCGCTCTCGAAGTTGCGCAGGCCCTGGTTTTCCGGCGGGACGATTGCTGTGGCTTCAGTGCGCAACGACCGCCATCGGTTGCAGGAGGGGGCCGAAGCGTTTGAGGATGGCACGGTCAATTATCTTGCGGCGCCCGCAGTGCAAATCGGATTGGGCTACATCGGAAAAATCGGCTATGCGGTGATCCACTCGCGCGTGGACGCCCTTACCGGTTGGTTGCTGCAGCAACTGACTGCAATGCGGCATCAAAATGGCCTGCCGCTGGTGCGGATATATGGCCCTGTCACAATGCAGTCGCGCGGGGGGACGGTGGCACTGAATTTCTTTGATGCGGACGGCGTTTTCGTCGATCACCGCGCCATTGAGGCGCTCGCCAACCGAGCGAACATTTCCCTGCGTACCGGCAGTTTCTGCAATCCCGGGGGAGGGGAGAGCGCCCTCGGTATCTTCGAGGAGGAACTGAGCACCTGTTCACCGCAGTCGTCAACAAGTCCGACGATGGATGATTTTCGTGAAATCATCAGCGATAAAAGTACCGGTGCTGTTCGAATATCAATCGGCCTGGTAAGTAATTTTGCGGATGTTTATGCGTTCGCGTGTTTTGCCCGCAACTTCATCGACAAGCGGGTGGCTGAGCTTTGATGTGCTGTTCCTCGCTTGCTGCAGGGCGGTCACTTTGCCTCTAACCTGTCAACAGGTGTTTTTTACCCCGGATCAAAGCGCCAAATTGTGATTTTTAAGAGGTTTTCCGCTAAACTCTTACGCGTTGGAAATGAGTGCCATTCTCAGTTGCGAAGGATGAAGACGAAAAATGAAGCCTAAGGCGTCAATTTCAGGCGCGCCCCCGGTCCCGGTGTTGTCCATCGGGGAGCCGGGCGCAAGCGCGCCTGTTGTCAAGCGCCAGAGTGACCAGGCCTTTGACATCCTGTATCGTGCGATTGTGCGGTGTGAAATCATGCCGGGCGCCACCGTGTCAGAGGCACAATTGGCGGAGCGCTTCGGCCTGACGCGCGCTTCGGCGCGCGCGGCGGTCGACCGTTTGTCCATCGTCGGCATGTTACGGCCGGTGCACCGCCGCGGCTACATCGTCAAGCCGATCACCCTGCGCGATGTCAACGACTTGTTTCAGCTTCGCACCATCATCGAGGTGGCTGCCAACCGGCTCGCGGCGGGCCGTGTTGACGAGTTCAGCCTGCGCCGCCTCGATCGTGCCTGCTCCCAACGCTACCGACTCGGCGACCGCGACAGCGAGTCCAAATTCCTGCAGGCGAATAGTGAGTTTCACCTCACCGTGGCAATGGTTACGGGTAATGATCGCCTGGTTGCCGCGCTCGGGCAGATTCTCAAGGAAATGGAGCGACTCATACATATCGGTCTTTCGCTGCGCAATCGTTCGGAGGAGATCCACCAGGAACACCAGTCCTTGATAGATGCCCTGGCCGGGGGCGACGCGGACGAGGCTGAGCGCTTGACCCGGGAGGAGCTGGCAGCATCCAAGAGTATGGTGCTCGATTCTCTGATGTCCAGCGCCGATTTGCGCGATGTCAGCATTTCCTACGGCAGAACGGAACATTCGTGAAACCAGGCCCCGGTTGCGCGTCGCGCGCCGTTTCGATGGGAGGCATGCCGCGGGCCTGCCCCTTATCCCTTATTGCGCATGAGCGAGGCCCCAATGCCGGTTGATTCCCAGTCTGAGGTGATAAAAGAAGGCTCATTTAGCGAATGCTGTTGGTGGCTCATCTGGTGAGCCTGTGGGGGCGGAAACTGGCCGTATGGCGCAGAGGCGCTGGACCAGGAGACGCGAAATGAGGACGAGGGAATTGGCAAGGTTGATAAGCACTCTGGGC